>DAOQWL010000016.1:0-81298 GCA_035342095.1 Sedimentisphaerales bacterium | reverse complement strand
CGACATCGCGATGTCGTACTCGGGCAGCGGCTCGCTGCAGACCCCAGCCTATTTCGAGATGACCGCCGTGGGCGGCGATGAGGTCCAGACCGCCAACATCGCCATTTATGATGGGCAAGGCGGAAAGCACGTCTTGTCGGCGGCTCTGGTGCGCAGCAATGAAACGAACACGTGGGACATGGTCCTGACCTCCGTCACGGGAAATGTGGAGGAGATCGGTATTGACACTCGCCGGATTATCGGCCTGACATTCAATTCGAAGAGCGGCGCCTTCGCGGGAATCCCGGATGGCGAGACGGCCGAGTTCACCATGTCCTTCACGCATGATCCCGGCAATACGCAGACGATCGCCCTGAACTTCGGGACCATCGGTTCCTTCAATGGTCTGACCCAGTTCGCAGGCGACTCGACGGCCGTGGCCCGAGAACAGGATGGATACGCGTCGGGGAGCCTCTCGTCCGTGTCGGTCCGTGAGGACGGCGTCCTGGTCGGCTCCTTTACGAATGGCGTCAAGAAGGACATTGCGACTCTGGCTCTGGCCCTGTTCCGGAACCCCTCGGGCCTCGAGAGCGCCGGCAGCGGCTACTTCAAGGCTTCCGCCAACTCCGGCACCGCCGTCCTTACCCAAGCCGCGAGCATGGGCGCCGGCTCGATTCAGGGCAGCGCCCTGGAGAAGTCCAATGCCGACATTGCCACGGAGTTTGTGACCTTGATCGAAGCCCAGAACGGTTTCCAGGCGAACGCGCGGACCATCAGTGTCGCGAACGACATTCTTCGCGAGTTGACGAATCTCATTCGGTAGGGCAGCGCATTGCGACACCATGCAGGGACCTGAGCACATCCTGTTGGCATTGACGGTCATGGAACGATGGGAAGCCGCCCGTCAGTTGAACCAGGGGCGCGTGCCGGCGCAGAATCTCACGCTGCTGGCTCTCGTTCTGCTGGTTGTGCTCGTCGTGTTGCTGTTGTGGGTCAGTTACTCGCGATGGGCGCAGAGCCAAAGCCGGACGCGAGAGGTCTTCACGGAGAACGCACTGCGTCGAGGTCTGGGGGCGCGCGATCGCCAGATTCTCCTGGCCGTCGTCCTGAGGAGCGGGCTGCGACGGACCCATGACGTGTTCACCGCCGTCGACGCATTCGATCGAGGCGCGGTCAAGCTTCTGGCTGAGTGCACGCGGACCCGCACCCTGCAGGAGAACGAGCGTCTTCGAATGGAAATCGGCCGCCTGCGGGAGAAGCTGGGCTTTCAGATCGCTTCCGTCGCAGGCGAGATGGCGGGACTGGGACCGGTCAGCAGCCGGGATGTTGCCCCCGGCAAGACCATTGAGCTGACCCGTACCAGGCCCGCGGATGGCCTCGTGGTCCGAGGCGAGGTCGTGCGAAACGACGAAATCGAGTTTGCCGTGCAACTGGCAAGCCCGATCCAGACAAGGGCGGGTGATTCCTGGCAGGCCCGGCATTACAGCGGCCTGTCGGCGTGGGAGTTTGACACCTCGACCGTGCATTGCGACGGGAGCCGGTTGACCCTCAACCACAGTGAAACGGTCCAGTTCACGAATCGTCGGCGATTTCCCCGCGTGGCGGTTCGCGGAAACGCCCTGATTGCCTATCTGCCTTTCCGTCAACACCGGTTCCCTTCCGGCGCTGTGGGGACTTCCGTGGAACCGCCGGCTCCGTCGTGGGCCGGCGTCGCGGCGCCGGCCAGCCAAACGCCGGCCAGCCAGGCGCCGGTCTTCGCCGAGGGACGTGTCACGGAACTGGCGGGACCGGGCCTGCGGATCCAGACTGCCTTGTCGGTTCACCCGGGAGATCGAGTCCTCGTGGTGTTCACTCTCGATTGCGGCGGGGCTGAGGTGCCTGGAGGATGGGGCACCGTCACAGGAATCGGCCGGGTGAGGCACTGCTACGGCGCCGATTCGGAGAGGTCGATTGCGGTGGAACTGACGGGCTTGAGCGATGCCGAGATCGACGAACTCGCGCACATCACGGCCGCCATGTCGTCTTGGGAGGAAGAACACGGCGGGCAAGGCCCGATCCCGACGGCAGGCGCGTCCCCCTTGGTGGGCGCGACCACGGAATTGACATAACCCAGGGAGTTTGACGTGACGGATATTGGCGCCCAGGTTGGTGCGAGTCTGAATGCTCTGACACAGCAACTGGACGTCATTGCGCACAACGTGGCCAACGTCAGCACCGCGGGTTTTAAGCGCCGGTGCAACAGTTTTACGCAGGTCCTCGCGGCCCAGGAGGCCGCACAGGGCGAAGGCGAAGGCAAACAGGGGGAGTCCCAGGGGCTCTTTGATTTCTCTCAAGGCAGTCTGGTGCAGACGGCTCGGACGCTGGACTTCGCGCTGCACGGAGACGGGTTCTTCGTGATCGAGACCCCCGCAGGACCGGAGTTCACTCGCCATGGCGTCTTCACCACGAATCAGAACGGGCAGATCGTGGATACGGCAGGCCGCCTGGTCGCCGGGACGGCAGGACCTCTGATCCTCCCTCCCGAGGCGGACATTACCGATCTCTCCGTCTCCGACAGCGGACTGGTCGTTGCAGGACAGACGACGATCGGCCAATTGCGGATCGTGGACTTCCCGGGAGAGCGGGACAAGCTCGTGCCCGTCGGGCAGAACTGTTTCAAGACGCCCGAAGACGTGGACCCGGTGGAAGCTACCGACGTGGTTGTCAAGCAGGGCTACCAGGAGGCGTCCAACGTCAAGCTCATCGATGAGCTGGTGAACATGATTCTCGTCTCGCGGATGTACGAGTCCAACATGAGACTCGTTAGCGTGAAGCGGGAATCGACGACTGCTGCGCTGGGCGTCGCCATGGGATGAACGGAAGGATAGACGACGAGTGAGAAAGGATTCGCACATGGGGGCGACTCAGATGGCTGATCGATTATCCGCAATCCAGGGAGAACGCCTATGATACGGGCATTTTCAACCTCCGCTACCGGGATGATGGCTCAGGAGACTCTGGTGGATGTGATCGCCAACAATTTGGCGAATGTCAACACCACGGGCTACAAACGCAGCCAGATTGAATTCCAGGACCTGCTCTACTCGAAGATGAAGGAACCAGGCACGGAAATCGCGGCAGGCGTCAATTCCCCGACCGGGATGGAGGTCGGCACGGGTGTGCGGATCGCTTCCACCCTGCGGATCTTCAGTCTGGGCGAGTTCACGAATACCCAGCGAGACCTCGACCTGGCGATCCGCGGGAACGGGTTCTTCCAGGTGCTCATGCCGAACGGGAATCTTCGGTACACGCGAGACGGTTCCCTGATGTTGAACGCGAACGGCCAGCTCGTGACGCAGGCCGGATATCAGATTGAACCGGCCATTTCCGTCCCGACGGATGCGGCGTCGGTCAGCATCGGCACGGACGGCAGCGTCAATACCACCGACTCGTCCGGGCTCAGCACCGTCGTGGGCACGATTCAAATCGCACGCTTCGTCAATCCCTCGGGACTCATCAGCCAGGGGGACAACCTCTACACGCCGAGCAACGCCAGCGGCGAAGCCATCGTCGGGACCGCAGGCCAGGAGGGCTTCGGCGAGATCCAAGCCGGCTTCCTGGAGAAGTCCAACGTCAACATGGTGAATGAACTGGTGAACCTCATCACCGCTCAGCGGGCTTATGAGATCAACTCCCGAGCCATTCGGGCCGGTGATGAGATGCTCCAGAATACGAGCAACCTCTTTCGGTAGGATCTGGTCATGGATTGTAGATTGTCTCAGTTTGTTCTCCTCGCGGCGATCCTGTGGCCGACGGGCTCTTTCGGTCGGGCTGCGGATCCGGCGTCGCCTGCCCGGGAGGATCTGCTCCAGGTTCATCTGCCTCGCGAGGTGACGGTCCAGACCGGACCGCTGACGCTGGGGCAGATCAGCGTTCTTCACGGCAATTCGTCCCTCGTCACGGCGGCGGCCGGGATCGGTCTCGGACAGATTTCAACGCCGGGACAGAAGGCCGTGTTGGATCGTGTCACAATCCTGAGTCGGCTGGCTTCGCACGGCATCTCCGCCGATCAGGTGCGATTGACGGGAGCCCAGGCGGTTGCGGTTCGCCGGTACCACCGGAGCATCAGTCCGGATGAGTTCATCGAGGTCGGTCGGGAATTCCTCCGGCAGCATCCACCGGCCTCCATGATCCGCGAGATGATTCCCACCGCCAAGCCGCAGGAACTGGTCCTGTCGGCCCAGGTGGAGGACCTGCAGGTTCTGCCCCGTTTCGCCAAGAGCGGGGCGCGCGGCCACGTGGCCGTCCAGATCACGGTCATGGCCGACGGCAGGGAGATTGGCAAGCGCGACATTCTGTTCCGGCTCAAGTACCAGAGCCGGCGCGTGGTGACCGCCCGCGAGGTGGCCGAGGGGACGATTCTGACCCCGGCGGACCTGAGGATCGAGACGGTGGTCTCGGATCAGCCCGAGCCGGCGAATTGGCAGGCTCCTTATGGGCTTATGGCCGTCCGCAAGCTGCCGGCAGACATGGAAGTGCGGGCCGACATGGTGAGTGTTGCGCAGTCGCCGGTCGTGATCCGGCGCAATGAGACCGTCGTGATTCGCATCGAGCGGCCCGGGCTGGTCGTCACCGCGGTCGGCACGGTGCTGCAGGAAGGCCGGACCGGCGAGTGCGTCAAGGTGCGGAACGCCGATTCCAGCCGTGTGATCGTGTGCAAGGTGAATGCCGACGGAACCGTCGAACCGGTGCTCTAACGCCGGCGGACCCAAGGAGTGCTTATGAACGTGAAACGGGTGTTGATCGGTGCGATGCTGATCCAGGCGTCGTTCCTGAGCGAATCGCTGGACGCGGGCTCCATCTGGGGCAAGCGGGACAAGAACCTGCCGACCACGTACGCCGATGACGTCGCCCGCGGCATCGGGGACGTCCTCACGATCAAGATCGCCGAGGAGAGCACGGTGAACAACAAGTCGAAACGGGAACTCCAGAAGGAGACGTCCCGAACGAGCGACTTTGACGGGGAGCTGAACATCGATCATATTCTCCCGAGCATCCCGGGCCTGACGATGTCGGCGGCGGCGAGCAACTCGCTCTCGGGCAAGGCCGATTACAAGGACGAGCGGAGCTTCGAAGACCGCGTCAGCGTCGTGGTGCTCGATGTCCTGCCGAACGGGAATCTCGTCGTCCTGGGCACGCGAGATCGCAGCATTGCCGGGGATATCCAGACGATCGAGGTCAGCGGCATCGTTCGTCCCAGCGACATTGCGTTCGACAATACGGTCAAGAGCGCGCAGGTCGCCAACTTCCACATCGTCACGAGGAACAGCGGCGTCGCCGCCCCGTACACTCGCACGGGTTGGGTGGGGCGAGTCTTCGACTTGCTCTGGCCGTGGTGATCGGCTGCTCAGGAAGAATCCGATCCGCCGTTTTGGGCGGGATCAGGGGGTTTCTCTTGGAAAGAACATCGTTAACCAGATGGGTGCTCGCCGCCGGGGCAGGGCTGCTGTTGTCCCTCGGCATGGCGGGTGTCGGGCGTTGTGAGCGGATCAAGGACATTGTCGAAATCCAGGGCGTTCGCGGCAACCCTCTCACCGGGATCGGCCTGGTGACCGGTTTGGCCGGCACGGGCGACAAGACCCTGCTCTCGCGTCAAATGCTGACGAATGTGCTGCGGGATTCGGGTCTGGTCCTGTCCCCGTCGGACCTGACGGGGGACAACACAGCGGTGGTGATGGTGACTGCCGAGCTGGGCCCGTTCGATCGGGAGGGCATGCGGATCGACGTCGATGTCTCGGCCCTCGGCGATGCCAAGAGCCTCCAGGGGGCGATGCTGCTGCCGACGCCGTTGCGAGGTCTCGACGGCCAGGTCTATGCCGTAGCCCAGGGGGGCGTCTCGATCGGCGGCTGGTCCGTCTCCGGCAGCCAGGCCACCCTGTCGAAGAACCATCAGACCGTCGGTCGCATCCCGGACGGAGCTCTCGTGGAGAAGTCCGAACTGGCGACGTTCGTCGAGCAGGCGGCCGGCCTGCGTTATCTGACGCTCAGCCTCCGCAACAGCGATTTCACCACGGCGCAGCGAATCAGCGAGGTGGTCAACAAGGCCCATCCGGGGGCCGCCACGGTGCTCGACGCCGGCGCCATCCGGGTGGCCATACCGCAGGAGATCACCGCAGCCGGCGTTATCGGGTTCATCGACGAGATCACGCTGAAGGAGGTGACGGTCGATATGGCCGCCACCGTCGTCATCAACGAGCGCACCGGCACGATTGTGGTCGGCGAGAACGTTGGGATCTCCTCGGTCGCCATCGCGCAGGGCAGCCTGGTCGTCAAGGTGAAGGAAAGCGCCAACGTCTCGCAGCCGACGGCGCCGTTCGCGGAGGGGGCCACGACCGAGGTGGTTCCCGAGACGTCGCTCGACGTCGAGGAACAGAACGCGTACCTGATCCCCATGGAGCGAGCGGTGACCGTGTCGGAGTTGGCGAAGACGCTCAACGCCATCGGGGCCTCGCCGCGAGATCTGGTCGCTATCTTCAACGCGCTCAAGAAAGCCGGGGCTCTTCAGGCCAAATTGATCCTCATGTAGGAACCGCCGATGGATGATATCGAGTCAATCGGAATGCCCCTGTCTCTGCCTCAAGCTGCGGCGTCGGATCGAATGCCGAGCAGCGTTTCTCGTTGCCTGCGCCACGGGTCGGCGACGGGCAGCAGCGACGCGGTCTCCTCGCGGCAGCGCGACGAGCAAGAAAGGCAGATCGGAAAGGACTTCGAGTCCGTGTTGTTGACCAAAGTGTTCGAGCAGGTGCAGGCGTCGATCGAGGAAAGCAGCTTCGATGAAGAGGACGCGGGGGCCGGACAGGTCCGTGGACTCTTCTGGTTCTATCTCGCCCAGGATTTCGCCGACAAGGGGGGCTTCGGACTCGGGAACGACGTCTATCACTACATCAAACAGATGCAAGGCACCGACGACCCTGCGGGGTCCATTGACGAGGAATTGTAGCGATGGCATTGCGGAAGATGAAGGGGGACTGCCGACGCGAGGGACCGCGTCCGGAGATTCATGCGCAGGTGGCCGCCCTGTTGGACGTGCTCGACGAGGACATCCAGCACGTGGAAGCTTCGCTGGTGAGTCTGGATACGCTCCGCAAGCTGCTCATCAAGCGCGATGACGGCGCGCTCGGGACGCTGTTGGAAGAGATCCGCGGACAGGGGGAGGCACGCACGGCTGTGGATTGCAGACGGCAGGAACTCCGGCGGGAACTGGCGAGCGGTCTGGGGTGGAAGGAGACAGAGGTGACTGTGACGAACCTCCTGGCGCACGTGAAGGAGGATCTGGCGACGGCGCTGGCGGAACGACAGAAAAGACTCCAGAATCTTATTGTCCGGCTCAAGCGGGAGCACACGCTGACCGCCATGCTGATCCTGGATTGCCGGCGATTCAACCGGTCGCTGCTGCAGGTGTTTCTCGGTCCGGCCGGCCAGACGGGCACGACCTACACTGCGTCGGGGGCCGCGAGGCACCCCACCGGCACGACGATGTTGAATATGCAGTTCTAGGACAGGCTACCGGCGGAAGGGTCGTCGCCGGATCGGGATTGAGAGATGGCGAATTACACGATAGGACTGACGGGTCTCACTGCGGCCACCACGGCCCTCGAGGTCATCGGGAACAACATCGCCAATGCCTCGACCGAGGGATACCACCGTCAGCGGGTGGAACTCACCACAGCGTCGGGCGGCAGCACCGGGGCGGATGTCGTCGGCGCCGGCGTGGACGTAGCCGGGGTGACTCGTCTGGTGAACACGCTCCTGGAAGCGGAGATCCTGAGGCAGAAGTCGTCCTATGCCGAGATCAATCAGGAACTGTCGGTGATGACCTCCGTGGAGACCACCTTCGGGGAGTTTGCCGAGGGTGGCGGGCTGAATGCCACGATCGACAAGTTCTTCAGTGCCCTGGAGGGGCTGGCGGCACATCCCCTGGAAAGCGTGTACCGCAGCGACGTGGTCAGCGCCGCCGAGGTGATGTCCAGCGAGTTCCAGCGCTTGGGCAATTCCATCGAGGACCTGCAAACCCAGATTGTGATGGAGGCACAGACCGTCGGCGATTCGGTCAATTCTCTCATTGCGCAGATTGCCGAATTGAACGGGCAGATCCAGAACGCGGAGGTCAGTGGGGCGCAGGCCAACAACCTTCGCGATCAGCGGGACCAACTGATCACGAAACTGGGGCAATACGTGAGCGTCAATACGCAGTCGCGGGACTACGGAGTCGTCGATGTATCCATTGCCGGTCTGCCTGTTGTCACCGGGACGGTTACGCTCGGGATTTACGTGGGCGTCAACGATGACGGAACGTTGGGCGTCTTTGCAGAGGGCAGCCGGGGGCGCCATCTCAACATCAAGGGAGGGGAACTCGGGGGGCTGCTGGCGTTGAAGAATGATCTTCTCGATGACGTTGCAGGCAACCTGGATACGCTGGCCAAAGCGATCATCGACGCCGTGAATCAATACCAGGTCCAGGGGCTGGGCGCGGATGGGTCGTTTACTGAACTGACTGGCTGGGGTGTCGGCGATGGGGATCTGTCGTCGCTCGACACACCAGTGACGGACGGCGCGTTCTACGTCCGTGTGACCAACAAGGAGACCGGCGAGATCGAGCGATATGAGATCGAGGTGAATGTCTCGGGGTCGCCGCCGGACACGGTGGAATCGATCGCAGCCAAGATCAACGCGCTCGCCGGCGTCAGCGCCTCGGTCATCTCCGCTCAACTGCACATTGTGTCCGACCAGGGGTATGTCTTCGACTTCCTGCCGGCGGTTTTGCCCGAGCCGACGACGACGAACTTCACTGCCGCGTCGCCCGCGACGGTGTCCGTCGCAGGCGTCTACGAGGGGAATGAGAACCAGACACTCACCTTCACGGTCGCAGGTTCGGGATCCGTCGGCAATGGAACCATGCGTCTGGACGTGACTGACGAGGACGGCAATCTCGTTAGCACCCTGAACATCGGGGCCGGGTACGCCGCCGGGAATGCGCTGAGCCTGGGCAATGGGATCACGGTCGCGGTGAGCATGGGGCAATTCAATGCCGGGGACAACTTCGAAGTCGATGTCTTTGCGACGACCGATACCTCCGGTTTCCTGGCGGCAGCCGGGATGAACACTTTCTTCTCGGGGGCCAGCGCGTCGGAGATGCAGGTTTGCAGCGAGATCATCCGCTCCGCGGGTCGGGTTGCGACCGCCTACGGCAGCGACCTGACGGACAATACGGCGGCCTTGCGTTTGGCTGGCGTGCAGGACGAAGCGGTGGACAGCCTCGACGGAATGACCGCGAACGAGTTCTACCAGCGTTTGGTGACGGACGTCGGTCAGCGAGTGGCCTTGCTGGAGTCTCGCCAGGAGAACGTCGAGGCCATGCTCCAGAACCTGGAGAACCAGCGAGATGAGATCAGCGGGGTCGATGTGAACGACGAAGCTGCGGAGTTGATGATCTTCGAGAAGATGTTCCAGGCGATGGCGAAGTACCTGGCGACTCTCCAGAACACAATGGACATCCTGATGAACATGGTCTAAGAGGCGTTCATGAGTGGATCACTGACCAGCATATACAACAATGTCAGCTACGCCTTGAACCTGCACTCCAAGGCGATCACGCTGTTGCAGGAGCAGGCCTCGACGGGGAACCGGGTCAATCGGGCGTCCGACAGCCCCTCCGAGGCCTATCGGATCCTGGGATTGAACTCCCAGGAGCGGTCTCTGTCGGGTTACCAGGAGACGGTCGCGGAACTGATCGGCAATCTGGAGATCTCGTCGACCATCATCTCCGACATGTCGTCCGAACTGGCGTCCGTTCGGACGCTGATGACGCAGATCGTCGGCGGCGTCTATGACAGCGAGGGCCAGAAACGCATTGCGGAGAAGATCAACAGTACTCTGGAACAGGTGGTGTCCCTGGCGAACACCAAGCATGCGGGCCAGTACCTGTTCGGCGGTTGCAGCACGGGCACCGCGCCCTACGAGGTCGTTCGGGAAGACGGTGACATCGTCGCAGTCAACTACCGAGGAAGCGATGCCTCGCGGAGCATCGCTGTGGCGTCGGGGTTGTCGATCGAGACCTATCACGTGGGGGACGAGATCTTCCACTCGGACCATCGGCAGACCCCGGTCTTCCTCGGGGATACAGGCGCGGCCGCCGGGACGGGCACGTCCACGGTACAGGGCGATGTCTGGATGACCGTGGACTTCGATGGATCCAACTACCGGATCTCGATCGACGGCGGGGCCACGTACGTAACGGTTCCCACCGCCGGCGATTCGAATCTGGCCGTCACGAGTTCCACCACAGGCGAGGTTCTGTACGTTGACACGACCGGGATCACCGCCGCGGGTACGGAGCTGGTCCGTGTGCCTGGAACCTACGATGTCTTCACCACGTTGATCAACCTGCGGGATCTCCTCCTGAATGGACACGGATTGGAGACTCAGAAGCTGCTCGACTACGCGAACGAATGCCTGAAGGCGGTGGACGAGGTCTATAACCTCCTGCTCCAGGCCGAGGTTTCCACCGGGTCCAAGATCGGCTTCCTGGAGACCCTCAGCGACAACCTCGAGGACATGGAATACGACACCCAGGACGAGACAACGCGCCTGCAGGAGGCGGATATCGCCCAGATCACCATCGATCTGGCTCGCCGCGAGGTGCTCTACGAGATGTCTCTTCAGGTGGCGGGCACGCTGATGAACATGTCTCTGTTGGACTACATATAGGCAGCGATTCCCCGGTCGGCGGCCGGGGATGACGGTATCCCCGCCTCGTCCGGGCTTTCTGTGGCCCACATGGCTGGTTTGCATACGTGGGTGTTCGATTTCTATGCACAGGCCCGGGATGTCGCCGCATGGAGAGGATTCGTGCGGACTTCTCCGCGTCGGCATGGAGTTTGCAGCAAGGGCGGTGGATGACGACTGTCCGGTGACGGTTGCCCAGAATGGAGTGAAAAGGATGACAACGCAGACGAGTGTAGACCACTATCAGAGGGGCCTGGAGCTGGCTTCGGCCGGACGGCATCAAGAGGCGTTGAACTGCATGCGCGAGCATCTGCGCACGGCGCCGAACGACACGCAGGCGCTGAATGACGCCGGGGCGATCCTGCACTGTCTGGGTCGGTCTGAAGAAGCGATTGGCTGCCTTACGAAGGCCCGGAGCCTCCAGAGCGACAGCGCGGAGATCGTGTGGAACCTCGTGGAGGCATATCTGACGAGCGGACGGGCGGCGGAGGCCTGTTCCCTGTTCGACAGCATGGAACACATGAGGATCCTGAGCGTGGAAGTGCTGAACCGGACGGCCACGATGCTGCTGAACCAGGGCAAGAAAGGGCTGGCGATTGAGGTGCTCCTGCGTTCCTCCCGGCTGTGGCCCGAACAAGAGGTGCTTCGCCCGATGCTCGACGTCGTCCGCAGCAAACGGCCGCACGTCGCTTTTTTCCGCAACCTCGACACGGAGCAGGGCGGCGAGGATGGCGTGCTCGCGGAGGCATTTGAGTTCATCCGCCAGCGGTTCCAGACTGAGTTCTACCAGGGATCCCACGGGGTCCCGGTCCCGATGCGGACGGGCGATATCCCCGCCGAGGCGGGTGAGCCCGATAGTCGCCCCAAGAGCATTGCCGATCTGGTCCGATGGAGCGACATCGCGTGGTTCGATGGCGGGGGCGAGATGGCCGTGGAGGCCTCGCGCCTGGGCGAGAAATCCAGGATGGTCGTCAGTCTGCGCCGCTCGGATCTGCGAGGACGCTGGGCCAAGGACGTCTGCTGGGAGAACGTGAGCATTCTCGTCCAGATCGGGGGGCCCGCGACGCCGCTGTACGCCGGGTCGCCCGTGGAGGAAATGCTGCTGGAACAGGTGCCCGACATCCGCAATCGCACTCGCCTGGTGGTTGTGCCCAATGGCGTCGACCTTCGTCGCTACATGCTTCGGCGCCGGGAACGGGGCAAACACCTCGCATGCATCGGCTGCCTGACGACGGAGGCCAACCCGGCGTTTCTCATCCAGTGCATGCAGAAGCTCCACTACATCGACCCCGGATACAGGTTGTCCTTTGCCGGGGCGTTCGAGGGCCCGCTCCTGGAGCAGTACCTCCGTCACATGGTTCGGACGCTGGGTCTGGAGGACGTCGTCACATTCGAGCCGTCGTGCGGCGAGTTGAACCACTGGCTGAGCGATAAGCACTTCATCGTGGCCGCCGGGATCAGCGAGAACCAGGTCGAGGCCCTGCTGGCCGGGATGGCCTGCGGGCTCAAGCCCGTCATTCACAACTTCCCCGGCGCCGACAAGCTGTTCCCGCAGCGGCATCTGTTCAATATCGCGGAGCAGTTCTGCGAGCTGGTGCTTGCACGCGAGTACGAACCGGAGCGCTACCGCGCGTTCGTGGAGCAGCATTTCCCCATTGAGGAGCAGTTGGACCGCATCCAAGGCGTCCTCCAGCAGCTCGAAGCGGAAATCGAATCCCATCCGGTCGCAGGAACAGACCGCCTCGCGAATCCCTCGCCGGGGACCTCCACGAGGCGATAACGTGTAGTCGCAATACATGATGGCAGACTCCTTCGGAGAAACGACAGGTCGGGGACGCTCCAGCACGAGCATGGGCGGGGGTCCGCTGGTGAGCGTGCTGTTGCCGACCTATAACCGCCGGCGGTATTTGCCCGGCGCGCTGGCCAGCGTGCTGGCGCAGACGCACCGGGAACTGCAAGTTCTCGTCGTTCGCGACGGCGGCGAAGAAGTGGCCGACGTCGTTCGCTCGTTTCACGATCCGCGCGTGGTCTTCATCGACAGGAAGGAGAATCGGGGCAAGCCCCACTCGTTGAACGAGGCGCTGTCCCGGGCCCAGGGCAAGTACGTCGCCTATCTCGACGACGATGACGCCTGGTATCCCCATCACGTCGAGACCCTGGTCCGCGCCCTGGAGACCGAGACCGACTGCCAGGTGGCCTACAGCGATCTGTACAGGGTGTACTGCGAAACCCGCCCCGGGAGCGAACGGGTCGTTCGGAGCAAGTATGTGGAAATCAGTCGGGACTTCGATCGATTCCTGATGCTGTACTTCAACCACGTCCTGCATGTTTCGCTGATGCATCGACGGGACCTTCTCGACAAGACCGGTCCCTACACCGAGAGTCTCAACATCCTGATCGACTGGGATATCACCCGACGATTGGCTTTCTTTTCGGACTTTCACCACTCCCTGACGATCACCGGCGAGTTCTACTGTCCGCTGAATGAGTCGGACCGCATCTCGGATGTTCGGCGCAGAGACTCGGAGGACTACCTCCGCAACGTGTTGGCCATCCGAACGACGCACCCGCCCAGACCCTGGCCGAAGATCGGCGAACTGTCCATCATCCTGGCCACCGACCACCTGGATCAGCAAGTCGGGCAGACGCTCATGCGGATCTGGCGGCACACGTTCTATCCGTATCGTCTCTATCTGCCGCTTCCGGCGGCGGACCTGTCGCGTCTGAACATCGGGATGCCCAATGTGGTGCTTGTGCCGGTGGAACCGCAGAGTTCCGTCGACGAGCGAGTGGACGTTGCGCTGCAGCGGATCGAGAGCGGCTACGTGGGGATCATGCCGGCCGGCTTGCCGGTCGAGGACATGTGGATCGAAGACCCCATGCATGCGATCCTCCACAACGACAAGGGCCGGGAAGGGTTTCTGATCGAAGGGGCGTGCAACGGGCGATGGGGGGCGGTTGTGAGTCGGGCGGATCTCCAGTGGGCCAGACAGGCCCATCCGCACCTGTCGGTCGAGGCCTCCTTGATGGCGTGCGGCGTCCGGGTCCGGCGTCCGAAACCCGAGGAGCTTGCCTTCCAATTCGATGAGCTGCTCCGACGGGGCAAGCTGGCGGAGGCGGATGGCGACTGGTTGGTCGCGGCCCGTCTGTTCGAGCAGATGGGGCGGCAATACCGCAACGAGTTGTGGATGAAGACGATGGCGGCCCGGGCATATTGCGAAGCGGGCCAGCTTGAGAAGGCGGGGCACCTCAGTCGGGAAGTCAACCGGGTTCGTCCCACCATCGATACCCTGTTGCTCGAGGCCAAGGTGTGCCGGCAGGAGCGGGATTTCGCCGGAGCGATCCGGCTTCTGAGCAGGGCGGAGCAAGGACTCTCCGGCTGCATGGATTCGTCACCCATACGGCCTGGAACAACCGTGCAATACAGCCAAACCCCTGGGGGAGTGTAGGACTGCAACCACTATGGATACCACCAAAGGCAACGAGATCGAGGAGCACAAACTGACCCAGCACTACGAGGTGCTGCGCGAGCTGGGGGACTGCTACACAACGGTGGGCAACTACAGCCAGGCCCACCGCTGTTATGAGAAAGCCGCCGCGCTGGGACCGGACGAGCCGGGACCGTATGTGGGACTGGGGGTAGCCGCACTCCAGACGGGCAAGCTGGAAGATGCGGAAATCGCGTTCCGCGTTGCCTGTCGCCTGGACGCGCGGTGTGCCAAGGCCTACGCCGGTCTGGCCATGGTGGCCCAGCAACGCGGCGAATACCCGCAGTCCTTCGATCTCTACATGAAATCGCTCGAACTGGACACCAACAACATCACGGCTCTGCTGGGCCTGTTCCAGGTCTCGTGCGAGATGGGGTCTTTTGCCAAGGTGATCTACTACCTTCAGGTTTATCTCGAATCGCACCCAGGGGATATCTCGGTGATGTTCGCTTTGTCGGCCTTGTATTTCAGGGATGGTCAGACCGAGCAGGCCCGAGAGATGTTGCAGAACCTGCTGGCGCTGGAGCCAACGAGTCAAGATGCCGCGGATCTTCTCGAAGAGGTGGAGCACACGCTCGCTGGAGGGGCCCGTGTATGACGATGGAACGCGACCGGCAAACGAGTTCTGATCAGGACAGGAGAAGGGAACTGGCAACAAAGCTGCGTCAGCTTCTGGAGGAGCAACTGGCTGCCGGTCGGCAGGGGAATCTCGCGGGGGTCGAGCGCCTGGGGGTGAGGGCGAATGCCGTCGTCGAGGCCCTCGTCCAGAGCGGAGGCCGCGTGCCGACCGATGTGGACGGAGGGAACGACTTCGGGAGACTGTACAGTGAGCTGATCCTCCTGCTGCGGGCCCAACAGGCCGACGTGCAGGGCCGACTCCAGCAACTGCGTCGGGTGAAACGAGCCCTCAGTGTGTATGGAGGGAACGACAAGAGTACGAAGAGACCGTCTTGTGAGCTTGGTTGAGAATGGAGTGCATGCCATGAACATCTCGTCTATCGGCTTAGGCAAGCTGGGGCTCTGCTCTGCGGTGTGTTTCGCGAGCAAAGGGCACCATGTGATCGGCGTTGACTCCGATGAACGGCACATTGACGCCTTGGCCGGCGGCGGGTGCCCCATCGATGAGACGGGTCTGTCCTCTCTTCTGGCCCAATGCCGGCACAATATGGAGTTCACGACGGACTTCGGGCACGCCGTGCGGAACAGCGATATCACGATGATCACCGTCCCGACTCCGAGCAATCCCGACGGCCGTTTCTCCAACGCCTCTGTGGAGGCCGTTCTGGACCGTATTGCTCCCGCGATTCAGGCCAAGCGGGACTTCCACATCGTGGGTGTGGTCTCCACGGTCATGCCCGGCACGTGCGAGCGGGCCTTCCGGTCTCGGCTCGAACGCTTGACCGGCAAGGTCTGTGGACGGGATTTCGGCCTGCTGTACAACCCTGAGTTCGTGGCCCTCGGTTCCGTCATCCACGATTTCCTCAATCCGGACATGCTGCTGCTCGGCGTTTCGGACGACCGATCCGCCCAGGCAGCCAGAGACTTGTATCTGTCCGTTGTGGAGAGCAGTCCCTATTACGCTGTGATGGGCCTGACCAACGCCGAGATTACCAAGCTGAGTCTCAACTGCTATGTGACCATGAAGATCAGCTTCGCGAACGAGCTGGCGGCCATTTGTGAGCGGATTCCCGGCGCCGACGTGGACGTGGTGACCACGGCCATCGGCGCCGACGCGAGGGTCGGACGCAAGTACCTCAAGGGGGGTCTGGGTTTTGGCGGACCGTGTTTTCCCCGGGACAATCTGGCGTTTCAGCGTTGTGCCGAGGACGCCGGGACCTGCGCGCACCTGAGCCCTCGGGTGGTGGAGGTCAATGGCGAAATCGTGGACCGATTGCTTGCGATGATCCGTGAGCGAAGTGCCCCCGGATCGACCGTTGCCCTGCTGGGTCTGTCCTACAAGCCCGGCACGCACATCGTGGAGGAATCCCAGTCCCTGATGCTGGCCGAGAGGCTCCTGGATGCAGGATATGTCGTTCGAATGCACGATCCGAAGGCCCTCCCGAGCGTTTCGACCGCCCTCCAGGGCCGCGGCACGTACTGCGATTGTCCGTACGATGCGGTTTCGGATGCGTGCGTCGTCGTCCTGCTGACGGCCTGGCCCGAGTACAGTCGCCTGGACATCGGCCGACTGGAGGAACGAGCGAAGCCGTCGGGGCTTCTGATCGATTGCTGGCGCGTCTATCGGAACACCACCTTCCGGAGGCTGGAGTACCGCGCGTTTGGGACCGCGGCGCAGCCTTCCGCCGGCGCCGTGTGCGATCCGTTCGCCGACCTGGTATTGCCGCACGACTTGCCGCGCACGTCTGCGCCGGCGCATCCGTCCGCGCAGCACCGGGTGCTCGCCGGGGAGCGAAGATGAGAAAAGTGCTCTTGATCAAGCCTCCGTTCCATTTCATCCCCATCGGTATGGGGTATGTCCTCGCCTGCCTTGAGCGGTCGGGGATTCCCGTGGACTTCCTCGATATGCACAAGCCGGCCGGCCCCGTCGAGCAATACATGAGGAGACTGGCAGCGGGGGAGTACATGGCCGTCGGGACGGGAGGTTTCGTCTACAGCACCAACTGGTTCCGCGAGACGCTGATCCGATTCCGATCTCTCTGCCCGCAGACGCCGATCATTCTGGGCGGCAACATCACCAAGAACGTCCGCATGGACCTTCTCCTGAATCATCTGCCCATCGATTTTGCCGTCGTGGGCGAGGCCGAGTCGTGTTTCCCCCAGCTTCTCCACGCGCTGGCGGAGGGGACCGACTACCGGTCCATCCCCGGTCTGGCCTTCAAGGACCGGGACGGGAATATCGTCAAGAACCCCTACCGTCGGGTTGCCCTGGATCAAGAGGACTATGTGCCCGCCTACGAGGCGACCGACCTTCAGTACTACATCGATTCCTATCGTCACCACGTGGTCCCCGGTCTGGGTCGCATGATGCCCGTGTTGACCGGGCGGGGGTGCAAAGGGGGGTGCAGCTTCTGTTCGCCGACGGTGGGCCGGTTCCTGCCGCGGCGGATCGACAACATCCTCCGTGAGATCGAAACGTGGAATCGCCGCTATCAGTTCGATTGGATCACCTTCGCGACGGAAGTGTTCTTCACCTCGGACGAGGACATCCTCGAGTTCTGTCGGGAGTACAAGAAGGCGGGATTCAGGAAGCCGTGGGGTTGCTGTTTCCGCATGGACCAGTCGCCCGAATTGCTGCCGATCATGAAAGACGCCGGCTGCGCCATGATCTGTGCCGGCCTGGAGAGCGGGTCGGAGAACATCCTGCCCAAACTCAAACACGGGTGCACCGTCGATCAGTTCAGAAAGACCCTCGATGCCGTTCGGAAAGTCGGGCTGGTCGTGGACTCGCCCTTCATGATCGCCAACGAGGACGAGACGGAAGAGGATTTGAACAAGACCGTCGATTTCCTGATCGAGAACAGGATGGACGCCAACTTCGGACTCGTGGGCACCTACCCTGGCACGCCCATCTACGTGCGGGCGCTCAAGAAGGGCCTTATCGGAGATGAGTGGGAGTACATCACGAAGCGGCTGATGGAGTGGGCCTGGCGCCATCCCTCGCTTCTGGAACTGTCCTATATGAACATCAGCGCCATGCCGGCCCCGGAGATGTTCACGACGATATTCCGGCAGATCCGCCGGTTTCTCACGTTCCAATACCGCGAGTTTCGGGCGCACGACCAGTCCCTGAACGCCTCGTCGAACGGCAACGGCGCAAAGGAGATCAGCATCGCCGGGCACTGCCTCAATTGTGGAACCAGGCACTCGCTGGCGATCCGCGATTCCGGCGCCGTGAGCGTCGTCGAGTACCTGTTTCGCTGCAATCGATGCCACCAGAAGAACTTCCTTCACTTCACGGACCTCCCCCAGACCCGCGAATACTACAACGCCTTGGCCGCCAAGCTGCGCGAGGCCAGGAAGATCATGGTTCTGGGGACTGGCAAGAACGCGATGGATTTCTTCTTCTACGACCTGTTCGGCCTGGACTTGGACCAGATCGTGGGATTCGTCGATCTCCGCGGCTCGGCGACGGAGAAGAAGTTCTATCATCTGCCCTGCTATCGCCTGGCGGATCTGGAGAGCGTGGACTACGACGCCATCCTGGTCGCGGATGTCAGGCACGACGTGGCGAATCTGCTCCTGGGAACCAGCACCGCCGCCCAGCACAAGCCGACCTACTTCCTTGCGCCCTCCGAACTGACGTAGGCTGCCCGATGTCGGAGTCGTCCTTGCTATGAGCCAGAATCACAAGATACTTCCATTGAGCGAGTTGCCCCGCGTGCTTCAATCGCATCGCGACGCGGGTCGCAAGATCGTCCATTGCCATGGCGTGTTCGACCTGCTGCACATCGGTCACATCCGCTACTTCGAGCAGGCCCGCACGTTTGGCGACGTGCTCGTAGTGACCCTGACGCCCGATGTATACGTCGATAAGGGTGACAAACACCCGGCCTTTCCCGAGCAGCTCCGCGCTGAAGCCCTCGCTTCTCTGAGCGTCGTCGATTACGTCGCGGTGAACGAGTGGCCCACCGCCGAGCAGACGCTGCACAGGATCAGGCCCCATGTCTACGTCAAGGGCTCGGACTTCAAGTCCGCGGACGGTGACCGCACCGGCAAGCTGGCCCTGGAAGAACAGGTCTGCAGGGAACTCGGAATCGAACTGCGATTCACCGAGGATATCGTCTTCAGCTCGACGAACCTCATCAATCGTTTCTTCTCCTCCTTCTCGAAGGAATTGCAGGACTATCTCGATCTGTTCCGCAGGCGGTATTCTCTGGATCAAGTTCTGGAGGTGGTCGACGCCATGTCCCGGCTCCGCGTGATCCTGGTCGGCGACGTGATCATCGACGAATACTGCTATTGCAACCCCCTGGGGGCCTCCGGCAAATCGCCGGTGCTGGCGGTCCAGTACGTCTCGCAGGATCGTTTCGCCGGCGGCGTGCTCGCGGTCGCCAATCACCTGGCCAATTTCGTGGAGAGCGTCAGGTTGCTGGCCGTCATCGGCGAGCATGACGACTACCGCTCGTTCATCGAATCGGCCCTGCACCCGTGCGTCCGTCCCGAGTTCTGGGTCCAGGAGGGCGCCCCGACCCTGGTCAAGAGGCGTTATCTCGATGGGTACAGCCTGCACAAATGGCTCGAGATCTACACGATGGACGACTCCGGCCTGTCGTCGAACAGGGACCACGATCTCGCGGAGACGTTCCGACGCGAAGCCCCAGGGCATGACCTGGCGATTTCCGCCGATTTCGGCCACGGGGCCGTGAGCACGTCGCTGTGCGAGTCTCTCGTGAGTCATTCTCCCTTCCTGGCGGTGAACACGCAGTCGAATGCAGGCAACGCCTCGATGCATACGATCTCGCGGTATTCGAAGGCCGACTACGTCAGCCTGACCGAGCGGGAACTGCGCCTGGACTCGCGGGACCTCAAGACCGATCTTCGCCTGCTGGCCTGCGATACCGCTCGACGTTTCCGCAGCAGGGCCCTGGCGGTGACCCGCGGCAGAAAAGGGGCCTGTATGGCTGCCACGGACGGGGCCTTCGTCGTCGTGCCCGCGTTCGCCAGCAGGGCGGTGGACAGCATCGGCTCCGGCGACGCCTTCTTCGCGATCAGCTCCCTGGCCGCCCGACTCGACGTGCCCCTCGAAATCGTCGCCTTCCTGGGTAATGTGGCCGGCGCCCTGGCGGTCCAGATCATTGGCAACCAGAAGGCCATCGACAAGCCCGGCCTGACCAAGTATGTGACCTCCCTGCTGAAATGAGATGCGATGGCCGGCCGATACCCCCTATTCGACAGATCCCAGCTTGCTCTCCAGCCTCTGGGACAGCGCCGACATGACCTCGGAGCGGACCAGGTCCTTCCGCTCGCTGCGAAACCGGTTTCCTCGCCGGAACTGGCTGCGGTGGCTCGACAGATCCTCGATGCCCGCAGACAAGGCGCCGAAGTGATCCTGATGATGGGCGCCCACGTCCTGCGGTCCGGCGTTCAGCGGTACCTCATCGATCTCATGGAACGGGGTTTCATCACCGCACTTGCGGGCAACGGCGCCTGCGCGATCCACGACTATGAGTTGGCCCTCATCGGCCAGACCACGGAGAGCGTGGCCCGCTACATTCAGGAAGGCCAGTTCGGGCTCTGGCAGGAGACGGGCCGGCTCAACGATGTGATTGCCAGAGGCGCAGCGGAGGGTTTGGGTTTCGGCGAAGCGGTCGGACGGGAGATCGCCCAGAACGACTATCCCCACAAAGAGATCAGCGTGCTGGCCGCAGCCTACCGATTGGGCATCCCCTTCACCATCCACGTGGGCATTGGCTACGATATCATCCATGAGCACCCCAACTGCGACGGTGCCGCGGTCGGCGCCGCCAGTTATCGCGACTTCCTCATCTTCGCCAAAGTGCTGGAGCGGCTCGAACACGGGCTGCTGATGAACTTCGGCAGCGCCGTCATGGCGCCGGAGGTCTTTCTCAAGGCACTGGCCATGGTGCGGAACGTCGCCCTCCGCCAGGGTAGAAAAATGGGCGGATTCACGACCTTGGTATGCGATTTGCACGATTTGCCTTCTGATTATCGACAGGAGGCTGCCAGGAGCAGCCCGGATTACTACTTCCGGCCTTGGAAGACGATGTTGGTTCGTACCATCGCTGATGGGGGCACGAGCTATTATGTTAAAGGACGCCACGCAGATACGATTGCCCAGCTTTGGACCGCAGTTGGAGACGAGCGAGGGGCTTAGCACCGCCGTGCCATCCCCCTGGGCTCAACATATCCTTGCGCTGAGCCGCTGTCTGAGCGGGATGCAGGCCACTATCAACGGCGATATGCCCGTCAACTGCGACCAGGCCTTCGATCTATGGTGCGACAGCACCGAGGACGTCCGCCAGGCGGAACGAGTCATCTACCTGATGGGCAACGGCGCCAGTGCCTCCATGGCCAGCCATTTCGCGGCCGACCTGGCCAAGAACGCCGATCTGCACACGCAGGTCTTCACGGATGTTTCGCTGATCACCGCGGTGGCCAACGACCTGTCCTACGACATGGTGTTCGTGGCCCCGCTCCGACGACGTCTCAAGGCCGGCGATATGGTCGTTGCGATCAGCAGCTCGGGCAGCTCGCCCAACGTGGTCAAGGCCGCTGAGTTTGCGGTGTCGCGGGAAGCGACGCTGGTCACCCTGACGGCTATGCAGCCGACCAACGCTCTGAGGCAGTTGGGCACGCTGAGCTTCTGGCTCCCGGCCGACACCTACGGCATGGCGGAAACCGGCCACGCCGCGATTCTGCACTATTGGATGGATCAGGTATCTCTGGAGCACTGATGCTGATGTTGAGACTGGACTTCCGCAAAACGGACATTCGGCCTATATTCTTCAAGGAAATCTGTTTCTCGATTTCCTTGAAGAATCGGTCTAATTCATTCCTCGCCAAGAATTTACGATTTGAGAGGGAAAAATCGTGAAGCAGATTTTTCCCTCTCAAAGTAGGCCGAATGTCCGTTTTGCGGAAGTCCAGTTGGCTCCCGCAACGAAGCAGGACGCTGACTCGCTGCGGATCGACCATCACAAGCTCATGTTCCACCCGGATCGGGTGAGCGACTGGCTCAAGGGCGAGAGGGTCTATCCTATCTATATGGAGATCTCCCCCACGGGGGCCTGCAACCACCGCTGCATCTTCTGCGGTCTGGACTTCATGGGCTACCAGCGTCGTTCTCTCGACGCCGATCTGCTCATGACTCGTCTGACGGAGATGGGTTCGCTCGGACTCAAGAGCGTCATGTTCGCCGGCGAGGGCGAGCCCTTCCTGCACAAGCGGATGGTCGAGATCATCCGGCACACCAGGAACAGTGCAGGCATCGACGTGGCGCTGACCACCAATGGGGTGCTGATGCGTCCGGAAGTGGCGGAGCAGATCCTGGGCTGCACTGCCTGGATCAAGATCAGTCTCGACGCCGGAACGCGGGAGACGTACGGCGCCATTCACGGCACCCGTCCCGAGGATTTCGACAAAGTCTGCGCCAATATCGAGCAGGCCGTCGCGATTCGCAGGAGACAGGGCGCCTCGTGTACGCTGGGTGCACAGCTTCTCCTGCTGCCGGACAACAAGCACGAGGTGGTCTCTCTGGCCGAACGCTGTCGCGAGATGGGTCTCGACTACCTGGTCGTGAAGCCCTATTCCCAGCACCCGCAGAGCCAGCACCACGGATTTGAAGGCGTCTCCTACAGCGAATGCGACGGTCTGGCCGAGCAGCTCGACCAGGTCCGCGGCAACGGTTTCAACGTCATCTTCCGTCGAAACGCCATGGACAAGTGGGATGGCAAGACGAGGTCCTATCGGTGCTGTCTGGCCTTGCCCTTCTGGTCGTACCTGGATGCCGGCGGCAACATCTGGGGGTGTAGCGTCTATCTGGGCGACGAGCGGTTCCTTTATGGGAATATCGCGGAGAGCACCTTCGCCCAGATCTGGCAGGGCCGGAGGCGCATGGATTCTTTGCGCTGGACGACAGAGCAGCTTGACGTTTCCTCGTGCCGGGTCGGTTGCAGGATGGACGAGGTCAATCGGTATCTGTGGGAGCTGAAACACCCCCACCCGCATGTGAATTTCATCTGACGAGGACCATGGGATACCGATACATCATCTTCGATTTTGATGGGGTCCTGGCCGAGAGCAACGAGATTCGGTTCCAGGGCTTCCGCGAACTTTTCGGTCATCTGGCGGAGGACCAGATGGCCCGGTTCATGGACTTCGTCTGCGCCAACGGCGGGCTTTCCCGGTATGGCAAGATCCGCCACCTCTACGAGAACATCCTCTGTCGGCCCATCTCCGACGAGGAGGTCGCTGCGCTGGCCCGACAGTACTCCGCGATTGTCATGCAGAAGGTTATCGCAGCCCCGCCTGTACCGGGCTCGCTGGAGTTTCTCGGCGAGCACAAAGGGCAATTCGAGTTCGCGGTGATCTCCGGATCGGATCAGGAGGAACTCCGCCAGGTGTGCAAGGCCAGGGGGATCGATCAGTACTTCCGCGAGATCCTCGGGTCGCCGAGCGAGAAGAGCGAGAACATCGAAGGCTTGCTGGCCCGGGAGAACTGGGACCGTCGAGCCTGTCTGTACGTGGGGGATTCGCAGAACGACCATGACGCCGCGGTCGAGGCTGGCATCGGTTTCATCGGGCGCAATTCCGGCGTGAGGGATTGGAACGGGCCGGACGTGGTTTCCATCGCCAGTCTCAGGGAACTGCCGGTAGCGATAGAAGAGCTGTCCCGGCGCAGGAGGAACCCATGAAGAGAGTCGTCATCATCGTCGCGCAGAACTTCCAGGACGAGGAATTCGTGTACCCGTACTACCGAGTGCAGGAAGAGGGGATGCACTTGGAGGTGGCCACGCCGGGCGGGCAGAACATGATCGGCAAGTATGGCGTCCCCGCTCGGGCGACCATGTCCACGGATAACCTGAAGGCGTCGGATTTCGATGGTGTCATCCTGCCCGGCGGATTCGAGTCCCCCGACCGGCTCCGCGTCCGGCCCGAGGTGTTGCGGTTCGTCCGCGAGATGGACGAGGCCGGCAAGCTGGTCGCCGCGATCTGTCACGGCCCCTGGGTCCTGATCTCCGCGGGCGTCGTCAAGGGGCGCAGAGTGACTGGGTACATGTCCATCGCCGACGATCTGAAGAACGCCGGAGCGAAGTACGTCCAAGAGGATCTTGTCGTGGACGGCAATCTGATCTCCGCTCCCCACTACAAGAACAACGGCGTCTTTATGAAGGCGGTCATCGAGGCCCTGCAAGACTGACCATGATCTACGAAGTGACCAGGAAAACCGCCGACGAGCAGCACATCGGACGGGCCGGTGTGTCCGCCGGGTGTGCACTGCGCACCGACGCCTCGTCCCGGGGTCAAGAAGGTGTGCACAGCACGCCCTATGAGGATGTGATCGTCAAGAAACCCTGGGGATACGAGTACCTCGTCTTCGAGAACGAGCACGTGGCCATCTGGATGCTCCAGATCGTTCGCAAGCGCAAGACCTCCATGCACTGCCACCCCCGAAAGCGGACGGGACTGATCCTGCTCTCCGGCGACGCGAAGTTCCACCACCTGGAGGGAAGCCTTCCGCTGGGCCGGCTCCACGCGGTGAACATTGATGCCGGCACGTTCCATTGCACCGAAGCCGCGAGCCTGCTGCCCATCGATCCGGTCTCCGAGAACGGCATCTGGGTCATGGAGATCGAGTCGCCTCCGCTCAAAGAAGACCTGTGTCGGATGAGCGACGCCTACGGTCGGGCCGGCGCCACGTATGAAGGGGCCGATCATATGGTCCCCCAGCCCAGGGAGATTCTTAGACTCCAGGAGCCCGAGGAAGGGGAGACGCTCCATCAGAAGACCTTCCAGAACCTGGTCTTCACGGTCCGCAGGGGACTGATCCGCAGGGATCGTCACTTCCCCGCCGCAGATTCCCTCGTTGCCGTGATCGGCCGCGAGCCCGGCAGGGAGTGCGCGAACCCCCACATGGAAGTCGGGAAGGTCTTCTCATTCCAGGAGTTCCACGAGCACACGAAGGCTGAGGATTTCACGGGAGTTACTGTACTGACCGTCGAGCAGGAGACCAAGGTGGTGAAGATATCCGACTACATTGCGACGAGCATCGCCGACCTCGGCGTCCGACACGTCTTTGGCGTCTGCGGCGGCGGGGCCATGCACCTCGTGGACTCCTTCGGCGGCAGCGACCGCCTGGAGTACATCGCGACTCATCACGAGCAGGCGGCCGCCATGGCCGCCGAGGGGTACGCCCGCATTAGCGGCGTGCCCGGCGCGACCCTGGTGACCTCCGGCCCGGGCGGCACCAACGCCATCACGGGTGTCTACGGCGCCTGGGTGGACTCCATCCCCGCTATCTTCGTCTCCGGCCAGGTCACGCAGGACACCTTGATCCGCGAAACGGGCCTGCGCCAGTTCGGCATCCAGGAAGGCAATATCATCGACATCGTCCGACCGATCACGAAATACGCCGTGACGGTCACCGACCCGCAAACCATCCGCTATCACGTCGAGAAGGCGTGTCATCTGGCGACCACCGGCCGGCCGGGCCCGGTCTGGATCGACGTGCCTCTCGATGTCCAGAACAAGCTCGTCAATCCCGAGACCCTGCGAGGATACATCCCCGAAGAGCCTTCGCAACCCTGCACTGCCCACGTTCTGAACGGACTCGTCACCGAATGCGTCGCGATGCTGACGCAGGCGAAGCGGCCCGTCCTGATCTTCGGCTATGGGGTCCGACTGTCCCGTGCGGAGACCTTGCTCCGGGACCTCGTGCAGCGTCTGCAGATTCCCTGCGTGTCTTCGTGGACCGCCTCCGACATGGTCCCGACGTCGGACGAGAACTACGTCGGTCGCAGCGGCATCATGGGCGACCGGGCGGGGAACTTCGCGGTCCAGAACGCCGATCTCGTGCTCATCGTCGGCTCTCGAATGTCGATTCCGCAGGTCGGATACAACTACAAGCTCTTCGCTCGTGCGGCCAGGAAGATCATGGTCGATATCGACGAGGTCGAGCTGAAGAAGCCCTCGCTGCGTCCCGATCTGCCGATCTGTGCGGACGCGAACGCATTTCTTCGCTCGCTGCTGGCGAAGGTCGAAGCGGATGGAACGTCACTGGCGATCGACGACTGGCGGGCCCGATGCAGGGGGTGGAAGCAGAAGTACCCCGTCTGCCTGCCCGAGTACCGGGACAATCGCGACAAGGTGAACTCATTCCACTTCGTGGACCGCCTGTCGGCCAGGCTCGGCTCGGACGCGGTCGTGGTGACGGACATGGGCACGAGCTTCACGTGTACCATGCAGACATTTCAGACCAAGGCCGGCCAGCGGCTCTTCACGTCGAGCGGTTTCGCCTCGATGGGGTTCGGACTGCCCGGCGCGATCGGCGCCTGCTTCGCCCAGGGCCGGCGCAAGACCATCCTCATCACCGGCGACGGCGGCCTGCAAATGAACATCCAGGAACTGCAAACGGTCGTCCACAACAGGCTTCCGCTGATCATCTTCGTGCTGAACAACGGAGGGTACCTGACGATCAAGCTGATGCAGCAGAACCACTTCGGCCGGTACATCGGATCGGACCCGTCGAGCGGGCTGACGTGCCCCGACATCATCAAGCTGGCGGGCGCCTACGGGATCGAAGCCGAACGGATCGGCGACCAGGAGACGCTGGAACGCAGGCTGAACGCGGTCCTCGCCCATCCCGGCCCGTACTTGTGCGAGATCCTGATGCCGCCGGAACAGGCGCTCATCCCGAGGGTGTCCTCGCTGAAGCTGCCCGACGGCCGGATCGTCTCCAAACCCATGGAGGACCTGTTTCCCTTCCTGGATCGCGAGGAGTTCCGAGAGAACATGATCGTCGAGCCCGTGGAGATTCTGAACCGATGATGGAACAGTTCGACATCGGATATCCGCACAGCAACGTCCAGCGGGTCCTGAAGAAGGGCTTCCGCACCATTCATAACCGAATGGTGGCCGCCGGTCTGGATCGGGAATACTACGACGGCCGGCGCGAGAACGGTTATGGCGGTTTCCGCTACGACGGCCGGTGGGCGCAGATCATTCCCCGTCTCGTTGCGCGGTATGCCCTGACCTCGAACTCTGCGGCCCTCGACGTGGGCTGCAAGAAGGGTTTCTTCCTGCACGATCTGAAGCAGGCCCTGCCCGGCGTTCGTGTTCGAGGGGTTGAGAACCACCTCTATCCCCTGGAGCACGCGATGGAGTCGGTGAAGGGCGATCTGCTCCTGGCGCCATATGAAGAACTGCCGTTTGGCGACGGCGAGTTCGATTTCGTCATGGCCTACGCTTCCATCTACATGCTCAATCTGCGAGGCGTGATGCAGGCCCTGCGGGAGATTCAGCGGGTCGGCAAGGGACAGAGCTTCGTAACGCTCGGCGCATACACGACCCGCGAGGGCCGGGACCTCCTGGAGGATTGGACCCTCCTGGGAACGACCGTCCTGCACGTGGACGAGTGGCAGGAGGTCCTCCATGAGACGGGCTACACGGGGGATTATGCATTCACGACCGCGGAGTCGTTGAATCTGGTGCGAGGGTGAGGAAGGATCGACACGCATGGGGCTGCTGTACACGAAAATGAAGGTGTTCCACTACAAGGACAAGATCGACTCGCTTCCTGCGAGCGTTTCGGACGTCCTGCCCCCTCTGCACGTCCGCGTCAAGCCGACGAACGTGTGCAGCCACAACTGCTGGTACTGTGCCTATCGCAAGGAGAACATCCAACTGGGCAAGGACATGGCCGCGAAGGACCAGATCCCCAGGGACAAGATGCTGGAGATCGTCGAGGATTTCGCGGTCATGGGTGTCAAGGCCGTCACCTTCAGCGGCGGGGGAGAACCCCTGTGCTATCCTCACCTGGCGGAGACGGTGCAAGCCCTCGCGGACAAGGGCATCCGGTTCGCCACGTTGACCAACGGGTCGGCACTGCGGGGTCGGATCGCGGAGCTGTTCGCACACAAGGGGACCTGGATTCGCGTTTCCCTGGACGGCTGGGACGGCCCGAGCTACGCCCGCTATCGCGGGGTCACCGAGAAGGAGTTCGCCAAGGTCATGGGCAACCTGGAGGGATTCCGCAAGCTCGGCGGGCCCTGCTATCTGGGCGTCGTGCTCATCGTGGACCGCGACAACGCGGCCCACGTATCTGAAATGATCGGCAGGATCAAGGACACCGGCGCCGACAGCGTCAAGGTGTCGCCCTGCATCGTGAGCAACGACGGCAGCGAGTGCAACGCCTATCACCAGCCCTATTTCGCTTCGGTGGGCGAGCAGGTCGCCAAGGCCGCCGCGGATTTCGCGGGCGAGCGATTCGAGGTCTTCAACGGCTACGGCGAGCAACTGACCACGTTCCAGAAATCCTATTCATGGTGTCCCTATATCCAGATCAATCCGGTCATCGGCGCGGATCTGAACGTCTACTCCTGCCACGACAAGGCCTACAACTTGGACGAGGGACTGATCTGTTCTATTCGCGACCGGCGATTCCGCGACGCCTGGCTCGCGGACAAGTCGCAGTTCTTCCGAATCGATCCGAGGAAGCACTGCCGGCATCATTGCGTGGTGAACGACAAGAACAGGATGATCCTGGAGTACCTGGACACGGACCCGGATCACGTGATGTTTGTATAAAGTGGAGTTCTGCAAAATGGAAGATTAGGCCTGTATTCTTCAAGGAAATCTCATTCTTCGATCATTTTGCAGAACAGAGTGTAAAGGGTTTTCATGATTTCCCTGCAGGGCAAGACGATTCTCATCACCGGGGCCTCCCGCGGGCTGGGGTCCGTCTGCGCCCGGGCGTTTGCCGAGCAGGGAGCGAAACTCGTCCTGGTGGCCCGCTCGAAAGAGGCATTGGAGGAGGTGCGAGTCTCGTGCAGCCGTCCGGCGGATCACCGGGCTCTCGCGGTCGATCTGACGGACGAGCCCGCGCTGGAGAAAGCTGTGCAGGAAGCGATGGCTTTCCTGGGCCGGATCGATGTGGTGCTCCACGTCGCCGGCGGGGGGCTGGGACTGCGGGAACCCCTGATCGGCTCGGGCGATCTGGTCAAGCTGTTCTCGCTCAATGTGGTCGCGGCGGCCCAGATCAATCGGCTCGTCGCGCCCTCCATGATCGAGCGAGGCAGCGGTCGTCTCGTGCACGTGGGGTCGGCGGCGTCCACTGAAGCAGTTGCCTCGGTCGGGTACAACACCGTCAAGGCTGCCTTGGCTGCCTATGTGCGAGGTCTGGGCAACCATCTGGCCGCACATGGCGTCGTGGTGACCGGGATTCTCCCTGGGGGATTCAACGCCCCCGGTAATTCCTGGCAGCGCCTGAAGGTCAACAAGCCTGACGTGGTCGACCGCTTCATCGCCGAGAGGCTGCCGCGAGGTCGCCTGGCCGAGGCGGAGGAACTTGTCCCGCTGATTGCTTTTCTCTGTTCCGATGCTGCCAGCATGATGGGCGGATGCCTGGTGCCCATCGACGCCGGCGAAGGGAAGACCTATGTGCGATATGACTGACAACCCGGTGTCGGAGGTCCGGCGGGATGCCTTCCAGGACTACGCTTCCCGACTGCGAGAGCGGTTCGGCTCCGCCAAGAGACTGCTTCTGGCCCAGGCGCCGCAGTTCCTCTTCGAGACAATCAACCCGGAGGTCGTCCGGAATCGCGGCTATTACGCCTATCCGCCCACGGGCCTTCAGCGCCTGGCCGAATCCCTGTCGGGCCGGGACATCGAAGTGAAGATCCTTGACCTGAATCTTGAAGCTCTCAGGCAGATTGCACAGGACGGCGCCTTCGATCAGCGGAAATGGCTGGGCGCACTCGACGAGTGCATCGACAGGTTCCAGCCAAATGCAGTGGGCGTGACCTGTCTGACCGTGTACACGGACCTGTTTGCGACGAATCATCCCCTGACGGCCATCCTGCGCCATCTGGCTGCCCGAAGGGATCATCTGGTTCTCATCGGCGGGCCGACCGCCACCAACGAGATGGACCGCTATCTACAGGAGGGTCTGTGCCACTTCGCGATCGAGGGGGAGGGCGAAGACCGGCTCAACTACCTCCTGGATGTTTATGAGGACACCGCCGATCCGTCCCAGGCGGTCTCAGGCATTTCATTCCTCTCCGAGGGGCATGTGCTGCGTACCGGCGGGACCTGCGCAAGCGTGGCATTGCGAGGCAGCCTGATCTCTTCTTACGCAGCGGTGGATGTGGAGCAGTACTGCCGTGTGGGGAGCCTCAATCCGTATTCCCGCATGGCCGGGCAGAACACGGTCTATGGCGTCTTCCAGTTGAGCCGGGGATGCCGGGGCAACTGCAAGTTCTGCGGTGTCCGGCCCTTCATGGGCAAGGGCGTCCGCACGCATCCCGTACCGGAGCTGATCGAGGAGGTCCGTTATCTCGTCGAACAGCGATCCGTCCGCCATTTCGAGGTGCTCGACGACGATTTCCTCGCGGACCGCGAGGCGGTAACGGAGTTGCTCATTGCGTTGGGCGATCTCCACAGGCAATACGGGATCACCTGGGCGGCCAACAACGGCCTGATGACCCACTCGATCACGCGGGACCTGCTCGACCTGATGCGCGACTCCGGCTGCCTGGGTTTCAAGATCGGCGTCGAATCGGGGAACGCCAAGATGCTTCGTCGAATTCGAAAGCCCGGCTCCCTGGAGTCGTTCGCCCATGTCGCGGACCTGCTCCAGGACTATCCCGAGCTGTTCGTGGGCGGCAACTACATCATCGGCCTGTTTGGCGAAGAGACGTTCGCCCAGATGCTGGACACGTTCACTTTCTCAGTCCGGCTGAATCTCGACTGGTCCTCGTTCACGGCCTTCCAGTTCACCAGCAAGCCGACCGCGGTCACGGAAAACCTCAAGACCGACGGCGCCGGCGCCACCGATTTCATCCCCGGCAAGGACAGCCCGAACCGGGAGATCCAGGACGACCGCAGCCTGCCTCTCGGGCCGGAGATCTTCTCGCTCCCAGCCGATGCCGTGCCTTCGAGGGCGTTGACCAAGAACATCTGGCTCACTTTCAACTTGCTGGGCAACTACGTCGGCAACAAGAACCTGCGTCCCGGCGGGCGGCCCGAGAAGTTCGTCGCCTGGCTGGACGCCGTGCGGATCGCCTATCCGAAGAACCCCTACATGCTCCTGTTCGCAGGGCTGGGCCGGGTCCTGATGGGCGAACCCGCCGAAGCTGGCTCGCTGATCCGTGAGGCGAGAGCGATTGTGGATGGCTCGCCGAACTGGCAGTATCGCTTCGCCAAGTTCGGACTGGACGAACTGTTGGACAAAGTCCCCGGCAGGGCAGGTCAGATCCAGGATGATCTGGCCCAGGTGTGGGAGACCTGCATACCCTCCAGCCTGTGGGATCGGGAATGTGCAACGAGAACGCTGAATGGATGACGTGACATAGTCTGCATGGCAAGACCGAAGATATACGTAGTTCAGTTTGGCACGGGCGCCAGCATCAACCTGCTGCCCTTGGCGGCGGGCCAGCTCTATTCGCGGCTGCGGGTCGATGACGTGATCCCGCGTCATTTCGATCTGCCCGAGATCCTGTTCCGACGGCCCCGCGATCCGGCCGAGTTTGCCGCCGGGCTCCAGGATGTCTCCGTCATTGGGTTCTCGTGCTTTCTGTGGAACGTAAACGCGAGTATGGCCGTTGCCCGGGCCGTGCGGGAGAGGTTCCCCGACGCCTTGATCGTGCTGGGGGGGCCGTCCATTCCGAAGGACCCCGATTTCTCGGCCGAGTTCATCCGGAAGAACCCGTTCATCGATGTCATCGGCTGCGGGGAGGGGGAAGAGGTGTTCGCCTCTCTGTGCCGCCATCATCTGGAAGGACGCGACTTCGGGGACATCCCGGGGATCATCATCCACGATCGTTCCAGCGGCGAGATCCGTCGGACCGGAGTGGAGAGGCTCCCGGTGATCGAGCAGCTCCCGTCGCCCTACCTGGACGGGACGTTCGACTCGATCCATGGGCAGTATGCGAGTGAATTCTCCGGGACCATCTGGGAAACCAATCGGGGATGCCCGAATCAGTGCTCCTTCTGCACGTGGGGCAACACAGCCCACCGGGGCATTCGGGAGAAGCCCCTGGAGCAGGTGAAGGCGGAGATCGACTGGATCGGAAGGAACAAGATCAAGTACGTGGCCATGTCCGACTCCAATTTCGGCATACGCAATCGAGACGTGTCCATCGCGGAGTACCTCGCCCAAACCCGGCAAACCTACGGGTACCCCGAATTCATCTCCGTGAGTTGGGTGAAGAACTCCTCGGACAAGGTGCTGAGGATCTCGGAGATTCTGCAGAGCGCCCGCGTGGGTTTCCGCGTGACGCTGGCGCTGCAGTCTCTGAACGAGGACACGTTGAGGGCGGTGAACCGGATCAACTTCAAGCGAGAGTTCTACGAACGCATTCGCAAGGCCTATCACGACGCATTCCTCTACTCTTACATCGAGCTGATGCTCGGCCTGCCCCTGGAGACATACGAATCTTACATGGCCGGCCTGGAAGAGCTGATGAGCCGCAGTGTGTTCGACCAGATCTACTCCTATCCGTTCCTGCTTTTTCCGAATACGCAGGTCGCCTCCAGCGAATCGCGGCGGAAGTACGGCATCGTCGGCAGGGTGATGGAGGGCAGGTACACCAAGAGCAAGGTGAGCACCGCGATCGTCGAGAACATGGAGGTGGTGATCGGGACCGAGGCGATGCCGCCTGTGAAGTGGATCGATGCTTTCGTGGACGGGTACTACACGATCGGCCTGCACGACGACCGGCTTGCGTTCTTCGTCTTCTGGTACCTCAAGAACAAGCACAGCGTGCGAATCACGGACCTGGTGGTATGGATGCGAAAGGAATCCGCCAGGATGCCCCAGATGTACCCCCTGATTCACAGGGTGTTCGAGAAGCTCGCGGACTGTGCGAGGAACGTGCAGGACAAGGGGTATTCCCAACTGCTGGAACCCGAGGGGTATGGCGGCATCCCGTACGATCCGCCCGACGGCGTGTTCCTGGAGTTGCTGATGCACAAGGCGGACTTCTATACGGAATTCCAGGCCGCGGTCCGGACGTTCCTGGGGGAATCGGGCGTGCGCTACAACGAAGCAGAGCTGGCGGACCTGTTCGTATTCCAGAACGTCGTCCTGGCCCATCCGAACAACCGGGAACAAGAGACGAATGTAAGGTTCCAATATGATTGGGTCGGTTATTTCTCCGAGGCGTTCAACCTGGAGCCGGCCGGTGATCTGGTGGAACGCCCGATGGAGTATCGCGTCCGCGACGACGCCCCCTGCGCGGGGGATGCGAAACGGTTCCTGGAAACGCACTTCCGGATACGCGGCGTTCCGCCCTTCAACGAACTGTACGACGGGAACGGCCGAAAGGTCTTTCCTCCCGTGAACATACGAATGACCGAATAGGTGTGGTGACCCATGAGCAACAGATCCGCAGATGACGCAGTTGTCGAAAAGCTGACGCCGGAATTGATCGGCAGGTACGATATCCGGGCATCCTACTTCACGGCGTATCCGCCGACGGGAGTGTGGGATGAGACCTTTGCCGGCGAGCAGACGCGCGACGTGCTCTCCTCCCTGGCCGAGGTGAAGGAACAAGGGTACCCCATGTCGCTGTACGTGCACTTCCCGTACTGTCACTTCCAATGCTATTACTGCCAATGCTATTCACTCGTTTCGAGAGACCCGGACAAGAAGAAGGCGGTGCTCCAGAGCCTCTACGATGAGATCGACCTGGTCGCTGAAACCTTCAAGCGAAACCGTGTCAACGTGTCCTTCAAGGAAGTGCATCTGGGCGGCGGCTCGCCCTCGGTGATCGAGCGGCAGGACCTCGTCGAATTGATCGCCCACCTCAGGAAGATCGTGCGGGTGGAAGAGCTCGACGAATTCGCCATCGAGATCGATCCCAGGACTGTGGACGAAGACATGATGCGTTTCTACCACGAAGTGGGGATCAACCGAATCTCCTTCGGGGTCCAGGACTTCGATCCCGTGGTGCAGAAAGCGGTCAACCGCGTGCAGCCGTTCGAGCTTGTCGAGCGACTTTCGCATCCCGAAATCCGCAAGCTCTTCAAAGGACTGAACTTTGACCTCATCTACGGCTTGCCCAAGCAGACGCGGGAGTCATTCCTGCACACGCTGGAGCTGACCAAGAAGATCTCTCCCGACCGACTGGCGGTATGCAACATGGGGTATAGGCCGGATGTATTCCCGCACAACCGACTGATTCACCAGGACGATCTTCCGAATCCTTATGACCGGACGATGATGTGGTACGACGCCTGCCGATTCCTGACGACCAACGGATGGACGCGGATCGGACTGGACCACTATGCGAAGGATACCGACGACCTGGCCATCGCGGCCCGGGCCAGGAGACTGCATCGCAACACCATGGGCTACACTCCCGGCGTGTCGCACGACACGCTGGGGATCGGGCCGTCGGCGCTGAGCCGGATCAACAGATACTACTCTCAGAACTGTTACGATCTGCAGGAATACGCCGATTTGTTGCACGCCGGGCGATTCCCCACGATCCGAGGGTTTGAGCTGTCGGACGACAACTTGATCCGAAGGGACGTGATGTTCAGCATTCTGTCGTACTACGGCCTGGAATACGCGTATTTCGAGCGAAAGTACGGGATTCGGTTCAGGGAATACTTCCGCCGGGAATTGCAGTCCAAGGCCCTTGCAGAGCTGGTGGACGACGGGATTGTGACGGTGCATGACGACCGGATCGACGCAACGGAGCTGGGGAAATTCTTCCTGCGGAACATCTGCTATGTGTTTGACAATCTGGAGTTGGGCTACAAGCACAACATCGAGTACCTCCAGGAGCACGAGACGCGGGAAGAAGGAAATGGGGGGGCGGTCAACCAGGGGCTCTCGGCGGTGAAAGGTGCGTGAGCCCGGGGGCTCTGGAGGCGATTCTGCCGACAGGGTACGGGTCCGTGAAGGGCTGAAAGGTGTGATACATGAGTTTTCTTTCGGATACGAGCTACAGACAGTTCCTCGATGAGCGCATCCGCACGCTCGATGACGCCACGACGCGGGAGCACGTTGAGAAGATGTTCGAGCTCTGGTATCAGCAATATCGCGCTCATCGGCTGGTGGAGCGCATGATCGAGCTGCTTGCCAGCGAGACGGACCGTCCCAACATGCTGTATCTCCGCTGCGAAGCGGACGTGCAGCTCCTGCACATGGTGGCCCAGCGTCATCGCTTCGACGCGCGGGTGTTCCGGGGCTTCCTCGCGGCGGACGATCTCCGGGACAGCCTCAGACCTGAATGGTTCTCGCCTTTTCCGTTGCATCGCGCCGGCGAGTGGCGGGACTCCGAAAACACGGTGGTCTTTACCCTCTCCTCGGATGCTCCCTTCCGCAACAATGGGAGGGACCGGGGCAACGACTACATGTCGCGATTCATCGACCTGTCGCGGCTGGCCGATGGGGAAGAGATCCGGCGCAGGCACGCCGGACGCTCCATCGTTCTCTACGCCGACTATCGCAAAGTGCAGACCATCGCGGCCATTTCGCAGCAGATTCGCACAAGCACGGATCTCGTCACCGTTCTGCTGGCGGATGCGGCCCAAGGCTCCTACGCGGGCATGTTCGACCACGTGGTCGAGCAGCCCTACTACCTCTGGCCGCTTGTTTTCAAGACGCTCCAGGCGGATATCGTCCATGTGGACGTCGGCTGGGGGACCCAGGGACTTCCGTTCATGCCCTTCGTTCCGGATGCCCGGAAGGCCGTCGTGGACTTCTACGACGTGACGGAGCTGGTGCCCCAGGACAGGCAGGAGGGATCGCTGGAACAGCGCGTCCTGGCGCGTGCGTCGGAACGCCATCTCTGGGCGAACTGCCGTCACTTCGTACACCGCTGTTTCGACCCGGTTACCGAGCAGCTCCAGCAAAGGCACGAGGACAGGGACATCGTGTCGCTCGTGGAGTACGTGAAAGACCCGGTATACTCGCACGCAAGCGACGCAGGGGCGGACCTGAAGATCGTATACGCGGGCATCATCATCCAGGATGCCGCCGATACGGGATCGGTGTACTACCGCCGGTTCATGGACATGGCGAATTCCTTCGCGAGAGACAACCTGCACCTGTACATCTATCCGTCCCCTTATCTGTACGGCTTCGGGAGACCGAAGGCGGTCGAGGAACTGATCCGTACCCACGGGCTCGCCAATGTGCACGCCTGCGAGCCCCTGGAGGAGGACGAGTTTGTTCGGGCGATCTCGACATGCGACTACGGGATGAGCCCGCCGCCGGACAGCCGGCCCTGCCCCTATCCCGACAGCCTGCCGTACAAGGTTATCGCGTACTTGAGGGCGGGCCTGCCCATCGTGGTGCCGGAGGACCTGACGTATCTGGCCGAGCTGGTGAGGAAACACGACATCGGCGTGGTGTACCGACATGAGGATCTCGACCACATGCCGGAGATTCTCAGTCGCCAGGACGTGCGGACGCAAAAGGAGAACGTCGCGCGGTTTCGTTCCCTGTGGAGCATCGCCAGGGGCGGCGAGAAAATGGCCGCCATGTACCATCGGATTCTCCATGCGACCGCGGAGACGAGCAGGACAGTCGTGCAGGTTCCCCAGGCTGCCGAAGCACCGACCGTTGCCTTGCGATCGCCTTCCCCGCCGGATGCAGCCCTCTCGCTAGAGGGGCGGACATTCATTTCCCAGCGGGAATACGCGCAGTATCTGGAAGAGGCAATCGAGCGGGCCGAAGCCACCATGGACAAGGAGTACGTCCGTCGGAAGGTCAACGAGTGGTCCCAGATCTACCAGGTCGAACGGATGCGGGATCGGGCTGAGGAAAAGCTCGCCGAGCTGCAGGGCAAGCTCTACGCTCTGTATGTGGACGACGCGAGGAGTCTGCACGTCGTGTCGCTGATCCTCCGCGGCGCGTCTGCGGAGCGGTTCGCCGGTCTCAGAGGGCTCGTGATCGAGGACGACTTCCTGGCGACGCTCGACGTTCGACAACTCGGATCATATCGCATCGTTCCGGCCAGCCGGTTGGGGGAGATCGGGACTGTGATCTTCAGCGTCTCCGGGCAGATTCCCGGCGGCGGCGCCGACTGCGTGTGCAACGACTATCTGGAGAGGTTCATCGACCTGCGGCGTTTCGACGGGCTCCACGAGATCCGGCGCCGCTTCGCAGGACACGACACAGTCCTCTATCCCCTCTACCGGGAGATCCAGACCGTCCCCATCATGGCCCAATTCGTCCGCCAGAAGGATGACGGGCTCCGCAGCGTGTCCCTGTCGCCGGCGCCTCTTCTGAACGCGGATTTCGATGCGACCCTCGTGGAGCCGTTCTTCTACCTGTGGCCGCTGATTCTCCGGATCATGGATCCGTCCCTGGTGCACCTGAACGTGGGATGGGGGATTCAGGCTCTGGCCTTGTCGGCATTCCTGCCCGATCGCGCCCGGACGGTCGTCGATTTCTACGAAGTGCTTTCCTTCCTGCCCGACGGATTCTTCGAGCGGACGCACAGCACCGCCCGGCAGGTTCGCGGCGCGGAGGAACACTTCTTCCGAAACTACGACCACATCATGCACCTGTGTTCCGAGGAAACCTCGGCGAAGCTGGCCCGAAAGTACGACAGTCGCGGGTCCATCGTCTCCGTGACCGAATACCTGCAGGAGCCGACGTACGATGTGCCGCCTCGCAACGACGGCGAGATCCGCCTGGTCTATGGCGGCGCCATGCTGGCGGTGAATTCGCCCGACAATTTCTACTACCGCCCCTTCCTCAACGTGGTGCGCCACTACACGAAGGAGAACCTGCGCCTCTACATCTACAACTCCCCTTACCTTGACGGAACGGGCGAGAACAACGGTCTCAAGGAGGTCATCCGAGAGCAGGGGCTCGCCAACGTGTTCGCCTGTCGGCCGCTGCGACTGGAGGAGTTCGTCAGGACGATCTCGCAATACGACTACGGCACGTTCCTGCTCCTGGCCAGGGACCTGAAGGCCGCAGAACACTATAACTACTACATGGCCTACAAGTTCCTGGCCTATCTCCGCGCGGGCCTGCCCATCGTGATCGACGCCGACAACCGCTATCTGGCGGGCCTGGTCGAGCAGCATCGCCTTGGGGTGGTGCTGGGCGAGCAGGACATGGAGAACCTGCCGACCATTCTGAACAGCCAGGATCTCGTCGCCCTCAAGCGGAACGTCGTGGAGGCCCGCGAGCGATTCAGCATTGAACGAGGGGGCGAGAAGGTCCTCAGGATGTATCATGAGATTCTCCGGAAGACGGAGGATCGTTCCGCGTGCAGAGTGCCCGTCGCCAAGGCGTTGCCCTCCGCGCCCGATGCTCCGCCCGACGTGGACTTCGACGAGATGATCGACGTCATGGCCCGCAAGGAGAATCGGCTCTACTACCGAGACCAGTCGGCTCATACGATGGCCTCTCTTGCGGGTCTCGCGCGACAGTTCGATCCGTCCGTCATCGTGGAGCTCGGGACGCTCGGCGGGCTCTCTCTGCGAACGTGGATCGCATCGACGAAGGCGACCCGGATCTACGCGGTCGATCTCAGTTTTGCCACGCTCCGCGAGACCATGGAGTTCCTGCCCGCCGATCTGTCCCGAGTGACTCTCCTGGAGCAGGACATCCTCAAGACCGACTTCCCCCGTCTGTGGACGGCGCAGGACAGGGTGATCTTCTTTGTGGACGCGCACGATCTGCCAAATGTGCCGATCATGACGCACGTGCTGACGACGGCCCTGCCCACGCTGCCCGATGGAAGCGTGGTCGTCATCGACGATCTGTGGTTCAGCGAAGAAAGACTGACCGCCGACAATGCCCGGCAGTTCCTGGAAACCAGCGTGCTCCCCGGGATCGACGAACTCCAGTGCTTCCACGGGCATTTCGCTCCCTACCATGAAGGCGGCTCATTCCTGGGCTTTGCCGAAGCCATTCCTCTGCTGAAGTTCGTCAATGAGCACGGGATCCCGCTCATCCACGACCGCAAGGGCAAGCACGCCTTCTTCGTCTGGAGGCAGGCATACCTGGAGCAGCATCCATCGCCCGGCGAAGGGTGCGGCCCATCCGACGGAGGCTTCGGTTCGGTGCTGTACAACCCGATGGAGTCCGTGCCTGTCCGCGACGCACACAGCGAGACGATGCGTCGAGTCGCAGCCCTGTACCGGCAACGCAGCATCCAGGCGGCGGCGGAGAACCTCTCGAAGGCTCTCTCGCAGGACCCGCAGGACCCGGGCCTGTCGTATGGCCTGGCGGTCTGCCTGGCCCGAGGCGGCATGCTCTCGCAGGCAAGGGACGTCCTGGCCCGGAATCTGAGTGATTCGAGCCACCCGAGATACCGACGGCTCTCCGACGATCTGGCTCGACGGGCGGGGGCTCCCGAGACGCGGCCGACTGCCACGCCACGTCCGCCATCCAAGGCTTGCGGTCTCACCCTCTTCGCGATGCCCAAGGCCTTCGTCGGCCATACCGCGACGATTCAGAAGAACGCCATCCGCAGTTGGGCAAGACTCGATCCGAGGCCGGAGATCCTCCTGTTCGGCGACGAGCCCGGAATTCGCGAGATGGCCCAGGAGATCGGCGCAAAGCACATCGCCGAGATCAGCCGCAGCGAGTTCGGCACGCCCCTCGTGGACAAGCTCTTCGCGGCCGCCCAGGACCTTGCCTCCCATTCGGTCCTGGCCTATGTGAATGCCGACATGATCCTCATGCAGGATTTTGCGGAGGGCGTGCAGAAGGTGCAGGCCGGTCTGGCCGACTTCCTGCTCATCGGACAGCGATGGGACCTGCTCGTCCTCGACGAGATGGACTTCCTCGCACCCCGCTGGCGGGAGACCCTCGTGCAGCAGGTCCGCGAGCACGCCATGCTTCACGCAGAGTGCGGGCTGGACTACTTCGTGTTTCGCAAGGGACTGTGGCCGCAGATTCCTCCCTTTGCCATCGGACGGACGGCCTGGGACAACTGGCTTGTCATGGCCCCCCAGAAGCGAGGGGTCCCGGTGGTCGATGGCACGGCGTTCATCACGGCGGTACACCAGGAACATGACTACGCCCACGTCCGGGGAGGACGACAGGAGGTGTGGAACGGGGAGGAAGCCAGGCGGAACCGGCTGCTGGCCGGCGAGATCGATGACTCGGCCTATACCACCGGCGCCACGTGGGCCTTGAGCAGAGAAGGGCAACTGTACCGGGTGCAGCCGCGACCGTGTGAGGTCGGCAGTCTGGGTTATAGGAGCAGGCGAATCGCCTGGTTGGCGAAGCAAGCGGAACAGTTGATGGCTCGTCGCGAGTGGGTGCTCGCCGCCAACAAATGGGAAGAGGCGCTGACCGTTCTGGACAAGTTGACGCCCGTGGGCGGACCCGGATGCGCGACGTCTCGCTTTCCGGACGACAGTCCCGTGACAAGGTCGTACAAGGCTGCTTGTGTTTCGCTGGCGAGGTGCTATGAGGAGTTGGGGAATCCCCAGCAGGCTGCGGCCGGCTACGCGAGGCTTCTGGAGACGCCCTCCATCGAGATTGCCCAGGTCCAGAGCGAGGGATTCGTGCGGGAACGGGATCGATTGCTGGCCGGCGCGTCGCGCGACCAGGCTTCGTCTGGATGTTTGCCCGTTCACCGGGACGATCCGCCCGTCGCAGATTCATGCCGCCGCCCGCAGGAGCGGTCGCACGGACAGGACAGGCGAATCGCGTTGATCGTGTCCATCCCGGAACGGTCTGCCAGTCTGCGGGACGTCCTTCGAGACATCGAGAACCAGGTGGACGAGATCCGCATTCTGCTCAACGAGTTCGAAGCGGCGCCCCAGGATCTGTACGGGCACAAGAAGGTCTCGACGGTCCAGACGAATCGGACGGGAGAGTCGTTCGCCAGCGGCGTGTGGAACCTGCTGAAGCCTGACGACGAGGGATATGTATTCGTTGTGGACGACGACATCGCGTATCCACCTGACTATGTCGAGCGCATGACGTCGAAGATCGAAGAACACCAGCGTCGTGCCGTGATGGTGGTCCACGGCATCGATTTCTGCGAGCCGTTCGAGGACTACGTTCGTGACAGGACGGTGTATCGCTTCGAGGTCAACCGCAGCGGGGACGGTGTGGTGGATGCCGGGGGGGTGGGGACGCTGGCCTTCCACACGAGCACGATTCGGCCCTGCCTGCGGGATTTTCAGAATCCCAGCTTTCGCGATCTGTGGTTTGCCGTGCTGGCGACCCGGCGTGGCGTGCCCATGATCTGCGTCGCGAGAGAGGCGGGTTGGCTGCGCGCCCGGGCGACCGAGGGCCGGCAACTGTGGTTCCAGTTCGGCAACGGGAAATGGAAGGACCTGAAGAATGAGGTCTTCCGCCAGAACCTGCTGCCTCTACTGGACAGGGGGTGTCGCGAAGGCCGTGCGAGGAAACGCGACTTCACCATCTTCTGCTTCACCAACGGTCGCAGCACGTTCGAGTATTCCGTCCGGTCGATCATGGGTTCCCAGGATCTGCAGGATCGGGTCCAAGCGATGTCGGGCATGCACTTTCTCGACGCCGCGGCGAAGTGCGTCGAGATCTGCGACACGCCGTACTTCTTCAAGGTGGACGACGACTTCATCCTCCATCCCGGCGCAATCGCCTACGTGCGAAAGAGGGTGCTGGAGCACCCGCAGCCGGAGAAACTGGGAATCTACTACTGTCATCTGTGGGAAGACTGGACCTCTCGCGTCCGAGAGAGCGTCAAGGTCTACAACGTCGAGGCGCTGAGGAAGATCGGCGGCTTCAAGGCCGATTCCAGAGGCAAGGTCGATCGAACTACCCTGGCCAGGCTCCAGGAGGCGGGATTTCAGATCGTCGCAGACCCCAGCGTCGTGGCCCTTCACGCCTGTGGCACGTGGGAAGAGCAACTGGAGTACGAACGACTGTGGAGCTCCATGGCCCGCGAACCCTACCGTAAGCCCACACACGAGGCTATGAAGAAGTACTGTGGGACCAGGTCCCTCGACGAGCAATACCAGATGAGAGTCGGATTCCTGGAGCAAGTCAATCGGCAGTTGAAGACTCCGTTCCATGAGTTCCTGGCGGACGGGGCGGTCTTGCCTCGGACCGCGTCGAGGACGGAGACGTCGGCGTCGAAGGCGGATGGGGTCCCGGTCCTCTCAAGTCCGACCCCAGCCCGGGTGCAGCCGTCGCCGGGCAGCAGGATGACCATCTTCGCCATGCCCAAGCCGTTCACGGGTCGCACCGCCATGATTCAGAAGAATGCGATCCGCAGTTGGGCCCGGCTGGACCCGACGCCCGAGATCCTCCTGTTCGGCGACGAACCCGGAACCCGGGAGATGGCCGAGGAGGTGGGAGCGCGGCACATCCGCGAAGTCGGTCGCAACGAATTCGGGACGCCCCTCGTCAACGAGTTGTTCCAGGCTGCCCAGCACCATGCCGGCCACGATGTGCTGGCCTACGTGAATGCGGACATCATTCTGTCCGAGGATTTCGTCCAGGGAGCGCAGAGGGTGGGGATGCGTCTGGCGAGTTTTCTGCTCGTCGGCCGACGCTGGGATCTACCGGTCCTCGATGCCATTGATTTCGGCGAGCCCTCCTGGCACGATTCGCTGATGCGACAACTCCGCGAGCAGGCGATGCTCCACGCGGAGTGCGGGCTGGACTACTTCGTGTTTCGCAAGGGGTTGTGGCCGCAGATCCCTCCGTTTGCCATCGGGCGCACCGCCTGGGACAACTGGCTGGTGATGGACCCGAACCGGCGCGGAGTGCCGGTAGTTGACGGCACCGAGTTCATCACGGCGGTGCATCAGGACCATGACTACGGGCACGTGGCTGGCGGTCGCCAGACGGTATGGGGAGGCGAGGAGGCTGCGAGGAACCGAGATCTGGCGGGGCCGGTCGATCATACCGGATTGACCTCCGGCGCCACGTGGATTCTGCGAAAGGACGGCGAACTGACCGAGACGTCGCTGCGAATGCCGCGGTACAACGGCGCGGAGTACCGGGAGAAGCGAAGCGTCTGGCTGCTGCGACAGGCGCGCAGGATTCTGGACGTCGGAGCTATGGAACTCGCGGTCTCCTACTGCGAGGAGACTATTGCGTGTCTGGACATCTGGTTCGGACTGGAGCGACAGGGGTACCTGTCGTCGGACCCCGCTTGTCACATGCGGATCGCCGAGCGTTGTGTCGCCGCCCATACTCTGCTTGCCCAGTGCTACATGCAGTTGGGTCGTCCCGAGCAAGTGGCGGCGACCTACACCCGGCTCCTGGAGCATCCCGCTGCCCGGATGCCAGCGGCGCGGAGGAATGCGATCATCCAGATCCGGGACCGGCTGGCACGCCGATTGAAGGTCGTGACTGCGCGTGGGGATCTGACGGGCGGATCCGTTCGTATGGACACGGGTCCGGGAAGGAGTCCGCCGCGGGATACCGAATCCCCGACGGCTCGCCCCGTGCCGTCTTCGACCGGGGGCCATTTCGCGGTCCACCCTCGGCCGAAGGTCACCGTGATTACGACGTGTTACAACAACCAGCGGTATCTCAAGGAATGTGTGGACAGCATTCTGAGCCAGACGATGACCGAGTGGGAACTCTTCCTGATCGATGACGGCAGCACGGACGGAACTCGCGTCCTGATCGAGGACTATGCTCGACGGGACGCTCGAATCCACCCCTGCTGCTTCCCGGACAACCGCGGGCCTTACGTGAGACGGAACTCCGCCATCCAGCGAGCGGCCTCGGACTTCATCGTGATCCACGACGTCGACGACATCATGGCGCCGACGAAGCTGGAACGGCTCTACCGGGAGATCAACACGGATGGCCGCCTGGCGATGGTTGGGTCGTTTATCCGGACCTTCCTGGACGAATTCCGGGGGCCGGAGTACACCGAGGCAGGCATTCTGCCCGTCGACAGCACCACGATCATCAACAGTTGCGCCGCGTGGCAGGCGTCGATCAGTCACGGTGCGGCCATCATCCGCAAGGCCCTGTTCGACACCATCGGCCTTTACGATGAGAACCCCTTTGCGGCGGACGCGTTCTGGTCCGCCAAACTGGCGCTCTACGCACAGAGCGGCGCCGCGGTGAAGATGGCGAACATCCCGGACTACCTGACGCTGATCCGCATTCACGCGGGCAGCCAAACGCAGATGCTCCCGGTGTTCGACCCGCGCGGCCGACGGATGAAATACCGGTACTATGGGGAGTGCAGGCTCGAGAATATCCGGGAGAAACGGCAGATGCAGCCCGACCTGGACGTGGCCGCGGAGCTCCGCCACTGCGATTGCTCCGACTTCCTGACGCGGTTCAAGGCCCAGATCCTCCTGTGGGAGAGCGAGGCCTTGCCCGTTTCCTTCATGAACGACCTTCTGAAGGGCGCCGTAGTGTCCTTGCGGTCGGAGGCCTATGTGAGCTGCGTGACGATCCTGAGCGGGCTGGAAGTGATGCAGCGGGATATCGCCCGGCGCGTGGCGGGCTTCGATCTGCTCCGTGCGATGGCCCTGCACGCTTCGGGGCTGCCTGATCTCGGGCGGACCTATCTGGAGCGCGAGATCGAGAACCACGACGGTTCTGTGGCCCGTCGGCTTCTCCGCGATTCGCAAGAACAGGGTCCGTCGATGGATGTGTACCGCTGGTATATGGAGAACGTGCCGGACCTTGAACTGAAACTGATGGACGGCGAGCCGGAACGAGCCCATCTGACGTGCGTCTGAAAGAACAAGCCCGAATTGCAGAAGACTCCGCTTCTGACCGATAATGGGAAGTGGGTCCGTGTGCCCCGTCGCGGGGGCACGGAGGCCATAAAGGTTGTCAGAAAGGTAGGTTTCCAATGGGTGAACTACGGCTCTCCGGACTATCCACCGGCATCGATACGACGACCCTGGTCAAGCAGCTCATGGCGATCGAGCAGAAGCGGCTCAATCTGTACAAGACGCGCCAGGAGACTTACACGGAGCGCAAAGAAGCCCTCAGCGAGCTGAAGACCAAGCTCGAGGCCCTGCAGAACGCGACGGAGAAACTGTCCAATTCCGGGGATCTTCGGGCCTACCGCACGGCCTCCAGTGACGAGGACGTCCTGACCGCGGAGGCGTCCAGCACCGCCCATGAAGGCAGCCATTCCGTCACCGTGAGCCAGCTTGCCAGTGCCGAGCGCTGGGTCCACAGCGGCGGCCTCGAGTATGCGGAGAGCCTCGTTGGGGCCGGCACGTTCATCTACTCCTACAACAACGAGGAGATGGTCATCACCACCACCGAGGAAACGACCTTGGAAGATCTCGTGGGGCTCATCAACAACGACGCGAACAACCCGGGAGTGACCGCCAGTCTATTGTCCTATAACGACGCTTATCATCTCGTGTTCAACGGCAACGACGCCGGGTCGGACTACGAGATCAAGATCAACACGAGCAACACGGAAGTGTGGCAGGCCGGCTCTCCCCTCTCCGTGGGCACCGAGAACGCATCCCTGTCCGATCGGATCCGGAGTCTCGATCAGTTCAGCGGAGTGCTGGCGGGCGACGAGTCGATTACCATCTCGGGCACGAAGCACGACGGCACCGCGGTCAACTTCAGCATGGACGTCAACGAGCACACAACGCTCAACCATCTCATTGGGGAAATCAACGATGCATTTGGGGACAGTGCCACGGCCACACTGGTCAACGGTCAGATCCGGCTGACCAGCAGCACCAACGGCACGAGCCAGATGACGCTGAACCTGACGTACAATGCCGGATCGGGCTCCACCACGCTGGACCTCCCGACGGTTAGTCAGTCCACGGCGGGCGGCAGCATCAGCGCGAGTCTGGCGGGTTTCGCCGCAGGGGATTTCATCGAGACGCAGTCGGCACAGGATTCGCGGATCAAAGTGGACGGCTTCCCGGTCGGTGCGGATGAGTGGATCACCCGCAGCTCGAACACGATCGACGACGTTATCTCCGGCGTGACGCTCCACCTATTGGATACCGGGACGGTACAGGTGAGCCTGACTCGGGACACCGAGTCGGTCAAGACGAAGCTCGCCACGTATCTCGAGGCCTACAATGAGGTCGTCTCGTTCCTGGACAAGAACACCAGCTACGACGCGGAGACGAAGAAGGCCGGTGTGCTGATGAGCGACCTGACGATGTCGAGCCTCCTGAACAACCTGCGAGGCTCCCTCGTCCGGCAGACGAAGGGGTTTGTCATCGATGTGGATAGCTTCCTCATGCCCGGTCAAATCGGCTTGAAACTGGACAGTGACGGCCTGTTGAGCCTCGACAGCGACGTATTCGATAAGGCTATCTCCAAGAACTACCTGGGCGTGCTCGCCCTCATCGGGGCCAATAAAACGGGCAGTTCCGATAGCAATACGGTCAAAATGTACGGTGCATCAAGCCGCAACACGACCGCCGGCACGTACAACGTGCAAGTGACCGTCGCAGGGGGGGCCATCACCAGCGCCAAGATCAAGCTCGCCGACGAGACGACCTGGCGAGACGCCACGATCGGCGGGAACATGATCATTGGCGACAGCACGTTCGACGAGTACAACGTCGCGATGTATCCCGAAAACGGGCTGCAACTGAGCGTCGACCTCAGCAACGACGGCACGTATGCCGCGACGGTCAGGGTCAAACAGGGGTTCACCGGGGCCATGGAGGACGCCCTGGACAGCATCTTGAACAAGACGACCGGCATGCTCGCTCTGGACCAGGACCAGGTCCAGGATCAGATTGACCATCTCCAGGACGCCATCGACCGAGAAGAAGAGCGTCTGGAAGGGGTGGAAACACGACTCATCGCGAAGTATGCACGCCTCGAGAAGATGCTCACCTTGCTGCAGAACCAGTTTGCGGGTCTGAGTTCGCTGAGCAGTTAGGCAGTGTCAGGAAATAACTGAATGCATTGGTGCTTCTGTCCCAGCCGAATCATGCTGTTTCTGCCGGGGTGGAAAGCACAGCCAGGCAGGCTGAGTCATTCACTTATTGTCGGACACTGCCTTAGGAGAGGTTCCCGACCGGCGGTTGAGTCGGTCGGGAGCAATCGGATGGAGTTGCCTGGCTCCATGCGATTCCGGAGAGGGCTGATTCCTACTTCGACATCCGGCGTTTCTGACGGAGGCGGTAGATCAATGCGAGCACCTCCGCGACCGCCATGTAGAGGGCCTCGGGGATGGGTTGGCCCGGCTTGACGGTCGCGAAGATGGCCCGGGCAAGCGGAGGCCGCTGGATGATCGGGATCCCGTAGGAACGGCCGATCTCGATGATCCTCTGGGCCATGTGGTCGGCGCCCTTGGCCACGAGGAGAGGGGCTTCCATGGTCTTCGGATCGTAGCGCAGCGCCACCGCCACGTGCGTCGGGTTCACGAGAATTACGTTGGCCTTGGGCACGTCCTTGCGAAGCCGTCTCATCGACATCTGGATCTGCAAGCGACGGATACGCGCCTTGACCTCCGGAGATCCCTCCGTGTCCTTTCGCTCCTGGCGAACCTCATCGCGCGTCATTTTGAGTTCCTGGATGTAGTTCCACTTCTGATAGACGGCGTCGGCCAATCCGAGGATCAGCACCGCAAGGCTCACGCGGAGGAACACACCCAGGAGGATTTCCCCGGTTGCCGTGATGATCTGGGTGGACCAGGCCCATCGCAGGGCCGCAAAGGCCTCCAGGCTGTCTTTCAGGTAGGCCCACACGATCATGCTGACGAACACGAGCTTCAAGATGGAGAGCAGCAGGTGGACGAGGGATTGCTTGCTGACCAGCTTGCCCAGCGCATTGGCGGGAATCAGGACGTCCCAGCGGAACTGAATTGCGGCGGGCGTGAGTGTCACGCCGCCCATGAGGATGCCGGCGATCACGCCCCCGGCCGAGAGGATGGCGAGAATCGGAATCAACACCACGAGCGTGTCGATGGTGCTGTCGTGGACGAGATGGAGGAACGCCTGCGCGTCCGAGAATGTGGAGGAGGGATTCGTCGTCGACAGGCCCTCCTCGAGCTCCATCTTGCACCAGCGGAACAGCCCGGGACCCAGCGTGACCAGCGCCGCCAGCAGGGCCAAGAGCGTGAAGGCGGCGCCCAGTTCCTGGCTTTGGGGAATCTGGCCGCCTTCTCGCGCCTTGCTGAGCCGACGGGCGGTTGGTTGTTCTGTTTTTTCGGCTGCTGGTTTCTCGGCCATCTTCAGATTTACTATTTACAATTTTCTATTTGCGATTGGACGGGCCATGTTGCTGAGACGGTCCTCTTGAAATCGCAAATCACAAATCGCAAATGCTAAATGGGCAAGAGCTTGCCCATCCAATCGGCCAGTTCCGTCACGTATTCTCCCACGAACGGCATGAAGATCGCCACGAGGAACAGGCCCAGCGCCACGCGGGCCGGCATGCTGACCATGAAGATGTCCATCTCCGGGACCAGACGCGAGAGCAGCGCCAGGGTGACCATCAGGACCAGGAACGCGCCGAGCAGCGGCGCCCCCAGCCGCAGGCTGGCAATGAACATGGCCGAACTGGTTTCCACCACGCCTGCGACGAGCACATCGAGCGTCGGTGCCGTGCCCGGCGGGAACGCGTCGTAACTCCGCGAGAGGACCTGGAGGAACACGTGGTGACCGTTGACGCCGAGGAACAGCAAGATGAAGACCATTTCCATCAGGTTCGACAACTCGCCGGTCACCTCCCCATTGAACGGATCGACGATCTCGGACATGGTCAAGCCCATCTGTTGTTCCGCGACGTGGGCGCTCATCCGAACGACGGAGAACAGCAGGGCGACGATCAGTCCGAGGGCCAGGCCGTAGATGGCTTCGCCCGTCAGCAGGAACATCGCCATCGGCAGGGAGATCGCCGTCGGGTCGACAGCCAGCGGCTTGCAGATGCAGAAGAACACGGACAGGAGCGTCGCAATAATCACCTTGATGTGCAGCGGGATCGTCTGCCACCCGAAGACCGGGAGCACGAGGATGAAACTCGATGTCCGCGTCAGAATCAGGATCAGGCCGAGCAGGGCGGGGGGCATGGCGTCACCATGGATGACGGATGATGGAGGATGGATGATCCCATCGCCCATCGGACGCTTCTTTCAGTAATCCACAATCCATCATCCATTACCTCCGATGCCCTGGATCAATGAGAAGATCTCCGCCGTGAAGCGCAGGACCACCTGGAGCATCCACCCGCTGAAGACCAGCGTGATGAGTCCCAGGGCCAGCAGCTTCGGGATGATCGTCAGGGTCATGTCCCGCATCGACGTGACGGCTTGAAACAGCGTCACCGCAATGCCGACGACCATGCACGTCAGCAGAATGGGCGCCGACAGGATCAGGGCGGTTTCCAGCGTGTGTCTTCCAATGTACAGGGCGAAGCTGCTGTCCATACGTCTTCATTCTCCGTTGTTCGTTCTCAGCGGAACCCCAGACTCAGGCTCTTGGCCAGCAATCCCCACCCGTCGACGAGGATGAACAGGATCAGCTTGAAGGGCAGCGAGATCATGACGGGGGGCAGCATCATCATCCCGGCGCTGAGCAGCACGCTGGCGATCACCATGTCGATCAGCAGAAACGGGATGAACAACAGGCACCCGATCTCGAAGGCCGTGCGGAATTCGCTGATGATGAAGGCCGGCACGACGATGTGCAGCGGGATATCCGTCGGGACGGTCGGCATGGGAGCCTTGGCCATCTCGACGAACAGGGCCACGTCGCCCTTGCGGCTCTGGCGGAGCATGAAGTCCTTCATACACTCGCCCGCCTTGGTTGCTGCAACGCCCAAGGAGGCCTTGTCCGTCAGGTACGGCTGGATGGCCTCCGCGTTCATGCGGGCGTACGTCGGCGCCATCGTGTACATCGTCAGGAACAGGGCCAGCCCGATCACCGCCACGGTTGGCGGGATGCTCTGCGTCGACAAGGCGCGACGCACAAACGACAGGACGATGACGATCCGCGTGAAGGACGTCATCATTACGAGCAGGCTGGGCAGAATCGCCAGGCCGGCGAAGATCACCACGAGCTTGACCGGGGTCGCCCAATCGCCGGCCGCCGGCTCGGATGCCTCCGACCCGTTTGGCGAGGGGGCTGTCGCCTTCTCGAACACGGTCACGAGCTCCCCGACGCTGGGCATACTGCCGCCGGCCGACGCGGACGGGGTCTGGACCCCCGTCGCAGGCGCCACCGGGGAGGTGATGTCCAGCCCGGTCTGCCCTCCGACCGGCGCCGCCGCCGATGCGACGATGACCAACAGGACGCCAATGGTTCCTCGTATCCGTGCCATCTATGACTCCACCGCACTATCCAACGGCTCTCTGGCAGGCACATCCAGCCAGGCATCCCCCACCGGGGTCAACATGGTGATTCGGTCGCTGCTGCTGCCGATGAGCAGACGCTGCCCGCCGACCTCGATGAGGTGCAGCGCTTTGCGCGGTCCCAAGCATGCGGTTTCGACGACTCGGATCTCCCGTCCGGCGGGATGGGCGATCCGCGGCAGGACCCGCTTGGACAGGTACACCGCTGCGGAGCCGAGCCCGAGCACGATGCACACCGCGAGTATCATCCGCCCGATTACCCCGTCGCTGTCCAGGTCCATGCCGGCTACAGTCGGGATGTTGGGATCGCCCGCGAGAGAGCCGGCGCCGGGGGCGCTCTGGGCTCTCACGGCCGAGCCGGTATACCGCGAAGCCAAGCCAGCCCAACCGCCTCCCACAACCAGCAGCAGGCACAGGGCCGCGATTCTCTTTCGATTGGCGTTCATGAGCAGGGGATGCAGCAAATGGCGTGCCGTCGCCGGCTGAGTGGGCTCAAGAGGGGTGCCGGGGCGCGCAAATCCCTCCGCCGAGGGCAGACCCCCGGGGGTGTCGAGGATCTATACACTCAGGCGCATGTCTTTGCTACAAGTTCTCGACGAAGTCCGCTTCGCGCTGCGTTCAGCGGCTGGTCTTCATCGCGGCGATGAGGATCTGGGATTGCCCGGGGGCGGGGGCGTCCTGTCCGCCCCAGGTGGCGCCGGGACCGGCGCCCCACCAGAAGATCCGCCAGGGCGATCCGCTGCCTTGGGTCTCGGTGCCCCGCCCGGCCGTTGGTGCAGACATCGCCTGGCGGACGAAGGCCGCGACGGCACGGGATCGCCGGGCCGCGAGCAGGCGGGATTGAGTCTCGGAGGCTCCCCGGTCGGGCACTCCGACGACATACAGCATGGTGGAGGCCGGGTCGAGGTTCTGTCGAACATTCAGGCAGTACCGGGACAGCCATTGTTGAGCGGCTTCGTCGAGCACGGCCTGGTCCGGCGCGAACTTGATATTGGCCACCGAGAACTCGACCCGGTCGCCCTTCAGTTGGGAAGGCATCGTCTGCACGGACCGGCGCAGGTTCTCGAAGAGCCTTCGCGTCTGTTCCTCGCGGGCGTCTTTCGTGATTCCCTCCGCCCGGTCGGGTTGGTCTATCGAGTATTTGACCTTGGCGTAGTCGAAGTCCGTGCTCTGGCGGAAGCCGAACCCCGCCTTGACGGACTCCAGAAAGAGCATGGACATCCGTTGTCCGTCGTCGAAGAGGGTGTCGTCGCGGATGTGTCCCATGCTCAACAGGAGCACGAAGAACGTCAGCAGATTCGTGGTCATGTCGGAAAACGTGATGATCCAGAGGGGCACCCCCGGAGCTGATTCCTCCCGTCGTTTGCTCACTGTTGCACACCCCCTTCCAACAGGACGATCTCGAGCATCCGCTCCTGTCGGTGATAGGCGGTTACGGAGCCGCCGGTCCCCTCGGGAGGGGCGATGCTCTCCGACGCGATGCTGAGCCTCTCGCGCCCCAGGTTCTCCAGGGAGACGAGGTGTTCGAGCACGGTCAAGGCCCGCGACAAGCCGAGATCCGCGGCGCCGGCCCGATCGTCCGGGCCGTTCTCGCTGATGACCACGCTGCCCGGCACTTCCCGGAGGAAGGCCGCCATGGTGGCCAGGAAGTACCGTCCATCGGGGGACAGTGCCCTGCCGCGGGCCAGGAAGACCTTCGCGGAGGGGATCAAGAACACCTTGTGATGCCGGTAGTCGGCGGCCTGGAGGTCTTCATTCAGCGATCCGCTGCGCGTCGGAGATTGGCTGTGGGTTGGCGTGTCGCTGCCCTGTTCCGGCTGTTCCACGTTCACCACTCGTCGGGTATCGACCATCGAACCCTCGTCTTTGACCCGTCCGGGATCTACAGGGCTTCCGAGAACCGTACGGATGGCGTTCCCGAAGTTCATGATCCGCTCTTGTTGTTCCGGGCCGAACGCGGAGAAGGTCACCAGCAGGACGAAGAACGTCAGCAGCAGATTCATGCAATCGCTGAACGTGATCATCCACTGCGGGGCGCCTGAGGCTTCCTCGGGCGGCGACTCTTTCTTCGTTTTGCCCATGGTCGGCCTACGCCTTCTTATCCGACCGCTTGTGCTGGGAGACGAACACCTGGAGCTTCTCTCGGACGATCGTCGGGTTGTCGCCCCTGGAAATGGCGCACACTCCCTCGACGATCATCTCCTTGGCCGTCGTTTCCGCCTTGGAATAGAGTCCGAGCTTGCCCGCCAGCGGCAGGAAGATCAGGTTCGCCAGGAGGGCACCGTACAACGTTGTGATCAGGGCCACCGCCATGCCGGCGCCGATCTGGTCGGGCGAGGAGAGATTCCGGAGCATCTGGACCAGTCCGATCAGGGTTCCGACCATCCCGAACGCCGGGGCAGCGGCGCCCATGTACTCCAGGATCTTCTTGCCGGACGCGTGACGATCCTGCATGTATTGGATTTCCATCGAGAGGAAATCGCGGATGTCGTCCGGATTCTGCCCGTCCACGATCAACTGCAGGGCCTTGGCGAAAAAGGCGTCATGGAGCTTGCCGATCTCCTGTTCCAATGCCAGGGCGCCGTCCCGCCGGTTGATCGTCGCGTACTCCACCATCCTCTTCATCAGTTCCGAGGGCGTCGGGATCTTCACGACAAACGTCTTCTTCACGACCGAGAAGATGCTCAGGCACTGGGGCAGGGAGAACTGGATGAACGTCGAGGCGAGCATGCCGCCGACGGTAATGGCGACGGAGGGCACATCCCAGAAGATCACCAGGCTCCCGCCGAGCGCCATGGCCCAGATGATGACCGCGCACCCGGAGACAATGCCCACGATGGTTGCGATATCCATACGATCACTTTCCTTCCTGGACCTGCTTGAGCTTCTGGGACAGCAGAGCCGCCAGCGCCGGCTCCTGATTGGCGATCTCGGCCAACACCTTGGCCTTCGTTCGATCCTGCATGAAGAACAGGATCTTGACCGCGTCGTCCAGGTTGGCGACGGCGCTGCTGTTGTTCCGCGCGGTGCCTGTGGCCATGTTGGTCAGGATCTGGCCGGCGCCGACCGGGTCCATCTTGTCGTAGGCCGCTGCGATCGCGACGAGATTGGCCTTCTCCGCGGCCGCCACTGCGACCCTTGCCTTGAGAAGCTGGTCTCGCTCGTTCTTCACGTCGGCTACGCTGGCGGCCAAGTCCACGCGCAGGTTGTTCAGGGTCTCAATGTCCTTCTTGAGGGTTTGCTGAGCGATCTGGAGCCGCTCCTTCTCCTTCTCCAGCTCCGCCAGCTTGCGGTCGTATTCCTGAATTCTGTCGCGGACCTGGAGGATCAGCTCCTTGAGCTGCTCTTCGCTCATCGAGCGGGCGGCCGGGGCCTGATCGGTCGCCAGGGCCAGCGTCGGCGAGAGGGTCGGCGGCGCGGTCTGACGTGACGCGTTGGTCGGACTGGCGGCGCTGGGCCGATTCGGTTCGGCTGCGGCGGCTGCGGCCGGCGGCCGGGTGAACCAGCCGGTGGCGAACGCGCCGACGAAGCTGGTCAGTCCCAACCCCACCGCGAGGATGATGACCTTCTTACTCACCTGTTGGACTCCTCATTTCGGGCGAACGCCATCGTCGTGTTCTCGTCCAATTCCCGCTGCTCCAGACGTTCCTGTTCTTGAATATACTCCTCTTTGGCCTGGTCCCGGAGCTTCTCCAGACCCTCCTTGAATCGTCTGACAGCCAGCAGTTCGGCGGTCTTCTCCTGGTGCCGCGTTTCCAGATCCGCGATCTGTGTCCGGAGAGTGCGGATCTGCTCGTCATCCACGGCGGCGCTGCGAAGCAGGAATTCCTGTGTGTTCAGCCGCTCCGTGGACGGGTCCTTCCCGATCTCCGCCAGCAGGTCTTGAAGGACCTGCTGACGCATGAGCAGCTCGCCCCGTTTGGCGGCGATCTGCTCGGTGAGCCGGAACAGCTCGGTCTGCTTGATCTGTTCTTCCTTTGTCTTGACGTCCAGCACCCGCTGGAGACGCCACACGAATCGCATCATCTATGCACCGGCGCTAGCCTTTCCCGCCCAGCAGCTTGTCCCAGGCCCGCGTGATCGTGACCAGACGTTTGACGGTTTCCTCAAACGGCGTTCTCTGCCGGACAGGCTGGACGAGGAATTCGTTTATCTTGTCGATGAGACTGATGGCGCCGTCGATCCGTCGGTTGCTGCCCGGAGCGAAGGCGCCGATATTGATCAGGTCCTCGGCGTCCGCGTAGGTCGCGTAGATCTCGCGGAATTTCTGGCCGGCGGTGCGATGCTCGTCGCTTGCCACGGTGGACATCAGCCGGCTGATGCTCCGCAGGATGTCCACGGCCGGGTAATGGCCCCGGTCCGCGAGCTTCCTCGACAGGACGATGTGCCCGTCCAACAGGCTGCGGGCGCTATCGGCGACGGGGTCTGTCAGGTCGTCGTTTTCCACCAGCACGGTCAGAATCCCTGTGATGCTGCCGGTCCGAGAGCAGCCGAGCCGCTCGATCAGGCGAGGCATCAGCGCGAAGACGCTCGGGCAATATCCTTTGGTGGCGGGCGGTTCCCCCGCGGCCAGCCCGATCTCCCGCTGAGCCTGCGCGAACCGCGTCAGGGAATCCATCATGAACAGGACGTTGCCCACTTTCTCACGGAAGTACTCGGCGATGGTCACCGCGACGAAGGCGGCCTTGACTCGCTGGATGGGCGGCGTGTCCGACGTGGCGACGACCACGACGCTCCGCGCCAGGCCTTCGGGACCCAGGTTCTCCTCCAGAAACTCGCGGACCTCGCGACCTCGCTCTCCGATCAGGGCGACGACGTTCACCGCCGCGTCGCTGGAAACCGCGATATCGCCGAGCAGGACGCTCTTACCCACGCCGCTGCCCGCGAAGATGCCCACCCTCTGGCCTCTTCCGCAGGTCAGGATGCCGTCGATGGAGCGGATGCCCAAGGCCAGCGGCTTGGTGATCTTCTCGCGGCTCAAGGGTGGCGGGCTGCTCACGTCGAGCGGGCACTTCTCGCCGCCCGACAGGGGGCCTTTGCCGTCGATGGGCTCGCCCAGGCCGTTCAGGACGCGTCCGAGCGTCTTTTCGCTGAGCAGGATGTGTCGCGGCGTCTTGCGGGCCGTCACGGTATCGCCCGGCGAGATGCCCTGGATGTGTTCGAGAGGCAACAGGATCAGATGATCGTTGCGAAATCCCACCACTTCCGCGAGGACCCGGCGGCCGCCGCGGACGTGAATGCCGCACAGCTCACCCAAGCCGAGCACGGGACCCGCCGATTCAACCGTCGAGCCGCTGACGCGGACCACGTAGCCCTGGCAGCTCATCAGATCCACGGTCTGGAGGGCCGAGTGAAACTTGCCGAAATCGATGGTGCAGTCTGCGGCCTGTGCCATAGTCTATTCCACTTTCTGGAGGGCCTCTGCGATACGCTCCAGGTGCTCTTCGATGAACGACTTCACGATTCCCTTGGGGGTCTCCACGAGACACTCGCCGCGACTGACGCTCCAGTCGGCCGCGAACTCCAGCCTGGCGAACGGACTGTCGGGGTTCTCCTGCTGATACTGCTGGCACGGCGGCAGATCCTCCGGATTCAGGCGAACCACGATGCCCTCGTGAGCGGGGGCTCGCTTGAGTGCCTCTTCGACGATGGCCTGGATGTCGTAGTCCCCCTGGGCGACTCTCTGCGCGAGGATCTTCCTGGCGATCTCGACTGCGAGGCGGGCGATCTCGGCGCGATTGTTCGCCACGGTGTCCTGATAGAGTCGGTCCAGGTTCTTCACGATGTTGCCGGCCGTCTCGCACTGCTGGGCGAACTGGCCCTTCTGCCGTTTGAGCTCGTCCGCCATGCGGGCTCTCTCGGCCTGGATGACTCCCTCGAGCCGCTCGGTGGTCGTCCGGTCCTCTTCCGTCCCCTCGCCGCGGGGATGGTCCCGCAGGGCGCTCGTCACGCCCAGCACGCGGACTCTCGCGATGGGAAGAGCAAATTGGAGGGTCGGTACTTCCGGCATGGGCTCACTCTTCCTCGAAGGTCATCTCTCCCTTGCGGTTCAGCTCCCGCAGGGCGTTGACGATCTTTTCTCTGGCCTGGGCGACGTCTTCCTTCTTGGGGGCCGACATCAGCGCCGTCTCTTCCGCCACCATGGTCGCCGCACGCTCGGAGATGTTGGACTTGATCTTCTCGACGATATCGTTGGGGGCCTCGTACAGCGCCAGGGCCAACTGGCGTTCGTCGATGCCGCGGAGCGCCTGCTGAAGCGAACGCCCGCCCACCAGTGCGACGTCCTCCCAGACGATCATCAGATTGGCGATCTTGTCGCCGGCTTCCTGGTCCTTCTGTCGAATCGCTTCGAGCACGCCGTCGCGGACCTCTTTGTCGAGATTGCGCACGATGATCGCGACCTTTCGCAGCGATTGCTCCGGGCTCACCTGGATCGTGGTCCCGGCACTCTTGGCGGCTCGGGCGTCCTCCAGGCGGGTGCGGACCATCTGGGCGATTCTCATCTTGGCTTCCGGCGTGACGCTGCTGACGCTCGTCATGCGACTGATCACGCTGACCCGCACGTCCTCCGCGAGCAGACCGATGATCGTCGAGCCCCGCTTGGGCGGCAGCTCCGACAGAATGACCGCGATCGCCTGCGGATGCTCCGTCTGCAGCACACTCGTGAGAGACTCGATGTCCGCCTCGCGAATGGACATGAACGGGTCCCGCCTCTGGAGCAGACTGCCGATCTCCTGCTGGATTCGCCTGGCCTGGTCCTCGCCGACGGTATTGCGGAGCATCTCCTTGAGGAAGCTCTTGAAGGCGAACCCCGATTCATTCTGGAGAGACCTGCAGAACTGGCGTGCGATGTCCACGGTCTGTCGAGCGTTGCGCTGACCTGCGGCGTCGAGGTAGGTCAGCTCCACAGCCAGTTCCTGCACGGTCGCGGCGTCGATGCCTTTGAGCAGCTCCGAGGCGGTCGCAGCATCCAGGCTGGCCAGGAGCAGTGCGGCTCTTTGTTTTCCCGTCAACGGCACAGTGGTTCTACTCCCTTTCTTCGATCCAACTGAGGAACATCTGTCGGACCTGGTCCGGATTCTGTTTCAGGGCATGGGCGATCTGGCGGCGCACCAGCAGCGGCTCAGCGACCGTGGGCTCGCCCGACATCAAGGCGCCAGCGGAGGCGCCCCCAGACGGCAGTTCCCCTTGGGCAGCGGCCTTGCCCCGCGCCCGGCTGAAGATCCGCAGGACAACCACGGCGCAGACCGCCATGATGCCCAACGAGAGCTGGCGGGCCACCGCCAGATACCACGGCCAAGGCGAAGACTCCTCCTCGATCAATGCCGCCGGCGACCGGTGGAACCGAGTGTTGACGACCTTGATGGAATCGGTCTCTTTCAGACCCAGGGCCGTGCGGATGATCTCCTCGACCTCGGCAACCGTCATGGCCGTCGCCGGCTGGCCGGTCTGGCCCGGCTCATCGGCGGCCACCGACAGGTCCACGAAGGCCGCCACGGACAAGGACCGGATCTCGCCGGGCAGGACGCTGTGCTGCTTGACGGTCTTGCCCACCTGGTACTCGGTCGTGGTGGTTTCGTCCTTCTTGGTTGCGCCCGGCGAGGTCTTCTGTCCCGCGGCGGCCGCGCCCAACTCCGATTTGCTGGTGATCTCCTCTTTTGTCGCCACCTTGCCGGTGGGGTCGTAGGTCTCTGTGATCGTGTTGACGCTGTTCATGTCGATCACGGCACTGACCTGCACGGTGGCGCGACCGGGGCCAAGGACCATGCTGAGCATGTCTTCGGCCTTGCGAACGAGACCCTGCTCGACGCGTTCCTTGTAATCCTGGGCGGTGCTGGCGCCGGAGGCCAGCGTGGAATCCCCCTTGCCGGAGAGCAGTCGCCCGTCGCTGTCGATGATCGTGACGCTCTCGGCCTTGAGGCCTTTGACGCTGCCGGCGACCAGGTGCGTGATGGCCGCGATGTTCACTCCGCTCAGCCGGTAGCCCGGGCGCAGTTTCAGGACCACCGACGCGCTCGTCTGCTCTTCGTCCGAGACGAAGAGCTTCTGCTCCGGACTGACGATGTGGACTCGGGCGTGCGCGACGCCGTCGATCATCTGGATGCTCTTGGCCAGTTCGTCCTGGAGGGCTCGCTTGAGGTTGACATTCTGCACGAAGGGACTGATGCCGATCTTCTCGTCGTCGAAGAGCTTGTATCCGTTCTGTTCCGCGACGGGCAATCCGTCCTTGGCCAGATCCAGGCGGAGCTGGTAGACGGACTCTCGGGGGACGTAGATCGTCGTGCCGCCGTCGCGCAGCTCGTAGGCGATTTCCTTGCCGGCGATCTTCTCCGTGATCTTGGCCGCCTCCGTGGGGGGCAGCTCCTGGTACAGCATCCGCATGTCCGGCTTCTGAGCCCAATAGACCAACAGGGCGCCGATGAGACCGGTCGCCAGCACGATGGCGGCCAGCAGCACCCGCTGCACCAAGCCGATTTTCTGCCAGATCAGAAGTAACTTTTGCAGGATCTCCATGGGGACCCATCGGGATGCGCGACGCTGGATCGTAGAGGGAAGGCGGGCGGTGCGTCAGCTTCTTCCCATCGACGGTCCTTCGTCCGCCATCCGGAACCGTCTGATTCTAAAGTTGCATGTTCATCGTCTGTTTGTAGGCTTCGATGAGCTTGTTTCGCACGCCGACGAGGACTTTGAAGCTGACATCGGCCTTGGCCACGGCGGAAACGACCGACGTGATGTCGTTGTTCTTGCCTGTCAGCAGGTCCTGGATCGAGGTATCGGAAGCCTTCTGCAGGTCGTTGACCTTCGACACGTAGTTTCCAGCCACCTCGACAGCCCGCATGAAGTCCGACTTGACCGGAGCGCTTGCCGGGCTCTGCGGTGTCGGTCCGTTGACGTTCGGCTGGAGGGAACTGACGTTCGGATCGAAATTGACCATTCTGAGGTCCTCTCAATTACCGGAGCAACTCGAGTGTTGTTTCCACCATCTTCTGGTAGCGCTTCAGGATCGCCGCGTTGGCCTGGTAGGCCCGGCTGGCGACACTCAGATTCATCATTTCCACAGGCAGTTGGACATTCGGCATCGTGATGTATCCGCTGGCGTCCGCCTTCGGATTGCCCGGCTCGTAGATCCGCTGCAGGGCACTCATATCCTGCACGATGTCGCCGACGACCACGCCGCTGACGCCCTCATTCTCACTCTGCAGAATGGTCTGGAGTCGGCGGTAGGGCTTACCCTGGCCGGCATCCAGCGTGCGGGCATTGGCGATGTTGGAGGAGATGACCTCCATGGATTGGTCGTGGGCGCGCATGCCGGAGACCGAGATGTCTACCGGGCCGAATACACTATTGATTGTCATTGGGATCGAATCCTTTCCTTGCCTGAGCCGAGCGCGTCTCGCGCCCCGGCGTCATGGCGCTGACCGGGCCCTACGCACCCACGGCTCTCTCCATCTGGGCGAACTTCTTTTGCAGGAGCCGGATGTAGGCTGTGTGGCGCAGGGAGTTCTTGAGCATTTCCCCGATCTCGGCCTCCAGGTTGACATCGTTGCCGTTGGATCGGACCGGCGTATTCAAGGGCTGGTAGATCTCCGGTTCGAGGTCTTCCATGTCTATCGTGTCGGAGGAACTCAAGGCCTTGGCCAGCAACTGCTCGAAGTTGACATCGAGCCTTCGGTAGCCTGGCGTCTCGATGTTGGCTGTGTTGCTGGCAATTGCCGTCTGGCGGAGGCTCTCGGCCTTGATCCCGGCTTCCAGCAACCCGACGATATCCACTGAATTCGACATATCCCGGTCCTTCCCTGTTCTGGGTCGGCCGCCCGCGCAGAAACACGCGGGTCGGACCTCTGTGTACACACTGTGCCGGCTTGAAAGCAGCAACAGGCGTGCCAGAAGAGCCATTTCGGCGCGGTGTGGTCCAACCGTGCATGGGAAAGGGCTGTGGACGGTCGAGCGGCCGTCCTCCATGGCGTGCGCCACTGTCAGGTTTCTATACACGCGGTCGGCTTATTAGACACCAGCTACAGGAGACGACAGCGCCTCCTTGCGGAAGATTCTTCTGCCCTCTGGAACAAACCTCCTGTGACCGGCAGGTCCGTGCGGTGCTGTCGTGTGGGTGCGCGAGTCATAAGTTCCTTTAGAATAAGATCTTAGTGCCAGTGCGTTCGTGCGGGTCTGTCTGCTCTGGCACGCCAGTTGCTCACTGGGCGTCCATGCAAACGACAGTGGACATGAGCAGTGTGATGATGATTCGCGAAAGCGCGCCAATGGGGGTCTCTTGCGAGGGCGGCAATCGCAGCAGAGCGGCCTCAGACTCGACAGGCGAAGGTGTGCCACAGCGATTCGCGGAAATCTTGCCTATCGCCCAGGCTGCGTTGGAGCAACCGTCGGAGGCAGACGCGCCGGTGCCCGAAGGCGAGTCGGCCGACGCGCAAGTCGGCGAGGAGGCGTCCGTCTCTTCGGATTGCCCGGAGGCGGAGCAGGACCAGACGGGATCGGAGAATCCTGAGACCGCGGCGTGGGCGTTTACCGGGATCATCCCACCTGCGATGCAACCGCGGATGGAAGCGGATGCTGCTGTCGCTCAGTCCACCACACCCACTGTCGACGGGCAGGCCGTCGAATCTGCACAGTCTGCACAAGGAGCGGCAGGGCAGACCGCAATAGCCGCTCCGTCAGCGCAAGAGAAGTCCCCACATGAATTCCAGACGATCCCGTCCGGGCCGCCGGAATCAGCGCAAGTAAATGGCGATAAAGAGATTACGAGTTCCGCAGCGGGAGAGGGAGTTCTCGGCGATGCGGCGATAACGACGCCAATCGAGGGTGGTGGCAGGCCGACCATGCCGCAACAGGCTCAAGAGGTTGCGCGGGCCCCCGATGGGCAGACCCCGCCGGCATGGCGACCGGAGCAGGCGGCAGCCGAGGTTGCGTCTGTGACGAGCGCACCGTCCACGCAGACTGTGGTTGCATCACCCGATGCGGCCGAAGTCGGCCAAGCAGTAGATGCAGACGATGGACGAATGCCGGCCATGACAGATTCTCTGTCCGCCGGCGCTCCCGATGCGGACACGGTGATGGAAGTCAAAGGGCAGGATATGCCTGATGCACTCACGTCAACGTCCGAGGGTAAGCCAGGCAAGGCTCTCGGAAGGGCAGGATCTGTCTCGGAGGGATCGTCGTCTGTCGTCTCGGATGCGACCACCGATGCCGATGCGTCCGCCAGGTCGGCCGGGTTAGAAAGGAAGGCACTGGATCGTGGTTCCTTATCGAACGATTCGCAGCACAGCGCATCGGAGCGTCCGGAGATCGTCTCAGGCGAGAGTGTGAAGACCGAACCTGTCCAGTCCAGGATGAAAGATGTCTTCGCGACCGTTGCCAAGGACGCCGCGATGGCGTTGTCCGGTTCGCCCGTCTCCTCCGGCAGCGAGTCTGTGACCTCCTCGCCGCGGCCTTCGGCTCCAACACCACCGCAGACGCAGGCGAACGCCGATGCCACGGTTGCCCGGCCCACGCTCCCGAGCATTGGCGAGCAGATTCTCGATTCCGTGCAAGCTTCCGCGACTCGCGGCGATAGACAGATCCTCGTCCGGCTCACCCCGCCCGAACTGGGAACCGTCCTTGTGCGGTTCCAGCAACAAGGGGATCAGCTCACCGGCACGCTGGAGGTGAGCAACCAGGATGCTCGTCGAGAAATCGAGCAGGCCCTGCCCCAGGTGGCGCGCACACTCCAGGAGGCCGGGGTCCAGGTCCGTCGGCTCGAAGTGGTTGCCTCCGATCAGTCCGAACGAGATCCGGGGCGGGAGCACTCGATGCAGGATCCGTGGTCACAGCATCAGGGGGCCGGCCAGGGGAGGGACCAGTCTCATACATTTCCGCAGACGCGATGGTCGCAGAATTGGGGCGAGCACGCTGCTGCCCACAGGGGCGCGTCCCAGGCCCAGCAACAAGCTTCGACCGCACAGGACCGGCTCGACCTGTTCCTGTAGTTCGCCGCCAGCGTCAGGCCGGGTGCGCGGGTGTCAGGGAGACCGCGGAGGGATCGACCGTCCGTGTGTACCATTTTCGTCGGGCGATCTCAATCGACCTGAGAAACGCGTGCTTGAATCGACCGAGGGAGAACCGCTCGATGACCGTCTGTCTCGCCTGCTGGCCCATCAGACGCGCCAGATCCCGATCCTCCAGGAGGATTCTCGCGAAGTGCTGCAACTCTTTGGGATTGTCGCTGAGAAAACCGGAGACGCCGTGTTTGACAGGAGAGGTCGGATGCCGGTTCCCCAGGACAGGCAGTCCGGCCGCCATCGCCTCCGCGGTGGCCATATTGTGTCCGGCCTCGAATCGTGGATCGGCCGTGTGGATATAGAAACGGTGGCTTCGCAGGATCGCCTTGAGATGATCCCAATTGTCCGCTGCCCGTACGCCCGGCAGATCCGGGTTATGTCCCACCAGCGTGACGGGAATGCCTTCGAACGCCTGTTCGTGGAGGTCCCACATCAAGATATGGCGGCGACTGTTGACGAAGTTGCAGATTCGAAGTCCCTGTGGCTTCTCTCCCTCGTTGAGTGGATACTCGTCGACATCGATGCCGAAGTGTACGATGTCGTCTGTGAAACCCCAGGATTCCCCCTTGAACATGGAGGTTGCCACGACGTGTCCGCCGACCGCGTCGATATACCTGTGCAGCATATCCTTCATGGCCGGGGGATCGATGTCGCAGCCCTCTTCCCGCAGTCGCCCCTCGAGGGTGTGATGGAGCACGAGGAGTCTGGGCTCCGGGCGGTGTCGGATGTCGAGCAGGTCGGTGATGTTGTGCGCGATGAGGCAATAGTAGCTCACGGCGGGGTCCAGAGCCTGCGACAGGGTGATCAGTCTCGCGCGGGCGGGCACGGGTCTCATGTGCTCGTCCCAGCCTTTGTTGTACTTGCCCGGCAGATCCACGATGATGTCGAGATCGTAGCCCAGCGAGTCGAGCTGGTATACCCAGGGTTCGTGACAGTTGAATACCAGCAGTCTCTTCTTGCCCGCTGAGCACATCTCGCTTTTCATCCGAACAGGATGTGTGGACCTCTTCTCAGTGTTTTCCTGTGCCCGTCGCGGCGGTTGGCTGCCTCTCCATGGGGAGAGCGAGCCCGCTGCGCAGGCGGCGTGGATCATCCATATCGACCACGATCTCATCTGCATTATCGGCCATCAGGGCCGATCCGCATGAGAAAAGCCGTGCCCGTCCCGCTCAGGCCGAGGATGCGACCCGTTCAATCGGGTTCCCTGCGTTGAAACAGGATTCCGGGATCGATGCGCGGAGAGGGCAGAATTTTTTTCCCGGTTTACACCGCGGTATCGAGTGGGGGATGGCCCTATCAACCTCATCTCGCCGCATTTTAGTGGTCTGGCCCTTTTTGTCCAGATCCGAAGTGTGCATCCCCCTTAAGTCTCCCATCTTTCCATCGATAATCAGCAGTAAAGGGCAACACCCTTGGTGTGTACTGGAATAACTGAACGCTCTCGTAAGGGCCATATTGGGGTCTTTCTTTTAAGGAGTCGTAAGCATGTTAGCAATCAAGAACAACCTCATGGCGGCAAACGCTGCCCGATATCTGGGCGGCAGCTACGATGCCTTGGCCACCTCGGTCGAGAGGCTCTCGTCGGGCCTTCGCATCAACACCGCCGCCGATGACGCTGCGGGCATGGCCGTACGCGAACTGATGCGTGCCGATATCGCCGTGCTGGAACAAGGTGCGAGAAACGCCGAGGACGGCGTCAGCATGCTGCAGACCATGGAAGGCGCGATGCAGGTCATCGATAACATCCTCGTTCGTATGCAGCAGTTGGCTGAGCAGGCGTCTACGGGTTCGTATTCGTCCGCCCAGCGGGTCATCATGGACAACGAATTTGACCAGTTGGCCAACGAGATCGAGCGTATTGCCGGGGCAACGGACTTCAACGGCATCAAGATGCTCGACAACTCGGCCACCGTGTCGGTTCACTTCGGTGGCGCCACCGACAAGATCGACATCGTAGGCAGCAAGATGACAAAGGCCGGCCTGGGGATCAGCGGCCTGGCGGTCACGACCGCCGCAAGCGCCAGAGCGGCCCTGACGCAGTTGGACAGCGCCATCAACGCCAAGGATACGGCCCGAGCGAAGTTCGGTTACAACATCAACCGTCTGGAAAGCACGGGACAAGTGCTCGACATCCAGGCGGAGAACCTCAGCACGGCCGAATCCCGCATTTCGGATGTCGATGTGGCAACCGAAATGGCGACCCTCACCCGCAACCAGGTGTTGTCGCAGGCGGGCACGGCGATGCTGGCACAGGCCAACTCCATTCCGCAGATGGCCTTGACGCTGTTGCGGTAGTCGGCGAGGTAGAATCGCCCGGTAACAACAACCACGGGAGATGGCTGGCGTGAACAGCGCCAGTCATCTCCCTGTTGATACTCTGCCCGCAGGGTGTGCCGCGCGGCGAGATCCCCCACGCCGCAGACGATGAAGCCATGGATGGCGGGGTCCCCTGCCCACGATTGTGCTGGTGACCCCAACGGATGTTCTCGCTACGGGAGACATGTGTATGAAAGCAATGGATGCGTACCAGCAGGTGGCCGTGACAACGCAGAGCAAGGGCCGCCTGATCGTCATGCTGTATGATGGCGCGATCAAGTTCCTCAAGCTGGCCATCAAGGAGTTGGAGGCGGGGAACTACGCGGCGAAGGGGCAGTACATCAATCGAGCCCACGACATCCTCAACGAACTGAACGGCGTGCTGGACATGGACAACGGAGGCGAGATCGCTCAGAATCTCCGCAGTCTGTACATGTTCATGAATCGCCGTCTTCGCCAAGCCAACACGAAACGGGACCCCCAGATGATCCGGGAAGTGATCGCCCTGATGGAGGAATTGAATCAGGGCTGGAAGACCGTCACCGGATGATCGGCGATCAGAACCGTCGCACGAACTGGAGTTGAAAGACGTGGTTGTCCTGTGCGTCGGGTCCTTCGCCGTTCTCATACCGATAGTCGGCGCCCACCCGCCAATTGTCTGATGCGAAGAATGTCAGACTGCACTCATAGATGTGAACCTCCGGGTGTGTCTGTCCCGAGAGGTTGTGCGTCTGACGGTCGTAGGTCAGGTCCAGGATCAGGCTGTCGCTGAGGTAGTGCGAGAGGCGTACAAACACGTCTCGCGAGTCTGTCCCCATGAAGTGACCGATGATCCTGCTTTCGTACGTGTATCCGGACCTGTACACGCTATGGTTGTAGAAGACGTCCGGCTTGCCGCCGACGTGGTTGTCTGCGTACTCGACACGCAGATCGGTTCGTCCGGTCTTGAACAGGTCATTGAACGACAGGCCGCCCAGCAGTCCCCAGTTGCTCGGCAGGTTGCCTGCCTCATCCTCGCCGGCGGCGTCCCCATAGAATTTGACCGACCGCAGGGGGAGGCTCTTGCCGAACGGGAAGCGGTCCATGGGCAAGAGCAGCGACGCATCGAATCCTGCGAGTTGATTGTTTTCCGCCTGCTCGTCCGTGGCCACGAACATCTTGGCGTAGTCGTACAGGTCCACCCTGGGAACGCCACGGCCCCCAAACATCACCACCCTGGAGGCCCCCAGCTCGACGAGCGGATGGGGTTTGGCATTCAGACGGATGCCGGAGAGCTTCGCCTCCGGGATCGTTCGATTCTCCTCCAGCTCCGTAAGGAACCACTGCGCCTTGACCGGACCGATGGTGCGGAAGATCCAGGGAAGCTGGATGGGCTGCGGATTGGTCACCTTGACCAGGGTGAAGGGCTGTGTGTTGTTGCTCATGAGGATCGAGCCGCCGCGTGCGGGTCCCCACCAGAGAGAGTCCTTGCCGGCCTCGACTTCGAGCGGGCCGACCATGGCCTTGCCGTAGGCTTCGACCAAGTCCACGTCGCCGTCGATTTGTGAGGAATCGGCATACTCCGGATGCAGATAGAAGGCGAACAGATTCCCTAGTGTCCCCCGCGTGGCGAGGCCGGTCCGATAATTGGACTTCCGCTGGAACTCGTCGCCGCGCATGTTCTCCAAGTCCGGCGTGCGGTCTGCGTACAGATATCGGACGTAGAGGTCGTCCACGGGCTTGACGAACGACTCGCTGTGCCAGCCGTCGAGCAAACCCATGAGCATCAGTTCGGGCTCGTATTCCTTCTTGAGTCGATTCACGATGGACACCAGGATCGGGGGTGTGTCTTCCCTCTGGGCGATGGTCAGCATTGCCTGGCCGACGTGGCGAGCCATCTCGACTCGGGAAATGGGGCGGATGGTGAGCATGGAGCTCTCGATCAACCCGTAATCCGCCAGCTTGTCCACCGCAGCGTAGCTCCAATGATCGAGCGGGACATTGGTGGACACCAGAGCAAACAGCGGCGCGTTCAGAACCAGCAGCATCGCAATCGCTGCAGTCTGTCGCATCATTCGAACTGTGGCATCCCTGTTGTGGTACTCCATAAGGCAGTCAGGAGGCTAATCGATCCGCTTGTCGTGGTCAAGGACTATGCTGTGGTAAGGCCGTTAGGCGGTTATCAGTACTGGGAAAAGCCTTGACAGGAGTGCCGGAGCCTATAAGATGAGAGATCCGAATCGACTGGCGTACGACGATAGTGATGACTGAGGAATGCCGTGGGGGGTCCGTCGTTTCGATGAGTCCCTGGAGTTCTGTGCGGCTCCCTGGGTTGTCTCGTGAACGTGCAAAGGAGTGTGTGGGCAATGAGAGGCTGCGTACCTTCAGCCATGCTGAGAGCTCGGTCTTTGCGGGGTGCGAACGGAGTGGGCGGATCGTCTGCCTGGGAGGGATCCGAGGTGAGACGGCTTTCTGCATTTGCAGGATTGCGGCGAGGGGGGATCTTGGCCGTCGCGTTGATGGTCTGTCTGGGAGCGAGACCCTCGCCTGCCGTGGCGCAGTCGCTCTTGGATGTGCCCGGGCTGAAGTCCTCCGCGCCGAGCCCGTCCCGGGCCAGACAAGGCGATCCGACGAAGGACCAACTGGCGAAGCTGGCGGCCGCCCACACGCTGTCCGAACCCTGCGAGCCGGGTGAAAGGGCGCCGTCGGAGACTCGCGTGCCGCGCGGACCGCAAACGCCGTCGAGGATTGAGTTGCTGCTGTCCCGACAGGTCGAACCGGGTGTCAAAGAGGTGTCGCTCGAGATCAAGCAGTTCGGATACGACGTGTTCGGCTCACCTGCGACGACCTTCGCTCCGGTAACCAATGTGCCGGTCGGGCCGGACTATGTGATCGGGCCCGGCGACCAGTTCACCCTGACTCTGTGGGGGCGAACCGACGCGCAGCATTCCGTGCAGGTGGATCGCAGCGGTCAGATCGTTCTGCCGGAGGTGGGGGCTCTGCGGGTCTGGGGCATGAAGTTCGGCGAGATGGAGAACTATCTTCAGCATGAGTTGTCCCGCAAGTTCACGGATTTCAAGATGTCCGTCGCCATGGACCGGTTGCGGACGATCCAGGTCTTCGTCGTGGGCGAGGTCGCAGTGCCGGGGACGTATACGGTCAGTTCGCTGTCGACCGTGCTCAATGCCCTGTTCGCCGCCGGCGGGCCTTCGAAGAACGGGACACTGAGAAGGATCCGGCTGTCTCGCAGCGGCCAGGATCCGGTTGAAATGGATCTCTATGACCTCCTTCTGGGGGGAGACAGGAGCAAGGATCAGCGTCTTCAGGACGGTGATACGATCTTCGTTCCGTTGATCGGGTCGGTTGTGGGGGTTGCCGGAAACGTGAAGAAGCCGGCCATCTACGAGATGGCTGGACCCATGACGCTCGAGCAGGTGCTCGATCTGGCCGGCGGCATCACCTTCGCCGGGTGGCTCCAGCGCGTGCAGGTGGAGCGGGTGCAGAATCACGAACGGCGAGTTGTTGTGGACTTCGACCTTTCCCGGACCGGCCAGGGAGGTCAGCAGCCCGGCGCGGAGGCGACGATCCTGCAGGATGGCGACGTCGTCAAGGTTCTGGCGGTGCCGGTCCGTGAGGAGCGGACGGTCTATCTGGACGGTCACGTGGTCCGCCCCGGCAAATACGAGTGGGTATCCGGCATGCATCTGAGCGACCTCCTGACCTCGTACGATGTTCTCCTGCCCCAGCCGAACGCGGAACGCGCGGAAATTGAGCGGCTCATCCCGCCGGATCTGCATCCTGTCATCATTCCCTTCCAGCTCGGCGCGTTGCTTGCCGGTGATCGATCCCAGGACCTGGAACTCGTCCAGTACGACACGATTCGCGTGTTCCGCTGGGACGAGAGGATCTCGCAGAGCGTGACTGTAACAGGTCTGGTCTTCGACCCCAATCAATACCGTCTCGTGCCCGGCATGAAGGTGAGTGACCTGATCGATGCCGCCGGCGGACTCCGGAAGAACGCCTATCTTCGCACGGCGGAAGTCACGCGCAGCCACGTCAGCCAGGAGGGGCTGACCACGGAGCAGATCGACATCGACCTGGAGAAGGCCCTGGCCGGCGATCCGGAGCACAATCTGGCGCTGCGCGATTACGACCGCCTGGTCGTCCGTCCGATCCCGGATCTGTTGTTTGACGTCAGTGCCACGATCTCTGGCGAGGTGCGGTTCCCTGGAGTCTATCCGATTCGAAAGGGCGAGACGCTCAGCTCTCTGATCGAGAGGGCGGGAGGCTACACCAAGGAGGCGTATCTGCGCGGTGCGGTGTTCACCCGCGAGAGTGCCAGGATCGTGCAGCGCCGTCGGCTCGAGGATCTGATCCGACAGATCGAGGAATCCATGCTGTCGAGCGCCCAGGAGCAGATCAGCGCGTCCCTGGAGGCCGACACCGCCAAGACCGAGCAAGCGGCGCTCGAGACGAAGAAAGCCTTGTTGCAGAAACTCCGCGCCGTCGAGATCACCGGGCGGGTCGTCGTGCGTCTGACGCCCCTGATCGAGTTCATGGGGTCCAAGTACGACATCGAGCTGGAGGATGGGGATGTGTTGACGATCCCGCAGACTCCCGGCGTGGTGCACGTGGTCGGCGAGGTCTTCAACCCGACTTCGCTGTTGTACGACCAGGAGGGCACGGTGAGCTACTACCTGAATCGCGTGGGAGGCATGACCAGAGAGGCCGACAGAAAGCAGGTCAGCGTAATCAAGGCCGATGGAACGGTGTTCAGCATGACGCAGGGCAACCGCGGCAAGCTGCTGTTCTGGGATTCCCAGCACAATTCCTGGTTCTTCGGCGGATTCATGAGTCATCGGATGGAACCGGGCGACACGATCGTGGTGCCCAGAAAGATCGACAAGTACCTGCGTCTGCGGCTGACGAAGGACATCACGCAGATCATCTTCCAGATCGCCGTCGCCGCCGGCGTGGTGTTCGCGATATAAGCAAGTAGGAGACGTTGGATGGTCGCCAATCGGCAACAGGAGGATCGGGTGCCTCCGGCCCAAGCCAGCATCGCGGAGGACGAATTGGACCTTTTCAGCTATATTCAGGTCCTCGTCAAGTACAGGTGGACCATGCTGCTGGTCTGCTTCCTGGCCATGGCGACGTCGGGAACGATTTCTTTTCTCTGGCCGCCCAGCTATGTTGCCAAGGCCTCGATTGTCCCGCCGATCGAGTTGTCCGGCGGCAAGACCGGGCTGAGCAGCCTGCTGGGAGGCAGCGAAGGGGCGTTGTTGCGCAGCATGATGGACACGACCAGTGTGGCGGACCTCTACGTCGGGATTCTCGAAAGCCGCACCGTGGTCGATGCGATCATCGACCGGTTCGATCTGGTCCACGTGTACGACGTGAACGAATCGCGATATGAGACGGAAAAGGCTTTGCGGAAACGTACGAGAATCGACGCGTCCGAAGAGGGGATTGTTACCATCACGGTCGAGGACCGTGACCCCAACCGCGCAGCGGCCGTGGCCAACGCCTACGTGGAGGAGCTGGACAAGCAGAACAAGAAACTGTCCGTCGGTCAGGCGACCAGCAAGCGGGTCTTCCTGGAGAACCGGCTCAAAGAGGTGGAGCAGAAGCTCAGCCGGATCGAGAGTATCCCCACGCGCGAGGCGCAGATTCAGGAGATGCTCTATGAGCTGCTCATGCGCGAACTGGAACTTGCCCGGATCGAAGAGGCCAAGAGCATGCCCACGATCCAGGTTCTCGACGTGGCCCAGCCCCCCGAGAGGCATAAGCCCAAAGGCACGGTCAGCAAGGCCCTGCTCGCGGGGATCGTGTCGTTTCTGTGTGTTGTCTTCTTCGCCTTCAGCCGCGACTACTGCACTCGTTGTCGCCAGCGAGAACAGGGATGTCTGAGGACAGCCGAACCCGCCGGGATCCAGGCGGCGGTGAAGGCTGCTGACGCCGGGTAGGGGATCGACCAGACCCGATTCTGTTGCGGGCCATCCTTCTTGCGGAGGCCCTTGTACATCGGTTCCTGCAACCGACGGGGACGGAGTCTGGACTAGACTGATCTGTCCGCTTGCCGCGTTCACGCGGGGAATCAGGGCGAGATCTGGGGCCTCGCGATGTGTCAAATCCAAGACCTGGAGCAGGATAGAAAAGAAGACATAGCTCTCGGGTGGCCCTCTGGGCCGGGCCGGAGATCCATGCTCCGGCCAGTGGGAAACGGTCGACTTTCGGGCGACAAGATCTGTGAAGTGCTGGTGCCCGATGACTATGGCGCCCACAGAGCCACCTGCCGGATGTATATGGGCCTTTCGGGATATGGACTGTATGGTCTGTGACGGACACTCCCGCCGAAAGCACGACTATTCCACTGGCCGATCGTAGAATTCGTTCGTGCCATGATCTTGTCGTCAGGTTGTCATTCACAATTGGACCATGTGATGGTCTGACGTCTCGACAATCCATCTGTTGAAATGCAACGACGGGGCGTGTAGGAGCTTCTGCCTATGAGCGAGTTTCGACGGGAGAAGTGAAGACCCCTATGAATGTGTCCTACAATCCACCTGAATCCAGAAACCAGTCTCTCACCAGGAAGATCGGGTGGAGTGCTATCGCCAGTGCCTTCGGTTCGTTCGGGCGATTGATGGCGCACGTTGCTGTAGCTAGGATGCTGGGGCCGGATGGTGTCGGGCAACTTGCCTACATATTGTGGCTGATTGAAGTTGTGAATGTACTCTGCTCTTTTGGACTGCCCAACTGCCTTACACGATATGTAGCCGAGTTGAACGGTCGCTGTGAGGCCATTCAGGCATCAGTATTTGCCCGCTGGTTGTTTCTTCGCTACCTGATACTTGCCCTGGTTGGGTCGATAGTGGTTGGTGTTCTGTTCGGCCATTCCTCTCAACACACAAACCAGCGACCGTTGCTGCCGGTTCTGATGCTCTATTCCATCGTTCGCAGTCTGCAGGTTCTGAATCAAGCTGATCTGGCAGGGAAACAGCGGTTCGATTTGCTGGCGCGGATCAACGTCGCGGCTACAGTCAGCCTGATCCTCGGTGTGGTGATTGGCACTCGTTTCTTCGGCGTACTTGGCAGTGTCTGTGGCTACACCGCAGGGGCCAGTCTGTCCGCGGCATACACTGTCGTCATGTTTCGCCGCCCTACGGCGAATCACGGTGTGTCTGTGGAACTCCGTCGCCGGGCGACGAGGTTCAGCTACGATACATGGCTTGCCATGGTTGTCTCAGTGTTTATCTGGTCACGGATGGAGGTGTTCTTTCTGGAACGCTACTGGGACAATCGTGAGGTCGGCATGTTTACCATCGGGCTGACGTTTGCTTCGTTGATTCGCCAGACGATTGAACTATTCACGGGTGCCTTTACGGCCCACTTTACTCAGCTCATGGGTGCAGGGGACCATGAGACGATTCGCCGCCAGTATGTCTGTACAATCAAGCTGATGGCCCTTGTGGTATTCCCTCTCGCGTTTGGGGGGGCTGCGATCATGCCGGTGATCATACCTTTGGTCTTTGGGCGCGCCTTTGTCCCCGCTGTGCCATGTGCTATGGTGATGATGCTGGGTTCCGCAATGACCGTATCTGCGATCGGGACGAACCTGATGTACGCGAAGGAGCGCTCTCGCTTCATTGCTTTGTGCGGCGTCGTCGGTGCGGTCCTATCGGTCACCGCGGGATTCATGGTGGTGTCAAGATTCGGCGCATGGGGGGCCGTGTGGTCGCGGGTGGTCGTGCAAGGGCTGATGGTTGGTGTTGGCACGTGGTACATCATCACAAGTCTGCACTTCGGTTTTCCTTTCCGGAGTCTGGCACGCACATTCGTCGCGAGCGTTCTTTCAGGAATCTTGGCTTTCTGTGTATCGTGGTTCTTGCCTGATTCTGTGGTCACTCTTCTTGTTGCCATCTCGGTGGCCTTGGTTGTCTATGCAATCTGTGTCAGAGTGTTTCAGGTATTGGGATTGGATGAGGTGTGCCAGCTTGCGAGGATAATGAGTGTGCTGCCAGAGAGAGTGCGATGGCTTCTGATGTTGTTCTGCAACGCATCTATGAGAGAACGGTGCCAATCGTGAGACGTGTGTCTTGCTCGCCGAACTGGGCGTTGTAGTCTGGCATGACATCAAGGTGCTCTTCCTCTTGTCATGGAGGAGAGTCCTGCTCTTTTGCGAGGAAATCTGATAATTACCAGCCCGTTCGTCTCATTTGTGTTTGCGGAGGGGGCTTCCGCGAGGAGAAGCGGCCCTCGTGGATATCTACTCCACAATCCGGGCCGTGTTTCCGGCGATTGCGTGGTCGATGAGTGAGTGGAAGCTGGCAGAACATGGTCTCGGAGTTGCCGTATGGATAGCTACAGAAAGCGGGTATACTCAAACTACGTCGAGGCAATATATGAGAACCACAATGCCTTTGACGAATTGTCATTCAAACGGCTTGAGAGGGTTCTGAGGCAGGTGTATTCAAAGTACCTTCCGAAGGATCGCACGGCCAGGATTCTTGACATAGGTTGTGGGCCGGGATACCTCGTTTCCGCATTGCGGGCGATGGGGTATGTCAATGTTGAGGGAGTCGATGCGAGTGAATCTCAGGTGGCCATAGCGAGATCTCGCGGGCTGAATGTCACCCAATGTGACCTGTTTAGATTTCTCGCGGATCACAATGACGCGTATGACGCGATTGTCGCCACCGACGTCATGGAACACCTATACAAAGATGAGATCCTGTCGCTGTTGGACGTCGCGAATACATCGCTTACATCGGAAGGGGTATTCATATGTGCAGTGCCGAACGCGAATAGCCCTTTTGCCGCTCGGCAACGATATGTTGACCTGACGCACGAATTGAGCTTCACAGAGGAGACTTTGAAAGAGATCTTCACAATCACGAATTTCAGCGTTTTGCAGATCTGCGGCGAGCGAGTGACACCTCGAACGCTGAAGGCCGTGATTCGATATGCTATGAATGCACTTTTCAAGGCCGCATGGAGACTCTTCATGATCGCCGAATTGGGCAGCCATGTCATGAAGGTGCCTCTCGAGTACAAGCTGATCGGAGTTGCGGGAAGAAGACAACATGCGTAACAGTGATCGATGGAATCGTAGGCTCAAGGTTGCGTTGTTGGGCGAGTACCCTACGGTGAGGGATCAATCCTGTTCTGGCCCTCAGCGGGTGTGTTACAACCTCTATCGATTGCTGCGAGAATCTGCTGATGTGGATGTCACTCTGTTTAGGCCACTCAATCTGAAAGGGACAGTCAAGCACGCTATTCACTTGCTCGCTGGGAACGAGGATGCGGGGCCTTGTCGATGCGTCTTTGGATTGTCCGTCCTGTCAACCCTGTTGTCCAGGGCCTTTGACGTAGTTCACTTCGTCACATTTCCCGCGAGCATCACATCTGCGGTATTCTTGAGGAGACTGATCCGGGGGAAGATGGTGTACACGGCTCACGGTTGCGTCTGCGCCGAAAGGAAGATGGGTTACAACCACCCATGGCTCTATGAGCGAGCAGAACGCGAGCTCATTAACGAGGTAGATCGGTTGGTTGTTGTGTCGGACTCCCTGCGGGATGTGCTGAGCCGAAGCTATTCAGCTGATCTGCATGCGGCCACAGTCATACCGAATGGTGTGCAAGCCGAATTCCTGGAAACACTCCCGTCGGCGGGAATTGAAAGAGACATCCGCAGCGAGTATGCTCTGCCGCCTGACAGCGAGATTGTGTTCATGGCCGGCGGTACCAGAGAGGTCAAAGGCATCCCCCTGTTGCTGGAAGCGTTCGACCGCATGGATCGAGAGGGGGCATTTCTGCTTGTGAGCGGCCCGAAAGGAAGTCAGCATCATCTTCTCAGCAATAGGCCTTCCGAACGAACACGATACTTGGGAAACCTGGATCAGGCTCGGCTGAGGGCCGTCTATGCCGCCAGCGATGTATACGTGCAGACCAGCCAGTATGAATCCTTTGGCTTGGCTCCCTTGGAAGCAATGGCTTCAGGATGTCCCGCCGTCGTATTCGACACGGTTGGGATGTCCACCCTGATCGAAGACGGCGTCAGTGGGTTTGTCGTCAAGTATGGAGACGTAACCGGCCTTGCCGACAGAATGACGAAGCTTCTGGACGACCATGAACTCCGTCGTCAGATGGGAGGGCACGCACGCTCCGTAGCTGGAAGTCTGTCGTGGGAAAGGGTCGCGCACGAATACATTGGCTTGTATAGGCATCTCCTGCACTTATAGACCATTGCGTCGAATTACGAAGTGATTCAAGATGGTAGTGTTGTGCAGCCTGTGTTTGATACTGGTGTACGTCTTTGTGGCTGGCGTGTGCTTCCACAGCAAGCATATGGCAGAAAAGGCGTGCAATCGTCGGGGATTGTTCCATCTGTTCCTTCTTGCCTTTGCTGTACGACTACTGTTCTCGTTGGCGATGACTCTGAATCATGGCGACTTCTATCCAGATGAGACCTTCTATTATCAACAAGGGGTCAGGATCGCGGAGACGTTGCGGTTTCCTTACCTGCATCAGATGGGACAGTTGGTACGCTATGTGGGCTCCGCGAATATCGCGTATCCTGTCATCAACGCATATCACACCTTACTCTATCCTGATCCTTTTCTCTGCAAGATAACCAATTCCTTTCTTGGCGCCATGGTGTTGCTCCCAGTGTATTGTCTGGCGGAGAGACTGTTTTCGCGGCAGGTTGCCCTGAGTTCTGTGGTGATCGTGACTTTCTGGCCCAATCTGGTTTATTGGTCTGCCGTGAATTTGAAGGAGACACTGGTTGGTTTTCTGATCGTGTCGAGCATGCTGTGCTATCATCGCAGCTGTTTCAGCAGAGTTGCCCTGCTGGATGCCGGCATGTTAGGATTCTCGATAGCTGCGCTGATGGCTCTTCGGATCTATGTCGGGGTCCTGCTCGTCAGTTTGATTATCGTTCACTTCACGGTTCTGCTGCGCCCTGTGAGCGGGTTGAGAAGAGTTGGCGGGATTGTGCTGTTGCTGTTGCTTGTCCCGGCAATCGGAAAGACCACGCATGTGGTGGCTGTGCTTGACTCCGCGATGGGCTTGAAAGAGATTCAGCGGCTAAGCGAGCAGTCATTTTCTGCGGCAGCTCGTCATGGTTACTCAATGGGCAGATTTGATCCCCAAGACCCAATTGCCGTACCACTGAGTGCCGCCCATTTTCTGTTCACGCCCAGTCCACTGCGGATTACGTGCGACGGGGTTGCGGATCTTCTCAAGGTCAGCAATCTCTTCTGGTATGTTATGTTTCCTTTCTGCGTGGCCGGCGGATATAATCTGTGCAAATCGGATTTCCAGGGAGCATTTCTCATCATATTCCTTGTTCTCGGATTGGTGCTGTTCTACTCTCTGTTTCCTTTTCTCGGAGGGGTCAGGCACCGCGATCAGGTCACACCTCTCCTGATCATGTTGTCGATATTCGGGTACTGTGGCCGTCTGAGGCATAAACAGGCATTGGTGTGGAGCATATGGGTTGCCCTGTCTGTGGCCATACTGAGCTTTGACATAAAGCACTACTTCGATCTGTTCTGAGTCAGAATGAAGGTCTCCTTGATAGTAGGCACAACGGGACGGAGATGCGAGCAGATCGGGAGGCTGCTGGAGTCGATTGCAGGTCAGACGCACCGAGATATAGAGGTTGTCATCGTCATACAAGGGAGTCACGAGATCGACGAGGTTGTTGGCCCATTCAGAAGCAGTGTGGACGTCAGAGTAGAACGCATTCAGCGGTACGGACTCTCTCATGCGAGAAACGTGGGGAGCAGAATTGCGTGCGGTGAAATCCTTGCATTTCCAGATGACGACTGCTTCTATGGCGTGGATACGGTTGGCGCTGCTGTTCAGCGTCTTGTTGAATGCAATCGAGATGTTGTGGTTGGGAGTATTCACGACCCATGTTCGCTGGCGCCTTTCTTCCGATATCCAGGCGAGTGCATCTCCATGAAGCGGAGACAACTGTGGTTGGCTCCGTCAATTGCGATCTTCATCAGAGCCCACAGCTTTGAGAGAGTACGCGGTTTTGATGAGGACTTCGGCCTTGGTGCATGCTATCCAAGCGCCGAAGAAACGGATCTGCTCGTTAGAGTCGCCGCGTGTAGTCCCGTGGGTTCGGTCGTGTTTGATCCCATGATCAGGGTGTATCACAGGAAACAGGGCAAGTGCAAGTCTGACTTGTTTTACGAGCGGCGCGAGAGAGCATACGGGATGAATCGAGGATGGGGCGCTCTCATTCGAAAGCACTTGAGAAGAGACTATGTCTATTGGCTTGGGATGTTGTGGGTTCTCCTAGCAAGGAGATTCTCCGGAATGGTGTATCATGGCATCCTGAAGGGAGACTCCCATGCGTTGCGCTACTATGCAGGCAGTTGTCGCGCCCTGATAACTGGGTTCATGGGTTATCGTCCTGCGGATGGCCGTCGAGTGTGAATCCTCGGTATTGTGTGAGCACATGAGCAAAGAACAGTCGTACGGGGGTAATTTGCCGATGATGTTCGCCGTTCCCGAGACAGGGGACACGCACTGATGAGGGTCCTCTGGGATGGAACGGGGATTGCCGCAGAGAGAACCGGTATGAGCAATTACTCTGCCAGCATCATCGAGAACATTGTGAAGTTGTACCCGGCTAACGAGTATCATGTGATCCTGAAGCCGGGGGGGTGTGGTGACTACGCCGTACCCCATGGTGTCACAGTATTCGAGCGGAGAATTCCCAATCTTGGCATTCGTCGGGAGCTTGAGTACCTGCGATTGGGTGGGACCATTGCCAGCCATTTCGATGTGTTTCACTGTCTGACAGGGAACTGGCCCTTGGCGATGAAGAGGGGTATATGTACGTTTCACGATGTTCGGTACTTTTCACGGCCGAACAGCTACGATGGTTTCTCTTGGGGTAAGAGCCTTTATCTTCGCGGCGCGATGAGAAATGCGATGAGGAGATGCAGCAGGATTATCGCCATTTCCAGTGCGACGCGGGACGAAATCGTCAGGTATGGGCGACTCAAGGATGCAAACCATATCTCTGTTATTCATCATGGTTTCACACCGCAGGTTGACATGCCTGCCTCGGATCAATTTCTCTCCAGGATGAGGATTCGGAAGCCCTATATTCTGTATGTCGGTGAACTGAAGAGACACAAGAATGTTGTGGGATTGGTGAGAGCTTTCAATGCCTTCAAAGCCAGATATGACAAATCCGTTACACAACTGGTCCTTGTCGGCAAGAAACATGCGGCAACGCTGGAGGAAATCGAACGGATCAAGTCTGAAGACGTTAGAATCATGGGGCACCTTCCTGCGGGGAATCTGGCGTGTCTGTATCAGAATGCCTCCTTGTTTGCGCTACTGTCGTTCATTGAAGGGTTTGGGTTCCCTTTGTTGGAAGCGATGCACTATGGCGTGCCGATCATCTGTTCGAACATCCCTGCTCTTACGGAGGTGGCTGGCGATGCCGCTGTTGCTGTCAGTCCGGAGGCTACTCATTGCGAGCAGACGGCTGCTGTCTTTGCGCGGGTCTTGAATGACCATGAATTGCGTCAGGAATTACAGAAGAAGGCAGAACAGCGGATCCGCATGTTCAGATGGGAGGAGACAGCGCGTCGAACGTATGCAGTCTATCAAGACTATCTTGCTACGGTCTCGCGGAAGGATTGAAGGAGAATGCCAATCCGGGTGTGTTATCTCATGCCTCGTTTGTTGCCGACGCCGTCGGGGGCGGCGGTGGGGGGGAGTGCGTCGAATTGCGTCTCACTGGCCCTGGAGCTGAAGCGAGAGGGACTGGACGTCGAGTTGCTCACCTCGATGTCGCAGGATGATGCAGGTCGATTGACGGGCAGTCCATTGGGGGAGATTGTGCGGTCGTCGGCGTGCGGCGGGAGCGGGCTCGTTCGCAAGGGGCTCGGGACCCTGTATTCCCTGCGTCAGAGGCTGAAGAAGCGTCTGCGAGAGACTCGCCTTGACGTGGTTCACTCGCACTCGGGGACGTTTCCCTATGCCATTCTCCCTCTGGCGGCCGACCGCAGGACTTCGGTCCGTTTGCATTCGCTCTACTGCCCTCTAGGGGCCAAAGGTGGAGTATACAGTCGGTGGTGGGAGAGGCCGCTGTTGGCTCGCTCGCTCCTTCGCAGGCTGGACAAGGTCGTGGCGGTCACAGGCAACGTCCGCCAATCCATCGAAGAGGTGGGCGTCCCGCCCGAGCAGATTGAATGCATTCCCATGTGTGTGGACACGCGGCGGTTTCAGCCCAAGGAGCACTGCGGGCCGCTCCGATATTTCTCCCAAAATGGCGGTTCACTTCGTGTCTTGTACGTCGGAAACACGTCGAGGGAGAAGGGCCTGATCCAATTGCTGCACGCGGTGAAGCTGCTGATTGATGAGCGCCTCCGGATTTCTCTTGTTGCGGCGATTGAGAACCAGAGCCGAATCAAGGAGTATGCAACCGGCTACGATCAGGTCCACAAGCGGATCGGGGAATTGCAGATCGGCGGGTGTGTGCATCTGGTTGGCGTCGTGGATCGGATCGAGGATTTGTACGCGGAATCGGACTTCGTGGTGATTCCCTGGGAAACCAGCCGCGGACCTTCCGACTATCCTATGGTGGCCATGGAGGCCATGGCCATGGGCAAATGCGTTATTTCGACCCCGGTCGGCGGATGTCCCGAACTCCTCGACCATGGTACGGCCGGGATTCTGACCGACGGCTTCTCGGCCGCGAGTCTTGCATCCGCCATTCGGTCTGCGGCGAGCAACGTCGAGGTACGTCGGGCGGTCGAGCGCGCCGGCGTGCTCAGGGCTGCGGAGTTGTCTTTGAATGCCGCCGCGAGGAAAACGATCTCGCTCTATGAGCGTATGGTGGGGGCTAAGGATCGCCGTGGCTGAGAAACCGATATCGACTGCCGCCGATTACCTGTTGTACGAGAGAACCGCGAAGCAGTATGACCGCGTCCGTTTTGGCGGCCTGGCGGGCCATTGGGGTCATCGCAGGCAGATCGAAGTTCTCCGGGGCTTCTGCGAGGATTGGCGGGGCAAGAGGGTGCTGGAAATCGGTTGTGGAACCGGGCGAATCACGGAATCGCTCGCCCGCTGGGGAGCAATCATCACGGCTACGGACATCAGTAAGGAAATGCTGGAGGTCGCTCGGAGTCGTCTTCATTCACAGTGCGATGTCAGGCAGCCCGAATTCCGCGCCATGTCGGTCTTTGATTGCGACATCGACCTCCGCATCCATGACTATGTTATCATGGTAAATGTTCTGGGCCGGTTGTCTGATCCCAGTCGGGCGATTCGAGAACTGGCCTCGCGAATGGAGACGCGCGGCCGTTTGATCTTCTCATTTCCTTGTCTGACAAGTGTTCTATTTCCCGCTGCCCTTGTCGTTAACCTGCGGGGCAAGAGCCTGTCTCGCGATGTGACCTCGCGGTGGTATGCGCCCGGGAGTATCCGCAGTTTCTGCTGCTCTGCAGGTTTGGAGATCATCCGATGGCGCGGCAATCACTATGTGCCTGTCCCTCGGGTGCTGTTTGCGACGTTACCCTTGTTCTGGGCATGCGATAGAGTGATTGGGCGGCTTGCTCCCTGCCGGTGTCCGAGCGTGTTCGTCGAATGCAGACGCGAACGTGGTTCGACGGCTGGAGGTTCCTCTGTGAAATAGGGGGCAGTCAACCAGAGCGACGCATCTGCCGTTTCCGCTCCGAACAGGATAGTATGAGGGTCTCCATCGTTACAGTCTGTTTCAACAGTGCCGCCACGATCGAAGACACGATCCAGAGTGTCTGCGATCAGGAATACGACGATCTCGAACACATCATCGTCGATGGCGGATCGACGGATGGTACGCAGGACGTCATCCGTCGGCACAATGGGCGGATCAAGAAGTTCATCTCCGAGCCGGACCGGGGCATCTACGATGCCATGAACAAAGGGCTCGCTTTGGCTGCGGGAGAGGTGGTTGCGTTTCTGAATGCGGACGATGTCTACGCCTCGTCTGCAGTGATCGGCGACGTTACCGCTGCCATACGAGAGGATCATGTCGACGGGGTCTATGGAGACCTCGTATACGTGAAGCGCCAGGGGTCCCATCGAATCCTGCGATACTGGCGGGCTGGCGAGTATCGTCCGATGGCCTTTTATCGTGGGTGGGTGCCCCCTCATCCGACGTTCTTTTGTCAGACTGCCGTGTATCGGAGGCTCGGTGGCTATGATCCTGTCTATCGGATTGCCGGGGATTTCGAGTTGATGCTTCGCTTCATCGAGAAGAACCGCATCCGCGTGCAGTACGTGCCGAGACCATTGGTTCGAATGCGTATGGGCGGGCAGGCCAATACGGTTCGGGGGATGATTCAGGGCAACCGCGAGATCGTCCGGGCGTTCCGCAGCAACGACCTGGAGTTCCCGACCCGGTTCTTCTGTTCCAAACTGGTTCACAAGGTGCGGCAGTTGGTGACTAGGCCGGAGGTGTCCGGCTGTGTTTCGCCGCAGCACGGATGCATCAGAAGACACGAGGACCCGAAGGCGGGCGACACCTCAGGGCCCTCCTGATGGAAGCAGCGTGTTCTGCGTTGGTTAAGGAATAAAACGGATCTGTTACATTTCCTTTCGCCGACGCCAGAATCGCACGCCTGCTGAGCCGAGCCAGGCCGGCAGGACTGCCCCTGGTGCTGGGGCTGACGGAATCTGGTCGAACTTCATGATACCCTGGATCCCATCGTACCCTCTGTCGAGCCAGGCAGTCGTGCTGTAGTCATTCCAAGAACTCACCGCGTCCTTTCGGATTGCTCCCCAGTCCTCGATGTGCTCTCCGGTGTCACGGATCGGGTTAAACCCAGCCACCGGGGATCGGGTCAAAACCAGCCAG
>DAOQWL010000015.1:46968-81624 GCA_035342095.1 Sedimentisphaerales bacterium | reverse complement strand
ACTGGAAATCCGAGCGAGCGGCCGCCTGAGAGTGCCAGGATTCATCCTCACACACGGAGTGATTCTCTCGCGGTTTTTTCTCTTGTGTTTTCCGCGTGCGCCCGCCATGATGACGGACAGATCGACACCTTTGATGAGGCTGCGACATACAGGTCCGGATCTCTCCAGGCCGGACTGATTTGAAAAGTGCAACGGGGGTTGCGTTTGCTCGAACTCTGCGCTCGGCGTTCCGGCCCAGGCTCGCTTGCTGTTTGCCCATGGGGATGCTCCGGTTCGTGTGCCTGAGTCCATGGGAGAGGGCACGGGGTACGACCTATTGGGTTTACTGCACCAATGCGCGAGGCTTATGGATGCACATCGTTTCGCTCCAAATGGCGGATCGTTGAGCCCCGGCGACGCGTCGCAGGATGGGCTGCCGGGACTGGGTAAGTACAACTCACTTACTGTAGGAGGTCGAATCATGTGTACGACGAGGCAAGGACGAATCACGAGGATGGTTGTTGTCGGGGTCTTGTTCTGTTCGTTGGGAGGTGCGGTGGTCCAAGGAGGCTATGGCAGTGTCCGACAATAAGTGAATGACTCAGCCTGCCTGGCTGTGCTTTCCACCCCGGCAGAAACAGCATGATTCGGCTGGGACAGAAGCACCAATGCATTCAGTTATTTCCTGACACTGCCTATGAGTGCTTCACGGTCGATGATGCCGCCGTAGGTTTTGGCGAAGCCGTGAGCATGGACGGGGACTACGCAATCATAGGTGCGCCGAGTGATGATTGTGCGTACATCTACTTCCGTTCGGATGGCACCTGGACAGAGCAGGCGAGGCTCACCGTAACGGACGGACCAGATGGGTTTGGCGCGTCCGTGGCGATCTCGGGAGATATGGCCGCAGTGGGTTCCGTGGGATGGGCGGCCGACGGCGACACAGGATCGATATGGGTGTTCCGGCACAGAAGTTCCGGCTGGAAGCTCGACGAGGTGTACTGTAACCGCTACTTGTCAGCCAATCCGCGCGGGCCGTGGATGGAATTCCCGCTATCGGGGGAGGAATTTGGCGATTCCCTGGCCATGGACGGCGAGACGGTTGTGGTCGGAGCGCCTGCGGCGGATGACTCCACGGGGAAGGTGCATGTATTCCCGCCGAGGCAGGAACAGGTGGGACCTTTCTGGTGGACCACGTACGATGTGCTGGTCGCCTCTGACGGCGCCCCGGGCGACAGGTTCGGCGAGTCGGTCTGGGTCAAAGGCGATACCATCATCGTCGGTGCACCCGGCCATAGCAGCAACGGCCCCGGATCGGGCGCGGTGTATGTCTTCCGTCGCGCCGATGACGGAAGCTGGCAGGAGGACCAGACGCTCGTCGGTGAACCCAACAGTGCTTTCGGTTCTTCTGTCTGCACAACCGGCGTCACGTTGGCCGTGGGGGCGCCTGAGAAGGAACCTGCCGGCCAAGTCTGTGTATACCGCGTATGATTCTACCTGGGAACTGACGGTTCTATCCATACGTCATGGCACTTGGACCAGACCTTGGAGCCGTGGGATGTCTCCGGCAGAAGGCTGTTCTTCGGCAACTCAGTCTGTCTCGATGGGGATCTGCTCGTCGTTGGGGCGCCCACGACCCCACTGGATCCTGTGACTGCCAGTTCTGCCTCGGGCGACGGAGAAGCCTACCTGTTCGTGCAAGGGTCGTCGCCATATCCCTGGATACCTCTATACGGAGACTACGAGGCGTGCACTGTGTTACACGCGAAGCCGGACCGCAACGCTCGCACGTTTGGGCGTTCGGTTTCTGTGAGCGGCGACAATGCCCTCGTTGGACGCAGTGTGTGGTCGGGGCCGTTCTCCGCGCAAGGCGAGGCGACGTTCTTCTACAATTTCGCTTGTGATGCGACAACGTCGATCTCGGTCAGCCCGTCGCCCATTTACGACTTCGGCAGCGTGGCCCAGAACGAATCCGCCGTGAAGACGTTCACGATCAGTTCGACCGGTGGTCTGGACGTTGCCATCGAGAGCATTGTGTCTGACAGTCCGCACTTCGTCGTCAAGAATGCTCCGATCGGCCAAGTCGTGCCGCCCGATGCGACATTCGATGTCGAGTTCCTGGCCGGCAACATTGCGGGAATCCACTCTGCCTGGATCACCGTCAAGGGAACCGGTGCAACCGGGGCCGTCGACGCTGAGGTCGAGGTTTCGGGCACCGTGGTGCCTTGACGCGATGTCGATCGCGTCTGTAGAATGGGCCCATGCGAACAGACGCGATGGAGCTTCCGGGCAAGAGGTCGTATTCATTGCACGCGGTGTGCTGTGCACACCTTCTTCTCATTGGCGTAATGGTGTGCACAGCACACCCCGCATCTTCGGGAGAGACGCCCAGGGGTGTCGCTGCGAACGGCGTCCCGGCGTTTCCTGGCGCGGAGGGATTCGGCGCGTATGCCCGAGGCGGACGCGGGGGCAGAGTCATTCATGTGACCACTCTGGCGGACGGCGGGCCGGGGAGTCTGCGGGAGGCGGTGGATGCCTCTGGGCCGCGGATTGTCGTCTTCGATGTCTCCGGCACGATCAAGCTGACCAAGAACCTCTATATTGAGGAGCCTTTCATCACGATTGCCGGACAGACTGCGCCGGGGGATGGCATCTGTCTGCGCGACGCCACGCTCGGGGTGGGGACGGACCATGTCGTGATCCGGTATTTACGGTGCCGCCTGGGCGACGAGGGCCGCAGTGGCGACGCGATCAGCATCGGCGCCGGACGGCACATCATCATCGACCATTGCTCTGCCAGTTGGAGCACGGACGAGGTGCTCTCATCCTCCACGAGCGAGCCCCGCCTGAGCGAACTGACCGTGCAATGGTGCTTCATCACCGAGGCGCTCAATTCCGAGGACCACGGGTACGGTTCGCTGATTCGCGGCTGCCGGGGGGCCCGCTACAGCTACCACCACAACCTGTATGCCCACAATCGGGGTCGCAACCCCCGCCCGGGCAACTACGACGCACAGAATCCGTACAACGAGGACCCCAACGGCCTGTTCCTCGATTTCCGCAATAATGTGATCTACAACTGGGGCGGGTCTCATGCCGGCTATAACGCCGACAAGAAGAGCGTCACGCGGCTCAACTACGTGGACAACTATCTTGTGCCGGGGATGGATTCCTCCCCTCGCGGCAAAGCCTATCAGGAGGGATCGACGTACAATCTCGGGTATTTCGCCGGCAACTACTATGAGCACTGCCGCCCGAACGACCCGTGGAGCCTGGTGGACTTCGACGGGTGGGCCGCCAGGCAGATCGCCATGTACAAGCAGAAGGAGCCCTTCGAGACCGGCCTGGTCACGGATCAGGAAGCTGCGGACAGCTACCGGGCGGTTCTCGAATGGGGGGGCGCCAGCCTGCCCCGGCGCGATGCGGCGGATCAGCGGATTGTCGAGGATGTCCTCAACGGCACGGGTCGGATCATCAAGAGCGTGAGCGAAGTCGGCGGTTGGCCGGAACTGCACAACGCCAACGCGCCTCGCGACAGCGATGCCGACGGCATGCCCGATGCCTGGGAGCAGGAACACGACCTCAATCCGAACAACGCCTCCGACGGACCCCAGGACAGCAACAACGACGGCTACACGAATGTCGAGGACTATCTGAACAGTCTCGTCCTGCGTTGAGGGCAAAAAAATCACCCCTGTCAAAGGGGTGATTGTCCAAGGAGTCATAAAGCCCAGGGAAGGACCGCGGTCAACGCGCGGACAGACCGGCGTTGATGGTCCTGGGCTCGGATCAGACGCCGCACATCCGGGGCGCCGTCTTCCTCAACCATTGGCCGGTGCAATTCGCCTGAGTGCACGCGTACCAGATGAACACGGCTCCATCCTCCGTGAGCCGGTCGAATTCAACCATGGGCGCCCCGCACTCCGGGCAAGACCGGTCCTCTTCAAAATCCAAGGTCATCATGCTCTCTGAGAACTGGCTTTCTTCGAAGAACCTCATGATCGTCACCTCTGTGAAGCACGCTCCTATCCCACGTCCTGCGACTCTGATGCGAGCGACCCCCAGAAACATGATCGCTGCCAAGTCACACCGCCCCGACAGCGATGCCACAGTATAAATCTGCCGGAGGAGGCACCGTCAATAGGGGAAATACCTGATTCAGGCGTTTACCCGGATTCATGCTCCACGGGCGGCCCTGGCCTGCTCCAGTCTCGCAGCCGCCAGGGGCCAATTCGCCAGTTTCAGGAAGTTATCGACCCACGCGCCGCGGTTATTTTGATGTTGCAGGTAGTAGGCGTGTTCCCAGACATCGCAGACGAGAAGCGGAGTCGTTCCCCACACGGCGAGATCCTGATGCCTCTCGACTTGCAGAATCAGCAGCTTGTCCGCGATGGGCTCGTAGACGAGAGCGCCCCAGCCGTTGGACATGACGGCCTTCGTGGCCGCAGCGAACTGGTTCTGGGCGTTCTGGACGGAGCCGAAACCCGCAGCCATCGCCTGGGCCAGGCTGTCGGGAACCTCCTCGCGGTTCGGGCTCATCGAGTGCCAGAACAACGTGTGCAGGACGTGGCCGCTGCCGTTGAAGGCCAAGTCGCGGCTGAGGGCGCGGATCGCGGCGTAGTCGTTCTTCCCCCGTGCGGCCTGCAGTTGCTCCAACGCCGCGTTCAGCCCGTTCACATAGGCCGCGTGGTGTTTGCCATGGTGGATTCGCAGGGTCTTCTCGTCGTAAAGCGGTTCGAGGGCGTTGTAGTCGTACGGCAGCGGTGGGAGACGATAGGTTCCACCGTCATAGGCGCCGGCGAATGCATCCTTCGTGCCGGCTGAACTCGTGCCGCCCGGCAGACTGCTCCCCAACAACACACCCACGCCAGCCAATGGCGCCGTTTTGACCAAATCTCTGCGAGACAGATTCGTTGTCATGATCCGTACCCTTTCTCATATGTGCTCTTTGGAATCTCAGACACGGTGTTGGGTCAAGCCACAGGTCTTCAAGACCGCCAAACAACAGCGTTCCTACTCCCGCTGGATAGGGGAGGTGCGTGCCATTGTGCCACAAATGACGGAAATCATGCCGTATCACTGCCGGGGGAGCACAGGCTCGAAGAATAAGACCATGAATTTGCCACCGCAGGGTGGAAACAGCCACTATGGGATAGAGTGCCTGTGTTTCGCCAACAGAAACCCAAGGAGAGGGCGTCATGACCAGGCACCCCCCCATCCCTTGTTGTCTTTCGCTATTGCTTGTGGCATTTATGGCGTCTCTGGCCTCGGCCGCGAACTGGCCGAGCTGGCGAGGGCCGGCGGGTGATGGCGTCCCTGTGGACAAGAATCTCCCGCTTACGTGGAGCGCGAGCGAAAGCTTCTGCTGGCGGACGGCAAGATCTACGTGCCGAATCAGTCGGGCGATGTCTTCGTATTCCGTGCAGCGCCCCAGTTCGAGCTGCTGGCCACGAACTCGGTGGGCGAGGGTCTTCGCATCAGCGAGATCATGTACCACAATATTTTGTAGTCAGACGGTTGCGAACGACGCGACGATCTGGTATAAGAAAAATCTTGTCATGAGCACATGCTTTGACTGGGGTGGTGTGTGGACCAGGGATCGGCCTGAGCGATGGTGTGAGTCCATCGTCCAGTGGTCGAATAGTGCAGGAAAATGCGTGGATAACCGGCGCACCGATTGAAAAACGATTGGTCGTGTCTGGGCGGTGTATCGAACCAGTCCTCTCGGCGGAGGGGATGCGGGACGGCGCGTCCGTGGGAGCGCCCGCGAGATACCCCAAAAGAGAGAATCTGTTATCGCAATCTGGCTCGCGCGCCTGGGGGGAACGTTCTACCCTTGTGGCGGACATCATGCCCAGAGATGGCGGGCCGGCAAGGAGCACACCGACATGTCAAAGTCATCATCCACCAGGGGGAACGCCGTTCGATTTCTTCTCGCATCGCGGCTGACCGCGAGTCTTGCGATTCTGTCGTGTGTCTGTGGCTGCAAGGATGTCGAGCGGTTCTTTGACCGGACAGCTATCGACAACCACTCCAGAGACCTCATCCGCGAGATGGGGAATATCGAGCCCATCCCGGACGTCAACGCGATGATGGACGGCGTCTACACCGGCCCGCCGGAAATCGTCACCAATGCCAAGGGGACGTTTATCTTCTACAACACCAAGTACCAGTCTCCAGCGACGCTGACCGCCTTGCTCAAGGACACCCTGGGTGTGACGGTCTGCAGCAACACGAAGATCAATCAGTGCGTTATCAAGTGCGAGTCCGAGGACAACGCCCGCGTAGTGATCGAGTTTCTCGATCGGATGGACAAGCGTCCCATTCAGGTGGAGATCGACTGTCTCGTCTCGGAAGTATACGCCGATTTGACGCTCGATTATGAAACGACCCTGGCCATCGAAGACCTGTTCGGGACCGGGGATGGGGGGATCAAGAAGGTGGGTGACGTGCTGGCCGACGCCATCGAGATCACGGGGACGCTGCCGGGCGCCTCCAATCGGGATGTGGACCGCGCCGACATGGGGATCAACTTCGGGCTCTCCTCGCACAGCGGCAGTTTCAGTGCGATGATCGACATGCTCGTCTCTCGGGGCTACATGCAGGTCGTCATGCGTCCGAAGCTGAAGGTCGTCAACGGCCAGAAGGCCTCAATCAAGACTTCCGATTCGACGCCGATCACCAAGACGGTGACTGCGGCCAACGTGGAGCCGTACCAGCTCACCGAGTACACCGATGTCACGGATTCGCTGGAGGTGACGCCCAACGTGTATGCCGATGGCTCGATCGGTTTGGCGACGAAAGTCGTGCTGGGTTCGACGGACACGCCGTCGGGCGTCTCGCAGAAGACCATCATCACGACTCGTACGATCGAAGTGGCCGAGAACCTGGTCCGGCCCGGTCGCAGTCTCGTCATCGGCGGGCTTCGCAAGACCGAGAAGGTCGGCATCACCCGCGGCGTACCCTTCTTGATGGACATTCCGTTCCTTGGGATTCTCTTCTCGAGCAAGGACTACGAGACCAGCGCCAAGGAGATTCTCTTCATCCTGACGCCAACCATTTCCGACATGGGCGAGGATCACCACGAGACCATGGAGATGATCCGTAGGAAACATGCGGAGAAGGAACAGGATGGCTTCTTGAGTCGCATCTACCCCGCCGGTGGGCTCTTCGGACACTACCAGGACCCGAACGAGGGACCTGTCGAGGAGCCTGTCGGAGAGACCATTTCGAAGCCGGCGGTTCAGGACGCGGCTCCGGTCGCGGCACCGCCCGCCGCGGAACCGACAGACGCATCGCCGACGGAGAAGCCCGCGAGTTGAACGGATGGCCCGGTCCGGTATAATACAACCGCGACGCTGGCATGGATCCTCGTGGATACGCGTCCGTTTCGGGCGAGGTCGGCGTTGGATGGAAGCAGACAAATCGGTGCATACGATGTGGAGGCAAGTGCCATGAGAAGATCGAAGAGCGTTGTCCTCGTCGTCGGCGTGGTCTCGATGATTGTCAGTTGTGCCCGGGCGCAGGACTGGCCCCAGTGGCGAGGAGCCAATCGAGACGCGAAGATCAGCGGGTTCACCGCGCCTTCGACTTGGCCCAAGGAGCTGAAATCCCAGTGGAAGGTGACCGTGGGCTTGGGCGACGCGACCCCGGCCCTGGTGGGCAAGAGACTCTATGTCTTTGCGAGGCAGGGCGACGAGGAAGTCGCGATGTGCCTGAACGCCGATGATGGCAAGGAGATCTGGCGAGACAAGCACTCTGCACCGGCTGTGACCGGCGGTCCCCGCGACCATTCCGGGCCGCGAAGCACGCCAACCGTCGCAGATGGAAAGGTCGTGATCCTCGGGGTCGCGGGCGTGCTCACCTGTCTCGATGCCGCCGGCGGAAAGGTCCTCTGGACGAAGGACGAATTCCCGGGCGGGTGGCCCCGATTCTACGCCGCGATGTCGCCTATCGTCGTGGACGGCTTGTGCATCGCGCACCTCGGCAAAGAGGGCGCCGGTGCAATTGTCGCCTATGATCTGGCCAGCGGCGATCCGAAATGGAAGTGGACCGGCGGCGGCCCGACGTATGCTTCGCCCGTCCTGATGATCCTCGACGGCGCCAAGACGCTCGTTGTGCACGCGGAGAGCGATCTGCTCGGGATCAGCGCTGCCGACGGCAAGCTCCTCTGGCAGGTGGCGGTCCCGGTGCGACAGCGGTTCTACAGTTCCGTCACCCCGATCGTGGACGGGCGGACCGTGATCTATACGGGCCAGGGCACCGGCACGAAGGCCATCCGCATTGAGAAGACCGGGGATGGCTACGCTGTCAAAGAGCTGTGGAGCAACGACGACGTTGGTACGGGGTACAACACGCCGGTCCTGAAGAACGGCCTGCTGTTCGGCATCTCCGACCCCGGCAACAACTTCTTCTGCATGAGCGCCCGTGACGGCAAGACGCTCTGGACCGACACGATCAAGTACAGCCGATTCGGCACGATGATCGACGCCGGCCCGGTCCTGCTGACGATTCCGGCCTCTGATCTGCTGGTGATCGAGCCCACCGACGCGAAGTACGCGGAACTCGCGAGATACAAGGTCGCCCAGGAGCAGGTCTACGCCTTCCCCATCGTCGCGGGCAACCGGATCTACGTGAAGGACAAGGACTCGCTCACCCTGTGGACTCTGGAGTAAGCCGCACGATGATGTAGGGTGTGCTGGGCACACCATCTCCGGCGGCAATTCCCTTGATTCCGCTTGACAATGGTTTGTGCACGAACTATATGGGCAGCGGTTTCGATTGGAGTGATGTTTGGAAACGGCTTATGACTGATGTACATGGCATCGCAGGGCAGATCGGCAGGATTCGAGAGAAGGCGAATGCCCTGATCGAGAAGGAACTGAAGGACCGGGGGATCCAGGGGATCGTCCCTGCTCACGGGCCTGTGCTGGCCTTCCTGTTGCGTCAGAACAAGCCTGTTCCGATCAAGGCGGTGGTCGAGAGCGTGCGAAGGGTCAAATCGACCGTGACCGTGACGATTGGCACACTCGAGAAACATGGCTATGTCCGCAAGCTGCCCTGCGAAACGGATGCACGCGTTGCCTATGTGGAACTGACTCCCAAGGGCCGCAGACTTCGGAAGGATTTCGACGAGATCTCCGAGATCCTGCTGAGCAAGCTCTATGGCGACATGAGTCCACGGGACCGGGGTCGCGTGGCCGAATTGCTGGAGAATATCGAGAAGAACCTGAGCGATTAGTCTTTTTGTCTAACTAGTTCGTATACGAACAATTAGGGTTGTGTTTCAACACGAGAAAGGAGCGTCTGTCATGAGTGTCGTAGCCAATTTCTTGACCAGGAGCCAGGTCCAGTATCTCGCCACCATCGGGCTGGACGACAGGCCCAAGGTCCGTCCCTTTCAGTTCATGCTGGAAGAAGGCGGAAGACTCTACTTCTGCACGTCCAGTCAGAAGCCCGTGTTCCGGGAAATGCAGAAGCATCCGCACGTCGAATTCTGTGCTTCCGGCGAGAACTTCTCCTGGCTGCGTCTGAGCGGCAAGGTCGTATTCTCAAAGGACATCTCGCTCAAGGCGAAGATTCAGGACGGGAACCCGCTCGTCAAGTCGATCTACAAGACGCCGGACAACCCGATCTTCGAGATCTTCTACCTGGACGGAGCCTTCGCGACGATTGCCGATTTCAGCGGCAAGCCGCCGCAAACAATCAAGCTCTAGGCCGCGAGGATTTGCTTTCGTACGTCGCGGGCCCTTTGTATTGTATCTTCAGATAAGGAGGTGCCCCATGGATCGCAGACGCTTCGTGAAGACGATGCCGGCCTTGGTCGTACTGGCTGGTTCGGCGTCCGGCCTGGCACAGGAAACGGCGCAGCCAACCGCAGAACTACAGCCCATCCTGCTGCCCAAGCTTGAGGAAGATGAGGGCGAGTCGGTATTGGCAGCCTGGTTCCACAACTGCGACAAGGACAGTACAATTGGGGAGTTCAAACTGCGCCCCCAACAGCGGGTGCTCTTTGCGCGGACCGTCGGCTATCCGGCATGACACGATGTGACGAGATGTCAGTTCGATAGGATCGGATACGAGACTTGTGAAGGAGATGCGTCATGACGAAGAACGTGATTGTCGCAGCGGTTGTCCTGGTGGCAGGTCTGGCTATGGTGGCTTTGGCTGGGGATTGTCCTCGATTCCGCGGTCCGGCCGGCGACGGCCAGTTCCCGGAGACCGGGCTGTTGAAGCAGTGGCCCGAAGGGGGACCCAAGCTCGCTTGGAGTGTCCAGGGACTGGGCCAAGGCTACTCCTCCGCCGTCGTCGTCAACGGCACGGTCTACGTCACCGGGATGGACGACCAGAAGCAGGGGTATCTCTTCGCCTTCAACCTGGACGGCTCGCCCAAATGGAAGACGGCATATGGTCCTGAACTGGAGAAACGCGGTCCGGCGGTCGCGGGCACTCGCGGCTCTCCCACCGTCGATGGCGACCAGGTCTTTGTCATGACGGGCTTCGCCAAGCTGGTCATTCTGGACGCAGCGAAGGGGCAGGTGCTCAAGACCGTGGACCTCGTCGAGCGGTTCGGGCCCAAGCAGGCCCAGTTCGGCTTTGCCGAATCCGTGCTCGTGGATGGCGACAAAGTGATCTGCTCGCCCGGCGGACCTGATGCCTCGCTCGTGGCTCTGGACAAGAACACAGGCGAAACGCTGTGGCAGACCAAGGGCCTGAGCCAGACGACCGGTTACTGCTCCGCTCGGATCATCCGTGACGGCGGTCGTTCGCTCATTATCACCATGCTGGGCGGAGGCGTCGTCGCGGTCAATCCCGCCGACGGCCAAGTCGTCTGGCGGCACGACTATCCCCACCGGGCCGCGGTGCAACCCAATCCGCCGCTCTACGCGGATGGAATGGTCTTCGTCTGCTCGGGCATGGGGACGGGCAGCGCCATGCTGTCCCTGGCCGAGAGCAGCCCGACCGCGGAGCCCAAGTGGGCGGACAGGACGCTCGATTGCCAGATGCAGGGCACCGTCCTGATCGACGGCTGCATCTACGGCACCGCCCAGAGCGCCAACAAAGGTCTCGTCTGCCTGGACTGGAAGACAGGCAAGGTGTTGTGGACCGCGCCGGAGGTCAAGCAGGGCGTCGTGGTTGCGGCGGACGGTATGCTCTACGTCTACGGCGTCGATGGCACGATGCGCCTGGTCAAGCCCGGTCCGGCCGCGTTTGAGCCGACGGGCCAATTCTCTGTCACTGCCGGCACCAATGAGCATTGGGCCCACCCGACGATTGCCCACAAGCGGTTGTACATCCGCCATGGCGATGCCCTGATGGCCTACGACATCGGCGCCGGCTCCTGATACCGGGGATCCGCCGGAAGATCAGGCGAACATCGACAGCGAGAAAATGGTACAATGGAGCGGCTGGGACGTCGAGAGGCGTCGATGGAGCCCGGGCGGACCGGGCTAATCGTGATGAACGTATCGTAAGATAGGACAATAGGTTATGACAGAAGGCCGGCCCGCCGGACAGCAGCTTGTCCTTGTGTGCAACTGCGTCCATTATGACGTCATTTCCCGGGCCACCAAGACCGAAGTGCTTCGTCTGCTCTCGGAGAGCGGTGCACGAGTCCAGGTGGTCGCGGATCTCTGCGGCTTGGCCGCCAATCGGGACCTTCGTCTGCGGGACTGGGCATCCAGTGCGTCGTTGAGCATCGTGGCGTGTTTTCCCCGCGCTGTCCGATGGCTCTTTCACGCGGCCGGCGTGTCGCTCTCCCACGAGCGGGTGCGCTTCTTCAACATGAGGACGCAGTCGCCGGACGAGATCACTCGTGAATTGATGAAGGATGATGGATTATTGATGATTGAAGGGAAGTCCGTGTCTTCCGCGTCCAATCGTCAATCGTCAATCATCAATCATCAATCTCCTTGGGTTCCCTGGTTCCCGGTGATCGACTACGATCGGTGCGTCAACTGCAAACAGTGCATGAACTTCTGTTTGTTCGGAGTCTATGGTCTGTCGGAGGAGGGCCAGGTCACTGTGCAGAAGCCTTCCGGCTGCAAGACGAACTGCCCGGCCTGTGCGCGGATGTGTCCCCGCAAGGCGATCATCTTCCCGAAGTACGCGGACCCGCCAATCAACGGCGATGAGTGCCTCGATCCGACGACGGGACAGGAGAAACCTGTGGTTGCGGGCGACGTGTACGAGCGAATCCGCAGTCGCAGCGCCGCGGGCAAGCGGTTCTCGACCGAGCCGGGCGATGCCGGTCGATCCTGCCCGACGCTGGACGGCCTCCGACGCGACCTGGACATCCCTGATGAGGTCCTGGCTTCGTTGTCCCGCGAGGAGATGCAGCGCGTGATTCGGCAATCGAAGTCGCCGTCCGGGGGCGGCAAGGGGGACAAACGCGATGAGTGAATCTCTACGAGCCGGACCCGCCGTGATTGAGGAGAAGCAAGCGTATGGCGGATGACCGTGTCATTGCGGCCAGGCCCCTGCGGCAACCCCAGGACAATGTCCCGCAGAGCAAACGCGCGCGCGACAAACTGCTGGAGGCGATCCGCACATACGTTTCGCGAGAGCGCCCGGTGCCGCCGCTGGGCATCGAGGAACTGCGGACCCACACGGGCGCCGTGCTCCGACAGGTGGGCATGGACTCGAAGTACACCGACTTCGCGGCGGTCCTGCTCAACAACGAGGTCTGGCGCGACACGGTGGCGGCCATCCCCTACGAGAAGCGTCTGCTCCTGCTGCCCAAGTGCCTTCGAGACGCCCAGGGATGTCCCGCGCAATTCGATGAGGTCGGATTGTTGTGCGAGCACTGCGGGCGCTGTGTGATCGGCGATCTCAAGAGCCAGGCGGAACAGCTCGGATACGCCGTGCTGGTCGCGGAGGGATCGCCCGTCGTCATGTCCCTGATCGAGACCGGGCAGATCGAAGCGGTCGTCGGCGCCAGTTGCCTGTCCGTCCTCGAACGGGTGTTTCCCTACATGGAGGCCGGCGCGGTGCCGGGGATTGCGATCCCGCTGCTCCAGGACGGTTGCGCCAATACGAGCGTGGACCTCGAATGGCTCTGGGAGGCTGTCTACCAGACGACCGAAGACCAGACGCAGCGATTCAAGCTGGACGCCTTGCACCGTCAGGTGAACGACTGGTTCTCGCGAGAGGCCCTGGCCGGTGCGATTGCGCCGCACGCGAGCCCGACGGAGCAGGTGGCCCTGGACTGGATGGCCAAGGCGGGCAAGCGATGGCGACCCTTCCTCGCCGTCTGCGCCTACAGCGCCCTGTCGGGCGATCACGCCCTCTCCCGCGAGGCGGACCTGCGAAAGGTCGCGATAGCCGTCGAGTGCTTCCACAAGGCGTCGCTGATCCATGACGACATCGAGGACGGGGACGACGAGCGGTACGGCGAGCGGACGCTGCACGCCGAACACGGGGTGCCCATCGCGCTGAACGTGGGCGACCTGCTGCTCGGCGAGGGGTATCGGCTCCTGGCCGAGGTGGATGCACCCGACGGACAGAAGGTCCGGCTCCTTCAGGCCGCCGCCCAGGGACATCGCAGTCTGTGCCTGGGGCAGGGCAGCGAGCTGGCCTGGATGCGGGCGCCGAGGCCGTTGCAGGTCTCGGAGGTCCTCGACATCTTCCGCATGAAGACCTCGCCGGCCTTCGAGGTGGCGCTCGGCCTGGGCGCCATTCTGGCGGACTGCGACGAGCAGGTCAACGCGGCCCTCCGACGATACAGCGATTCGCTCGGAATCGCCTACCAGATCCGCGACGATCTCGACGATCTTCACTCGCCTGCGCACGAGGATCTCCTGCGTGGCAAGCGTCCCTCGATCCTCCCGGCGCTGGCCTGCGAGGCGATGGGCGCTGCTGTGCCCTGTTCTTCGCCCGAGGTCGAAGCGGCCGCATGGCGGCTCATGGAGACGTACAAGTCACAGGCCATCGGGAGCCTGATCGCCCTGAAGAACGCCAATCTCAAGGGTCTGCTCCGTCGCGTGATCGCCAGGATGTTCAATGATTTCGAGATCATGGGCTGCTGCAACGATCCATTGGCCCAGCGCCCGCCACGCCATGAATAAGCTCGCGGACTTGGGGAATCGTGGTGGCAACGGGTCCGGCGAGGAGCGGTGGTCGGGGTTTCCCCATGTCGTGCGAGCCTTGCGGCACCGCAACTACCGCCTGTTCTTCGGGGGCCAGCTCATTTCCCTGATCGGCACGTGGATGCAGGCGGTGGCGCAGTCCTGGCTCGTCTACCGTCTCACGGGCTCGGCCGCCTTGCTGGGACTCGTCGGGTTCGCCAACCAGATTCCGGTCTTCCTGCTGGCCCCCCTCGGCGGCTCGGTCGCCGACCGGTACAACCGCCACCGCATCCTGCTGGGCACGCAGACCTCGGCCATGCTCCTGGCCTTCATCTTGGCGGGTTTGACCTTGTCGGGCAGCGTCCATGTCTGGCATATCTTCGTTCTGGCCTCGCTCCTCGGCGTCGTGAACGCTGTCGATATCCCGACGCGTCAGGCGTTTGCCGTTGATATGGTCGGGCGCGAGGACCTCATCAATGCGATCGCCCTGAATTCCTCGATGATCAACGGCGCCAGGATCGTCGGACCCGCCGTAGCGGGCGTCCTCGTCGCCAGCGTGGGCGAGGGCTGGTGCTTCCTCGCCAACGCGGTCAGCTTCCTCGCGGTGATCGCGAGCCTGCTGTCGATGGACGTGACTGCCCAGATCCGCGTGCCGCTGCCCGGTTCGGCGCTGGTGAGCATCCTGGAAGGATTCCATTACGTCGCGCACACCGGTCCGATTCGAGCCCTGTTGCTGCTGCTCGGTCTGGTCAGTCTCATGGGGATGCCCTACGCGGTGCTGATGCCGGTCTTTGCGGACCAGATTCTTCACGGCGGCCCGCGAGGGCTGGGACTGCTGATGGGCGCATCGGGGGTCGGAGCGCTGATGGGCGCCCTGGTGCTCGCCCTGCGAAGGGGCATCCGCGGCTTGAGCAGTTGGATCGCGCTGGGTGCGGCGGGCTTCGGAGTGGGCCTGATACTGTTCTCGCAGTCCCGCTCGTTCTGGCTCTCGATGGCGCTGCTCGTGCCGGTCGGCTTCTCCATGATTATCGAGATGGCTGCCTCGAACACGCTCATTCAGTCGCTGATCCCGGATGAGTTGCGAGGGCGGGTCATGGCGGTATACTCGATGATGTTCATGGGCATGGCGCCCTTCGGCTCGCTCCTGGCGGGGATCCTTGCTCATCGCGTCGGCGCGCCGGCCACCGTGCTGTTGGGCGGCGCCGCGTGCATCGCGGGCGCGGCGCTCTTCGGATGGCATCTGCCCGTGTTGAGGCGGGATGCGCGAAGGATGATCGTCGCCCTTCAAGCTGCCGGGGGCGAGCCGTCGGAGGAGATCAGCGGACAGGCAAGCGTCGTCGCGCCGCGCGAATCGACGGAGACCGGAGTGCTGCCATGACGATCCGACTGGACATGCGAGAGGCTCTGAGCAAGGCCCCCCAAGCGTTGGGCGAGTCCGCGAAGGCGGTCGGGGGCTTCTTCCGCCGACACCTCTCGCACGATGGGGGGTTCCTGGGTCGGGATGGTCGAAGCGATCTGTACTACACCGTCTTCGGACTCGAAGCGTCCCTGTCGCTGGGCGTCGATCTGGCAGTCGATCTTGTGACCCGATACCTCGACGGCTTCGGGACAGGCGAATCGCTGGACCTCGTGCACCTGGCGTCCCTGATCCGCTGCAGAGCGAACCTGTCGGATGTCAGTGGAGGCGAGATCCTGACTCGACATCTGCTGGAGTATCGCTCGCGCGACGGCGGTTTCAACATGGCGCCCGGCGCCGAGCAGGGCAGTGCGTATGGGAGTTTCCTGGCCCTCGGCGCCTGGCAGGACCTGGGAATCGACTGCCCCGATGCGGACGCCATGGCACGGTCCATCGCGTCCTTGCAGAGATCGGACGGCGGCTACGCGAACGAGGCATCCATGACAGCCGGTGCGACGCCCGCCACGGCTGCCGCTGTGTCGGTCCTCCACGATCTCGGCTGCCCTGTGCCGGAGTCGGCGGTCCGATGGCTCCTGGATCGTGTGTCTCCGCTGGGCGGCTTCGAAGCGATCCGGTTCGGAGAAAGTCACGGCGTGCCCGATCTGCTCTCCACCGCGACCGCGTTGCGCGCGCTGGCCCTGCTTGGGATTTCTGCGGGCGCGATGAAGGACAAGCACATGGACTATCTGGACAGCCTCTGGGACAAGCAGGGCGGCTTTCGAGGTCATTGGGCGGATGACGTCGTGGACTGCGAATACACCTACTACGGCCTGCTGGCCCTGGGGACCCTCGCGGAATGAACCCACAGATCGACAAGAAGGCCCTGGAGGGGACGATTGCCCGCTTGCAGGCGAAGCTGCTGGCCGCACGCGGGTCGCACGGCCATTGGGAGGGACGCTTGTCGAGCAGCGCCCTTTCCACTGCGACCGCAGCCTTTGCCCTCGCTGTCGTGGACGGCAATCGCCATCGGTTGCTTGTCGATCGCGGCCTGCAATGGCTCTGCGAACATCAGAATGCCGACGGCGGCTGGGGCGACACCGTGTGCAGTCCGAGCAACCTCAGTACGACGATGCTGTGCTACAGCGCTATGGCTGTTGCCGATGATTCAGATGCATGCGACCGATGCGTGGAACGAACGGAGTCCTGGCTGCAGCGGAAAGCCGGGAGCCTCGATCCGCAATCGCTCGCGAGGGCTGTCGAGTCGCAGTATGGCGAGGATCGCACGTTCTCCGTGCCCATTCTGACGATGTGCGCCCTGGCGGGTCGGCTCGGCGACGCCGGGGGCGCGTGGCGACGGGTCCGTCCGCTGCCTTTCGAACTGGCGGTGCTTCCCCATCGGTTGTTCAAGTGGCTGCATCTGCCTGTCGTCAGTTACGCTCTGCCTGCGTTGATCGCCATCGGGCAGGCGCGACACAAACACCGCGCGCCTCGCAATCCGCTCACCTGGGCGATTCGTCGCCTGTCTGTTGCGAAGACCTTGCGGGTCTTGTGTACGCTCCAGCCCGAGAACGGCGGCTTTCTGGAGGCGGCTCCTTTGACGTCCTTCGTCGTGATGAGTCTGGCCGACGCAGGGCATCGCGAGCACCCCGTTGTCGCCAAGGGCGTCCAGTTCCTCACGGCCTCGATCCGCGACGATGGGAGCTGGCCCATCGACACGAATCTTGCCGGCTGGGTGACGACGCTCGCCATCGCAGCGCTGTCCGCCGGGGGGCTCGAACGGATGTTATCGGCCTCCGAGCGGCAAGGGCTTCTGGACTGGCTTCTGTCGTGTCAGCACCGCACAATTCATCCCTATACACAGGCCGCGCCGGGCGGCTGGGCCTGGACCGACCTGGTGGGCGCGGTCCCCGACGCGGATGACACGCCCGGCGCGCTCCTCGCCCTGCACGAGTTGTCTCGCACAGGTTCTGTCATTCCTCTTCCGTCGGTCTGCGCGGGCATCGAATGGCTTCTGGGTCTCCAGAATGCCGACGGAGGGATTCCCACTTTCTGTCGGGGATGGACGAAGCTGCCTTTCGACAAGAGCGCTGCGGATCTCACGGCCCATGCGGTCGCGGCCATGGCCATCTGGCTGCCCTCGCTGCCCGACTCGCTCAAAGGCCGGACCGAAGAGGCCATGCGCAGGGCGCTGCACTATCTGGAGGGATCTCAACGTTCGGACGGCTCCTGGACACCCTTGTGGTTCGGGAACCAGGCCGCCGGGAATCAGGAGAACCCGGTCTATGGGACGAGCCGGGTGCTGAGGCATCTGGCGAGTTGTCAGGCGGCGATGGGACGGACGGGACTCGAAGGACCCCTGTGTGAACGGGCGGCTCGATGGCTCCTGTCGGCACAGAACGCCGATGGCGGGTGGGGGGGCGACGCCTCGGTCGCCTCCTCGATTGAAGAAACGTCGCTGGCAGTCGATGCCCTCGCAATGGCCTGTTTGCTCCACGGCGATTCATCGGCCGCGATGCAGGCAGTGTGTCGAGGCGTTCAGTGGCTCATCGCGAACACGAATTGCGGCACATCGCTTCCGCCCTCGCCCATCGGCCTGTACTTCGCTCGGCTGTGGTATTTCGAAGAGCTGTACCCCCTCGTCTTCGCTCTCTGTGCTCTCTCCAGAGTCGCCCAACTGCCCATCGCAGGTTGACGGAGAATTCGACGAACCTCCCGTGTTTGCGGTTCGTATATTTGCTGATGGCAAATAATGCCAATGGCAAGTAAAAGACGGGAGTATGGCCATGAGCAGGCGTCTGTTCGAGTTGATCCTGGCGGTCCGGCGCAAGTGCCAGGGGAGTGAAGAGCGAATCCAGCGGGAGCTGGGCCTGTCGCCCGCGGAGTTCAACGCGTTGACGGTCATGGACGATGCGCGGGAAATCACCGGCTGCGAATTTGCCGAGGAGATGGTCCTGTCGCCCTCACGAGGCAGCCGCGTGTTGGACAGGCTCGTGACCGACGGCTACGTGAAGACCCGGGTCAGTTCGCAGGATCGCCGGACTGTCTTGATCTCGCTGACTCCCAAGGGCAGGAAGATCAGACTCAAGATGTTCGACCATATGAAAGACTGCGAGAGTCGGATTTGCAGCGGGCTCGACGCGGGCAGGGTGTCGCAGGTGCGAGATGCCCTGGAATGGCTGGAAGCAGCCTTGTGAATGAGGAGACTCGAAAATGCAGAATACCCTATTCATCCAGTTGCTCGTTGGACTTCTGATTGGTGGCGGTCTGGGGGCCGCTATGGGCTACTTCGGCAAGTGTACGACCGGCGCCTGTCCGCTCACTGCCAATCCCTTGCGGGGTGGGATGATCGGCGCGATGCTCGGGGGCCTTCTGGCCTTCTCGGTGGGATCCTCGCGAGGGTCCGAGGAAACCGCCGGCGGGGATCTGCACATCAATAGTGCCGAGGATTTCGACGCCCGCGTTCTCAGGGCGAATCAGCCGGTCCTGGTGGACTTCTACGCGGACTGGTGCGGACCGTGTCGAATGCTGGCGCCGGTCATCGAGAAACTCGCTGAGCAATACGCAGGCCGGGCCATCGTGGTCAAAGTGAACGTGGACCGCCTGCCCGAAGTGGCAGGTCGATACGGAATTCAGGGCATCCCGGCGGTGCTCTTCTTCCACAAAGGCGAGGAAGCGGAACGTCTCGTGGGTGTCCGACCACAAGGTGCGTACAGCGAGATCCTGGACAAGCTGATCGGTCCGTCGTCGTGAGGTCCTACGAGCCGGCCAAGGCCTCGACCTCTTCGAGGCTCTTGGGGATCTGCGGGCCGAGGATGCGGCAGCCGTCCTCGGTGATGACGATGTCGTCCTCGATCCGCACGCCGTGGAAGTTGCGCCAGGCTTCGAGCCGGTCGTAGTCGATGAACGCTTCGCACGTTCGCTCCGCCCTCCAGCGGTCGATCAGGTGCGGGATGAAGTAGATCCCCGGCTCGACCGTGACGACGAATCCCGGCTCGACCGGCTTGGCCAGTCGCAGCGACCGCCAGCCGAACGCGGGGTTCCGCTGGATCGTGTCGGTGTAGCCTACATAGTCCTCGCCCAGGTTCTCCATGTCGTGGACGTCCAGGCCCATCATGTGCCCGACGCCGCAAGGGAAGAACAGCGTGTGGGCTCCCGCTTCCACGGCCTGTTCCGGATCGCCTCGCGCGACGCCGAGTTTCTTGAGACCCTCCATGAGTGCGACCGCCGCGATGCGATGAATCCGTCGCCACTCGACGCCGGGCCGGGCCGCCGCGAGGCACCGTTCCTGGGCAGCCAGCACGATGGAGTAGATCTCCTTCTGTCTCTGGGAGAACTTGCCACCGACGGGGATCGTCCGCGTGACGTCGCCGGCGTAGTGCAACAGCGACTCGGCGCCGGAATCGTGGACCACGATATCGCCGGCCTTCAGGGTGTTGTCGTAGCAGGGATTGTGAAGGGTCTCGCCGTGGACAGAGAAGATGGTCTGGAAGGCGGATCGCACGTTGTGCGAAATCGCGATGGCCTCGATTGCGGCGACCACCTTTCGCTCGACCACGCCTGGCCTGGCCAGTTTCATCGCGGCGGTGTGGATCTCGCAGGAGACCGCAAGGGCCGCTTCGATCTGCTCAATCTCTTCCGGCGATTTGACCGATCTCTGCTGCACAACCGCGCGGATAAGCGGTTCGGAAACGTATTTGCGGAGGACGCCCGGTGCGATGCCGAGCCAGCGCCAGATCTTCAGCACGTTCTCTGACCGATCTTGGGGCAACAAATGGATGGTTCTCTTCTGTCGGAGCGCCTCGTGCAGGATCTGCTCGAGCTTGTCGGCAGGGGCGGTGCTCGCAACGCCAACCTGCTGGCATCGGTCGCGCAACAAGGTTTGCGGCCCGGTCCATACGATCTCCTCGACGCTCGGGTCGTTGCCGAAGACGGATTCAGTTCCCGCATCGAGGTCGATGATGGCGGCCAGACCTGGCAGGTCGAGCCCGAAGAAGTACAGGAACGTGCTGTCCTGGCGGAAGGGATATGTGTTGGACGCGAAGTTCATCGGCGACTCGTCGTTGCCTGGGAGGAGAATCAGGCCGGAGCCGATCTGCTCGCGCAGGCGGGCACGTCTCTGTCTGTAGATTGCGGCGGGAAACATCACCGATTCTCCTGTAACTGAGGCCTCTTCCCCGTGAGCAGACTGACGCCGACCAGGGCGATGACCGACAGGACGATCGCGGGTAGGACTGCGTCGAGTTCGCCCGCCCAGCCGGGCAGGATGTTCCTGGACTGGAGTTCGGACCACGTCAGCGCCGTGATCGTCCCGGCGGCGATGGAGAGAATCGCTCCGGCCCCGGTCGCCCGCTTCCAGAACAGTGCGGCTACGAGACAGGGGGTAATGGCTGCTCCGTAGATTGTGTAGGCGTACATCGCCCTCTTGAAGACCGTCGTGGACTGGGCGAAGGAAAGCGATACGAGATACGCGATGACTCCGAGGACCAGCACCAGCAGGCGGCTGAGGAAGACCTTTCGTCGTTCGGAGGCCTTCGGATTGACGTGGTTCAGGTAGATGTCGCGAACGAGGGTCGTCGCGGGGATCAGGAGGAAAGAATCCGCGGTCGAGATGATGATGCCCACGATTGTGATCATGAAGAGGAGTCCAAGGATCATGGGCATGAAGTCCCTCGCGGCATAGATCAGGACGTACTTGCCGACGGCGGCGTTCGGGATCAGGCTGGAGGCGATCCAGGCCTCCAGGATGATCAGGCTCTCGATCACCAGGACCGCGAAGATCATGAAGGTGACGGCGCTCTTGGCGCCCTTGGCGCTCTTGCTGGCGAAGAACCGCTGATACTGATTCGCGTCGCCCATGATCAGCAGGAAGGTGGGCAGCGTGTAGTTGATGATCTCGGCCCAACTGAAGACGCCCCAGAACTTCATGTGCTCGGGCCTGGCCATCTCCGCGAAGCGGGTCTCCAGGCCGGACCAGCCGCCCGCGTGATTCCACAGGATGGGAAACGCGACCAGGAGGGACACAGTGATGATGATGCCGGTCACGATGTCCGTGTACGCGAGGCTCATCAGTCCCGCGAGGATCGTGTACGTGATGATGGCGACAGCCGCGATGATCCTCCCGATCTCCTCGGAGATCAGCGGCTGGCCGGTCTTGTCGATCAGGATTGCGTTCAGGACGGCGCCGAGCGCGACGAACTGGTAGCTCACGATCACCATGTACGCGATCACCAGGGCGCCCACCGCCAGCAGTCTGGCGACTTGGCCGTACCGGGAGCCGATGATCTCCGGGACGGAGTACACCTCGTAGTTGCGGGCCCGCGGGGCGACCCGCGTCAGCAGGATCATGCCGATGACGCTGCCAATGGGCAGAATCAGAGCGGCCAGCCCGCTTTCATAGGTCATGCCGGCGTTGCCGACGATGGAACCGGTGCCGATCCAGGCGGCCAGCATCGTGCAGACCAGCACCCAGGGCGACAACGACCGACCGGCCACCGCGAAATCCGCCTGGGTCTTGACCTGTCGAGACTTGTAGATCCCGATGCCTGTCAGGATCGCCAGATAGGTGAGAACCGTAATCAGATAGATCATTCAGAACACCTTCATGAGCCACAGAGGGCACAGAAGTCACAGAGAGCATGGATGCAGGAGCTGAAGAGAGCCGGCTTTTCCGACCTTCTTGGCCTCTCTTCTCGGTTCATTCTCTGGGTCCTCTGTGTTCTCTGTGGCTGGTTTGTTCTCCGACGAACTGTTGGACGAAATACTCTGGCGTCAGCGGCTCGCCCGTGGCGCGGGCGATCATGTCTTCCCAGCGATAGCGGGCGCCGGGACCGAAGACGTACCGGCGCAGGTACTGTCCCACGCGCCGGTCGCCAACATAGCTCAGGCCGGCATCCGATTCAAGCTTCAATACCTTGTGTACGAGGGTATTGTGCAACTGGGAGGCGAGCAGCTCGCCGAGCATGTAGTTGTGGTAATAGCAGGGGGCGACCACGAAGTGCAGCTTGGAGGCCCAGCCTGCATCGGCAGGTCCCGGCGGGCGCCGGAGCATCTGGTACGTCTCGACGAGGTCCCACCAGAGGGTGTTCAGATCCTGGTCAGGGTCGGCGTACAGAGCCTTCTCGAAGTGCCACATCACCATCGCCCAGCGTGCGACGAGCACCTGCTGGAATCGCAGGTAGCGGTCGCTGACGGTCCTGACCTTCGCGGTTTCCTCGTCGGACAAGTCCAGCATCTCCTGCATCCAGTCGGCGTTGCGGCTGAGCCGGCCGAAGAACATCGCGATGGCCTCCGTCGCAAAGCTGTGCGCGGGCTCCCGCAGCAGCCAGGGTTCGCTTCGGTCGTGGTACTTGCTGTAGACCGCATGGCCCAGCTCGTGGAGGATCGTTTCCATCCACCGCTCGGTGTCCTGCAGATTGGCCAGGATGCGAACGTCGCCGCAGCGGTCCACGTCGTGGCTGAAGGCGTGCGGATACTTGCCTTCGCGGTCATACAGATCGCTGCGGGCCAGGATGTCGTCGATAGGCAGGCCAACGCTCGCGTAGTACGTCCGGGCCAGTTCTCGAACGTCGCGACCCTTGTAGTACTGATCCAGGTTCAGCTCGTAGACCAGCGGCGTACGCTGGAAGAACGGGTCGTGATAGTGCCAGGGCATCAGCTCTTCGGGCGAGACGCCGTAGCCCTTCGCGAGGATCTCGTCCAGCTCCCGTTTGAGGTTGGCATAAGGCTCGCGCGTCCGTTGGTCCAGTTCGTCGAAGACCCGGTCCAAATCGGCGACGTTCTGTTCGTTGACGACGACGGACATCGTGTGGAAGTTGTCGAAACCGAGCTGCCGGGCGGCCTGGTTCCGCAGGCCGACCAGTTCGAGGAAGTCCGTGATGATGACGTTGCCAACCTCCTTGCTGGCTCGCCAGGCGGCCTGACGTTTGCCGACGTCGGTCTCGGTCGTCATGATTGTATAGATGTCGCTGACGGTGACCTTGCGGCCGTCGATGGTGCCGCGATAGCTGTTGTAGGTCTCCTGGACCCTGGCGTCGAGTTCAGCGGTCCGCTGCATCAACGCCGGACTGATCTGGTTCTGGAGGTGTGCATAGTAGAGCCTGTCCACCTGGCGGGCCAGGCGGGCGTTGCGAATGGGCCCCGCGTCGCGGATGGCCTTGAGCCGAGCGAAGTCGTTCGCGTCGCTCTGGGCCCGGCGGATCTCCACCTGGAGCTGTCCGAACTCCTCGAATTTCTCGGGCTTGCCCGTAGTGGCCGCCTCCCAGTAGACTCGGTTCCCCTGCGTCGTCAGGGGCTCGACCTTGGCCAGGCAATCTTCGACGAGCCGGGCGGCGTCCTCTTGTCGGGAATCCACGGCGCAGCCCGGAGACGAAAGGAGCCCAAACGCGGCCACCCACAGCCACAGAAGCCTTCTCATAGGTCACCTCTCATTGGTGGTCTTGTCGTCATGACATTGCAGTGGCGCCATTATAATGCCCCGCCGCACTCGGCGGAAGCCTCGGCCGAGACATTGCCGACTCCTCGGTACTCGATAATGGCGCAGCGAGCAGAGATCTCGCAGCGATGTGGTTGACGGCTCGGGCTTTGTGGAACATAATGTCGAGGGTGGGAGTATCTCAGAGCGGTCTTGTCTGTAATGTGCAAGGCCGACGTGGTTTGGGGTGTGACCCTCGCAGGACCCGAGGACAGGCAACCTTGGGGAACAGATCAAGGAGTATAAGGACGGGCAATATGGCGAAGCGATCGACACGATCTCGCAGGTCTCTCCACGTGGCTTTGGTGTACAACGCCTCGGCGGGGATCATCCCGGATACGCCGGAAGACCGAGGCAGCACGGCGGACCTGCGGGACATGATCCGCGATATGGCTCGAGTGCTCCGATCCCTGGGGCATCACGTTTCTGTCCTCCCGTTGGCGCATGACCTCTTCGCGTTCCAGTGGAGGCTGCGCCGTCTGGTGCCCGATGTGGTGTTCAATCAGTACGACGACGTGGTTCACGGCGCGCTCTACGAGATGCGATTCGCCGCGATGGTGCGAATGATGGGCTTTCCGCTAACGGGCTCGCCCGCGCTGGCGTTGGGCCTGAGCCGGTACAAGCACATGTCCGCGAGCTTGTTTCATGGGACCGGGATTCCGATCCCGCCGTGTACGGAGCTGCTGGAGAAGATCGGTGATGTGGATCAGTACGAGTGGCAGTTCCCCCTGATTGTTCAGCCCAGCCAAGAGCATTCGGGGATCGGCCTGGATCGGGATTCGATCGTGCATTCGAAGAAGGCCCTCCGCCAGCAGGTCCGCCAGATCGTACAGACCTACAGTCAGCCTGCGCTGGTCCAGAGCTTCCTGCCCGGGCGGGAGTTCAACGTGGGCATCGTGGGGGGCAGACGTGCCAGAGTGATGCCCCTGGCCGAGGTCAACTACACGGAGCTGCCCTCGGATATTCCGCCGATCATGTCGTACGCCGCCAAGTGGATCGAGACGTCAGTGGAGTACAAGAAGACCTCGGTCCTCTGTCCTGCGGTTGTGGAGCCCGAACTGGCTCGCCAGATTGGCGATATTGCGATGCGTGCCTGGCGGGCGGTGAGCGCCTGGGGTTACGGCCGGGTCGATATCCGACTTGACGACGCCGGCCAGCCGCGAGTTCTGGAAGTCAACTGCAACGCTTCTCTGGAGGAGGGCGTCGCTCTGGCTCGATCCGCGGATAAGGCGGGGATCAGCTACCCGGAGTTGCTCCAGATGATCATCGACGCGGCCCTGGAGGGGCCGCCTTACGACGTCAGCGTGCCCATGCTGCCTGTCTTTTAGGCGGTCCTGCCGTATTCTCTGGCCTGGCGACGATAGTGCTCGCCCAGGGGCATGGTCAGCTTGGAGACCGGGTTGACGAGCTTCCCTCGCCTGCACAAGGGCTCCCGGTCGCTGATCGCGTGCATCAGGCGATCCACATATCGCAGTTTCCTGATGGCCGGCCAGTCGCGGTACTTGCGTCGCCAGCCGGAACGAGGAGTCAACCAGACCGCGAAAGTCTCTGCGAAGTCCTCATCCGGGTGCTTCTGTGCGTAGGTGTACCGGTAGAGGCAACTGCAGATGTGCCGCACGAAGCTCCGGCTCCGTGGGTCCGGCTGGAAGTCATCCCGATAGGGCTTGGAGAACGGGCCGAAGGTCTTCTTCCAGTCCGGCTGCTCCCACAACCGGAACGCATAGTTGATAGCGTGTCCGGCCTCGTGCCGCAGCAGTTGCATGATTGTCTGGACGTCCTCCAGGTTGCCGCTTTGCTCCTTCTCGATCCGTCCAAGCGAGCCGTTGACCAGGTAAAACGGGATGCCAATGGTCGGCACCCGGTCCGGACAACCCCAACTATCGGTGAGGTAGAAGGCGGGTGCAAAGCCCAGCCCCTTGGCCGTCAATTCCCGCTTGAGTTGCTGGATGAACGGTTCCACCGGCGAACCCTTGATCCGAAGCCCGAGATCGCAGATGCGTCTTGCCAATAGCCTTTCTCGAACGGTCTCCCACGTGTCGGATTGGGTCCGTTTGTGATTCGACGCATATTTCCTGCTGCAGACGATTGCCGCTGCCATGCGTTGCTTTCCCACTCTCTTCAAGCACCCTGCACATGCGTTTCAGAGGCAGAGAACCGATCCCTGCCCTCCGAAGGCATGTTTGCCCTGTATATGGTATCTCATCCGAGAGGGGGATTTCAATGGTATCTGCGTGGTTTGTTTGTAAGTGCTTGTTGTGTATAGGCTTACAGCTTCGTATTTGGCTGCCGGCAGCGGAACGTCCGCAAACCGTCCGCTGTCTCCCGTGAACCTGGAGATTGCTGTGCCATGATGCTGCCATGAGGTTTCCGCGAAACGACGCGAGGACCTCCTTGATCGGGGCACGCTTGTCGTATGCTATCTGTCAGAGTGGACTCCGATTCAGGCGGCTGTGGACTGTCACGGATCGGGCCTAAGCCGCCAGGCGGGACCGACGACCGGCTGTCTCCGCTGGCGATTCGACGCGAAGATCGCCATCACCTGTGCGCCTGTTGTCGGCTTGAACGGGCGGATTCACCTGGCCACCTACCCAGGGCAGATTTGCACCCTGGACGCCGACGGAACACTCCTCTGGGCCTGTGATATGTACGATGTGATCAGGGGCAGTCCAACCGTAGCGGAAGATGGGACCCTGTACACCATCCAGGCCGGACCAGGTTGTTCATCGCTTGTTCTCTACCCTCGCGAGGCTCGACCCGTTCGACAATGTTCGCACATGAGGGAATAGAAGCAAATCAACCGACGATAATGCTCATCGTCGGGTCTTGGTGCCTCTGCTGGGACGGTTTGGACGTTTGGTCAGACTCTTCCTTAAGGCAGATAATCCGATCATTCCTTGACGATCCCTCGGTCGTCTAGAAACTCGACAGGTTCCTTGTTCTTCCCGCGTTCCCACATGAGAGAATAGAACCAGATACCACTCTCGCCGATCCAGAAGTCCGCGGGAGTGAACCGCATTCTCGAGCCAGGGGGTTTCTTTCGCCTCTCGGGCGTGTACTCCGCCTGCCAGCCGAAGATCTCACCCTGCCAGTGCCTTCCAGCAGCATGGAGATGGTTGGCAAAGGCTCTCACCTCGCTCAAATCCGGGATGACGACAGGCAGGACCGGTGAGCGATCTGCTGTTTGCGGGATTCTTGCTTTAACCGTGAGCACGTTTGTTCTGCTCCTTTTCCCACGCACGCAACAGGAAATCGAGGTTGTCCTTGATGATATGTTCGATCTCGCGGAGGTCTACAGGCCTGAATCTGCCCGCCTGTGCCACCGTCACAGGGTCGAGCCAGTACTTTGCGTCTTGGTCTTCTTTGCCAACATGCACGTGCGCGGGTTCATCAAGATCGGTTTCATAAAACCAGAACCTGTATCCCTTGACGCGCAAGATGACAGGCATACAACTCCTTCCCAGCAACCGACTCTCAGTCGCCTGCTGAGAAGATGATACCTTGTTTCTCTGGCGGATGCAAAGGAATCGCCGCTAAAACGCCCTCTGCTCGGTGCGGGCGATGATCTCGTTCTGGAGGGCCTCGCCCAGATCGACGAAGTAGTCGCTGTAGCCTGCTACGCGGACGATCAGGTTCTGATACTCCTCCGGCCGGGCCTGGGCCCTGCGAAGCGTCTCGGCGTCCACTACGTTGAACTGGATGTGGTGGCCGTCCAGACGGAAATAGGAGCGGATCAGGTGCGTGAGGTTGTCGAGGCCGTCGTCGCCGTCCAGGAGGGCGGGGGTGAACTTCATGTTCAGCAGGGTGCCTCCGGTCCGGCTGTGGTCCATCTTGGCCGCGGATTTCAGCACCGCGGTGGGACCCTGGCGGTCCGCGCCCTGGACGGGTGAGATGCCCTCGGACAAAGGTAGACCCGCCTTGCGGCCGTCGGGCGTCGCGCCCATGACCGACCCGAAGTAGACGTGGACCGTAGTCGGCAACAGGTTGACGCGGTACTTGCCGCCTTTGGTGTTGGGCCGGCCGTCCACCGCCTGGAAGTACGTCTCGAAAACCGATCGCATGATCTCGTCGGCGTAGTCGTCGTCGTTGCCGTATTTGGGTGTTCGCTGGAGGAGGGTCTGTCGGAGCGTCTCATGGCCGTTGAAATCGGCCTTCAGCGCCGCCAGCAGGTCGTGCATCGAGACGGTCTTGTTGTCGAAGACGTGGAACTTGATCGCGGCCAAGGCGTCCGTGATGGTGCCGACGCCGACGCCCTGGATGTAGTTGGTGTTGTAACGGGGTCCGCCATCGTGGTAGTCCCGGCCCGTCGCGACGCAGTCGTCGATCAGGATCGACAGGAAGGGCGCGGGCATGTAGGTCGCGTAGAGCCGCTCGATGATATTGTTGCCCTTCATCTTGACGTCGATCAGGTGATTCACCTGGCGGCGGAAGGCCTCGAAGAGCTGCTCAAACGAACCCAATTGCTCGGGGTCGCCCGTTTGCAGGCCGATCTGCTTGCCCGTTCTGGGGTCCACGCCGTTGTTCAGCGTCAGCTCCAGGACCTTGGGCAGGTTGAAGTAGCCGGTGAGGATGTAGGCCTCCTTGCCGAAGGCGCCGACCTCGACGCAGCCGCTGGAGCCGCCGTTGCGGGCGTCGGCGACGGACTTGCCCATGCGGATTAGCTCCTGGACGATCAGGTCGCTGTTGAAGACCGAAGGCTGGCCGAAACCCGTGCGGATGATCTTCGCGGCTCGCTTGATGAACCGGTCGGGATTCTTCTTGCTCACCTGGATCGAGGAGCTCGGCTGCACCAACCGCATCTGCTCGATCACGTCGAGCACGAGATAGGTCACGTCGTTGACGCCGTCGGAACCGTCCTCTTTCATGCCGCCGCTGTTGATTTGAGCGAAGTCGGTATATGTGCCGCTCTCGGCAGCGGTGACTCCGACTTTCGGCGGCGCCGGCTGGTTGTTGAACTTGACCCAGAAGCACTGGAGCAGTTCCTCCGCCTGCTCATGAGTCAGTGTCCCCTCTTCCACTCCTTTTCTGTAGAACGGGTACAGGTGCTGGTCGAGCCGGCCTGGGCAGAAGGAGTCCCACGGATTCATCTCGGTCGTGACGCCAAGGTGGACGAACCAGTAGTACTGGAGTGCCTCCCAGAAGTCGCGAGGGGCATGGGCCGGGACGCGCGAACAGACGTCGGCGATCCGCTCCAGCTCGGCCTTACGCTGCGGATTGGATTCCTTCGCCGCCAGGTCGCGAGCCTTCTCTGCGTGGCGCTGGGCGAACCGGATCAGAGCGTCCGCGCAGATGAGCATGGCCTTGAGTTCTTGCTGTTTCGCGTAGAACTGCGGATCGTTCAGGTAGTCCAGGCTGTCCAGGATGCGTTGGATGTCCTGCTTGAAGTCGAGCATGCCCTTGCGGTAGATCTTGTTGTCCAGGACGGTGTGGCCGGGCGACCGCTGCTCCATGAACTCGGTGAACATCCCGGCCTCGTAGGCCGCTAGCCAACTGGCGTCCACGGCCCGGAACATCCGGTCCCGCATGGTTTTGCCCGACCAGAAGGGGATGATCTTTTCGCGGTACACCCGCCGGACTTCCTCCGAGACGGAGAACGCGGTCTTCTCGCGGTCGTTCAGAATCTGCAGGTCCTGCAGGCTGTGACAGCACAGCTCGGGATAGGTGGGCGTCGCCTTCGGGGACGGGCCTTTCTCGCCGACGATCAGCTCCCCCTCGTTGATGCAGATCGTCTTGTTCTCCATGAGGTGCCTGAAGGCCAGTGCCCTGCAGACCGGCACGGACTCCCGCATGGGGATGTCGCTCTGGTAGAACGCAGTGATTAGTTCCGCTCGCTCGGCGGAGATGCTGGGCTTGGTGTCGATACTTTGTTGGCGCAGTCTCGCGACTCGTTCGTTCATCATGCCTTCAACCACCTATCTTGACTTCGAATCCGTACCCTCGAAAGATCCCGGCGATTTCCGTCATTGTACCATCGCCCGGGATCTGGGCCTCCATCAAATCGATCCCGCCGTTGAGGCGCACCGCCTTCTCCATGCCGCCGCGATTGTATGGCAGGACGTCCACCCTGCGGACGGCTTGTAGCGACTGTATGAACTGTGCCGTCTGCTCGATGTTCGTCCGGTCGCTGTTGAAGCCGGGCACGATCGGGACCCGAATGAAGATCCTCTTGCCGGCCTCAGCGAGCATCCGGATGTTCGCCAGGACCTTTTCGTTGCATATACCTGTCTGCTCCCTGTGCAGTTCGCTGTTCATGTGCTTAATGTCGCAAAGGAACAGGTCCGTCAGTTCCGCGACGCGACGCAGCGTCTCAGGCGATGCGTAACACGTCGTATCGACGGCTGTGTGGATCCCTTCCGCCCGACAGGTCGCCAGCAGAGCGACCAGGAAGTCCGCCTGCATGAGCGGCTCGCCTCCCGAGAAGGTCGCGCCGCCTCCCGACTGGTCGTAGAAGACGATGTCCTTTCGGATTTCCGCCATCACCTGTGCGACAGAGGCCTTTCGCCCAATGATTTCCCATGCTCCAGTAGGGCATTCCGCAACGCACCGCCCACACAGGGTACACGTGCTCGGATCGAGGACAGGCCCGGATTCCGTGAACGAAATGGCCTTCGGTTCACATGCCTCCATGCAGTGTCGGCACTTGATGCACCGACTGCGTCGAAATCCCAGTTCCGGACCCGCCTTCCAGCTCTCGGGATTGTGGCACCACCGGCATCGCAGCGGACAGCCCTTGAAGAACACGGTCGTGCGAATCCCCGGCCCGTCGTGGATCGCATACCTTCGGATGTCGAAGACATCGCCGCAGACGCCTGCGTTGCCATCCGGCCCCGAAACGCCCCGACCAGCCGCGGGATTCTGCTTTTTCGTATTCGTCATGGACCCTTGCCTGCAAGAAGCCGCACTCCCTACCCGACAACCAGCATAGCGGAAATCCCGCTCCAATACAAGACGACAAGGTGCAGCAGGGGGCAACGATACGTGAGTGCGACTGAGGGGTGGGAACGTGCAGTTGTCCTGGAGCGTGGGCGAGAAGGTCTTTACGCAGTAAGGTTTCTGGAAGAGAATGCGGGCAGTCGACGGCTTGGTGCCAAGCCAATGGATACTGAAACTTGCTGCGGTCTGGGTGACATGAGGTGCAGGATGAGAGGATGTGGAGTGGTTCTGGGATTGATCGTTGTTCTTGTGGGTGGGTGTCAGGTCATGGGGGCACAGGCAGATCAGGCGTCACAACACGATGCAATCGTCAAGGCCGAGTTGATCTTCCTGCTGGAGAACCCGCCCACGCCGGGCTGTCACGCTTCGACCATCGTGGAAACCAGCGATGGGCAGATTCTGGCTGCGTGGTTCGCTGGGGCCGATGAGGGCGAGGACGACGTCGGGATCTGGGTATCCCGCTTGGAGGGCGGCGCGTGGTCCCGACCCGTCGAGGTTGCCAATGGCGTTATGTCGCCGCAGGTGCGTTTTCCGTGCTGGAACCCTGTGCTGTTTCAGCCTCGCGAGGGGCCGTTGGTGCTCTTCTTCAAAGTCGGCCCGACGCCCAGCAAGTGGTGGGGGGAGATGGTGGTCTCCGAGGACAACGGGCGAACCTGGAAGGACCGCAGGCGGTTGCCGCCGGAGGTGATGGGACCGATCAAGGACAAGGCGATCCAGCTTGCCGACGGCGCCATCCTGTGCCCGTCGAGCAGCGAGGACGCCGGCTGGCGGGTCCACGTCGAGATCACGAAGGACCTCGAGAACTGGCAGGTCGTTGGCCCGCTGAACGACCCGGCGAAGATGGGCGTGATCCAGCCGACGATCCTGACCTATCCAGGCAATCGTCTCCAGATGCTCTGTCGGACCCGGGGCAAGGGCTTCATCGCAGAGAGCTGGTCCCAGGATTCCGGCCGGACTTGGAGCGAGATGACGCTCACATCCGTGCCCAACCCGAACTCGGGGATCGACGCGGTCACTCTGCGCGACGGTCGGCAATTGCTGGTCTTCAACAATACGCCCAAAGGGCGCACTCCCCTGAACGTCGCGGTGTCCAACGATGGCAAGCAGTGGGACGTTGTGCTCGCCCTGGAGACGCAGCCGGGCGAATACTCCTATCCCGCGGTCATTCAGGCGTCGGATGGTCGAGTCCACGTCACCTACACGTACCTCCGCAAGAGCATCAAGCACGTGATCCTGGACCCGACGAAGTTCTGATGCGATGCGGCTTATCTCTTGAGCCGCTGGCGGACTTTGTCGTTGGTCAGTTCCCGCAGGGCGTCGGAGGCGATCCAGCGGGCGGATTTCGAGTCGATCCGGCGGATGCGTTCCGCGGTCTGCACGGCCAGTGAGTTCAATCGCCGACTGCGCTTGCCGATCTGACGGAGGGCCCAGTTGACCGCCTTCTTGACGAAGTTGCGTTCGTCGGTCGCGTGTTGGGCGATCAGAGGCAGGAAGGCCTCGAACCTCTCGTCGGGCGTCTTCTTGTCGTGTACCGCCAGCGTCGCCATGAGCACGAATCCCGCTCGCTTGACGTATTCCTCCTGCCGCTCGGTCCACTCGATGGCCTTGTCCCACGCATGAGGGGTCTTGTCGAAGAGGCACCCGCAGGCACAATCGCAGACTGCCCAGGAGTCGAAGTCCTTCACCCATCGCTCCATCTGCTGCACGGTGACTTGGACGGGGTCGTCGATCAGTGCGGCCAAGCAGCGGGCGTCGTGAATCCCGGTCCGCCAGAGCTCAGCAGCCAAAGCGTGGTCTCGACCGATTTCTTTGGCCAATGCGCGGAGATTCGGAGCGGAAACCCCGAAGGCCTTCGTGACGCGAATTCCATATCGAGCCATGCCCTCGACGTTCCTCGGATCGCCCAGCGATCTGAGCTTCATCAAGACTTGTTTGTACGTACCTTGTGTGCCCATCGTTTGTCACTCGACGTCGGAGCGTGTCTGCCCAGACTCGATTGTACGGCAAAACATGCCGTCCGCCAACCTCGTGCTGAACCTGTCGGAACCGGCATCTTGCGTCGTGCAGAGCGTCCTGCCCGCGGAATTCTCTTGGCACGCCTCCGCCAATGCTGGATAATGAATAGATCGGTGGGCCCAGTCTTGTGCGGCATAGGTGGAAGTGAGGACTTGGGATGGCACAAAACGTCGAGAGGATATCCGATTCCGTCGTCTGTCAGATCGCCGGCGATGGCAATTCCGTCACCATCACGCACAATGCGCGCTCGATTCTGACGCTGGAACTGCCTGCCATGCGAGCGAGGGACGCCAGGAAACTCCCGAGCCCGGTTCTGAGAGTCTTGAACACGTACCTGCGTGCGACCACCTTCGTCGGGCGTCACGCGCTTCGCGACCAGTTCGTGGGCTGGCTGCGGTCGGGTGAGCCGTTTGCCATCCGCGTGCTCACGGGGGCGGGCGGCGCCGGAAAGACCCGCTTTGCTCTGGAGTTGATCGACGCCGTCGGTGCGAATACGGCCAAGGCAGGGACCCGCGTGCCGGCGGGCCAATGGTGCGCCGGGTTCCTGCGCGAGGCGCCCGAACTGGCCCTGCCGAAGGAGACCGCCTTCAGGCTTGCCAATCCCGTCCTGGTCGTCGTGGATTATGCGTCTTCACTGCGTCAGGTCCTTCGAGAGTGGCTTCGGTTTCTGAGCCTGCGGTTCTCGGAGGGATCTTCGCCGATCCGGGTGCTTCTGCTGGATCGGGAAGCCTCGGTCGAGACCGGCTGGCTGCGGGAGTTGCAGGAGTATCGATCGGACAGCGATGTCGGCCTGGCCGGCTACTTCACACCCTCTAATCCCATTCCCCTGGAGCCCCTGGATTCCGTGAGGGACCGTCGGGCGATCTTCGAGCAGATGGGCAAGCAGTTCGCCGAGCTGGAGGGCAAGTCCTTCGTTCTGGCGCAGGACAATCCACAGTTCGACGAGCAACTGGCTCAGGACAGGTGGTCGAACCCGCTGCACGTCATCATGGCCGCTGCGACCGCGGTCGAGGTCGGCCTGCCTTGCGTCTTGGCGATGTCCCGCTCCGATCTGGCTCAGCACCGTGCCGCCAGGGAGATCAGCCGCATGAGAGACGACTCGAACGCCGGACTGGGCAGAAGGTCGGCTTTGCCGGTCTACCTCGCCGCCTGCTCCACGGTGGCCCGAGGACTTGGGCGTGATCATGCGGTGGCCCTTGCACAGAAGGTCCTCGCCCTTGCCGGCAGGGAGTATCCCGACGGCGCGGTGGGTCTGGCCTCCCAGACGGCGGCCTTCCTCCCGGGCGCAGAGGATACGGCTATCGGCCGGCTCGAACCGGACATCATCGGCGAGGCCTTTGTCTACCACGGCCTGACCTGTGACGCGCAATGGCATCTGTCCGATGCCCAGATCGCCGAGCTTCTGTACGAGGTCTGCGTGATCGGCGTTGCAGACCAGAGCAGTGGTGACACGCCGGAGGCCTTTCTCATCCGTCTCTGGCAGGACCATTGCGGAGCCTACGAAGTCATCATGAATCCCGCGACCCAAACGCCAATCCTCCAGTCCCTCGTGTGGTTCGATGGATTGGTTGCTGCCGCTCAGCAGAACGATGATTTCTCATTCCTCCTCCGCCTGGCCAATGCATTGCCGGAACAGTCCATCGCATTGGCGCCCAAGGCGCTCGATTTGTACCAGACGCTTTTGGGGGTCCACAAGAAGCTGGCGGCTGCGCGGCCCGATGCCTTCCTGCCGGATCTGGCGACCTCTCTGAACAATCTGGCGACCCTGCTGAGCGAGTTGGGACGTCGCGAGGAGGCGT
>DAOQWL010000015.1:0-46868 GCA_035342095.1 Sedimentisphaerales bacterium | reverse complement strand
GCGCGGCCCGATGCCTTCCTGCCGTATCTGGCGATGTCTCTGAACAATCTGGCGACCCTGCTGAGCGAGTTGGGACGTCGCGAGGAGGCGTTGGCCGCCGGACAACGCGCGGTGGAGATCCGAGAGAAGCTGGCGGCTGCGCGGCCCGATGCCTTCCTGCCGTATCTGGCGATGTCTCTGAACAATCTGGCGACCCTGCTGAGCGAGTTGGGACGTCGCGAGGAGGCGTTGGCCGCCGGACAACGCGCGGTGGAGATCCGAGAGAAGCTGGCGGCTGCGCGGCCCGATGCCTTCCTGCCGGATCTGGCAAGGTCCCTCGGAATGCTCCATTTGTGCTACCGGGCGATGGACCGCCCCCAAGAGGCGGTGGATTGTCTCCGAAGCGCAATCCGCATGGTTGGACCATTCGCGAAACGCTATCCGGAGGCGTTCCGCCCGCTCGTCGGTGCGTTGGTTGGCGGTTTTCTATCGCTCATGAAAGAAGAGAAGGGAGTCGAGGCGTCCGCAGAGGATGTCGAACTGATCACGTTGGTAATCGGGGACGCTGGAATCCCAGGGAAGGCAACCGATGGGCCCCAGTGAGATCCAGCGTCTTATCGAGCTTCTGCCACGGCTGGGCCAGCAGGAATCGTTCAATATTATGATCAACATCGTGGAGACTCAGAACATCGTGGTGACAGAGTCCGGAGGTACAGGACATATGGATGCAATGGATTTGTCGTCGGCCCAGGGGGCCGCTGCGTTTATCCTCAACACGGCGGCGCCGTATGCACTTCGCCAGATGACCGAAGGGGCGCTGAAAGAGCTTGGCAAACAGGGTCTCGCCAAGATCGAGACCCAGGCGAAGGCGGTCTGGGAGCGCCTGCGAGGCATGTTCAAGGATAGGCCCCGCCTGACGACGGCCCTGGCGGACTACGAGAAAGCCGTTCAGGGCACCTCGCCAGGAAACGAGCTGGCCGAGGCAGCAACGAACCTGGAGAATGATCTGCGAACGCGATTCGCGCACCATCCCGACGAGTTGGCGGAACTGACTCCGCTGTTGAAGGAACTGTTCGCCGCACTGCCTTTGGGACAGCCGAGAAACCATGCCCCGCAGATCGTCATGGACGCGAGAAACTCGAACATCGCCCAGATCCAGGGGGACGGCAACCCCTGCAATCAGGGGTAGCCAAGGTCAATGCCGGAAGTGGCGTTTGCCGGTGAAGACCATGGCGATGCCGTACTTGTCCGCGGCGGCGATCACCTCGTCGTCCTTCTTGGAGCCGCCGGGCTGGACGATGGACGTGATGCCGCCTTCCGCGGCGTTGTCCACGTTGTCCGGGAACGGGAAGAAGGCATCGGAGGCCATGGCGGCGCCTTTGGCTTCGTTGCCTGCGTGCTTCATCGCGAGCAGGCCGGACTCGACGCGATTCATCTGGCCGACGCCGATGCCGAGGATTCGCTTGCCCTTGGCCAGGACGATCGTGTTGCTCTTGGCGTGCTTGGCGACCAGCCAGGCGATCCGCAGGTCTTCAAGCTGCTCGGCCGTCGGGCGGGCCTTCGTCGGGAAGGTCAGCGAGTTTGGCTCCCAGCCGACGAGGTCGCGCTTTTGCAGGAGCAGGCCGCCCACGATGTGACGGACGTCGAACTCGTTGGCGTCGATGCGGGCTCGGTCGATGGGACCGGTCTCGACCAGTCGGACTCGGCTGCCCCAGACCTTGAGGGTCCGGATGATCTCGATGGCGTCCTCGTTGAACTTCGGCGCCACGATCACTTCCGCGAAGAAGCCGCTGGCGCCGAGGGCCTTGCCGAACCGGCTGTAGGACTCCATGATGGTCCTCGCCAGCTCGACGTCCACCGGGCGGTTGACCGCGATGATCCCGCCGAACGCGCTGACGACGTCGCCTTCATAGGCCTTGCGGTAGGCGACGTTGATGTCCTCATCGATGGCGCAGCCGCAGGGATTGAGATGCTTGACGACCACCGCGGCGGGCTCGTCGAACTCCTTGGCCAGCTCGAAGGCCGCGTTGGCGTCGAGCAGGTTGTTGAAGCTGATCTCGGTATCGCCTGCCATGAGCTTGCCGGCGCTGACGGAGGGCTCGCCCGTTCGCGGCTGCTTGTAGAGGGCCGCGGTCTGATGGGGGTTCTCGCCGTAGCGGAGGGCCGCCTGTTTCGTCAGGGCGATGGAGATGCGGTCGGGGAACTCGACGCCCGCCTGGGCGTTGAGATACCTGGCAATCGCGGCGTCGTAACCTGCGGTCAGCGCGAATGCGGCCCTCGCCAGTTCTTCCCGCAGCCTGCCGCCGACGGCGCCGTTGTTGGCTCGCATCTGTTCGAGGACGCGAGCGTACTGGTCGGGGCTGGTGACAATCGTGACGAACTTATGGTTCTTGGCGGCCGAGCGGACCATGCTGGGACCGCCGATGTCGATGTTCTCGATGGCCTCTTCGAGCGTGCAGCCGGGCTTGGCGACCGTCTGCTCGAAGGGATAGAGATTCACGCAGACCAGGTCGATGGGCTCGATGCCGTGCTTGCGCATGGCCTGGACGTGGTCGGACTTGTCCCGCAGGGCCAGCAGCCCGCCGTGGATCTTCGGATGCAGCGTCTTGACCCGCCCATCCATCATCTCGGGGAACCCGGTGACCGCGTCGATCGTGACCACTTTCACGCCCGATTCCGCCAGCTTGCCGGCGGTGCCCCCGGTGCTGATGATCTTCACGCCCATCTGGGCGAGCGATTTGGCGAATTCGACGATCCCTGTCTTGTCGGACACACTGATGAGCGCGGTCCTGATCGTGACATCCATCTCTTGCATCTCCATTAGCTGTCTGAGTTCTCCGTCACCGCCCCGGCGCAAGACACGCGATGCGCCCTCGCTCGTCGGCGATGTAGATTCGTGCATTCTCCGTATTGCAGACGTGGGCGACGACCGGGGCGCTGTTGAGCGAGAAGACCCTGGCGCCCGTGACATTGTCCATGACGGCCAGCGTGCGGACCTTGGTGATGACAAAGGCCTTGTTCTCCGATTCCGCGAGCAGGTCGAGGCCCTCGGACAACGACCACACGGCTTTTCCGGTCTGCTTGTCGATGGCGGTCAGTGCCCGGCCGGGAGCGTATTGGTAGACGTGTCCCTGTGTCACTCGGGGGCCGCGATCCAGCACCGCCTCGGTCTGGAATTTCCAGGCCATCGAGACAGGGGGGGTGCCTGTCATGTCGAGTCGGTAGACGTTCGTGTCCTTGCTGGCGAAGAAGATGGAGCTGCCGTCGCGAACGATCGTCCCCGCCACCGCGCCGGCGGCATCGAATTGCCACAGCTTCCTCGGCGCGTCGGCCGCCATCGCCACGACGTTGCCCTCGCTGGTTCCGAAGACAGTCACGTTCTCGTCCGCCAGGACGGTCGTGATCAACGAGTCGTTGTCCGCAGCCACCCTGAAGACCCGCACCAGGTCCTGGGCGCGAAGCACGTGCAGACGCCGATCGATCGCGGCCACGTAGAAGTACTGGCTGTTGCGGACCGGGGGCGCCACGATGCCCAACTCCAGGTCGGCGACCCGCTGCTCGGCGCCGGTGATCACGCTGCACTCGGTGAGCTGGTTGCCGACGACCGAGATGAAGCTGTCGCCGTAGGAGACCAGGCCCAGCACGGGAATGCCCTGCGGCGCCACGGACCGGCTGAAGGCGATGTTGCCCGAGGCGGCGTCCAGCGACCACATGTAGTTGCGATCCGACCGGAGGTACAGGCGGTCACCCAGCAGGGTGACCGTGTTGAAGGCCTCGCCTTTCTTCAGGGGCAGGGTCTGCTGCCAGACGATCTTCAGACGCGCATGATCGAGCAGGTCCGGCGAGAGCAGCCAGTTGGAATCTCGTGCACCGGCAGACGAAGAGACGCTCTGGCCGGCGACCACCGGCACCGTCCATGCACTTGACAGGAAACACATGCCCAGAAGGATCAGGGCCCCCGGCCGCAGCGTGAGTTGCATATGCCAATCCTCGTAACAAAAAGAACTTCGATCTCCCGGTCGGAAATCCTGAATTGAGTCCAGAAACGCTCCTCCGACCACCGGATTCCGGCCGGGCAGGAACACCCATCCCCGGTCTGCCATCCGGCAAAAGCACTGCCGAACGCCCCGTCAGGTCAACTCCACATGATCCGCCAGATCCACCCTGTGTGCGGCTTCGAACTGCCGCATCTCCTCGATGCGCTCGATGTCGTCCTGAATCCGATGGACCAACTTGAAAATATAGGGCTTCCCTGCCAGACGATTGCGCAAGTCGTCCAGCATCGGTTCCCAAGAGCCGCCGTACAACTGGGCCTTGAGCGCGACGAGCATCTTGTGCTCCTCGCTGAGTCGGTTGACGTAATCGATCACAGCCTGCTCGAGCTTCTCGTTCGGGCTGCTGCTCATTGGGGCTGGCTCAGCCATAAGTGACTCCAATCCCCTGGATCGTAACGGTTTTGCCGTCGGGATTCAATACTTTTTCCCGAATTGGCGCGACGGCACAGCAGGGGGTTGCCCCTCTTGACGCGGCATCAAGACGGTGGGACCCGAGGGGACGCTGCGGTAGCACGGGTCCGCGGGACTTCCCCGACAAGGCAAGCCTCCGGGTCCGGCAGGGCCCGTGTCCGGCGCCCGGGCGCGGGGGCTCATCTGCCTCTTCCGATCACCCAAAATGCCTCTTCCCTCGGCGCGGTTCTCGCCTCGAAGCTGTCCGGGGCGTGCCCGTATACCTGGGTGAGGACCTGGTGCTTTCGCTGCCAGATGTCCTCGGGCAGACGGATGCAGACGTCGGAATTCACAGCGGGGCGGGGCAGATGTCTGCCGCCGTCGTCTTCGTAGGCGAACATCCAGACGTCGCCGGTGGAGATGCGCTGGCTGTCTCGCAGGGCCATGACCGCTCTGGCCACCTCCTCGTGCCGACGGTTGCGGGTGTACTCCCCCCAGAGACTGTGCGTGAGGATCAGGTCGTACCGGTGCGAGGGCAGCAGGGCCATGATCGCGTCCTCCACATCGATGGTGCGCAGGGGCTTTTGCTCGGGCCCGTCGTCGAGGTCCCCCAGGATCCCTTTGGCGGTGTAGGATTCCAGGGCCCTGTGGAACCTGGAGGCCCGGTCCGCATCGCCCTTGTGTGTGAGTGCCACGACCGTCCAGCAACTGTCCGGATGCAGCAGGAGCGTCCCGCCCGCCCAGAGGGTCTCATCGTCCGGATGAGCGACGATCACGGCGCAGTTGACGTGCTCGTATGTCAGTCGGCCAACCGCAGTAGAAGCCATACCCTGCCCCTGAATCTGTCATCTGCTCTGCTATTCTGCCATTCTGCGACTGCGAAACTTACATCCGGGGAGCATCGTTTGCCCCGGCGGGTCTCAATGGCAAGTACGCAACAACGGGTCATCGGTTCCCCTTTGCGCGACCCCGCCAACCTCCCGTCCATGCCTGGCCCGTCGATCCGACGCCAGGAACGGATCAGACCTTGACCAGCCGCTCCACGGGACTGTGGCCCGCGCCGACGGCTTGAAGGAACCGTTCCTCGACGGCCTTTTCGATGGCCTCGCGTTCTGCTTTCGTGCCTTTTGCCAGAGGGATCTGCCCGCCGGCGTAGGTGGGGTGCCCGCCGCCCGTTCCTTTTCGGCCCACCATGTGCTTCATCACCTTCCCCGCAAGGTTGCTCTCGTCGGATGTGCGAAGAGAGATCAGCAGCTTGCCGTCCCAGCAGCCGGTGCACATCGTCCAGGACGTCTCATCCGCGCGAAGGAGCAGGTCCGCGACTTCCGCGATCATGTCGGGATTGTCGATGTCCCCCAGTTCGGTGATGATGGCGGGCCCCAGCACGCGGGCATTTCGCAGCGCGTCGGCAAGCATCTGGTAGTATCCCCTCGGCACCTTGCCTCGCTGGATCGCGCCGAGCATGCGATTGTTGGCGAGGGGATAGAGGAACTCGATGGCCTCGATGTCGAGTCGTGACGCTTCCCGTCCGAGATCCTGGGTATCGGAGCGAATCCCATAGAGCAACGCGGTCGCCAGGGGCGTCTCCGGCGTGATGCCCGCCTCGATCAGGTATTCGACGAGGATCGTCGAGGTCGCCCCATAACCGCTGCGGACATCGGTGAATGCGACGGTGCGCGTCCGCCGGCGGATCGGATGGTGATCGATGACGATGTCGGGCAGGACGCCTTCGTGCAGCGAGTTGTTCCCCGCTCCCGGCTGCGTGTCCACCATCGCCACCAGGTCATACTTGCCATAGTCGATCTCGCCGTAGCGGCGCAGGTTCAGGTCCAGGTACTTCACAAGGGCGCGGTTCTCACCGCGACCGACCGTCCCGCCGCACGCGATGGAGCATTGAAGCGTCCCCAGGCTCTTGGCAAGCCGACGCAGGGCAACAGCCGCAGCCAGACTGTCCGGATCGGGGTTGTCCTGCATCGCGATCAGCAGGTACACCTTGCCCGTGAGCAGCTCGGTCAGCCTCCGGAGTTTCGATCGGGTCTTCTCGGCAGCTACAGCCATTTCTTCCTTCTGAAGTAGGTGACCATGATGCCGCCAACCGTGGCCATCACGAGCAGCACCATCGGGTACCCCCATCGCCACTTGATTTCCGGCATGTGCTCGAAGTTCATCCCATACACGCCGGAGACGAATGTCAAGGGGATGAAGATTGTCGCGATCATCGTCAGGACCTTCATGATCGCGTTCGTGCGGTTGCTGATGCTGGACAGGTAGATGTCAAGCATGCCGCCGACGATGTCGCGAAACCCCTCGATCGCGTCGATGATCTGGATCGTGTGGTCGTACACGTCGCGCAGGTAGATGCGGGTCTGGTCGCAGATCAACGGGGATTCGTCCCGTTGCATGGCGCTGATGAGCTCCCTCATGGGCCAGACGGAACGGCGGAGCGACATCATCTCCCGCTTGAGCGCGTGGATCTGTCGGAGGAGGTCCTCGCTCGGCTGCTCGAGCAACTCGTCTTCCAGACTCTCGATCCGTTCTCCGATCTTCTCCAGGATGCCGAAGTAGCTGTCCACGATGGCGTCGATCAGGGAATACGCCAGGTAATCGGCTCCCATCTTGCGAACCCTGCCCTTGGCCTGGCGAATCCGGTCTCGAATCGGACCGAAGATATCGCCCACCTCTTCCTGGAAGGACAGGACGAAGTTCGTGCCGAAGACGATGCTCATCTGCTCGCTCCCGATCGTATAGGTCGCGTAGTTGTAGGTGAGCATTTTGAGCACGATGTAGGCATACTTGTCGTAGTTGTCGAACTTCGGGCGCTGACCGACGGTGACGATGTCCTCCAGGATCAACGGGTGCAGGTCGTACGCCTTGCCGATCTTCTCGATGATGGGGATCTCGTCAATGCCGTCGATGTTGATCCAGGTGGTCGTGCTGGTGTCTTTGAACGGGAAGCACTCCTCGACCAGGGCGCCCTGCTTCTCCTGGAAATGCTGTTCGTCATAGTCCATGTACGTGATGCGGACGGCCTCCTCCCGTTTCTCGCCGATGTGGATCAGAGTCCCCGGCGGAAGGCCCGCCTTCTTGGTTCGTCGGCTCAGAGCGGCATTCCGACGTTTGGATTTGTTGCCCATCGTCCATGCCTTCCACAAAAGAATCGTGTCCGCCTGATTTCGCACTTCGCAGTCGCATCACAGTTCGCGACTTGCCCTCCCACGGCGCGGGCTGCGATTCATCTGGTCGTCGGGCGGGCGGCGACTACTGCTCGTTGGGCTCGACCGAGGGTGTCTCCTCCGTCGGCTCGGCGCCCGCGTTCTTCTGTAACTCCTCGATCAGCTTCTGCTGGTCGGCGACCAGGGCGTTCAACTCGGCAATCTGCTGCTGGAGCGCCGCAGTCGCACCCGCCTGACCGCTGGATCGGGCCGCCAGCGCCTCCTGGATCTTCTGTGCGTACTCCAGAGCGGTGTCCCGCTCCTGGATGATCTGGTTGATCTTGCCCTGCAACTCGTCTCGGCTCTGTCGAACCGCGGCCAGCTCCGCTTTCGTGCCGGCGATTTCCTTCTCCGCCAGACCCAGGTTGTGCTTCAACTGCTGCACCGCGGTCTTCGCTTCTCTCGCTTCCTGTTGAGCCTCCTCCACGGCCTTCTTGTCGCATCCCGCGAGGAAGACGAGGAGACTGCAAACAAGGGACACAGGACCGAGCACAGAGAACCATCCCCCCAGCTCTTTCCCGTCGTCCGTCCCCCGCGCTGTGTGATCCATCATCACGTTCATCCATGCTCTCCTGCTATCACCGGCGCCATCGATTTCATCGAAGCGAAGTTCCTTGCGCCTTTTATCGGCCGTCGTCGGACTTCCTCTGTAGTGGCGACGCCTCGGACGCCGAAAAAAGCGAGGTCCCCTTGCGTCCAAATCCCATCATCGCTCCCGGCGGGATTCGCCTATCCGCCGATGCGGCCCAGGAATCGATAGCTCAGGATCTTGTAGACGAGCTTGGCCGCCAGGAACTCGGGGGCCCACTGGTTTGGCGTGGGGCACATCTCCACCACGTCGAGACCCACGACCTTCCTGCGGCGGCACACCGCCTTCATCAGCGTCAGCACGTCATACCACCGCAGGCCGCCCGGCTCCGGCGTGCCCGTCGAGGGCATGATGGATGGATCGAACACATCCAGATCGATGGTGATGTACACCTGCTCGGCCAGCTTCCCGACGACCTGCTCGATCCAGGCCCGGCCGTCGTAGATGTGCTCGGCAAAGAAGATTCGGTCCCGCTGGAGGCCCTGCGTTTCGGAGATGTCCATGCTGCGAATGCCCACTTGGACGATCGGGCAAAGCTCGCGGGCTCGCGCCATCACACAGGCGTGGTTGTTGCGGGAGCCCTCGTATTCCTGCCGCAGGTCGGAATGGGCGTCGAGCTGCAGGACGCTGACGCCGGGGAACTGGCGGACGTGGGCCTGGATCGCCCCAATGCTGACGGAATGCTCGCCGCCGAGGACGACGACGAACTTGTCGTTTGCCAGATGGCCCTGGACCCGCTTCCGCACGGACTCGACCATCCGCTCGACCGAGGAGGCCTCCGTCACCGGCGCATCCGTAGCGATGCCGTGCAGGTAGACCTGCGAATCGGTCTCGATATCGTACAGTTCCATGTTGGCGGAGGCCCGAATGATCGCCTCGGGGCCTTTGTCTGCGCCCTTGACCCACGTGCTCGTCCCATCGTATGGAACGGGTGTCAGGACGATCTTCGAGTTCGCCAGTTCGCTGTATTGGGGCGGCAGACCGCCGAAGTTGCTGCCGGGTTCTGTCATGGTTTCGACTCCAATAACGATCCACGTCCCTGTCTATGCGGGCGAGGAGCGGACATGAGAATGGGTGCGCACACACCCGGGTCGGATGGACGACCCGGGCAATAGACGGCCTACTCCTGCTGCGCCGAGACCGTGTTGTCATCGAACAGGAACATGGCAATCGCCACGGTCGTGGTCCAGAGGTCCCGCTGGCCCGTTGCGGTCTGTGTGATGTTCGACGTGCGGATGATCAGGCCGCTGGAGCGATAGACCTGCTCTTTCTCCCGCCAGGCCTTGTTGGGGTCCACTTCCAGGCCGAGGGTGGTTCCGAGCATGTTGGCGGCGAGGTCTTCGGACATATCCGCGGCTTCCCTCTCGTTCATGCCATGGCCATGCACCTCGCTGAGATAACCCCACTTGGTCTCATCCTTCGGTACCGCGATCCCCACCGAGGAGGCGATCAGGCGGCCATGTTCGTCGGTGTCGGCCCGGGCCATAACGCAGTAGCAGATCCCGCCGGGGGTCAGCAGCTTCAATCCCTTCTCTCGGCTGATGATCTTGCACCTCGGCGGCAAGATGGACGAAACCTGAACCAGGTTCTGCTGGGCCACGCCGGCTTTGCGCAGCGCTTCCTCGAAGCTCTTGAGCTGATATTTGCTCCGACCGACGCCCTTGGTCAGAAATACCCTCGAGGGAACCAGGTTTTTCATTTTCACCTCCCGCAATCTGCACTGGGTTGACGCTGCGTTGCCATATCTGAATTCAGCTTGCGAATTATAGGCCGAAGCCCGCCGTTGGCAACGAAAATCAAGCCGAAGTTGCACAAAATGGGAGATCAGACCTATATTCTTCAAGGAAATCTCATTCTTCAATTTCCTTGAAGAACCGACCCACATTGCCTCCTGTGGAACGCTGCCGTTTGGGAAGAGAGAATCGAGGATGGAGGTTCTTCCTTCCCAAAGCAGGTCTGATCTCCCATTCTGCGGAACTTCCTTCAAAATGCCACGTACTGACGAGCCTTCTCCAACCTCGCTCCGACTCGCCCGATCTGATCGAGGCTCTGCACCCGCTGCGTCCGGCGGAGTTCGAGGATGCGATTCACCGTCGTCGGACCCAGACCCGGCACGCGAAGCAGCTCCAGACGCGACGCCCGATTCACCTGGACCGGGAAGAACTCCGGATGACGGGCGGCCCACGCCTCCTTCGGATCGATCTCCAGGGAAAGGTATCCCCGGTCATCGCACGGGATGTCCACGTCGGTGAACCCGTACTTGCGCATGAGGAAGTCCACCTGGTAGAGGCGATGCTCCCGCATGAGCGGATCGCCCGATGTGGCGAGGGCATCTTGCCCTCGTTCTTTCGTGTCGAGGGCGTCCCGCCCTCGAATCGCGGGCAGGATGCCCTCGCCACCACTGTCCGATAACGATGCCACTCCCAGGCCCTTCTGATAGGCGCTGAAGTAGATCCGCTGCATTCGCAGTCGGTCGTAGAGTCCCCACATGTACTTGACGATCTCTGCGTCCGACTCGCCCGCCGGACCGACGATGAACTGCGTTGTCTGCTTGACTCGCTCGAACCGCGAGCCCTTGGCCGTCAATCGGCTGATGCGTTTGATCGGCTCGATGATGTCGCGGAGGTAGTCCTTCCGCGTGGAGAGCTTCGCGAGATGCGCCGCGCCGGGCGTCTCGATGTTGAGCGAGACCGCGCTGGCGAGCGAGACTGCCTCGTCGATGGCGGCATCGCTGGCGCCGGGGATGATCTTGAGGTGGATGTAGCCCTTGAACCGGTGCCGGCTGCGGAGGAGTCGGGCGGTGGCGTTGAGCCGGTCCATGGTCGCATCGGGCGTGCCGATGACGCCCGAGCTGAGGAACAGGCCGAAGACGTCGCGCCGGTTGAAGTAGTCGAGGAAGACGCGAGCGGTCTCTGCCGGGTCCAGCGTACACCGACGGATGTCCTGCTCCTGCCGGAGCGGGCAGTACTTGCAGTCATTCGAACAGACATTCGAGATCAGCGTCTTGAGCAGGACGCTGGTGCCGCCGTTGGGCAGCGCCACCGGATAGATCCATCGCCCGTTCCCGCCACGTCGGCGATGCTCCTCGTCCCGTGTGCCGCAGGCGCAGGCCAGGTCGTACTTGGCGTCGTCGCTGAGGATTCCCAGCTTCTGCTGCGTGTCCGGCTTGGAGATCACCCCTACCATCGTTGCTCGAATCCATTCCCCAGAAACCTGGGCATTTCTCGATACTGGGTGCGCGACCGCGCCCACCGAACCGGCATTCTAACACCGTCGAGGGCCGTCGAGAAGCCGGATCGGCGTCGTGAAAACCTCAGACGCGATTGAAGTGTCGGGTTTCGTGCTTCTTGCCTGTCGGCTCGGGTCCGCTCCCGCTTCGACAGACCCCCTCGGGTGCGGCCTTGCGCAACGCAGCCCGGGCCGTGTGGGTCAGAAGGAGGGTGACCGCAATCGTTACCGCCAGACCGATCCAGAAGAACGCGCGGAGGGCGGGCGTAGTCTGTCCCTCTCCTCGTGCGTAGGTGGCGATGTCCGCCAGCGAGCGCAGACCCGCGCCGACGTAGACGTACATCACCATCGGGGGCAGCACGCCGATCACAGTGGCGACAATGTAGTGGCGGAAGGGGACTTTCGTCAGGCCGAAGGCGTAGTTCAGAATCGCATAGGGAAAGACCGGGCTCAGGCGGCTCAGCAACACGATTTTGAACCCTTGCTCGCCCGCCGCATCGTTCAACGCGCTGAGCCAGGGATTGCGTCCGGTCCGATGCCCTGTCCTGCCGTTGGCGGCCAGCCGGCCGATCCAGAAGGCCGCGACGGCGCCGGCCGTGCTGCCGACCATTGCGGCGATGCTGCCGGTGAGAACGCCGAAGAGGAATCCGGCCGCCAGCGTGGGGATCGACGCGGGAATCAGGAGCACGCAAGAGATGGCGTAGAAGCCGCCGAGTGCGACGGGACCCCACGACCCCATGTTTCCGATCCGCTCGAACACGTTTGTCAGCCAGGGGATGACGGGGAACGTGCCGCACGCCATCGCCACGCCGGCGACAACCACCGCGATGAAAGCGATCAGCTTGACCCTCTGGACTGCCATAGTCCCCGTTCACAGCGTCACGACTTCTTCTGGTTCGGCCTTTCCCGCACGAGCATACCCGGATTGTTCCCCGTCTGCCAGAGCCATCTGTCCCTTTCCGCAGTTTGCCCTTGAGAACCGCCCGTCGGCGGGGTATATCGAATACCGAATCTATCTTTCCGAAAGGAGAGCTGACATGAACGAGAGTCATGGTCGTCAGACAGCGGTTGTGTCGCGTCGAGAACTCATGCAACGGGCCGCAGCGGTCGCGGCGTTCACCGTCGTGCCCAGCCACGTTCTCGGGACTCGGGCGCAGGCGGCCCCGAGCGAGCGGCTCAACATTGCCGGCATCGGAATCGGCGGGGTCGGCCGGTCCTTCCTGAAGGGCTGTGCATCTGACCCGACGGCACGTATCGCTTTCCTGTGCGACGTGGACCACGAGTACGCCAGGCCGGTCTTCGAGGAGTATCCGCAGGCCAGGCGATACCGCGACTACCGCGAGATGTTCGACAGGGAAAGCGCCGGCATCGACGCGGTCCTGGTGGCGACGCCGGACCACACGCACGCGGTGATCTCGATGGAGGCGGTCCGTCGGGGCAAGCACATTCTGTGCGTCAAGCCGCTCACGCGGACCGTCCACGAAGCCCGCACGCTGGCCGAGGCCGCTCGCAAGGCGGGAATCGCCACCCAGGTGACGACCGCATCCTCTGTGAGCGACCGGGCGTGCGACCTGCAGGAGATGATCTGGGACCGCGCGGTCGGCGAGATTCGCGAGGCCCATTGCTGGTCGAACCGTCCGCTGTGGCCGCAGGGGATGATCCGCCCGGAGGGCTCGGACCCGGTGCCGGCACACCTGGACTGGGACCTGTGGATCGGTCCGGCGCCGATGCGTCCCTTCAAGGACAAGTGGGGGCGCGATCATCTCGTGATGCAACAAGCCAAACACAACTACCCGTACGACGCCGTGTATCACCCGTGGAACTTCCGCGGCTGGTGGGACTTTGGAACGGGCGCCCTGGGCGACATGGGCTGTCACCATCTCAATACGCTTTTCAAGGCCCTCAAGCTCGGTCATCCGACGAGTGTGTGGGCGAGCTCGACCCGGGCGATGCCCGAGGCAACCCCGCTGGCGTCGACGGTCGCCTGGGAGTTTCCCGCCCGCGATGGGCTGGCTCCTGTGACGGTCTACTGGTACGACGGCGGGATCAAGCCGCCCAGGCCTGTCGAACTGGAGGAAGGCAGGGACTGGCCGGACGAGGGCAATCTGTACATCGGCGACAAGGGCAAGATCCTCGGCGACACCGAGGGCGGGCAGATCATCCCCGAGTCGAAGATGCAGGCGTACAAACGTCCACCGCGGACGTTGCCCCGAGTGACCTTCCAGAGCATCGCGACGGGCGAGTGGATTCGAGCCTGCCAAGGCGGCGAGAAGGCAAGCTGCAACTTCGACGTCGGCGGTCTGCTGGCCGAGGTTGTGCAGATCGGCAACATCGCCATCCGGCGGGGCAAGAAGCTTGTTTGGGACGGCCCGAACATGCGATTCACCAACGACGACGAGGCCAACAAGTACATCCGGGAGTCCTACCGGTCAGGCTGGAGCCTGTAGGAACTGACTCGTTGTTTCTGACCGGTGCCGTAGGTCTATTCCTCGTTGGCCTGCTTGCGGGTCTGCTCCTTGAGGGTGTGGACCAGGCTGCCGAATGAGCCGAGCTTCGACGCGCCTTCGATGGCCTTGACCGCAACGTCCTGAATCTTCTGATAGGCCGCCTCCTGCTGCTGGGAGAGCTTGACGAGCTGCTCGGCCTGTTCTTTCACCGTCTTTTCCAGGGATTGGATTCGAGCGGTCAAGACGTTCTTCTGTCCCTCGAAGTCCTTCTGCACGAGATCCTGCTGGTACTTGGCTTCGCGTCCCACCCGTTCGGTGGTCTCCTTGACTGCGGCCGCCACTGCGGCGTCGAGCCGCTTGGCGAATCCCTGGACTTCGGTTTGCAGCGACGCGAATTCCTTCTCTCGCTCGGCGATCTGCTTCTCTCGTTCCTGGAGGCCCTTTTCCGTCTGCTCCTTGAGGGCCTTCATTTCCTTGTCGATCTGGCCCTTCTCCGCCAGCATCTTGGCCTTCTCGTCTTCGAACTTGTCCCTCGCCAACTGCTGCTCCCGCTCGAATGCGTACTTGTACTCTTCCTGCTGGCGCTGGCGGCGCTTGGCCTCGATCGCGTCCTGTTCTTTGACCAAGGCGTCATGCTCGGCCTTCTCGTTCTTCCATTGGTCACGGATCGATTCGATTTCCCCGGTCAGGCGTTCCTTCTCTTCGGCCATCTTCCGTTCGAATTGCTCTTGTTCCCGATGTTGCGCCTCGATTAGCGCAGCCAGGGTCCCGGCGGCCTTGTCGATCTCAAAGACCTCCGCCAGTTCCTTTTCCTTGATCTCGATGGCCTGCTGGACCTGGTTGCACTTGTCCACCTCCGAGGCCAGCTTTTCCCCGAGATCGGCCAGGGTCCTCGTCATTTCCTGCTTGAGTTGGCCGATCTTCTGGAGAACGCCGTCCGCCGTCATCGCCTGCACGGCGGTCAGGACCTGTGCCTCCTTCTTCTCTTGTATCTTCTGCTCGGGTTTCAACTGCGTCTTGTCTCTCTCCTGCAGTTGTTGCCGCATCTCAGCATAGGCATCGAGCAGTTCCTGTTTCGTGCTCTTGAGACTGGGTTCGACGGCATCCGCTTTCTTCTGGACGGCCATGTCACTTCTCCTCGATTGTCGTGCGTCACGAATGCGCCCCGGCCCGCTATCGCCAGGACAAACGCATTATACGTCCTTCGCAGGGAAGTTCAACGTTCTTCTCGACCGAGGAAGACGCGGTGGATGCATGGCTGTTGTCGCGAGGTTTGGAGTTCCGCCTTCAGGCGGCTCAGGACCGCGTGAACGCGGAACTCCGAACCAGGGAGACGAACCGCGACTCCCGCACGATGCCGTGTGAAGACCGATCACTGTATTGGGGAAATTCGCGAGGGTTTGTAGTGACGCCGCGAGGCGTCATCTTCCGCGTCCTGGAAGACAACGGCTCACGGGTGTACTGCAGACTGTTTGGACCTGTCTGCACGCGATTGTTGATTTCTGCAGACGCCTGTCGAGACGGGGTTCAGTTGGCGCCGATCACCGTCACGGTGGGCGGCCGGAGGGACGCGATGCGGGCCTCCAGTTCCCCGACCCGGCGGTTGGCGATGTCCAGCGTCTCCTGGGTGATGCGGATTCTGGCTGCCTCGGGGTCGAAGGTCGACGCCTGTGTCAGTTGCCCTTGCACGTCGACAAGCTGCTTGCGGAGTACGTCCAGTCTGGCCCGGCTCTCGGCTTCATCGATGGCCATCTTGCTCAGTTCGCTCTCGTATTGCTCGATCCGTCCGCCGCCGGTGAGTTTGGTCAGTTCTTCCCGCCGACGCGCCAGCTCGATCCTTGCCCTCGCGACGCTTTCCTGGGCCGAGGCCAGCTCGGACTGGGGGATCTGGCCGGCGGCCGCCTGCCTCTGAAGCAGTTCGAGATGGGAGGTGCTGAGCTGGACGAGCTTCTCCAACTCCTGGGTGACGGTGTCCTGTGCCAGTCTCTTGTCCGCCTGCTTCATGGCCTCCTCGATCTGCATGTACATCGCTTTTCGACGGGCCTCCATGCTCACCTGATTCAGTTCCAAAGTCTGGACGGTTCTGGCCAGTTCATCCTTCTGGGCTGCCAAGGTCCTGATGTCGGCTGGGTTCTTGACGCCCGCGGCGGAGTTGCTCGGCATTCCCATCGCATTGGATGTCCCGATCACGATCACGTTGTCTTTGATCCTGTGCACCACGGGCGACGAGTTGGGAAGCGGGTCGGATATGCCCTTCAACAGGAGGTCGAGGGCAGTCCCCAATCGAACGGAAGACATGCCGTCGATCTGGATCGGCGAGGACGGCAGAGTGCCCGCCCACTCCTCCAGGTCCTTCCACAAGGCAACGATCTCCAGAGGCGGCTGCACGGCGTTCTTCAGCACCTCGATGGCTTCGCTCACCGGCGTATCGGGCGACAAGGCGGAGAGATCCACGAATTGATCGAGTCGTTCTCTGACGCTTGCGCTCTCGGGCGACGACGCTGCGCCGGCGCTCTGAATGTTCCGCTCTGCCTGATCTCGCTGGGACGTGACAGACACGAGCAGTCTGTTCAAGCCTTCAGTGTATTTGTCGTGTGTGTCGACGAGGCTGTTTCGCAGGTTCACCACAAGGGCGGCCAGGAGTTCCTGGGCGGCCGGCTTGACACTACCAGGGAGGTCCACGGTCAGTTTGATGACCGCGCTGTGCTCGACGGTCGGGCTGCTCGCGAACCTTGTCGTCACACCGCCAAAGCCGCCATAGTTGCTGAAGTTACTGGCGCCGCCCATGCCGCCCATGCCCGATCCCATGCCGCCACCCGTACGACCGCCCACTATCCCGCCGCCCACGCCTCCGCTGCTCATGCCGCCCATCTCAGGGCCCGTCGGTGTCGTCGCGCCCATCATCCCGCCCCCCATGCCCCCAAAGCCGCCCATACTGCGGCCGGACGTTGCGCCGCCTTTCTTCTGCGATGTCCCTGAGGAGCTGCTCATCATTTGGGCATACTCCGGTCCATAGATGGCCTCCAGTTCCCGCGATATCGCCGTGTCCTGTTCTTGTGTTGCGTCCGCCCGGGTCGTTTCTCCCGAGAGCCATTCGACCAAGACGAATTGCAGAGGATCCCCGGGCTCGACGCCCAGGACTTCCACTATGGCTTTGCGCCGCACGCCGGAACTGCAGATGAGACTAGCTACGGTCGCCTCGTTCAGGGGGACGATGGCGGGATCGGCTGTGATTCTCACGAGGCAATCCGCTGTTCTCGTGTTCGATGGCTTCCGTGTGGCGTTGTCCTGTCCGGAGGCTGCGGTCACTGCAGCGGCGCCGACTAGAGCTACGGTAAGAACGATGACTACACACTTCGCGGTTCGCATCTGGTTTCTCCTTTATCCTCGGATTTGTTGATCCGTCGTTGTTCGATCTGGCTCAGTCGCTCGCGGGCGACATCGGCCCATTGGTTCGTCGGGAACAGTTGGATCACTTCCTTGTAGGCCGCGACTGCCGACTCGGTCTGGTTCAGCTCCTTGTAGAGCCGGTCCGCCTGGTAGACGAGCAGAAAGGCACTCCTGTCCACCTGCTGCTCCATCCGCCGGACCGGATCGGGGATGCTCGCCAGCTCCGCTTCGAGGGCGTCCAAACGCTGCTGCTGGCGGTCCCTTTCGAGCACTTCCTGAACCAGCTTCAACGTCGCGTCGGTCTGGGCCTTCAACTGGTTGACCTGCTCCTGGAGCGAGGCAATCTGCTGTTGCGGCTGGGGCTGCTGCTGCGGTGTTTCCACCTGCCCGGACCGGGTCAACAGCGCGATTGCGATGGTCACTGCTGCTGCCGCCGCCAGGGGGACCGCGGTGCGGAAGACCCGTCGTCGCTGAAGCCGCCGGCGAATCCGAACCGCACTGACCGTGCTGAAAACGGGGTTTCCCGCGATTTCGTCGGCCCTTTGGAGCAGCGTCTTGACTTGCTCTTCGCTCACGATTTCTCCTCGAACAAATCGCCCAACTGTTCTTTCAGTCTTGCCCTGGCCCGATTCAGTCGGACCTGCATGGCGTTGGCCGTGATTCCCAACAAATCACAGATTTCCTGTGTCTGGAGCCCCTGGAGGTACCTCAGCACGGTCACTTCACGGTACTTCCGGGGCAGGGTCTGCACTGCCCGTCGGACCATGGCGAAGGTCTCCTCGTCCATGGGGACCTGATCGCAGCCGGAACCCGAGCCGGCCGCCGCCTCGGGATCATCGATGGCCACGCGGGCCAGTACGCGCCGTCGGCGGAATCGGAAGCTCCGGCATCTGTTCACGGTGATGGTGAACAGCCAAGTCCGCAGGCGGCACTCGCCTCGGAACTTCTTGAGTCCGAGAAAAGCCGAGAGAAAGACCTCCTGCACGACATCCTCCACATCTCCGGGCCATCCGAGCAGACGATTGGCCAAGGCCGCAATCTCGGCTGAATGCTGCTCCACGATCCTGTCGAACGCGGAGTCATCTCCCTGGCGGAACTGCGTTGCCAGGTCCAATTCCTCGGATGTCCGCACCATGGCTGACATATTAGACCTGCCCGGCCTGGGCACCTTACAGAAAAATGGCATGGTTGAGAGGTGGATCGCGTCGACGAGGGCAAAAAATAAGCCCCTGAGCAAACGGAGGGAGAGGAAGCGAGACTACCCAGGGGCTTGAAGACTTATTTGGGCTGATTGTACGCAATATGTGGTTGGGCGTCAAGACCTGTTTTGGCAAATTTCTTCAGAATATGCGGGTGGCAAGCTGCCAGGTGCGGTTTTCGATTGAACCACGCGGGCGTTGCCGGGATAATAGGCAATTGAACAGGCGTGGCTGGCTCCTTCCCAAGGGCGGGACCGGCGGTAGGTGACATGGCAACACGATGGCTGTGGGAAAGGCGATAGGATGTACATTGCATCGCAGTTTTCCGTGTTCATGGTCAACAAGCCGGGAGTGTTGGCCTTGGCGTTGGCCGAGTTCGCAAAGGTCAAGGTCAACATCGTGGCGATCACCATGATGGATTCGGTCGAGAACGGCGTCATGCGGGTCGTCTTCGAGGACCCGCAGAAGGCCCGCGATGTGCTGGTTCGCCTGAACATGCCCTTCAACGAGACGGAGGTCTTGTGTGTGAACCTGGCGAACAAGTCCGGGGCGCTGGCCACCGTGGCTGAGAAATTGGCCAAGGGGCACGTCAACATCTCCTATGCCTACTGCACGGCTGGCGCGGCAGGCGGTCGGACGACGGGAGTGCTGAAGGTCTCCGATGTCAAGAAGGCGATGAAACTGCTGCAGGACCACAACAAGGAGAGCCGGGATCTGACGGGCGTGCGACGGTCCAAGGCAGCCAGACCCTGATCCCCTGGCGGGGTGATCGTGACGTAAGCTCTTTTCCCAAAGGTTTTTACGTCAATTCGTCTGGCTGCCGGCCGGCTGGATTGCGGACGCACGATCCGGGTACAGGCGGAAGATCCTGTCCAGGTTGGTGATCTTGAAGACCCGCTGCAACTGCGGACACAGGGAAGTGACGGCGACGTCGCCATTGTGGGGTTTGAGATGAGCTCTGGCCTCCAGCAGGAGGCCCAAGACCTGGGAGGAGAAGAACTTCACGCCGTGGAAGTCGAAGACGATCCGCAGCGGGGGGTCGGACTGCAGGTACTGCCTGAGTTGAGTGGATGCGTTGGCGATCTCCTCCACGTCGCTGATGCAGGCGTTTTTGAACGATGCGATAGCGACGTTTCCTTCGCGAGCGATATCCAAACCGGCGTTCGTTTCCATCTGCTACTTGCCTCCGGCGATGCCTCCCAGAGGGAGCGCCTTGGTCTTGAGATTCGGCGAGAGTTGGTGGTCCTTGAGTCTAACGTAGCCGCGGCCCTCCATGCAGCCGTCGAAGGCATTCTGCTTATAGAGTGCCCCCCACTCCGCCTTGGCCTGGACTGCGGGGTCGACGGACTTCTTCCTCTTGGCCGGTGCTTTCTCACCGTTTGCCAGAGCACTGGGGGACCGCAGCCCATCGAAGTACTTGTCTTCCAGGACTTCGAGGGCCTTCTCCTTGGCTTGGAGCTCGCACTCGCAGTAGTCCTCTTTCACCTCGCGGAACGTCTTTTCAGGGTGATACCAGTAGAACTCGGGCTTGGGATTGGAGCATCCCGCCGCGAGAAACAACAGTGTCGCCAGCAATGGAGCCTGAGATCTCATAGTGTATTCCCCCCGTGATATCGGCCACAGGCGCTCGTTGCCTACAGTGGAACCGGGCATTGCTCCCGATCTCTACGGTTGGGCCGAGGGTTGTGCCTCCGCGGAGGCCTTGTTCTGCTTAGGTTCGGGCAATGCCAGAGGCGCCGTTCGTGCGGCGCCTGCGGCGCCATAGGAGAAGTTGAGCCTGGTGGGAAGGACTCCCGGCTGATTGGACCCGCCCAGGAGCCGGTCGTGTTCCGCCTGGAGTGCGTTCAGGTCCCCGCCTTCGAGCGCCCGTCGAATCCCCGTCTGCGTCCCGCCCAGCAGCTTGCCGAGGCACTGCTCTTCCGTCTCGATCAAGACCGACGCCAGGTAATTCTGCGACATGCCCCGGAGCATGTTGTTCTGCATTCCGCGGATGTAGCGCTGGATTGCGTAGGAATAGAGCTGGGCGAATGCCTTGGCGGCCTGCTCGTTGGAACTGCCGGTGGAGCCGATCTTGTTGCCGAGCAGTCTGAGGATCGTCTTGTCCACGAGCTCGTATCTCACTGCCCAGTCGGCATAGTCTTTCGCGCGGACGTCCGCGATGTGGACGAGCAGGTTCACGGCCGTTGGGGTGTCATACCGTCCTGCGAACTGGGCCATCACGTTCAGGACTTCCGCGCTGCTGGTCTGGACAGCTTTGTCGCAGGCCTCGAGGATCTTGCTCGATGCCGTTGCTGCGGCTGCCTGATCCTGGCTGAGCTTCTCCCACATGGCCGGGCTGGTCGCCGCACGGACCGCCCAGTACCGGACCGCATCGGCTTCGTGTCCGATCATACGAATGCCCACATCCACGAGTCGGGGATCGTTCATCTCATGGGCGAGGATCAGCAGGTTGGCGAAGACCTTGAATCGTCTCTGCGGGTCGGTGATTTCGTTCGTCGCGTAGTCGAAACCCTTGAGGATCTCGCGAAGGCATGCCTCGGAGAACCGCTGGGCGTACTGGGCTTGGGCGCTCTGGTGGCTAACGATCGAGGCGCGTGTCTTCGCCACCTCCGTGAAATCGACGGTCCGAACCAGCCGTCCGATGGCGTCGGCAGCAAAGGCGTCGATGATTTCGAAATCCTGCTGGGTCAGGACGCTCTTCTTGATGACCTCGTCGATCCGCCGGCTGTCCACTTGAGCATTCGAGATCGAGAGCCACGTCAAGACCAGACAACCAACCCCCAGCACCGCTGTGCGGCGGGCCCGCAGCGCCGCTGCGCGTCGGGCTCGGATGGCAGAAAACGCACGTCTTACTATCATTTCGGTTGCATCCCTTTCAACGATCCTCCGGCCATTTTATCCAGCTTAACGTATTCCGGCCCTTTCTGTCAAGCGAAATCGAGGCCTCACGACCTGTTCTGTCCCTCAGGACCGATAAAGTCGTTCTTGGCGGGGGCACCCCCTTTCCTATCACCAGCGACCCTGTGCACCGGCCGACCGTCAGAGGCTCCGGCAGGATCACTCGCGGAAATGCCTTGACTGCATTACGCATCGTGGTAAGCTGATGGATGAAAGGAGCGGTGAAGAATGAGGCCATCGCGTCGCATCGCCGCCGTGCACACCCCGGACTACTCCGCATTCCTGTCCTGATGCGACCACTCTCTCTGCGTCTGCCTTGATTCCGCTTCCTGCTCGATGACACCGTACAGTCTGATTTCACGCGGCGGGAGAGAAAGGGTGGTGTCTACTCAGTTACTGAGGAGTCATGCACCGAGCGTATCTTGCAGCGTGTAGCCATGACGTATGGCAACCTGAGACGAACACTGTGGATCGACAACTCAAACGGAGGATCAACCATGGGCGCAAGACACTCTTTGTGGGTCGGGACAGTAATGACGTCGTTGTTTCTCTATCCCGCATTTGCCTGGGCCAGGATGTACAGCCTGACGGTGGCAGGCGAGCGGCTGGAGTTCGTGCCGCAGCCGGAGAGGGGATATGTCGTCAAGCTGGTCGAGAAAACAGGTGGCATCCACGCACTGGCTGGCATTTCGGCCATCGACGCCGAGGACACAACACCGGTCGGTGGGTCGGATCGTCGTGGTGTCTGGGTCGTGGAGAACGACGGCCGGGGCGGGGAGAAGGAAGAGATGATTCGCTCGCTCCGAACCAGCAGGCAGATTGCTTACGCCACACCCCTGTTCTCGTCGAATGGCGAGACCGTTGCCATCCTCCCGGAGATCGTCGTACGGGTGAAGCCGGGCGTGGCGATGGGCGAAGTCCAGAGGCTCTGCGAATCCACCGGATGCACAATCCGAAAGCGGATGGAATTCACGGAGCAGGAGTACCTCCTGGAGGTTCTCGGGCCGGATGCGGAGTCGGTGTTCGCCGCCGTAGAGGAACTGGGCCAAGTTCCAGAGGTTGAATGGGCCTGCCCTAACAGGGCATTTCAGCCCAGATTGTGTGGCCAATCCGTGTCGGCGGTTCGTGCTCCTGCCGGAGAACTGTGTCTTGCATCGGCAGGAGAGGACGCCAACGCTCCCGGCGTGTTTCCGAACGACGAGTATTTCCCGATGCAATGGCATCTGCACAACACCGGTCAGTCCGGCGGCACACCCGGTGCTGACATTCGCGCTCCCGCAGCCTGGGAGATCACAACTGGTGACCCGAACATCGTGGTTGCCGTGGTTGACGCTGGCGCGGACAGCAAGCACCCTGACTTGGTGAACAACCTGGGAGCCGGGTATGATTTCATAGATAACGATGATCAGCCGGATCCGGTGCTTGACGAGCCGGGTAATACCCACGGCACTATGTGTGCCGGGCTTGTGGCTGCACAAGGAAACAACGGCATCGGTGTCAGCGGGGTCACTTGGGACTGCAAGGTCATGCCTGTCCGAGGATTTTGCGTGCAGCCTGTTGGCACCTACGTGATTCTCACGGAGGCTGATTTCGCAACAGCTTTCCGGTGGGCGTCAGATCGAGGCGCCGATGTCCTCAGTAACAGCTGGGATTATAGTTGGTCCCCCACGCCAATCATCCAGTCTGCCATAGTTGATATCACCAGGATTGGCGGCACGGGCCGTGGTGGGAAAGGGTGTGTTGTGTTTTTCGTCGCGGGTAATGACTCGCGTCAAATGCCGTCATACCCGCCGAAGTACCGAGAAGTCATTAGCGTGGGGGCCACGGACCACAACGATCTGCGTTGTTACTACAGCAACTACGGATCGGAGCTGGACATTGTTGCTCCGAGCGGACCGGGATACACAGACGATGATTGGCTCGTGACCAAGGGAATGGGGTGGACTTGGACTACAGACATCAGCGGGCCTCAGGGATGGAACATGGATCCATTTGACCCCAATGTCGTGGACTACACGGCGATGGGCGGTACGTCAGGGGCCTGTCCCGTCGCCGCCGGCGTGGCAGCCCTGATTCTGTCTATCGAGCCCAACCTGACCAGCGACGAGGTCCGCCATTTCTTGGAGCGATCTGCAAAAGACTTGGGCGATCCGGGACGTGACGACTACTACGGTTGGGGGCGGGTGGATGCGAGGGCTGCGCTGGATATGGTTCTGGCCTACCGCTGCGATCTGAACAAGGACTGGAAGGTGGACGAGCAGGACCTCGCGATTGTGAATGCGGCCACCGACAGCAATGACCTCTTGGCTGATATCGCTCCTGCGAAGAAACGCGACGGCGTGGTCGATGCCAACGATGTTGTGTTTCTGACCCAGTATCTCGGTGCGCAGATCCCCGAGTTGGGCCTGATCGCCCACTGGAAACTGGACGAGAGCGAGGGGGATATTGCCCACGACGGCATCAACCATCGCGACGGTACCCTACATGGCGGTGTTACCTGGCAGCCGACCGGCGGGATGGTGGGCGGAGCCCTGCAGCTTGGTGGCGTGGATGCCTATGCGAGCACGCCTTTCATTCTGAACCCTTATTCCGGGCCGTTCAGCGTGTTTGTGTGGATGAAGGGTGGAGTTGCTGGGCAGGTCATTCTATCCCAGAAGAACGGTGCAAATTGGCTCTTGGCCGATTCCGGCGGAAGACTTGCGACAGAACTGAAAGCACTCGTCAGTCAGTCCGGGCGGACACTTGCCTCAAAGGTCGTCATCACGGATGGCAACTGGCACCGGATAGGCCTCCTGAGGGACGGCACCGACAGGATTCTCTATGTCGACGATGTGGAAGTGGCCAGGGACACCCAAACCAGCTTGGTCGGGGGTATGAACGGTTTCTGCTTCGGAGTCGGCAAGGGCCTGGAAGCCGGCACTTTCTGGTCGGGCCTGATCGACGACGTGCGGATCTACGACCACGCGGTTGCCCCGTAGTCAGGCACGATTTGCTGTTGACGATTTGGCGCCAACAACTTACTATCTTGCTTCGCCCATCGTGGGCGCTCGCGCAGAGAAGGGTCTCTGCCTTCGAATTGAATCGTGGACTCTATTGAGGATACCCCAGGGGATGGCAAAGAGAATGAATTCGACGAACCCCAACTGCGACATGCACAACTACCTGTTCACCAGCGAGTCGGTGACGATGGGCCACCCCGACAAGGTGGCGGATTGCATCTCGGACTCCGTCCTCGACGCGATGCTCGCGAAGGACCCGTTCAGCCGGGTTGCGTGCGAGACGCTGGTGAAGAACGACATGGTCGTTGTCGCCGGCGAGATCACCTCGAAGGCCTCGGTGGATATCGCCCAAGTCGCCAGAGAGGCGATCAAGAAGATCGGCTACGACGACCCTGCGATGGGCTTCCACTATGACGACTGCGCCGTCCTTGTGTCGATCTGCAAGCAGAGTCCCGATATCTCGCAGGGCGTAACAGAAGGGCAGGGGCTCCATAAGGAGCAGGGCGCAGGCGACCAGGGCCTGATGTTCGGTTTCGCCTGTAACGAGACGCCGGCCCTGATGCCGTTGCCGATCCAGTTGGCCCACAAGCTGACGCTCCAGCTCGAGAAGCTCCGCCAGACCGGCAAGCTGCCCTGGCTCCGTCCGGACGGCAAGAGCCAGGTGACGGTCGAGTACAAGGACGGCAAGCCGGTGCGGGTGAACACGGTGGTGGTTTCCACGCAGCACGCCCCGGACGTCAGCCACCGGGAGCTGCGAAAGGAAGTGATCGAGAAGGTCATTCTGCCGGTTATTCCTTCCAAGTTCATCGACAAGACGACCAAGTACCATGTGAACCCGACGGGCCGGTTCGAGATCGGCGGTCCCAAGGGCGACTGCGGCCTGACCGGGCGCAAGATCATCGTCGACACCTACGGCGGCTGGGGACGTCACGGCGGCGGGGCCTTCAGCGGCAAGGACCCCACCAAGGTGGACCGCACCGCCTGTTACATGGCCCGCTACATCGCCAAGAACGTCGTTGCTGCCGGCTTGGCCGACTGTTGCGAAGTCCAGCTTTCCTACGCCATCGGCGTGGCCGAGCCGACGAGCGTGCTCGTGAACACCCAGGGCACCGCCAAGGTCAGCGAGACGAAGATCAGCCAGGCGGTTCGCGAGCTGTTCCCCCTGACGCCCAAGGGCATGATCGATCATCTGAAGCTCCGTCGGCCGATCTTCGCGGAGACGGCTTCCGGCGGCCACTTCGGCCGGAACCTGCCGAACTTCACCTGGGAGAAGACCGACATGGTCCGTGCTCTTCAGAAGGCTGTGGGGTTCAAGCCCGGCAAGTAGCCAATCGTACAACGTGTTCTATCCAGAAGCCCGGTCCTGCGCCGGGCTTTTCTTTCGCCCAGTCCATGCGACGGACTCGATGGGACAAGCTCCTTGGTGCTGCGACGGTATGTTTGAGAAGATCCTTTCCATCTACACGCGGTACTTCGCGATTTGGGTGGTCGTGTTTGGAGCCGTGGCCTATGTCTGGCCGGCGCCGTTCAGGCTTCTCGAACCTGGGAACAAGTGGTTCTTTGCCCTGACCATGTTCGGGATCGGGGTCGTGCTCCAGATGGAGGACTTTCGCCGCATTCTCAGGAGTCCCACGATTGTCCTGATCGGCTCGGTCGCCCAGTTCACGATCATGCCGCTGGGGGCATTCGTGGTTTCGCGACTGTTGCGGCTGCCTGACGAGCTGGCGATCGGGCTGATCCTGACCGGCGCGGCGCCGGGAGCCATGTCCAGCAATGTGATGAGCTACATAGCCAAGGCTGACACCGCCTATTCCGTCTCGCTCACGACGGTCTCGACCGCGTTGTGCCCGGTTCTGACGCCGACCTTGACCTTTCTGCTGGCCAGCGGCACGGAGTTCGACGTCTCGATCGTCAGCATGATGGTCGATCTGATGCTCATGGTCATCATTCCGCTGTTCGTCGGGTTTGCGGTGCGGCACTTCCTGGGCGAGAGGTTGCGGAAGGTCCTGCCCATCTTCCCGGCTATCTCGGCTACCTTCATCGTTTTCATCTGCTCCCTGGTGATCGCGCTGAACCGGGACCGGCTGCAGGAACTCAGAGGGATTGTCCTGATTGCCGTAGTGGTTCTCAACCTCCGCGGCATGTTGAGCGGCTACGGCGTTGGATCGCTCTTTCGCATGGACGTGGCCCGTCGTCGGACCCTGACAATCGAGATCGGCATGCAGAATGCGGGTCTCGGCACCGTGCTGGCGCTCAAACATTTCGGCCCTGGAGCCACCATGCCGACGGCCGTATTCGTCTTTGTGTGCATCATCACTGCATCGATTATGGCTTCGATCTGGCAGAGGCACGGATCGTCTGCGGTTGCAGAAGCAAAATGAATGCGAGATATTAGGCCTGTGCGTCTTGCACTCTGCGGCTTCATATTGTATCTTGAAGGTTTATTTCGATTCCGCGGCAAGACCCTGTGGACGGCCATCGTTTGGCTGCTCATCCGCCGGGTTTCACGGTTCTGAGGAGTGTTCGAGCATGGCGTACAGACTGGCGATTGCAGGCGTGACCGGCGCCGTCGGTCAGGAGTTTCTGAGCATCATCGAAGAGCGCAACTTCCCCTTCCAGTCGCTCAAGGTGCTGGCGAGCAGCCGGTCCGCGGGAAAGACGATGACCTTCAAGGGCAAGACATATACCGTCGAGGAAATGACGAAGGATAGTTTCAAGGGCATCGACATCGCGCTGTTCAGCGCGGGTGCTTCGCGGAGCCGGGAGTTCGCCCCTGCGGCGGTCAAGGCCGGCGCGGTGGTCGTCGACAATTCGTCCGCCTACCGCATGGACCCCGAGGTCCCGCTGGTCATCCCCGAGATCAATCCGCAGATGATCCAGAAGCACAAGGGGATCATCGCGAACCCGAACTGCTCGACGATCATCGGGATCGTGCCGGTCTGGCCGCTGCACAAGGTCAATCCGGTCAAGAGGATGGTCGTGAGCACCTACCAGGCCGCCAGCGGCGCGGGCATGTCCGCCATGCTGGAGCTGGAGGCCCAGAGCCGGGAGATCCTGGAAGGTAAACCGCCGACGAAGAACGTGTTCCCGCACCAGATCGCGTTCAACTGCTTCAGTCACAACTCGGCGCTCGGCCCCAACGGCTACAACGAGGAGGAGACGAAGCTGGTCAAGGAGACCCGCAAGATCTTCGATTGCCCGACCATCGCGGTGACCGCGACGTGCGTTCGCATCCCGGTGATGCGGGCCCACTGCGAGAGCATCAACCTGGAGTTCACGAACGCGATCACGCCGGACGAGGTCCGGAACATCCTCAAGACCGCGCCGGGCGTGACGGTCCTCGATGACCGCGAGCACAACCGGTTCCCGATGCCCATCGACGCCAGCGGCAAGGACGACGTCCTTGTCGGACGTATCCGACAGGACGAGTCGCTGCCGGGCAATCGCGGCATCAACCTCTGGGTCTCCGGCGATCAGCTCCGCAAGGGCGCCGCCCTGAACGCCGTCCAGATCGCCGAGCTGTTGTAGATCGGAGTTCTGACCGTTGTCACGTTGTCATTCGGAGCCGCTCGGGAGATCCGCCTGGGCGGCTCTGTTCTTTATCGAAATCCGAAATTCGAAGTTCGAAATCCGAAACAAGCACGAATGGCCGAAATGCGAAATCCAAAACGAATCATCCGACGTGCGATAGCGTTTCGATCATTTGGGTTTGGATCCTTTGGATTTGTTTCGGATTTCGATATTCGGATTTCGGATTTGAGGCCTGGAACCTTGTGAGATGGCCCTTCGGAACGTGATACTGACGATTGCCTACGACGGCTGTGACTATCACGGCTGGCAGATCCAGCCGGGAGAGGTGACCGTCCAGGGGGTGCTCACCGAGGCGATCCACAGTCTCCTGGGTCCGAGGGCCCGGGTCTGCGGCGCCAGCCGGACCGACGCGGGCGTCAGCGCCCTGGGCCAGGTCGGCCTGCTCCGCGTCGATTCGCCCATCCCGACGGAGAACCTGGCCAGGGCGATCACCGACCGCCTGCCGGAGAACATGGTCATTGTCAAGGCGGAAGACGCCCCCGTCGGTTTCGATGTCATCGGGGACGTTACCTGCAAGCTCTACCGCTATACGATCTTCTGCGGCCCGGTCCGGCCGGTCCTGTACATGAGACACTGCTGGCACATCGCGGCGAACCTGGATGTGCAGCGAATGAACGAGGCGGCGAAGCTGCTCGTGGGCAAGAAGGACTTCAAGTCCTTCGCCGCTGCGGCGGATCGTCGAGAGGACTCCGTCCGGACGGTCTTTCGATGCGAGGTCACCGAGAGTCCCGCCACCGACGGCCGCTGGATCTACGTCGAAGCCGAGGGCGATGGCTTCCTGTATAACATGGTTCGCAATATTGTCGGCACGTTGGTGGAGGTGGGCCTGGGACGTTGGCCGCCGGAGAAGATCCCGGAGATTCTCGAAGCGAGAGACCGCAAGGCCGCAGGACCGATCGCACCACCCAACGGCCTGTGCCTGATGTGGATCAAGTACCATGCTCGTTGAACGAGATCACATTGGCATATTCGGGAAGATGAACTCCGGCAAGAGCAGCGTGATGAATCTGCTGACTCAACAGCAGACGTCGCTGGTCGATCCGACGCCGGGGACGACCGCGGATACGAAGATCGCGTTGCAGGAGATCCACGGGATGGGCCCGGTCAAGCTGTTTGACACCGCGGGTCTGGACGAGGCCGGCGGGCTGGGCCTCAAGAAGCGGGCCAAGGTCCTGGCCGATCTGAAGGAATGCGACCTGATCCTGCTGGTCATCGACCCGGATACGAGTGACTTCGCGTCGGAGAACGAGATTCTTGCGGAGGCCCGTGAGCTCGACAAGCAGATCCTGGTGCTCTTCAACCTGTTCCGCCCGTCGGCGGAGCAGCGGATCAGCGTCGTCGAACAGAGCGTTCCGCTGCTCAGGTTCCACAAAAAGATGAGCCTGGCGGCTCCCGACGCGACCTGGCGGCAGCCCCTGCTGAGCTTCATCCTTGCGAACTTCGTTTCCAAGAACGCGAAGATGGAGCTGCTGCCGTTCGTCGAGCGGGACGAGTTCTATGTGCTGAACATCCCGATGGACGACGAGACGCCGCCCGGGCGGTATCTGCGGCCTCAGGCGATGGCGGAAGAGTACATCACGCGACGGTGGGCGTACCCGGTTTCCTACCGCATGGACCTGGGCAAAGCCCGCAGCGGGGACGCAGGCGAACGACGTCGCTGGGATGCGTTTCTGGGCGGCTTCGGCCGGCGGCCCAAGGCAATCATTACGGACTCCCAGGCGATGGACTTGATGCACACGTGGACGCCGGACGACGTGATGCTGACGACCTTTTCGATCATGATGATCAACTACGTCAGCCGAGGCAGGCTCGCCCGCTTCGCTGAGGGGATTCGGGTCCTGAACGACCTTCAGGCAGGCGACAAAATCCTGATCGTCGAGGCCTGCAACCATTCCCGCATCGCAGAGGACATCGGAACGGTTCAAATCCCAGGTTTCATCGGGCGTCGCTGGCCCGGCGTGGTCGTCGAGCATAACTTCGGACGCGAGTTCCAGGACAACGAGCAGCTCCAGTCGTACAAGCTCGTGATTCACTGCGGCGGCTGCATGATCTCCGCGCAGAAGCTGCTGGCCCGCATCCACGACTTGGACTCCGTGGGTGTTCCGTACACCAACTACGGCGTCTTCCTGTCCTGGATGCAAGGGTCCAGGGCGATGCAACAGGTTCTGCGGCCTTGGGGGATCGAGTTGGGCGACCTGTAGGTCCGATATGGTGCAGGGAAGGTCCAAAAAACACGGGGCCTTTCTGCCGTCCATGGCTGGCCCCGCGGCGCAATCTAGCGGGTAGTGGAGTCCGTCAAATGCCGAACGTGAGCAGATTCTCTGCTGCGGACCGAATGTTCTCGGGCGTGGTCAGGCGGTTGGTCTGAAGCAACTCCCTGGCCTTCTGCACGGCATCCACCTCCGTCTCGTCGGCCTGTAGCGCCTGGTTGACCATGCCCGCGAATTTCATCTGCACTGTGGCGTCCAAGTCGCTGGCCGTCGGGCGGTTCGATGTATCGGCTTGGGACACGGAATTCATCCCCATCCTGTGGGTGATGTGATTGTTCTGCACGTTTTCAATCATGTTGCGGTTCCTTCATGGCCCTTTCTGCTATTAGTTTTCGCACGATTCCAGGGAATCTTAAGGATTTCCAGGGGAAAAATGCGTTGCTAATACTGCTGGACGCCACATTTCCTCCGCTGCCTCGCGGCGGGGGTCATTTGCGCGTGGATTGTAGCGTGACAGCCGTCTCATAGGCCACGAACTTGCAGAAGTTCAGCGAGCTGACGGCGACCAGTTCCTCGTTCAGGGAGGTGTGCCCGGCCCGAACCTGCCGTCCACGATATCTGCGGATCCGTTTCTGGATCGTCTTGTCGGTGCAGTCCCAGACCTGTTCCAGCCCCCAGAGGATTCGACCATCGGTCAGATCGAGCAACTTGAGACGCAGGCCGATCACCATGTGAGGATAAGGTTGATACTCGGTGATCGTGCCCAGCAGCAGACCGTTGCTTCGCAGGGTGTCCTTCAAGGTCGCCAGTTGCCGCATGGCCTGAAGGCTGTCGAGGTTGTCCTGCAGACTACGCCACGCAGGATCATCCTGGCGAACCACCGTCAATCCGAACAACTGCTGCTTCTGGGCTTCCAGATAGAGCGCCTGCGTGATTTCCGAGGAGATCTGCGGGTAGCTGGTGGTGTTCTCCAACTCCACCAGGGCGACCCGGCCGAGGGTCCTCAGGTCTTTGCTCGGATCGAGGAAGTAAGCCCGCGCCATCCCTCCGTTCTGATGGCTGGACCTGCACCCGCAGATCATGCCCAACGCCAGGACCAACAACAGGCAAACTCCCGCCCGCCTGCGTCTCTCGATCTCAGGCGTGTTTCGACCACTCTTCATCGGAGTCCTACCGTACCGCATTCGAGTCGCTCTCCTGTGGGTTCGCCAGCTCTTCCGGTGCTGCTGCCGCGCCGTTGGCATCCGGGTTCAATGTCGTCGTATGGCGCTGCCCTATGGCGCCCGCTTCCGCTTCGCCGCCCAGGATCTCGAGAACCTTCAGCAGCGCCTCCAGTTGGGCGCTCGCCGCCTCTCGCATCTCGCCGCGAAAGCCCAGGATGTTGCTCTTCCAGTGGTTCAGCTCTGTGAGCATCTCGATCAACAGGTCGTTGGCTTCCGTGAGTTCCTTCTGAGTCTGTTTGAGCTTGGCGTCGAGCGTGGCAACCTGCCCGCGCAGGTTCTCGTTTTCACTCGTGAGCCGCTGGTTCTCCTGTCGCAACGTGACGCTCACGTCGGATAGCTTGGCGTACTTTTCCGACAACTCGATGGCGGACTCGACGGCCGTGCGCCCTGCGAGCGGCGTATCCCGGAATCGGTTGGCTGCGGCGTCGCTTGGCGCCTCGGTCCTGGCGTCCGCGTCGGCGGGGCTCGTCGGCGTCGCGCATCCGGCGATTCCCACGGCGGCAATCGCGAGCGCCCACGCTATCGATCTCATGGTTCGGATCATCTCGATTCTCCATCGGAACGGTCGATGCTCCTGCCGACCGCGTGTCTCATCGTCTGTTGGGAATGAAGTCGTCATGGCTGTGTCGGCCCCGGCCCTGCGCCGGAAGAACTCCCGGCTACGTAATCGCAACGCACCTGCACCGTTCGACCGCACACGCAGGTTACCTCGATCACAGCATATTCCGGACAGCTCTGCGCGATTCGTGCAACCGGGCCCGCCGGCGCCGATCTCGCGGGGCTGCAACCCGTCGTTGCGCTCGGGTCGATGCTCAGTTGAACCGGGTCCTCCAGGGTGACCTCGGCGGCTTTCAGAACATGTCTTGCGGTCTTGGGTGTCATGTTGTCGACCTTCGGTGGATTGGCCCGGCGGATGCCCCGTCGTCAGGCGCAGTAGTCGATGGTGTGGGGGGCGTCGTCCGGATTGGGCGTCGATTCTTCAGGCGTCTTCTTCGAAGGTTCCTGGCCCGATGGCGCCGGCTGTTCCGGCGGCTTCTGCCTGCGTTTCCGCTCCCCTTGCTGTTCGGCTGGCGTCAGACTGTGGACGCTGTGAACGTTTTCTACGGGCTGGATGAGATTGAAATTGCTATCCGTCATCTTTCCACTGCTCCAATCGGGTTGACAGACTGAACAGGGCACTCGCGTGCAATTGACTCACGCGGGATTCGGTGATCTCCAGTACCTCCGCGATTTGCTTCATGGTCAGATGCTGTTGGTAGTACAAGACCAGGATCTGGAGACGACGCTCATCCAGTTCCTGCATGGCCTTGGTGAGCTGCTCGATGAGCTCGCTCTTCTCCAGTTGTCCGTCGGGACTTACAGTGTCGACGGATGCCAGGACGCTTCCCAGAGCCGACTCATCCTGCTCGAGGGTGTCGATCGAGACGAAGTGCTGGGCCCGAGCGCTCTCGAACAACCCGCAGACCTCCTCCACGGAGATGTCGAGCCTACGGGCCAGCTCCTCATCGGTTGGAGCACTGCCGGTCTGCTGGGCAATCTGGCGACACATTTCGCGGGCCGCGCGGATCTGACGAGTTACGCCGGAAGGCAGCATGGAGGCCTTGCGCAGCTCGTCGAGCACGGCGCCCTTGATTCGGATATAGGCGTAGGTCTTGAACTCGGCCTGATGGGTGGCGTCGAAGTCCCGGGCCGCCTTGAGCAGCCCGACGGTGCCGGCAGAAACCAGGTCCTCGAAGGACAGTGGCGGTTTGATGTAGCTCACCGCCCGGCGGGCGATCTTGCGGACCATCGGCAGCAGTTGGACGATCTGGTCGTCGCCGATACGGGGATGCCGGTGCCCGTTGTAGGTTCGCACCGCCACGGCCTTGAGATGGTCGTCGTTCTCCGGGCGTTGTGCCTCTTCCACGATCTGTCGGGCGTTGGGGATGCCCGTTTCGAGACCGCGCGGACCGGCGGTTTCCGCGGCGGGGCCCTGCGCGGTTTTCCGTTCACTGACCTGTGCCATATCTTTAGTTTCCGCTGTCACCCGGGTTCTCCATCTTCTTGATCTGACTGGCAATCACGGCCTGGGTGAGAATCGCGTTGACGGCTCGCACACCCGTGTGTGCCACGACGTACGCCACGATCGCGCCCAGCACAGCCCGCTTGCAGCAAACGTGCGGCGACAGGTTGCCGAGAGAGCCGATGATCCCTATTCCAAAGAAACAGAGAACGCTCGTGCTGACCGCTATGGATCGGACTGGCAGCAGCATTCCTACTCACTCCTTATCGTCATTTCGCTGGGTGCAACTGAAATCGTGGCGATGGGCTGCACTTCGGTTCCCAGGACGATCTCGTCATAGGCGACGACCGACAACATGGGCAGGCTCCGCGCCAGCATCTGTGCCAGCGGGGCGCGAAGACGAGCGTCGCACAGGAGAACTGCCTTATCTCGTCCCTGGTCCATGGCGGACTTCCAGGCGTCGGCCACCTTGCGATTCAGGTCGACGGCCGTCTCGGCCGGGATGCCCAGGATCAGTTCTCCGCCCTCCTGGCGCAGCGACGAGGTCAACTGATGCTCGAATGCCGGGTCGAACGAGATGGCCGTGATCTTGCCCTTGACGTCCCGATGCAGTTCCGTGATGGTCCGACTGAGAGATTTTCGGACGATCTCGGTGAGCGTGGTCACATTCTTGGTCTTCGACGCGTTCTCGGCCAGGGCCTCGAGGATGACCGTCAACTCGCGGACCGGGATCCCGCTGCGGAGCAGATTGCGGAGCACCCGCTGCAGCACGCCGGCGGAGATTTCGCCCTCCGCGCCGACGACCTCGCCGACCAGAGACGGCTGGTTCTTGCGGAGCCGGTCGATCAGCAGTTGGACGTCCTCGCGGGTGAGCATCTCGTCGGCATGCCTCTTGAGCGTCTCGGACAAATGCGTGATGAACACGGATTCCGGGTCGATAACCGTGTACCCGTTCAGTTCGGCGGCTTCCTTCTTGGCGGCCGGAATCCACAGGGCCGGCAGCCCGTACACCGGCTCGGTGGTCTTGATTCCATCGATCTTCTGTTGTACGACCCCGGAGTCCATGGCCAGGAACATGTCGGGTTCCAGAGAGCCCTTGGCGACCGGGATATCCGAAAGGCGGATCTCGTATCCGTTCGGCTCGATGTTCAGGTCGTCCCGCAGGCGGACCAGCGGAATGACGATGCCGAACTGCTGGGCGAATTGCCGTCGCAGGGCTCCGATGCGGTCAAAGATCGTGTTGCTCTTTCGCGGATCGACCATGGTGATCAGACGCACGCCGACATGGACGGAGACGCGGTCCACGTCGAGCAGATCTTCCACGGGTTCCTTGTCCGACTTCTTCTTGGCGACCGGGGCGGACTTGACGGGCATCTTCTCGATCTTCTTCGCCATCTGTCCGACCATGGCGGTCCCTGCGGCCAGCAGGAGGAATTGGATCTTGGGCATGCCGGGCACCAGCGCCATGGCTCCGATGATGAACGCGGCGGTTGTGAGCGGCTGGCCGCTCTTGAGGAACTGTCGCGAAAGGTCCTGTCCGACGCCGTTGTTCGACGAGATCTTCGTGACGAGAAAGCCGGAGCTGATGGAGATGATCAAGGAGGGGATTTGGCTGATCAGGCCGTCGCCGATGGACAGGATCGAGTAGGTCTGGATGGCGGCTGTGACACCCATCCCGCGGGAATACCCCATGGCGATGCCGCCGAGAAGATTGATCGCCGTGATGATCAGGCCGGCCTTGGCGTCGCCGCGAATGAACTTGCTGGCGCCGTCCATGGCCCCGTAGAACTCGCTCTCCTTGACGATCTTGCCCCGGCGCTCGTTGGCCTGCGTTTCCGTGATGATCCCGGCGTTCAGATCGGCGTCGATGGCCATCTGCTTGCCGGGCATGGCGTCGAGGGTGAATCGCGCGGACACTTCGCTGATGCGCTCGGCGCCTTTGGTGATCACGATGAACTGGATGATGACGAGGATCAGGAAGATCACCAGGCCGACCACGAGACTGCCGCCGGCGACGAACTCACCGAACGTCTGGATGATCTTGCCGGCGTCGCCCTGCAGGAGGATCAGTCGCGTCGATGCCACGTTCAGGGACAGGCGGAACAGCGTGGTGAACAGCAGCAGGGAGGGGAAGGTGGACAACTCCAGAGCCTCTCTGGACGACAGCGTTACGATGAGGATCGCTGTCGCCAGGGAGATGCTGCAGGCCAAGAGCAAATCCAGCAGCATGGTCGGCAGCGGCACGATCAGGGTGGCCAGGATCGCCACCAGGCCCAAGGCCATGATGATATTGCTGTGCGACGCGAAGGGGATACTCGATGCGTCGTCGCCGGCGGGAAGATTCGCTGCTATGGATTGGTTTGCGGCCATATCTCGATTGGTAGCTTACGATGGATGACTTGTGCCTTTGCCGAGTTTCATACGCGTTCTATCCCTGTGTGGCGGCCGGCGCGCCGGCGCCGACGATCTGTCGGATCCGCACGGCGAATCGGTTCTCCACGACCACCACGTCGGCCTCTGCGAACTTGGAGTCCTTCATGAACAGGTCCACCGGCGTCTCGACGGGTTTCTCCAGTTGCAGAACCGACCCGGGTCCCAGTTGCAGGAGGCGTCGCACCGGGATCTGCGTGGTCCCGATCACGACCGTGATCGGGATGTCCATGTCCAGGAGGATATCCAACTGGCCGGTTCCCGCCGCGACGGCGCTCTGCGGTGCCGACGGGAACTCGACCGATCGAACCTGCGTCTTGCCGTCGCCCTGTGGGGTCGTCTCCTGGGGATCCTCTTGAACTGGGCTTTCCACCGGTGCGTTGACTGCGGTGTTGGGCATTGTGGTTCTATCCTTTCTTCGGTTCACCTGGTGTTTTCGGCTTGGAGGTGTCCTGTGCGTGGATGGCCTGAGACTCCTTGATGACTATCGCGTATTGCCCATCGGATTGGACCGGGCGACCGCAGAACGCCGTGCGACCCTCAACGACCAGTTCCACCATTTCGTGAATCGGCTTGTCCAGCAGGAGGATGTCGCCGGGCCCGAGGCCCATGGCTTCCCGGAAGCCGATCTGGGCCGTCGCCAGTCTGACCGCCACGGTCACGGGCATCTGTTGCAGATGCTCCATCAGCGTCTTGGAAAGTTCCTGAGGAGTGGTCCGAGGGGCCGGCGAGGATGTCCGTCCTACCAGAGCGCCCAACCGGCTGCACGACAGCACGAACGTGATCTCCTGCGGCTCGCCCTTGTCTGCCTCCTTGACCTGGAATGCAATCCGGCAGATCTCCTCCGTCGGCTCGAACTGGACGCTGGGTCGGCCTTTCTGGAATCGTTCGCTGCTCTTGAGAGTCTCGTGAGGGCGCAGAGAGGCGAGGAACGTGTCCGCTGCGGCCAGCACCAGATCGCAGACCAGGGATTCCTCGAGAGAGGACAACGGGCGATCCGGATCGCCGGCCGCCTCGGCGTCGCCCAACAGCCGGGCGACCCAGTCCATGGTGGTTGGGGACGAGACGGCAAGGAATCCGCAGAGCGAGCGGTCGTCCGGGCCGAATGTCAGGCAGTGGATGCCGTCCATCGAGATCAGACGAGGCAAATCGTTGGCGAAATGCTGGGTGACTGCGGTGGGGGAGACTTCGACCTTGCGGCTGAAGTATCGTGTGAACACGTTGGCGAGCTTGGCGGCCACCTGGCTCATGACCGCAGCCAGACAATTGACCTGGTCGGCGTTCAGCCAGTGCGGATCGCGCCAATCGTACGGCTGGGCCTTGCCGGCCGTCTGATCCTGCGCCGGGGTCGAGCCCACTGCCGCCAGAAGCTGGCGTATCCTTTCCTTGCCCAGAGAATCGGTCAAAGCGTCCGTCATTGAATCGCGAACTCCTTGAACAGGACGTTGTTGATCCGGGCCTGGCTGTTCGGGAAGAGTCCCTGGTTGAATACGTCGCGGATATTGCTCTGCATACGCAGCAGGTTCTTCTCGCCTCGCATGTCCTCGATGGTCTGGTTGGACAGGTACAGGGTCAGCCAGTGCTTCATGAGGGGCTTCTTCTGATCCAGGAAGGGCTTGGCCTCCTCCTGGGCCCACGCCCGTGTGACATCGAGGGTCAGGCTGATCCGAACGTATCGCGTCACGCCCGGCTCGTTCAGGTTCGCGACCGCCGGCTCCATTTCATAGAACCAGCCATCGTTCTTGTCTGCCACCCGGTCGAGTTCCTTGAGCCTCAGCTCGTCTGAAGAGGCCTGATCCGCGGAAGCCGTCCGGGCCTGGCCTCGCGTTCCAAACAGCCGGCCCACGACGAAGCCCCCTCCGGCAAAGACGATCACTGCCGCGCCGATGACCGCCATAGGCATGGCCTTGGCCATCATGCTCTTGTTCGGCGGCAGCGCCGGCCCGGCGTCTCTTCCCTTCTCGACCTTCTCTGACTCGGCCATCTGTCTATTCCTTCGTTCTCACAGGGTTCTCATGGTTTCTGTCTCACGACACCGGCTGCAGCGACCTTCCGGCGCGATGGGATGCATCGCAGGTCTGGGCGTCCTCCTGCTGTCGGTAGCGACGGATCTTCTCTCGCAATGTGCGGTCGCTGATGCCCAGCACTCTGGCCGCTCGCGTTTGATTGCCGGAGGTCTGCCGCAATGTCTGGAGAATCGCCTGGCGTTCGATCTCATCCAGTCGGATGCCCCCAAGGCCGGTGGGCCCTGCGGTGACGCCGGCATCGGCCGTCGAGACGGAACTCGTCCGACGAACGCTGTGCAATCCGCTCTCGACGCTGTGCTGCGCCAAAGGCTGAAGCTCGTCGAAGAGCCAGGAGACGTCGGCCAGCGACAGGACCGGGCCGGCGCCGAGGGTCAGCGAGGTGATGACGACGTTGCGCAATTGCCTCACGTTGCCCGGCCAGTGGTAGTTGGCGAAGATCTCGAGCATCGTCGCGTCGATCTTTTCGATCCGACGCTGGGCCTCTCGGGCATAGAGATTCACGAAATGCCAGATCAGATCTCGCAGGTCGTCCCGCCGTTCCCGCAGCGGGGCCGCCACGATTCGCGTGGCGCTCAGACGGTAGTAGAGATCCTGGCGGAAACGGCCCATCTGCACCTCGTGAAGCAGATCGCGGTTCGTGGTGCTGATGATCCGGACATTCACGCGGATGTTCTCGTTGCCGCCGACCCGCTCGAATTCCTGCTGCTCGATGATCCGCAGCAGTTTCGCCTGGAAGGTCAGGGACGTCTCGCTGATCTCGTCCAGCAGCAGCGTGCCGCCGTGGGCCATCTCGAACCGGCCCTTTCTCTGTGTGTAGGCGCCGGTGAACGCACCCTTCTCGTGCCCGAACAGCTCGCTTTCCAGCAGGGAGTCGCTCATCGCGGCGCAGTTGACTCGAACGAACGGACCGAGGGCCCGGCGGCTCTTGTGGTGAATCAGCAGAGAGAGCAGCTCCTTGCCCGTTCCGCTCTCGCCGCTGATCAGCACAGGCATCGACGTCGGAGCGATCCGCTCGGCCAGGCTGACCACCTGGAGCATCCGCGGGCTTCTGCCCACGATCTGGTAGAGACAGCGGTCGCCCTCCCGGGCGGCGGCGGCGGTTGCCACGGAACGGTTGGGCAGCGCGGCGTCGAGGACGCCTTCGACGGTCCGCCGGTCCAGCGGCTTGAGCAGGAAATCCCGGCAGCCCGCCTGGATTGCGCGGACCGCAGCCTGTGTGCTTCGCTGGAGCACATGCCAGTCCGTCGTCGACTCCATGGCCTCGCCCATCATGACCACGGGCATCTCGGGTGCGACGGCCCGAATCGCGACGAGCAACTCGAAGGCGCTCGAACGATCCTGCGGGTCCGCCGTCTGCTCGCTGAGAAACGCCAGATCGCAGGCAGTGCGGTCCAAGGCGTCGATGGCGTTCTTCTTCGTCGTCGCCAACCGGGCGCCGATGCCCCTTTGCGCCAGGAGTTCCAGCATGAGTCGAATCGTCTGCGGCTCGTTGTCCACGATCAAGACGGTCGCATTATCGCTGCGTTGCTGCATCCTGCCTCTCTCCTGGTTCTCGGTCTTGCCCATGTTCGCTGCTTCTCATTCGCCGGTTGGATGGCTGTTTCACGACAGAGGATGCGGTCGGCTACAGTTGAGGCGATGCCGTTGTTTGTGCCGACGGGTTCTTCTGATACCACGTGAGGAGTCGGCCATGGGCCTTCGCCAGTTCCGTCCACGGCGAGGTGGGATACTCGGCAACGAGCTTCATGTACGTCTCCTGGGCCTTGGCGGTGTCGGTTTCACGCAGACAATTGCCGAGTTGGAAGAGGACCCAGGCTCGATCCGCCTCGGTGGCGGGATCGCCCGGGCTGATGTTCTGCAGCGCCTTGGCATAGAACGGCGTCGCTTCCTTGGCCCGCCCGCTGAGAAACAGCAGCTCAGCCATTTCGAGAGGATCGCGGACTTGGTCGGGATTCTGGCGGAGGGTGTCGAGAGTCCTCTGTGTCTTGGACGACGCCGATCCCTCGGCGGAGGTGGCCACCGCGGGACTCGCAGATGCTGTCTTCCCCATGGTGTTGACTTCCGCGAGCTGCCTGTCGAACGTCACGCCCGGCGAATCGGATTCGGCCGGCGGCTGGAAGGTCGGACCCGCGCTGTTGTCCTCGAACTTGACGGATCGAACCTGTCGGACCAGGCGCTTGAGGGCCAGACTGGCCTCGACTTCCTTGGTCTGCTCGGGGGCAGCGACCCGGTTCGACCACAGCGTCTGTGCGAGGGGACTGCCCTTTCCGGACTCGGTGCGTGCCGCCGGGCCCTCGCTCTTCATGCGGCTCAGGAGGCTGGACAAAGGGATGGCCGAGTCGGGGATCGCGGCGCCTTCCGGGCCAGCCAGTGCCATGGGCCCGACTGCGCACGGGTCGCTCAGTCCTCCCTTGGCAAAGGACGTCCCCTGAATCCGAGGAGGGGTCCGGGGCCGGGTGGGCTCCGCCGCCCGCAGTGCGCCCACGCAGGCGAGCAGGGACAGGATCGTGCAGGCTCTGAGCCACGATGAATGGGATATGTTCGTCGTCATGGGTTCTTCGTCCTTGTCCATTCGGTTGTTTGTCGTCATGGCGCCAGTTTCGCGTCTGGCGCGACCCGAACGAGATTCGGGTCCGTCGTGTTGTCATACTGATTCAGCACGGCGGCCATGGCGCGATCGTACTGCCCTTGTCTGCGATGGGCCTCGGCCAGCAGAGTCAGGACCGGGGGTCTCTCCCTCGCAGAAGCGTGCTCGAGCAACTGCGAGCAGACCGAGATGGCCTGGTTCATCTGCCCGAGGCGCAGGCACATGCGGGCCAATTCCCGGCCGATCTGCTGGGCCTGGGGTCCCGGCCCGACCAATGCGAACGCATCGCTTAGCGTCTTCCTGGCCGATTCGATGTCGTCGTTGTCGTAGTAGCAGGCCGCGAGTTCCAATGCGACAGCGCCCTTGAGTTCCGGACTCGGCAGGAACTGTCCTTTCTCCTGCAACAAGGCGATGGCCTTGTTGACCAGGCCGATCGAGCGGAGGATTTGCACCCGCAACAGGAGCAAATCGATGCTCTCCTGCTGCGAGAGCTGCCATCCCGCCGTGCCTTCGATCGTCTCCAGGGCCTCCAGCAGGAGTCCCTGCTCGATGTACGCTCTGACGAGCACCGCGACGGTTTCCACGTATTGCTCGCGGGAGAGGTTGCCCTTGATTGCCAGGTTCAGTGCGGCGTGTGCCTGCTGCGGCTTGTGCTGGGCGAGATACGCTTTCCCGAGCAGCAAACAGGCCGAGTGGAACTCCGGGCGGCCCTGATCCCGGACAAGCGTCACATAGCGGTTCAGCCATCGGGCTGTCTCCTCGCTGTTGCCCATTTCGTGGAAGCACCGGCCCGCGCCCAATGCGGAACTGGCCTGAGACTCCACGGACAACCCCAGGTTGTAGACCTTGCGATACAGGCCCGACGCCTCCTCATATTGGCCCGCCTTCATCGTGGCATCGGCCAGGTGAAGACACGCCGTATCCGCCAGGTCGGTCTCCGGATACACTTCCACGAGTTGCTTGAGATCGGCGTGGGCCCCCACGTAATCCCGCAGACGCACCTTCAGTCTGCCCGACTCCAACAACGCGTGCGGCGCCAGCGGGTGTTTCGGAAACCGGTTCGCGACGAGTTTGTACTCGGCGATGGCCTCGTCCAACTGCCCGCGAACGGTCTGGAGCAATCCCAGGGCGAAATGCCCGTTCGGGGCCCGTTGGTCCGTGTCCGCCGTCAGCAGAAAACGCTGCCACAGCGAAATGGCCTCCTCGGTCAGGAGTCTCGTGTGCTCGGCCAACGAGGAATAGGATGTCGGGTCCAGCACGTTGACGTTGCGGCCGCTGGCGTCGAGCTGGGCGAGCAGGTCGACGCTGCCGGCGGCAACGGTGACTACCTGTTGGGCTGTGGCGGACGTCAGATACAGATAGACGGGTCTCTTGCGCATGTTCTCTTCGGAGGGGGCCGTTTGTCCGTTGTCCGCCCACCGCAGATTGAGTCCGGCGTTCGCGGCGAATCGCGCCAGCAGTTCCTCGATCGACGCGCCATTACAGATCACGGACCATCGATCCACCGCATTCATTCCCGTGGCGGCGCGAATCTGCGGGCTCAGTGCTGCCTCGTCGAGTTTCTCGGACCCTGAAGTCAGGAAGACGCGCAGTTGCGGCTCGTCCATATTGACGAATGGATCGACATGGGGATGATGACCCCACAGGTCGCTCGGCAGGTTGGCGTCCGCATCGCTCAGCGACAGCAGGTTGCGGGTGACCGTCTCGGCCACGAGGAATCCACACTGCTGTCGGACGGCCGAGACCCATTTCTCGTCGATATCCGCCACTCCGATCAGGCTGATGGTCTGGTACGCCCTGGCGGCCGCTTCGAGATACCGCTTTCGCTCCACCAGGATCGTGCTCTGGTGGTATCGGGCCAGTGCCCGAAGGATGGGCAGGCGGCTCAAGGACACCGTCCGAAACAGCGTGTCGGCCTGGCTGGCGTCCCCGCTGTGATGGCTGCACATGGCCATGCGCAGCAGCAGGAAGTCGCGGAGGGGCCGATTCCCCTCGGTCGCAGCCAATCGGCGGTAGAGCTTGTCGTACGCGACGAACGCGTGTTCGTACTCTCGCTTCTGATACAGTTTGTCGGCCAACTGCAGCGACAGGGGCTCGGGACTGGGGATGCTGAGCTCAAGGATCTCGGTTGTCTCGGGCTGATTGGGTGAGGAGGTGCCCAGACGCGGGCCGTCCCCGCGCGTATCCCAGACCGGCTGCGGCCGGCGCGGCGCCTCAGGGGAAGGCTGGCCGGGCATCGATGGCAACTCCGCCCTCTGCTCCCCGCCCGACGTTGCGCCCACCTGATCCCGGTGGCCCATGGTGGCCGAGAAGGTGTAGAGGAGCGATGCGGCGATCATGACGATCCCGAGCAGGAGGATCTTCTGCGTCTTCGACAGGCGGCTCAGATGCACGGGCAGCCGGCTGGTGCGAACGGGGATCTCGGGCAACGGATGGAGGCCGCGTCCGCGATGCGGCAGCGCGTCCGACGGAACGAACTCCGCGCCGAACTCGACGTGCGAGGAGAAGACGTCGCCATACTCCGGCTGTTCCGGCAGCGGAACGCCGAACAGATCGCCCTCCGACGGCGTCTGCGGCTGCCCTTTTCCTTCGCGATTCGGTTGTGCCTTTTTTCTGAACATTCCGTTGTCGGTGTCCTGAGGACGCCCATTCATGAGAGCCGGCGCCGCCCCGATTCAGCCGGCGCGGCCCAGAACCCGCTCCTTCTTTAGCAACCGTTGTGCCAAATGGAGTCGCGCGCATCAATGAAGGGAAACTGGATGCGAACCGCCGACCTTATGGCGGCGGGACCTCATCCGGCGTGTTCTTTCTCCGGACCTGCCGAAGGCCGCGGTGTCAGGATTCTATACGGCCCGGCGGATTTTCTGACGCGCCGGGACCCGGCGGGGGAAGGAAGGCTCCGCCTCTCTCGACTGCTGATGCGGCGCAAGGGCGAGTCGCTTCGTGCAGCCTTGCGGCTGGGTGGGTGGCGCCCGACGCGCGGCGCACCGCCCGCGCCGTTGCGCGAAAGACACCAGAGAGAATCGGCCGATTCCTCAGTCGACGGCCACGGGGAGGGCTTCAGCCGGACTGGCGGCGGCCTCTAATTCGTCTTCGCCGCCTTTGTCTCTGTGCAGATTGTACTGTTTGACCTTGGCGTAGAGCGTGGCACGCGTAATGCCGAGCAATGCTGCGGCCTGCGTCTTCTGCCAGCCGGTTTCGTGCAGAGCGCGGGCGATCAGTTCCCGTTCCGCCTTCTCCAGCGAGAAGTCCCGCATGTGTCCCTCGGGGGCGCGCCGCGGCGACTCCCGGCTGTCGATGGGATCGATGATGATGCTCGACAGCCCGATCTTGTCGGTGGTCTCGAACACGATTGCCCGCTCGATGACATTGCGCAGTTCCCGCACGTTGCCCGGCCAGTCATGGCGGCAAAGCGCCTCGAGTGCGAGCTTCGTGATGGAGGTGACGGGCGTTGGCCTGTGCGAGCAGATGCTCGATGTCTGCAGGAAGTACTGTGCCAGCAGTTGGATGTCCTGCCTCCGTTCCGGGGAGTGAAGCGGCGCCATCGCGATCGGGCAGATGTTCAGGCGATAGTAGAGGTCCTGGCGGAACCGTTTTTCCCGGACCTCCTTCTTGAGGTCGCGGTTGCTGGAGGCGATGATCGTGGCCTTGCACTCGATGTCCTTGAGCCCGCCGACCTTACGAAACACCCGTTCCTGAAGGACACGCAAGAGCTTGGCTTGGAGTTCGAGCGGCATTTCGCTGATCTCATCGAGGAAGATCGTCCCGGATCCGGCCATCTCGAGCAGCCCGGTCTTGTCGCGGTCGGCGCTGGTGAACGAACCTCTGACGTGTCCGAACAACTCACTTTCCAGCAGGTTGGCGGTGAGCGCGGCGCAATTGACAGCGACGAACGGATCGTTCGGATGCCTCAGCCTGTGCACCGCCTGGGCGGCGACCTCCTTGCCGGTGCCTGTGTCGCCGACGATGAGAACGGGGTTGCACCGACTGGCAGCGACCAGCTTGATCATCTGGAGGGTCCTGGCAATCGCCTCGCTGCGACCCGCCATCTTCACTGCGGCGGCGATCTCATCCTGGAAGAAGACGGGGTCGTTCCGTTCTGCGGCCTGGTGTTGCGCGGTCTCGAGCGTAGCGGCGACGAGGTCTCGCAGCCGCCCGCCGTTCTCTTCTCCTCTCGGGCAAACCAGGACGCCCGCCTGTTCGTACTCGCTGTCTGCGAAGGGACTGGCACACGCCGGAATCACGATTGCCAGAGGCGGCCTCTGCATGTCCGTTTCGATGTTCCCGAGGCAAGCCTGCACGTGCGCTGGCGCGAAGACGCCTTCGAACACCACGAGACTCGGGGACACCGTGGCGACGATGTCTCGCGCCTCGGACAGGTCGTCGGCGGCGAATACTTCATGCGCCAACTCCCTCGCAACGGCGTGGATCTGAGGCTTCTTGCTGACGACAACGATCCTTCGTACCAGACTCATATCTCCTCGTTGTTTCATCGATTCACTTGGGTCCATCCAACAGCTTCGATGAAGATACCCCCCACATCGGCCGGTGGTCTGTGACATCTTTAATCTTTATTGGACGCATCGCGCATCGCTCGCGGCAGTCGATGTCACTCAGTGACATCGGCTCCTCCTTTTATGGGACGGTCCGGGAACGGATACGTGATCGGACGTCGAAAGAGAGGTTTCGATAGGAACCCGGCCATGGTTCTTATGGGACGCGAGGATGTCACTCGGTCGGTGCTGTGCCGTCCGGTCGGGGCGGACCCCGCGTGGATGAAGGCAGGAAGAATTTTCTGCCGGGGGGAATATTCTTCCTGGTCGTTCGTCGCGTGGGAGCGGATGTCGTCGAAGCCCGTTGCAGGGCCGGATCGATGAATCAGTATCCGCACTTCGGTGGACGCGACTTTATTCTCTCCGATTCGCGCGGCGGCCCATTTGCTGGCACGGGGGTTGCTATAGTGCATTCGTTGGATTGCCGCGTGCGTCATCATGCGGCGGATGAACGTGTGCCGGATTGCCATAATAAGGAGTGCAGACCTATGAGCACCGTGTCGACATCGACGACCGCGTCGGCCAGCGATATTCAGTTGAACTACATGACGCTGCTGGTGACGCAACTGCGGAACCAGAACCCCCTGGAGCCGATGGACAATCAGGAGATGGCGTCCCAACTGGCGCAGTTCAATCAGCTCCAGCAACTGGAGACGTTGAATACGTCCTTCAGCGGAGTGCTCGACCTCGTGCAGCGCAGCTATGCCAGCTCGCTGGTCGGCAAAGAGGTCTCGTTCGATGCGACGCTGGCGAATGGCACGACCGAGACGGTCACAGGCAAAGTGACGGAGGTCACCGCGGGGAACGGCGGCGACATCGTTCTCACCGTGGGGGATCGGGCAGTCAGTCTGTCGGGTGTAACATCAATTCGGGGTTGATGGCGTATCCACAGGATTGAATAGGATAAGGAGAATACCTCTATGTCATATGCGTTGTCTTCCGGCGTAACGGGAATGCAGGCCCATCAGCAGATGCTGGACGTGGCCGGCAACAACTTGGCAAACGTGAACACAAACGCGTTCAAGGCCAGCCGGGCCAATTTCAGCGAGTTGCTCAGCCAGACTCTCTCCCAGGCCTCGCAGCCGACCGATACGGTCGGCGGCACCAACGCGCTGCAAATGGGAAGCGGCGTCGGCGTCTCGAGCATCATCGCGGATATGACCCAGGGCAGCATTGTGGACACCGGCAACGCCTTGGACATGGCCATCGACGGCGAGGGGTATTTCGTCGTCAGCAGCGGCGAGCAGCTTCTCTACACGCGGGCCGGCGCGTTCCGCGTGGACGCAGGCGGCTACCTGGTCGATTCCGCCACAGGCTACCGCGTGCAGCGTATCGGCAAGACCGGCGAAGCGGCCGGCTTCCAGGTCTCCGGCAACAACGGCATCCAGATCCCGTACGACGTGGCCCTACCGGCCTCAGCGACCTCCGAGATCGCTTTCACCGGGAATCTCAGTTCCGATGCGGTCGGGACGGAGACCGCCCAAGTGCTGACGTCGAGCCTGAGCTACACCGTCGATGGGGAAGAGGCCACGGAAACCACGGAGCTCGACCAGCTCGACCAGTTCAGCGGAGGTTCGGGAACGGGCGGCCAGTTAGGCGCCGGCCAGACGGGGACCATCACGATCTCCGGTTACAACGCGGACGGCACCGAGTTCAGCTCGGGTCTGACCATGACGGTCACCGGCTCGACGACGATCCAGAATGTGATCGACCATCTGAACAACAATGTCCTGACGGATGCGACGGCGTCCTTCGTCGACGGCCGGATTGTTATCACGGACAATGAGGCGGGATACAGCCTGTCCGACATCGCGATGTCGTACTCGGGCAGCGGCTCGCTGCAGACCCCAGCCTATTTC
>DAOQWL010000014.1:0-82667 GCA_035342095.1 Sedimentisphaerales bacterium | reverse complement strand
TTACAGGGAAATCCTAACATCGTCAATGGCACTACTTTCGGGGGATAAGCCAGAGGGCCGTCGCCGCGAGCGGGCGGATCACGCTGGGGTGCGTCGGGACCGGGCCACAGGGGACCTACGTGATGCGGAACTTCATGGCGCAGAACGATTGCCGGGTCGTGGCGATCTGCGACCTCAAGGCCCCCGTCCGCGAGGCGACGAAGAAGCTCATCGACGAGCACTACAAGAGCAGCGACTGTGCGACGTACACGGACTTCCGCGAGCTGATCGCCCGCAAGGACATCGACGTGGTGTCCGTCGCGACGTGCGACCATTGGCACGTGCTGGTCGCGCTGGAGGCGGCGCGGGCGGGCAAGGCGGTCTACGTCGAGAAGCCACTGGGCCTGAGCCTGGCGGAGGACCAGGCGCTTCGGGCGGTCTGTCACCGCTACGGCACGATCTTCCAGTTTGGGACGCAGCAGCGGTCCAGCCGGGACTTTCGCTTCGCGTGCGAGCTGGTCCGCAACGGCCGGATCGGCAAGCTCCAGACGATCAACGTCTGGTCTCCCGGCAGCTCTTCCGGCGGACCGGCAAATCCCGTCGCGCCGCCCGACTGGATCGACTACGACAGGTGGCTCGGACCCGCTCCATACCACGCCTATACGCCCAATCGCGAGTCCAACTCGTGGTGGTGGTTCATCTCGGACTACGCGCTGGGCTATATCGCAGGCTGGGGAGTGCATCCGCTCGACATCGCCCTCTGGGGCGGCGGGGACAAGATCCTTTGCCCTTTGACCATCGAGGGCAAAGGCGTCTGGCCGACCCCCGATGGCGTCTGCGACACCGCGATGAACTGGGACCTCACGCTCCAGTACGACAGCGGCGTGACGATGCGCTACACCGGCGATCCGATGCCCGAAGAGTGGAAGCAGCGTTACGGGCGGACCACCAGTCACGGCACCGCCTTCGAAGGCAGCGACGGCTGGGTCCACGTGGACCGCGAGGGCATCAACGCGCATCCGAAGGAGCTGCTGGCGACCGAGTGGGGTCCGAACGACCTGCATCTCTATGAGAGCGCCAACCACGCCCGCAACCTGCTGGACTGCGTCCGCAGCCGCAAGGAAACGATCTGTCCGATCGATGCGGCGGTGCAAGTGGATACGCTCTGCCAGATCAGCGACATCGCGATCCGCCTGGAGCAGAAGCTCCGGTGGGACTGGGCGAAGGAACGATTCGTGGACAACGACGCCGCCAACCGCCGGCTCGCGCGGGCGATGCGGAGTCCCTGGCGTCTGTAGTACGCCGTCCACGTTAACTCGGTGGGCAGCATGTTGACGCAAAGCCTGTTTGGAGTTCCGCGTTTACGCGGTCTTAACCCGCCTGAAGGCGGAACTCCAAACGGTGTCCGCGGCTCTTGCCCACCATTTTGAGATGGACGGCGTAGTAGGGTGCGTATCACGCACCGTCTTGGATTGAGAAGGAGAAGGCAGTATGTTGAGAAAGATCGCACTAGGATTGGTTGCCTGCATGGCTCTCGGCGTGTGCAGCGCCGCGGAGAACGCCGTTACTGACGACGGGTGGATCTCCCTGTTCAACGGCCAGAACCTCGACGGCTGGAAGGCCAGCGAGCGCGAAGGCACGTTCAGCGTCAGAGACGGCGAGCTGGTCGTGAACGGCGCCCGCAGCCACCTGTTCTACGCCGGACCGGTGAACCGGGCCAACTTCCGGAACTTCGAATTCACCGCCGATGTCAAGACCACGCAGGGTTCCAACTCCGGCATCTACTTCCACACCGTCTATCAGCAGGACGGCTGGCCGGCCAAGGGCTTCGAATGCCAGGTGAACTCGACGCACACCGACCGCAAGAAGACCGGCGGGCTCTACAATGTCCAGGACGTGATGAACACCGCCCCCTCCAAGGACGACGTGTGGTTCAACTACTACGTCCGAGTCGAGGGCCGGCGCGTCGTCGTCAAAATCGACGGCAAGGTCACGGCCGACTGGACGCAGCAGGACGACTGGGCGCCGCCGCGGGATGCGCCGGGTCGCAAGATCGACCAGGGCACGTTCGCCATCCAGGGCCACGACCCCAAGAGCCTCGTGTACTTCAAGAACATCAAAGTCCGGCCGCTGGACCCGATCAAGGTCGTCGTCGTTACCGGCGGGCACGACTTCGAGCACGATCCCTTCCTGGCCGTCTTCCAGGGCCATCCCGACATTCAGTTCGTCGAGGCCGCCCAGAAGGACCACAGCGAGCTGTTCGAGGACATCAGCCGCTGGGATTACGATGTGATCGTTCTGTACAACATGACGCAGAACATCTCCGAAAAGCGCCAGGCGAATTTCAAGGCTCTGCTCGCCAGGGGCGTGGGCCTGGTGGGCATGCACCATGCGGAGGGCGCGTTCCCGGATTGGGAGGAGTACCGCAAGATCACCGGGGTCAAGTACCCGCTCAAGCCGCAGGAGATCGACGGCGTCCACTTCGAGACCGCCATGTACCAGCACGACATGGACGTGAACATCCAGGTCGTGGACCGCGAGCACCCGATCACGAAGGGCCTGAGCGACTTCACGATCCACGATGAGACCTACAAGGGCGCCTGGTTCGCCAAGGACAACCACGTCCTGCTGATGACCGACCATCCGAAGAACGACTCGACCGTCTGCTGGGTGCGCCCCTCCGGCGGCAATCGCGTCGTGTTCCTCCAGCTCGGCCACGACGGCAAGGCCTACGCCAATCCGAACTTCCGCCGGCTCGTCGCCCGCTCGATCCGATGGTCCATCGGTCGGCTGTAATCTGAAATCTGATATCCGAGAAGGCTCGAATAGCAAGGAGAATCGCATGTCGTCACAGGTGAATCGTCGCAGTTTCATGAAGCAGTCGCTGGTTGCCTCTGCGGGCAGCGTGCTCGCGGTCAGTGCGGGCCGGGGCGCGCAGGTCGGCAAGCTCGATATCAAGGTCGAGCCGGGCTCGAAGGGGACCATGCCTGTCGGCAAGATCGGCGATATGGAGGTCAGCCGGATGCTGCTGGGCGGGAACCTCCTGACCCACTACACGCACAGCCGCGACCTCAAGTACGTCTACAACCTCTGTGCCCACTACAACACCGAGGAGAAGATCCACGAGACGATGGCCCTGGCGGAGGCCCACGGGATCAATACGCTGTCCATCCACAATCCGCCGGGGATCGTGTCGATGCTCAAGCGGTACCGACAACGCTACAAGGGCAAGATGCAGTGGATCATCTGCCCCATCGCGGAACTCACCGACGACATGAAGGCCTATCGGGACATGGCGAAGGAACTGGTCGATGAGGGCACCGAGGCCCTGTACCTCTGGGGTGTCCGCTCCGACCCGCTCTGTGCCCAGGGGAAGATGGACATGGTCCGCAAGGCGGTCGAGATCGGCAAGGACCTGGGCGTCCCCTCCGGCGTCGGCTGCCACGACCTCAACGCGGTGGTGCAGTGCGAGAAACACAACATCCCGGCGGACTTCTACATCAAGACGTTCCACCACCACAATTACCCCAGCGCTCCGAAGCCCCATGAGCTCAAGGGCGCGTACAACGAGGTCCCGGGGTACTGGTGCCGCGATCCGCAGGAAACCATCGAGGTGATGAAGAAGGTGACGAAGCCGTGGATCGCGTTCAAGGTGATGGCGGCCGGGGCGATCCCGCCGAACGACGCGTTCAAGTATGTCTTCGAGAACGGCGCGGATCACACGCTGGCCGGCATGTTCGACTTCGAGATCGCCGAGGACGCCAAGATCCTCAACGAGACGCTCAGCAACCTGAAGAACCGAACCCGCCCCTGGCGAAGCTGATCGCTGCGGGTGCAAGACAAGAAGCCACAGAGGGCACAGAGAACACAGAGGCAAGACTGCCATTGCCTCCTTCTCTGTGCCTTCGATTGTTCGCGTGCTCCCGCGTGCTCCCCTGGAAGATCGAATCAAGACTGTTGCGTATATCGCTTTGCGGGGTGCCGGCGGAGAGTTCTTGGCATGACGTGTCGCGAGTGATAGACTGTATGCGCCGGCTCGGAGGATAGGGCAACGCTGGCGAGCGACCCGAGCGCCGAAGCCCGTGGGTATGCGGCGGAGAGAGCCCGGCAGCACGGCGGGCCTCTTCGCTCTCTCCGCTGGAACCCCAAAAAGCGACACACGTATTCTCGCGGAATTGTCTGTCCTTGCGAGGTCGCTGCGGGAGAAGTGCATTTGTATCGTGGGAGGCCCTGGGCCATGCAGCAACTGGAGATCGACAAGTTCAGGGCAGGTCTCCTGCAGCACATACTCGTCGAACAACCGATCAAGAGTAAGGACTTCGCTGCGGAGAAGGAGTGGAGACTGATCGCGCGACCTGATCCGGGAATGGGGACAGACGAAAGGCTTGGATTTCGCAGTCGTAACGGTCTTGTGATTCCATATTGGAAAATCAGTCTGGACCCAGGCGAGGACGAGAATGTCTGGGAAAACGTACGCGTGACCGTCGGACCAAACGCTCACCCTCGCGAAGCGAAGGCTTCGATTGAGGCCCTGCTCGTACGCTACTGCAGACTGCATAGCTTTCGCGTCTCAAACCAAGTGGACAATTCGAGGGTCACAGATCGCTACTGGTAGCGCGGCATGTGCGCTGGGCACAGGTCTGAACCGACATACCCACTCAGGTGACTCATGCCTGTCAGAAGCTATATCGCACGCCGCAATAGACGTTCGTGTTGTTGTGGAACTGGTTGAAGAAGGTGTAGTCCTCGTCGCCGAAGAAGACGTTCGCGCCGACCTCGTACATCAGGTGGTCGCTGGCCTTGTAGTTCACCATCGGCCGCATGTAGACGTCCTCGTCCGAGGGCGAGTAGTACGCGAACAGCGAGAGCATCAGGTTCTGGTTCATGAGCATTTTCGTCAGCCGGAGCGTCGTAACGTGTCGGAACTCGTCCCGTGCGTAGCTGCCCGCGGATAGACTGTCCTCGTAGTTGCCGTAGTCGAGCAACTGCTCGACGTAGTACTGCACGCCGGCGGTGAAATCCCGGGCGATCTCCTGCGTGTAGCCGAGGAGGTATCGCATCTCCGAGTTGTTGACGAGCGGGTTGTCGCCGGTGCGGTCGTCCACGGAATCGTAGTAGCCGACCTCCGCGTTGGCGATGCCCATGCCGAGCGTTCCGCGAATGCTGGCGCCGTAGACGTACAACTCGGGAAAGGTCGCCCGAGTCAGCGTCGAGTTGAAACCCGCGGGGCTCTTCCAGTAGCCCCAGTAGCCGTAGAGGGCCAGCTCATAGTTGCTGATGTTGCGATAGAGTCGCAGCGCGGTCTCATCCTCCTCGAAGAACTCCCGCCGTCGCGAGATCATCATCTCGTCGTCCTCGCCGGCGTAGCGACCGAGGATCGGATTGTAGTAGGAGAGCCGATCCCCGGTGATGTAGCGGTCGGAGTCGAACTCCGGCGTATAGGCCACGTCCAGGTTGGCCGCGTCGGAGAACAGGCTGACCTTGACCGCGTCCGAGGGGGCCTTGAGGTACTCCGTGTCCCGTCCGATGAAGAAGGAGACCCAGTCCTTCGGGAACACGTCGTTGATGAAGATCAGGTCGCCGGTGCCCCAGGTGAGGACCTGGCGTCCGAGCTTGAGGTCCACCGAGTCGCTCGGACGCGTGAAGAAGTTCGCCTCGCGGAGGTCGAAGACCGCCTGCTCCTCGACGAAGTCCCCGTAGGCGTCGCCCTTGACCTTGACGTCGCCCCAGTCTCGCATGGCGAGGAGATCGAACTGGTATCGGGCCTCGCCGATGCTGAGGTCCTTCCCCTCATAGGGGTCGTCCAGGAGCCGGGCGCCGACGCGGGTCTCGTAGAAGCCGTGATATTCGATGTCGTGCTTCTCCAGGAACTCCCGAACGGGGCTCCTCTTCTCGTGCGGCTCATTCGGCTCCTGCCGGGCGCCGACCGTCCAGGTGCACGCCAGAGTGACCAGGACCGCCATGGTCTTGCCGCGGGTCATTTCGTCACCTCCTGCGGCGGCTTGCGGAGGTACCGCTCCTCGAAGATCTCGCCGATGCCGATGTCGTACTTCACGTTGCTGAAGGTCATCTCGGTCTTGCTGCCGCTCTTGAGGTCCTGGACGAGGGACACGGTGACCGTCGGGAAGCCCTGGATCTCCTCGACCTTCTTCGACTCGATCGTGCGGTAGAGCTTGCCTTCCTTGTCGTAGAACTCCATCTTCATGGGGACGAAGGTCTTCTTGTCGATGGAGACGTTGTAGTAGCTGAATTCGACCGTCTCGGGCTTCTTCGGGACGTTCTTGACGACGTAGAACGCGTCGGTGGTTTCCACCAGCTCGTGCGTGTCCTCGTCGAGGTTCCGGCCCGAGACGTCCTCATAGAGGAAATCCGAGCCGACGAAGCTGGTGCGTTTGTCCCCTGCGGCAATCCGTTTGACCAGATCGAGCGAAGGCATGTAGAGCCATCGGTCGTCGTCCTTGGCGACGTGCTTGTGCACCATATAGCTCATGCGCCGGACGTCCGCCGGACGCTGGAAGTAGACGAAGTACTTCTGGTCGCCGCCGTCCTGGACGTCTTTTCGCACGATGTTGAACAGTCGCTCGCGGGTCTGGCCCTGCTTGCTCGTGATGACCATTTGGACTGTCGACTTGCCGTCGTTGCCCTGGTAGTAGGCGACGACATTCGCCTTGTTCACGATGGTCTGGACATCCGGCGTGTCCTCGGCGAAGCCGATGCCGGCCGCACCACCCAAGGAAATCAAGAGTGTCGATAAGGTCATTTTGTGGAACATACGGTACCTCCGTGGTTCTGGCACTGGCTTGGGACTCCGAGCTTCTTGAGGAACGTCATCATCGGGCACCAGTCGGTGAACGCCGACTGGAGGAGATTCAGTCCCACGAAGGCGGTGAACAGCAGCCAGTAGGGGGAATGATAATGGGCCAGTAGAACGCTGAGCAGGATGAAGAACCCTGCAATGGCTCGTAAGGATCGTTCGACGGTCATCATGGCACTCTCCGAATTCAAACAGTCGGTTTCTCTTCCTGTCGTGCCTGCAAGGTCCGGCAGGCCTGCCGACGGGACATCAGGCCGCAGATCACGGCCAGAATCGGGACCGCAATGATGCTGAGCCACATGAAGCTGTTGAAGCCCATCTTGCCGAATTGGTAGATGTTCAGGAGCACGACGACCACACTGGCCACCGAGATCACGAAGCAGAACGCACAATTGCACTTCGCGGATTCCGGCGTGGCTGCGATCCTGAACAACCGCTTCTCCGCCGCGGTCAGGATGGCCGGCAGGACGATCAGCGTCACGACGCCCGACAGCGCCATGATCGCACAGAGGAAGATGCCGACCGTCCTATAGGGCACCAGCGGCGCCGCCAGCAGCGGCAGGAAGCCGATCGCGATGACCAGGACGTTTCTTGCGATGGCCCGCGCGGGCTCGCCGAACATCTCCGCGGCGCTGGCCTGCCACGAGCCTGTCTGCGCGTGACTGCCGCGGGCCCGCTCCAGGAAGTGGATCGCGAAATCGACCGCCATGCCGAGCGTCAGGGCGCTGAGCACCGCGACGGGCATGTCGTAGTCCTTGCCGACCAATCCGATCACGCCGTAGATGACTGCGATCGTGATCGACAAGGGCACCATGCAGACCAGTCCCCACAGCGCCGAGCGGAACATGATCGCCATCATGATGAACACGATGATGAAGCTGCCCAGGAGCGACTGCAACATGCCCCAGACCATCTTCTGCTGCCAGACGATGTTGATGTAGGTCAGGCCCGCCCAATCGTGCTTCATTGGCATCGGCGGTGGCGTGGTCTCGAAGTACTCCTCGACCGCCGCGACGACTTTCTCCATGTCCTTGTTGTCGCCGCTCTTGAGCTGGAGCCAGATGTTGGCCTTGTCCAGGTCGTTCGTCACGAAGTGCCAGAGGTCGTCGGGCGTGTGGCTGCTCTGGAACTGGAGCAGGCTCTGGGCGACCGCGCCGCTGGTGTCGGGAATCCGGTAGTTCTCCGGCTTGCCGTCGATCAGCTCCATGTAGACCTTCTTGACGATGTCCGCGATGGAATTGCTCTTGCCGACCAGGCCGGTGCCTTCGAGGTGGTCCTCCAGGCTCGCGATATAGCGCAGCGCCTCGGGCTGCTTGAAGAGCTTCAGGGCCTCCTTCTCCAATTCGAAGAAGTCGGCCAGTTCATACCAGGCGTCCGCCGTGTCCTGGGGCGCCGACGCCTGCTGCTGCTCGGCGTACTCGGACAGCTTGCCGAGAAACGCCGTCTTCGCGACCTTGTTCGAGGCCTCCTTCACCACCGCGGTGTCCGCCTGCACCAGGAGGTCCGCTGCCTTCGGGTTGTCGGCGGACAGTTCCTCCACCTTGGCGCGGAGGCGGTCCCGCAGGCCCGTGACATACTCGAGAGAGACGTTCGGGTCGGCGCCGTCCCGCAGGACCAGGTACGCCATATAGGTGCCCGCGAAGTGCTGATTCAACTCGGTGTCCGCCAGGCGGATCGGGTGGCTCTTGGCAAACCACTTGATCGGGTTGTCGTTGATATTGACGCGAGTGATGCCGTAGACGGCGACAGCCGCGAGGATCGCCACCCCCAGGAGGATCGGTTTGGCCGTGGTGACCGTGAGCCGGCCGGCGCCGTGCAGCAGGCGGGTCAGCCAGGTCTGCTTCTGCTCGTGGACCACCGCGGCGCCGAAGTTCTCCAGTCCCTTCTCGTTGAGGAACATAATGTAGGCGGGCACGAACGTGACGGTGAAGACCCACGCGATCATGATGCCGACAGCGACGAGCACGCCGAATACCTGCACGGGCGGGATCGGCGTCAACGCCAGCGAGGCGAAGCCCGCCGCGGAGGTCAGCGAGGTATACAGCATCGGGACGAACAACGTGCCCATCACCTCGATCGTCGTCTGTCGGCGGCCTTTCTCCTTCGTGTACTTCTCGAAGAACTCCGACAGGATGTGCACCGAGTCCACCACCGCGATCGGCATCAGGAAGATCGGGATCATCGAGCTCATGATGTGCACGGGGAATCCGAACCCGATGAGCAGGCCCATCGTGGACAGGACCGTCACCATCGCGATGATCATGGGCGAGACGATCAACACCAGCTTGCGGAAAAAGACCAGCATCAGGATGAAGATGGTCAGCATGGCCAGCGGCGCGGAGATCGCCATCTGGATGAACATCTCATAGCCGAAGGTGTCCTCCGCGACGGGCAGGCCGGTGATGTGGTACTGCTCGTCGCCGGTGAACGTCGCGATGTGATTTCGCAGCTTCGTGTACACCTCGTGGCTGAGGTCCTTGCTCGTCAGCGGCAGGTACAGGCAGATCGCTTTGCCATCGCCCGAGACGAGGGTGTCCTTCAGGAGGGGATTGGAGAGGGCCTTGTCGCGGACCGCGAGGGCCTCGGACGCGGTCTTGGGCGGCTCGGGCATGAGCCACTCGAAGCGGATCTCGCCGGGACCGCCCTGGCTGATGTGATCCACCAGGGACGGGGCCAGCAGGTCCACCTCGACGACGCCGAGGGTCTCGTTCGGGTCCTTCGGGTTCGGCCACTGCAGCGTCTTGGCGAACTGCGTCAGGTCGTAGATCCGCTGGAGCGACTGGACGTTGAATACGCCGTTGGGGTTCTTGTTGTTGACCACGCCGACGACCACGATGTCGTTGAGGATGAAGTCCTTCTTGGTCTGCTCGTGGAAGACCCGGACGGCTTCGTGCTCCGAGAGCATGTTCTCCGGGTCCGTGTCCACCCTGATCCTCGGGATGAACGCGGCACAGACCAGGGTGAAGGCCACCATCACCACGGTGACCAGCTTGTGGTGGTCCACTGAGAATTCGACGATCTTGCGTTTGAAGTCCATGTCCATAATCCCCGAAACCCGAAATCCAGGACGGATCACCCGTCGGCATCGTCTTGAAACACCCACAGAACAGGGGGTGATTTGTATGCCTTTACGCTCTCAGGGGCTCCCTGTTCATCGTTCTGCCTTCTGCGAGGGGCTGCAATGATCGTAAATACAGTCTAGCACTCGAATTACGTTTGGATTCTGGATGCGATAGAACACCCTGGTTCCCTCTCGTCGAGAGGCGAGCACGCCCTTGTCCTTCATGAGGTTGAGCTGTTGGCTCGTGAGTGCTTGTTTCTCTCCGAGCGTTTCCACGATCTCCCCGACGGTATGCTCCTTGTCCTGGAGGAACTCGACAATCATCAGCCGAAGCGGGTGGGCTACTGCCTTGAGCACTTCCGCTGCGTGGATTGCCAGTTCTTTGTCCATGATCCAGACCCTTCATTCTGTAATATTGTAATATATAGATATTACGATATATCGTCGGGAAGGTTCATTGGAGATGAAGGATTTCTTGACGAATCGTGAGGTCACGGACGGGTGCGTCAGTGCCGTGCGGCCAAGCAGGTGACGGCCTGGTGGATTTCGTCGGGATGCCGGCAGATGTCGTCGGGTCCCGCGGCGGCGATCTCCGCTTCGCTGCCGAAGCCGTAGGTCACGCCGATCGTGCGGGTCCCGTGGTCCTTGCCCGATTCGATGTCGCGGGCCCGGTCGCCGATCATGACCGTCCGGCCCGGGTCGAGCGAAAGCTCGCGCAGAAGGTGCCCGATGAGTTCGCTCTTCTCATCGAAGCGTCCGTCGAGCTGCGGGCCGAAGACCTTGAGGAAGAAGCGGTCGAATCCGAACCGCTGGATGATTCGGTCCGAGTAGACCGTCGGCTTGGAGGTGACCACATAGAGCCGGTGGCCCGCCGCGTGGAGACGTTCCAGCAACTCCGGGACGCCGGGATAGACGACGTTCTCGAATAGCCCGACATCGCCGTACCGCACGCGGTAGAAACCCACGGCCCGGTCGATCAGGTCTTGGTCGTCGCTGCCGAGCAGGCGGGGGAACGTCCATCGCAACGGTGGACCGATGAACTGCACCAGTTCCGCCTTGGGCGGTTGGGCCCGGCCCAGGTTCTTGAGCGCGTACTGGATGCACCGCGTGATCCCGTCGCTGGGATCGCTCAATGTCCCGTCGAGGTCGAAGAACAAGGTGAGAGGTTCACGAATCGCGTCGGTCATCCTATACAAGACTCCATGCCACAATCAGAGCGGGTCATTATCCGGATTCCGCCGGACAGGTCAACCGTGAATTGACAGGCGATCGTACACTCTGCGATGGAGGCACCTCACGCTCGTTCGAGGGCGTCGAGCAGCGTGTGACCGGTCGAATGCAGCCTGTCGGTCAGTTCCGCGAGGTCTTCCAGGCTCTTCGCTGATTCGACGGCGTGAAGAATGTCGTCGATTTCGGGCGCTCCGTCGAGCTTGTCGAGATCGTTGTTCTTCATCGTGGTCACGAGATGCCCGAGTCGATTCGCCAGCCGCCGGCGGAAGAAATCGAGCCGGCTCGGATCGAGGGCGCCGGCCTTGAAGGCGGGCTCGAACTCGTGGAAGGCGGTGCAGGCCTTCTGGAGATACAACAGGACCATGCCCTTGGCCGCATGGCCTTCGGCCAGCACTCTGGCCCACTGGAATTCCTCGTTTCGCCAGTGCTCGTCCTGAACGGTTGTCCGGTACTCGATGTCTCGCATGGTTCGGTCTCAGGGTTTGGCCTTGGCGGGGGCGCACAGTTCCAGCGTGTGTTGAATCAGTTCGGGACCGCCCCAGTCGCCGTGGCCGGGGACGACGATTCTGGCATGACGGTAGTTGGCCTGCACCTTGCGAAGCGTGGCCGGATAGGCCGCCAGGTCGCCGTCGGTGGTATTGCCGAGCGACTGGGAATCCATGGACTTGATAAGGCAGCCGCCAAACAGGATTTGCTTCTGGGGCAGCCAGACGACGACGTTGTCGGTCGTGTGTCCGGACCCGAAATAGGTCGCGAGAGCGACCGTGCCGGCGCAATGGACCATCGTGCGGAATCGGTAGGGAATCTGTGGGACTGGGAGGCGCTTCTGCCTGGCAATCTCGACGGTCCGGTCCAAGGCGTAGGAGACCGCCCCGCGCCGGTGGGCCTCCTCCAGGCCGCCCATGCAGTCCTGGTGGAAGTGTGTGGGGACCACCGTCTTCACGGTCGCGCCCTGACTCAGCGAGATCCAATCGCACAGCGTCGCGGTCAGTTCGTCCGTCCAGGGCAGGTCGATCAGCAAGGCGTCGTTGCCATCGACGACGACGAGCCCGTTCGCGGGGCAGCGCCCGTAGTTGGGCAGATCGTAGTACGTGGTGTGTACCCAGACGCCGGGGGCGATGGGCTGCACGAAGACATCGTCCGAGATGCGGATGCTCTCGGCTCGCGGCGCCGGCCGCGAAGACTGGCAGCCAGTCGCCAGGACACACGCACAAGTGATGACGACGCACAATCCGCGCTGAGTGCTCAACGAGTGACCAGCCATATCCGTTCTCCGGTAGAAGTCCGTTTCTTCGGCGCGACCCCGAATGCCGAGGTCCGCGTCGAGTCCATCACAGTATAACCTCTATCCCAGGACGACCGCGGAGTCAAGATGCCGGGCACGATGAGGGCTGGAGAGGCGATTGCGTTCTCCGACCGATGGCCTACAATGGCGGTCGCCGTCGCCGGGTGGGGGCGGCTCGTTGTCTGGCCGGGAATCTGTCAGGGGAAACTCATGAACGCAAGCACGATCGTCCTGTGTCTTGCTTCGTCCTCCGTTGTGTTCGGAGGCACGGGTGCGCAGCCCGAGATGTATTACACAGACACGTCTCACGGCCGGTCCCTCGCGAAGGACCCCGACGTGGAGTGGTTCCAGGGGCGGTATCTGATGTACTACTCGGTAAACCGAGGCGCGGACGGATGGGCGGTCGGCGTCGCGGAAAGCGGCGACCTGACGCACTGGACCAAGGCAGGCGAGGTCCTTCCGGCGGGCGGTTGTGAGAGCAAGGGGCTCGCCGCACCCGCTGCGATGGTCCGCAACGACAGACTCCACCTGTTCTACCAGACCTATGGCAATGGGCGCGACGACGCGATCTGCCACGCGGTTTCCGATGACGGCATTCACTTCACGCGCAACGCGACGAACCCCATCTTCAGGCCGACAGGCGATTGGAATTGCGGGCGGGCCATCGATGCCGATGTGATCGAGCACGAGGGCCGCCTGCTGCTGTACTGCGCCACGCGCGACCCGGAAATGAGAGTCCAGAAGCTCGTCGTCGCCTGGGCGCCGCCGGACTCGGACTATGGGCGGGATAAGTGGACCCAGTTGTGCGATGCGTCGATTCTCGAACCACAACTGCCGTGGGAGAGGAAGTGCATCGAGGCCCCCTCGGTCTGCAAGCACGATGGCCGGCTGTTCATGTTCTATGCCGGCGGGTACAACAACGAGCCACAGCAGATTGGCTGTGCCGTCAGCGCCGACGGCGTCTCCTGGACGCGGCTCTCCCAGGAGCCGTTGCTGCCCAACGGCGATGCGGGCGACTGGAACGCCAGCGAGTCCGGCCATCCCGGCGTCTTCACCGACCGCGATGGACAGATGCACCTGTTCTTCCAGGGCAACAGCGACAAGGGCGCGAGCTGGCATCTGTCCAGGATGAAGATCGCCTGGGACGGGACAGGCAACCCCTACCTGATCCGTCCAGGGGATGGGAGGGTCTTCACGCTCCGATGATCGAGACTGCATCGGCGCCAAAGCGGTTTGCATTCCCGAATCGATCCTGCTACACTCGGTTGATTGGACGGTTTCGGTGACTCAAGCGACGATGGCGATGCCTGCAATACTGCGATTCAGTCGGTTCGAGGAGGCCAGCGGCTACTGCGGCAAATGCCTCAAGCAGGTGCCGGTCGGGCGGCAGGGGATCAACCACGTCCCGCACCTGATTCTGACGCTGCTGACCGGGCTGTGGGCGATCTTCTGGATTCGTGATGCCCGACGGACTCGCGAGTGGCGGTGCCTCGAATGCGGGACAACCGTCTACAAGATCATGGGCAACCCGTTCGAGAAGAAGAAGCACAAGTGGAGGTGAGGACCCTATGGAATGCCGGAAAGCCAGGAACCTGGAGAACTGCAACTGCTCGTATCCCGGTTGCAGCAACAAGGGCATCTGCTGCGAGTGCCTGAGCTATCACCTGTCGTCGAAGCAACTGCCCGCCTGCTGTTTCCCCGACGACGTCGAGAAGACCTACGACCGCAGCTTCAAGGCCTTCGCGAAGGCGTGGAAGCTATAGGACTCTCCTCACAAACGCCGGCGTTCGAATCGCGGCGCTGAGCAGGAATGTCAGCGGGACGCTCAACGCCGTCACGAGAACGAACTTCGTGAAGGGCGACATCGGCGCGCTCGCGACGGCAACCTGGATCGCGATCACCACAGGCACATGGAATAGATACGCGGCGTACTGATTCGCGGCCATCAGTCTGCCCAGGCGTCCTTGAGAATTCAGCTTCTCGCGGAACAGGACGAGCAGGCCCAGGCACATTCCGCAGCACAGGAACGACTCCCAGACGGGATAGATGTAGCCGTGGACCTCGCGACTGATGTGCAGGGCGCTCCACAGGTGCCCCAGCGAGAAGGTGTACCACAGCGCCGCGAGCGTCAGGCCGACCGACAGCCAGATCGCTCCCATCCTCGCTGTGATCCCGAGGAACCACTGCCTGCGATAGGCGACCGCGCCGAGAACGAAGCAGCTCAAGTCGCGAGGGACATCGGCAAAGGCCACCTGGATGAAACCCAGGAAGCCCACCCACCTGTCGATGGGATACCATTTCCGCCTCATGAAGAACGAGCGGTTCACCGTGAAGAAGGGACCCAGGATCGCGGCACGGGTCGCTTCCTGGATCAGCCACGCGCCGCCCGTTGGGCCGTGGGCCTGGCCCACGTGGTGGGCGATCACGAGGATCGTGAGGCCGATCTTCAGATTGTCGAGGAAATACAGCCGTCGTGCATCCGGCATCGTCGCACTCCGTCCGTGGGGCTTGTGACAGACGTACTCCGCTATCGAAACCCTATTATCGCATGGGACCGGACGGTTGGGTAGGTGCAAATTGGATGTGCCAGGCAAGCGGTGCGTACCACGCACCGCCTCTACTCACGTCCCGCTGTCGTAATAGACGATGTAGTCGCCCTCGTGATTGCTGGGGGTCAGGTCGGCCCACTTGACGAACCTCGCGGCGCCGTCGAGGTAGCCGACGACGAGGCCGTCGGGCGTCGGCTTCATCGGCCGATCCGTTGCGTACTGGAACGTCGCGCCGACGTGCGAAGCGTACCAGGCGGGCCATTGGCCGCCCGCGCCGACCGCGTCGTAGCGGTTGTAGCAGAAGCAAGTGACGAGCGTCTTCGACGTGGGTTTGTCCGTCACCTTCCTGGCGGTGACGTACTTGCGGCCGGTGTTGGCGTCGGTCCAGTTGCCGCGGTTGCCCCAGTAGATCCAGCCGATATGGGCGGCCGAGACGAGGGGGCGCGTGGCCGGCAGGGGGCTCAGCCAGTCGGGCTTCGACTCGAAATACTTGCGGGCGGTCTCGCAGGTGGCGTGCTCTTCCGTCAGGCCGTAGTTGCCGAAGGCCAGCATCGTCTTGTAACTGACCAAGGTCAACAGGTCGGCCTTGTCCCACTCCTTGTTATAGCCGGAGGCCGACTTGTCGATGATGTTGCCCTCCGGCAGGAACCCGTCGAAGTCGCTCGCGTAGAGGTTGCCGACGATGAGGCCCTGGTGCAGGTTGTTCTGGCACGCGACCCGCCGGGCGTGTTCCTTCGCCTTTCGCAGGCCCGGCACCAGCACCGACATCAGCACCGTGATGATCGCGATCACGACCAGCAGCTCGATCAGTGTGAAACCGTTTCGTTCTGGTTGGAGATTCTCCGTTCTCGGCATAGTGCCTTCTCCTGGAATTCGTGAATCCGTAGTATGTGTCGGTTAAGTGGTCTGCTACCGGTCCAGGTCGCCCGGCGTGACATCCTGGCCGCCGGGGTCCTTGAGGAACAGATAGGCCAGAGCGATGTTGCTGTAGCCCGGCTCCGTCAGTCTGGCCTCGAACGCATTCGGGTCGAAGAAGATCGCAGGCTGATCCTTGGCATACGTGATGAGGGCATCCACCGAGAACCCTTCGACCGGGTCCCAGATGCGAAGCCCGACCGGCAGCTTGCTCTCGCGAAGCGCGTAGATTCGCACCCAACCCGGACTGACTGCGGACTGGGCGTCGAAGATGGCCAGGTCCTCGCCGATGGCGGCCTCCGTGTTGACCGCGGGCGTGATGTCCACCAGTTTGCCGCCGGAGAGGCAGCGAATCACCGTCTCCAGCGAGACCTCGTCGGGCGTCTGGAGCATGCGCAGGATGTCCGCGGCGGCCGGATCGGCCTTGACCGCACGGCGCTGCCAGATGTCGAAGGCCCGGCTCACCTGCCCGTCCCGACCGAAGATGACCTGCGAGCCGACCCGCATCCGGGCATAACCGCCTTTGCCCATCCACAGTTCATATTGCCTGGGCTCAGCCAAAGCGTAGTTCCTCACATAGATGGAGGCATAGGCGAACGACACGGACTGGAACCGCTGCGCGACCTGGGCCCAGGCAACGCTGCCGTTAAAGGGGCCGGCCAGACGGTCGATGAGCACGCCGGCGCCGACGAGCACCACTGCCGCGACGGCCAGTCGGGCGATCCTGCCGCCCGCGTATCCCGTCACGTGCCCAGGAGCGGAATCGTCATAGGCGTCGCGCATCTTCCGCTGCACTTGCATGTCCATGCTGCTCTTCGTGTCGATCCGTGCATGCCGGATGAATCGGACCATGTCCTTCAGAGGCTTCATTCTTCTACCTCGCCGTCCAAAAGCGACCGCAGTTTCTCCAGGCCGTAGCGATAACGGCTCTGGACGGTCTTGATCGATGTCTTCTGCCATGCGGCGATCTCGCGGAAAGGCAGATCGCCGTACAGGTGCAGCGTCACGACCTCCCGCTGCTCGACCGGCAATTCCGCCATCGCCTGGGCGACCCGCGTGAACCGTTCGCTGTAGATCGCCCAGGCGTCGGGCGGCGCCCCGTCCGACGCGAGCCCGAGGGCTTCATCCAGACCCGCCGTCTCCCGGCGCCGGGAGGCGACGATCTGGTTGCGGGCCGCGTTGGCGACACACGTCGCCAAGTACCCTTTCAGGCTTCCGGTCAGCCGGAACGTCCGGGCCAGGCCCGCGAAGCGAATGAAGACGTCCTGCACGATGTCCTCAGCCGCTGTCCGGTCGCTCAGTATCGAGCCGGCCAGGCGCAGCAGATCCTCGCGGTACTTCTCGTACACGCGAGACAGCGCAGTCGCGTCGCCGCGGTTGAGCCGCCAGACCAACACCCTGTCTTCCACCATCACCGAAAAGGCCCTTTCAGCGAGAACTTCGGTTCTCACCAATATAACAGCCGCGACGCCTTGTTTGCTCTACGCATTGGGATATAATCAATTGAGACAGGAGATCGATCACGGTTATGGCGACGAAAGAGCAGATCTTGAAGGTGTTGGCCGAGAACAAGGGTCGCCTGCAGGCGGGCTTCAAGGTTCGCAGGCTGGCTCTTTTCGGTTCGTACGCGAGAGGGGATCAGCGGGAGGACAGCGATGTGGATATCCTGGTGGAAGTCGATCCTTCCGTCGGACTTGAGTTCGTCACATTGTGCGAGACCATCGAGAAGCTCCTGGGCACGCGAGCAGACGTTGTGTCCAGCCGGGCCGTCACACCTGATGGCTGGAAGGTGATTGAGCCGGAACTGATCTATGTCTAAAAGGCCCGTCGATTTGCTGCTGAACGACATTCTCGAGGCTATTGAGAAAACCTCGCGTTATGTCGGCGGGATGTCCTTTGACTCCTTCATCCACGATGAGAAGACGGTTGATGCGGTGGTAAGGAACATCGAGATCATCGGCGAAGCCGCCAATCGTCTCCCAGATGAATTCAAGGAATCTCACTCGGATATTGAATGGTATAAAGTCGTCGGGTTGCGCAACCGGGTTGTGCACGAGTACTTCGGTATCGACCTTGACATCATCTGGCAGATTCTCCATCGTGATTTGCCCGGCCTTCAGGCACACATCAAGCGTGTCCGCTCTTGACGCAGTCCGCCCACATCGGATATGCAGGCAAATCGTCTCAGAACGTGTACGAAAAGGCAGGTTGTCGTGGCGTGGACACCTTGCCTATGAGTCGCAGGGCCATCCTGGCCCCGCCAAGACGGTCTTGTCCTGCGGGCGAGACGCCCCCGATACTCGCGGGCAAGATGCCCGTGCTGCTTCTCACACGTTCGTAGTGATCTCAGCGACGATTTGCTCGTGGTTCTTGTCGGTGCAGTCGATGGTGACCTGGGCGTACTGGCGGTAGAGGGGCTCGCGCTGGTCGTAGAGGGAGCGGATGGTCTGGCCCTTTTCCATGACCACGCCGCGGGTGGGCAGGTTGGCCAGACGCTGCTCGATCCTGTCGACAGGCAGGTCGAGGTGGACGATGACGCCGTGCTCACCCAGGGACTGCATGGCTCGCTCGCTGTAGACGACGCTGCCGCCGGTGGCGATGACCGCGTTCGTCAGGTCGATGCAGGTCGCATAGTTCTCTTCGATCTTGCAGAAGGCCGCCAGGCCGTCGGTGTCGATGATCTCCTGGAGGGACCGGCCCTGCGCCGCCTGGATGAAGACATCGGTATCGAGGAAATACCGTCCGAGGGCCTTGGCCAGCAGCACCCCGACGGTGCTCTTGCCCACCCCCGGCATCCCGATCAGCACGATGTTCTTGTCCCTGGTGTCCATGGCGCCGCCATAATGTAGCGGTCCGCATCACTCGCGACAACAACAAAAGGCAGCGAGGTCGTGAAGTGCCGGGATGCTCGTAGCAGGGTGCGTATTACGCACCGGTCAACCCTCGGATGTGCAGACGATGGTGCGTCGTACGCACCCTGCGGGAAGTGCTTCGCGCCCGGGAAACGCTTCAAGTAGTCGTCGATCTCCTCCTGCATTGAGTCGGTCGTCGTGGCGTCGAAGTCTTTGATCAGCCATGTCCCCTTCTCCTTGAGCACCGCGATGGCCCAGCGCCCCGAGCGACCTTCGTAGGCGGCAAACTCGTTGGTGATCACCATGGCATTCTCCTCGGTTGCGTAGATGCTCTCGACCTTGATGTCCTTGACGCCCGGCAACTGCTTCATTCCGGTCACCACGCGAGAGGCCCGCGGCTCCTCGTATCGGAGCAGTCTGGCGGCGTCGGCGTCGCGTCCGTCAACAATCGCAGCGAAGAACGCCTCCACCAGTTGCCTTGCCTGTTGCCTGACCTGCTCGGGTGTCGTCGTCTCCACCGGCTCAAGCCTGACGATGCTCTTCTGCGGTTCTTCCGCCCATGTCCGCACAGCTTCATACAGCTCCGGCGTGGCGCGGACCCGCTGCGCCAATGCTTGAAGGCCGTCATAGGTCAACTCCGTCGGCACGGCCTGGTCGTCCGACAGTTCCCGTGCCGCCGCGGGAACGTATTGCTCGAAGTCTTCGCGTGTGACGCACAAACTCGCGAAGCCGATCAACGATCGATGCTCCGTCCGCAAGTCCCCGGACATTTGGACCTTGGGCTGTATCGCCGTAATGGTGAGCACCGTGCGTTCCGTGGCAACAGCCGCGCGAGGCGGCACGTACAGAGCCCACTCATACACTGTACCTGCATTCCGCGTGACTGCGACGTGTCTGCCGACGTAATGAAGGACCGGTTCTGTGTGATTCTCGTCCGTGGCCGAGATCAAGCCAAACACCCTCAGGGGCGTCTGCGCCAGGTCGCCGCCGAAGGACAGGTTCTCGTAGGGGGCGTTGGGATCAGGCACAGCCGGGCCGCCGGTCGTTCGCCAGCAGACCAGAACGCTCCCATCCTCGAGCCCGAGACTGACAGGAGCCCGTAAAGAACAGCCTTCGCTTTCATACGCGGTGAGGCCGATGCCGGTGTACTCGGCGACATGTTTCTCATTCTTCAAGGTATAGCCGGCCGGAGGCTCCGTGGAAAACAGACCCACGGGAGGCTCCACGTCGATCTGGACGGCATCCATCTCGCTGGTGAGAATCCAGTCTGTATCCAGCTTGATCCACCTTCTCACGCGTCCCACCTTGCCGGTGGCCGGCGACACCCAGTAGTCCGATCTGCATCTCACTTGCGGCGTGGGAACCATCTTGAACTCCCTCCGCCAGATATCGTAGGACTCGCCACCGATCTCCTCGTTGCCGATTCGGGTGTACTTGTCCAGATTTGCGATGTCCTGAAGGGCCATCTTCAGACCGAACTCCGCGATTAGAATCCGGTTGGGCTGCTGCTGAGAGGCCAGCAACCTCTGGAAGCCGACTGTCTTCGTTCTGTCGTTGATCTCCATGACATACTGCCCATCCCAGACGGTCCGCGTGACTTCTGTCACGCTTTGGAGCCCGTCGGGGCCTTGCTCTGTTGCAGGCCTCTCCAACGAGCGGTACATCCTCCCGTTTGCCGGATCGTACCAGTACTCCGCGGGGAACTCGCGTGCGCCGCTGAAATGTCGCATCCGCACGTGGATCGTCCTGGCCTGCCCGAGGAGATGGGGCACATCGGACAACGCGTAGGCATTCCCCGTGAATGTCATCGATTGCCAGAGAATCGCTATCGCCAGAAGCACGGCCGCCGCAATGACGGGCTTGGTCAGTCTGCTTGCCATGATGGTTCTCCAAAAGCTCACGGGGCGAGCGTCGGGCTGCTGATCTGTCTGGCTCAGCGTCCGGTGGACGCGATCCAGAGCCCGGCCCGTGGCCTGGGGCGACGGTTTGATTTCGGAGAGCAGATCGAGACGCCGTCGAAGCTCGTTCTCATTCATCTTCGACATGCTGCACCTCCTTTCCATCTTCCACGATACAACTGCGCAACGCATTCATCGCTCGGGAGCACAAGGCCCGTGCATGATGCGGCGTCTTGCCGAGCTGCTCGGCGATTCGCTCGTACGACTCCTGCTCGATGTACCGCAGGACAAAGGCCTCGCGCGAGAGGCCGCGAAGCCGGTCGATCGCTCCAAGGACCTGCTCCAGTTCCTCCGCTTCGATCAATGTGCCCAGAGGCGAGTCCCCTGTAGAAACGCGGTCTAACGATCCGTCGAGCGAGCAGGTCCGCCGGATCTTCTGTCGCCGTCGCCAGTCGAAGGCCAGATTGATGGCCGTCCGGCGGGCGTAGGCGTACCAGCAATCGATCCCGCCCTGGTCATTGGCGGCGCTGAGCTTGAGGAACAGGTCCTGCATGAGTTCCTCGGCCACGTCCTGGCGCAGGGTGAGCCTCGTCAGCAGGGCGAAGAGACTCGCCCCGGATCGATCCAGCAATTCGAGCAGCTCTGTCCGCCGGTCGCTCGCTCCAAACTCCTGTCCGGTTCGTGCCTTGTCACATCACCATTATAGACGGACAGATTCCGCCCGCGCAACACAAAGGCCGAGCGTTGCGGCTCGGCCTTTGTGCAAGAACTGGTTCGCGGCTGTGATTCCCCCGGGAAGGGTTGGTTCTTCCCGTCATTTCTCGATCTGCGCGAATCCGGGCGGGATTTGCGGCGTGAGGAGATCTTCGGGCAGCGTGGGATCCCAGTCGAATTGCTCCTGGACGGTCACATACTCTCCGCTGCCGTCGCTTCTCGGCCAGTGGCATTCCATCCGCACGGGGAGATTCGTGGCGGCGTCGAGCCAGACCTGGTGGAACGCGCCGTCCGGGTTCGTGCCGTACTTCTTGGCGCTGACATCGAAGCCAAAGCACGCGACGCCATCGATTTCCCGGGATTCGTAGAACCGGTCTGCCTGATCGATCAGGCCAATAATGAACGCAATATGGTCCATCGGGTTCCGCCGGCTCTGGCTGCGCTCGATCTGCCTGAAGGCGCCGGCGTCGTAATCCACGATGGTCTGCACCAGGCGAAAATCCTCGTCGTTGAAATCGAGACTCGCCAGCACATCGTTCGACAATCGATCGTCACCTGTATGACGTTGGCGGAAGCGATTTTACCTTACGCCCGACCTGAAAGAGATAGACATTGAAGGATTCATCCGGTAGTATCCGGACCGTGTCGTCCAAGTGAATGGCGGACCCCGGTGGGGTCGAATCGCGGAGCTGTTGTTCGAGAGCAGCAGGGGACGATATCGGGAGTTGTGATTCCGTGAACAGGACGATAGCGGTAGTTGTGTTCATATTCCTGGTCTGCGGTCCGGCGCTTTGCCTTCGGGTTCAGGCGGACGCCCATACCGTTGCCTTGATGCCGCACTGGAAAAAGGGCGAAAGCCGCACCTATACGATGATTCAGGGCCGCTGCACCAGACCGGGGACCGCCCCAGTGAGCGTCAAAGGCACGACATCGGTTCGCATCGAGGTTCTGGACGTCCATGAAGGCGGCTATCTCATTGGCTGGATGGCGGGACAGACCCGGCTCGACGATCCCAACCGGGCGATGGACCTCTTCACTCGGGCTGTGACGGATCTCACCTGCGGCGTCACCATCGTGCTTCAGTTCGATTCCCGCACGAAGCTCCGCGGCGTGCAGAACTGGCGGCAACTCCGGGCGACGGCCCGAGAGAGCGTCGATGCGACCCTGGAAGAGGCCCGCAAGGCCGGCATCGACGACACGACGATCCAGAGGACTCGCCGGCAACTCCTGTCCATGCTCGCCACGAGGCAGCAGGTCGAGATCCTGTTCACCCGGGTGCCCCAGGTGTTCTTCATGCCTCTCGGCCTGGAGCACGCCGTGGGTTGCCCCAGGGAATACGAGGACAAGCTGGCCAATCCGTTCGGCGGCGATCCGTTTCCCACACGCGCTTCGTTCACGCTGGAGAAAGCCGATTCCTCGTCGGACACCGCGGTCGTCACGTGGCGCCAGGAGATCGATCCGGTCGCCGGGGCACAGGTGCTGGAAAGGACCCTGAAGGACCTGGCCGCCCGCATGGGCAAGTCGCTACCGTCCGGCACAACGGGCGGCTCGCTCAATGTCAAAGACGAGGCCCGCTTTGCATTGCACCTGTCCTCCGGATGGCCTCGACACGTGAGCCACACGCGGATCACTACCGTCGCAGGAGCATCCCAGGAGGAGTCGCTGACCTTCACGGAGTAGATCGTCAAACGTCGTGCGTGGAGCGAGGATTCGTGCCTCGGGCGCTCCACGCACGACGTGATTACTCCCACTCCTGTGACTTGACGCTGAACAAGGCGGTCTCGCGGGCGAGGACCTGGCCGGCGGTGTCCACGATCTTCGTCTCCGCGTAGTAGAATCCTGGCTCCGCACCGGTGCTGTCCCAGGTGGCGGCGTAGGAGGCCGTCCCGACCAGACCGGCGAGATTGTCCAGCAGCAGGCCGGCGACAAGCTCGTCCGAACCGTACTGGCGGATCACGGTGTCCGCGAAGGCGTCCTGGGCCTCGCCCTCGGCGTTGAGCCAGACCTTGACCGTCACGAGGCCGCCCGGCGCATAGATCTTGCTGTCGGTGAACAGGGCACTGATGCGGACCGGCGAATCGAGTGTTTCGATCCTGAGCGTGTACTGCTTGTAGAAGCGGCTCTCCGTCGTCTGCGCATTGTACTCGAAGGGGTAGAGGGTCACGGCCAGAGTCGCTGTGCCATCCGCTTCGTGAATGACCCGCCAATCGAGTTGCCGATCAGGATACCAGCCCGGCTCGGGTTCGATCAGGATCCCATTCGGTTCCGCGAAGGCGTCGGTCAACGCAAGGGTCAGCGGCAGATTCAGGCCGATCTCGGCCTGGAGCCCGTCCCGCTGCAGTACCTGGACATCCTGCACGACCACACCGGCGGGGACCTCGTATTCGATCCGGTACATCGGGACCATTGGCTGGTTCGGCTCCATGAGGATGTCCCCGCCTGGGATGGTGACACGATCGTACCCATCGGCGGTCGCGACCTCATAGTCGGCCAATAGAATCTCGGGGTTGGCCGGAAGGGGTTCGGCGCCTGCAATCGACAGGCCGGGCTCCTCGACCGAAGCCGTGGCGATGCCGCTGCCCAAGGCCCCGAATTTCACGTCGCCGTAGTAGTTGTACTCCATCGCCCAGAAGGTCCAGAGATTGCTTGCCCCCACCCGGCCTCGCCGGTAGTCGCGGAAGGCCTTGCCGGCGGTTTCGTCCGGGTCCCACTGGGCGAAGAAGGCCGGCCCGGCCGAGCCGTTGGGAGCGGTCCCGGATACCTCGGTGGCGCCGATATAGGCGGCTGCGCCCTGGCCAAAGAATGCTTCGGCGAAGCCGTCGTCTCCGTCGCTGTGGGCGTCGACCGCGCCGCCATCATACCACCACCATTCGCCTTCGTAATTACCGGTCAGGCAGGACAGCGCAAAGACCAGGGGCCCGGCTGTCAGAGACAGCGTGCCGATGTCCACGCGGTTGAAGGGGGAGCAGGAGCCGGGGTTGCCGTGCCCGGCGAGCACGAACAGGTCGATCCGATCCTCGATGTCCTGAAGGACCGGCAAATAGCGCTGCTTCCACCCGTCGGCGTAGTGGCCGTCGAGGGCGTACAGGCGGTCATTGCTCTCACGGGCCAGGCAGACTTCCTCTTTCCCGTCTCCGTCGAGGTCGTCGCAGGTCACTCCGTCGTAGCGGGTGGATCCGCCGGTTGTCCGAGCGCCGTCGCAGTGGAGGAATCGCGAGTAGATCAGGCTGCTTCGACCTCGGACGAGTTGCCAGCCTGAAGCCGCGTCATAGGAGGCGCAGTCAGCCTGGAAGATGTGGAGGCGACGCTTGCTGTCGATCACATCGTCGATCAAGACGGCCAGTTCGTCGCCACCATCGCCGTCCATGTCCCCGGCCACCAGACTGTCGTAGGCTGTGTACGGCTCGCATGGGATTTCCATGAGCAGAGTGCCTCTGCGGTCGTAGACGTAGATCCGCTGGTCGCTGTCGTTGCCGATGACGATCTCGTCGCCGGGGTTGGAGGTGTCGATGTCCGCGATGGCCAATCCGTCGTAGGAGGAGAACGGGATGTCCAGTCGGTAGGTCCGATAGAGGCCGGGAGGCGAACTGACGTATTCGTAAATGTCAACGGTGCCCCCGTCGATGGGCCGGGCTACGACGACCACGTCCTGTGCCAGGACGTCCAAGACATGACCGCAGGCGATCACGTCCCACGACTCGAGTTCGGCGTCGAACCCGAGATACGTATGGGAAGTCGTGTTCGGCGGGTCGCAAACGACGATGAGCCTGTCGAAGGAAATGTCGCCGACGATGATCTCATCCTCGCCGTCGGCGTCGATGTCGCCCGCAGCCAGCGCGTCGCCGGAATTGAAGGGAACCATGAACGACGCGGCGCCGCTGAACGGCGTGCTGATCAGGTCCAGATTCCCGGCGGTGACGAGGCAGCCTGTATCCGTGTCCGGCTCGATGCGGATCGCCGACATGCCGTAACCGGCCAGGACGGCTGTGACGAAACCGTCGCCGGGATCCATCGGAAAATCGTAGCCGTTGACGGGTTCGGCCTTGTGTACATAGACGCTCCAATGATGGGGCTTCCTTCTCTCGGTCATGATGACGCCGCCGGCTGCTTGCCTGTCCCAGGCGGCGACAATGTCGCGAACGTTGCCGACGAAGTTCTCCCAATCGCTTTCCGCGCCGCTGGTGGCGACGCCGTAGGAACGATCGAAACTGGAGTACAAGCCGGATTGCATTGCCTGCATCAAGGCGCCAGCCGAATCGCCGATAATGCGTCCCACGCAAAGTTCCGGGACGTTGTCGGACGACGAGACATCGCCGTAGGGCAGGTCGGAGAGGCCGACCTCGACGGATCGTTTGCCGCCGGTCCAGTCGATGTCCGGCGAATTGACGGTCCATGCTGGCAGGATCTCGGTCTCGCCGACGAGCAGCAGATAGCCGTTCCTGAGGTAGTTGCCGGCCACGCCGTCGCTGCCCGTCATCGTGGCGCCCCACATGCGGGCGCAATCCCGGACCCACACGGGATCGTCGGAACCCGGGCCGGAGGGATAGCCAAGGGTGCCGTTGCGGTGGTAGGCAAGCCGGGCCATCTCGGAGAGTACCTCGGCCGCGGCGCCGAACTCGGTCAGACATGCGGCGGGATTGGTGACGATCAGATAGTCCGAGCCTGCGATGGCCGAGTCGATCTCGTCGTCGAGCCGGATGCCGTCCTCGGTGCGGACACACCGACAGGGGATCGTCCACGTATCGATGCCCCAGTTGTCGCGGACCTCGACGGGGTCATCCCCGATCTCGTAGTCGAACGAGCCGGGACCGGGGAACTGGATGGGAACCGCGTAGTACTCCAGGCGAACAGTGCGGCCGGCCCGGATTTCATACTGGGTCGACGTGGGAGTGAACAGGTCCAGGGTCACGTCGCAATGTCGGCCGTCCGAGGAAGGTATGGCCGAGACGTTGTAGTCGTCGAATGCATCCTGGATCGGCTGAAGACCATCGACGTTGTCGCGGACGACGTCGCAGTAGTAGCTGACGGTTCCCCTGTTGCGGATGTTCAGTCGGACGCGGAAGGCGTTGCCCTCCCGCCAGACCTGGCGGGTCGCCACGATATCGGGCTCGCCCTCCTCGAGTTCAATGTCCTGGATGATCGTCTGGATGCACTGGTCGTTCGCGATCGCGTCGGCCCGGATCGCATACCTCCCGACGCGCATGCCTGCCGCGTCCCAGGGAATCTCGTAGATGTGATCCGCCTGAGACGGGACTGTCCCGATATGGACGGTGTTGACATAGAACCGGACTTCTTCGAGCGGCCATTCCGTGAATTCGAGCATGATGCCCGAATGGCCCGGCGGAAGCTCGATGCCGCCCGGCATGTGGAGGATCGTATCCCACCCGTAGGCATGGACCCGGATGGGGATCTCCGTTCCCGCCGGGGCGGTCGCGCGGGGGATGTAGAACGTCTCGTTTGGGAACGGCCACTCGAATTCGGCGATGATCTCGTTGCACTCGTACGCCGGCTCGAACAGGCTGGCCATGCTGAGTCTTCCGTCGGCTACCACGGCGACCGCCTCGATGGTCCAGGGGCGGAAGATCTCCCCCTGCACGATCCCCGGCGCGAACACCGCCTGGAACGGAGGGGTGTAGTCCGTTTGAAACCGCATGCCGTCCGCGAAGAATTCGACCTTGTCCACGTCGTTCTCGTCCCGGATCACGGCCGTGATCCGGTAGCAGGGGAAGTCGGTCGCCTCTCGCTCGAAGACGAGGTCCTGGATCTTCGCGGCGGTCGCGCCTTCCGTCTTCGTGCGGAAATAGCCGGGCTTGCTCTCGACGGACTGCCCGTTCTCGGTGGCAGAGCGGACCTTGAACTGGTAGACGGTTCCCGGCGTGAGGCCCTTGATGTGAATCAGGTGCTCGGTCGTCTGCTGGGGGGAACTCTGACTGAAGCCGAAGACCCCTGCGTAGCGGTCATAGAGGGCGTTGCTGTCCGAGGGCTTGTTCGTCTTCCAGACGATATCGACGGTCTTGGGCATGATCGAGCGTGCGTAGGGACCGTCGATGATCCGCAGCGGCGTGACGTCGCATTCGGTGGTCCAGTCGAGACTGTTGTTCGTCTCATCCTGCTCGGAAACCTCTTCGTCGATGTCCGCCGTGACGCGGAAGGTGTGCTGGGCGTCGTGGCACTCGAAGAAGAACTTCCTGAACGTGACATCGGCCGTCCCGCCTGGGCTCAGCGGGACCGTGACGACCGCCCAATCGATCAAGCGGTCGCTCGTGAAGAGCCCGGCGCGATGGCTGGCGGGCGCTGCGCCGCCGCCGGTGTTCTTGATCCTTGCATGAAGCTGGTGGTCGTCCTCCCAGACGTAGTCCACGATCAGATCGGGCGACTGGGCCTGCCCGCCCTGAGTCTGGAACGTCTGTTCGTCGCTGACTGCCTCGTCGGATTGGGTTTTCGATTCCACGATGAAGTAGTACAGCGTGCCGGGCGCCAGGCCCTCCAGTCGCACGCTGTGACTGGTTGTCTCGGCGGCGTTGTAGGCATCCCCCGCGTACATGCCCGACGCGACGCCGTATCGGACGTCGCTGTCGCTCGCGTGGTTGGTCGTCCAGAGGACGGTCGCCCCGGTCTGCGTGATGTCCTGGACCGTCGGGCCCGACAGGATCACCAGCGGCTCCGCCAGCGTGCGGAACGTCCGCTCCTTGCTCCGCACGGTGTTCCCGTGGGCGTCGGTGGACTCAACCACGTAGTAGTACCTCGTATCCGCCTTCAGCCCGTCGAGCAGGATCTTGTGGGCGGTCGTCATCTTCTGGCTGGATTCGCTGAACTTGTAGATCTGGGAGGCCGTGCCGTACAGGACGAGGCTGTCGGAGTCCTCGTTCGTCGTCCACACGATCTGCGCGGATGTCTTCGTGATGTTCGTTGCCTCCGGCCCGTCGGTGATCTTGGGCGCGGTCACGTCGCAGATCCAGGTCTCCTCGCGCGTGTTGTTCTTCTCGTTCGACTCGGGAACAATGTCGTACGCGTCGGCGCGGACCACCACGGGGTGCGACCCGTCGGCGGTGCACTGCCAGGAGTACTGCAGGAAAGCGCCGCTGTACGTTTCCCCGGGCGACATCGGATTGCCAACGACGGCTGCGTCGACGAGGGTTCCGTCCACCGCCAGGGTGGCGGTGTGGCCGCTCTTGGCGATGCCCGTTCCACTGTTCTTGAGGGTGAAATGGACCGTCCCGCCGGTCTCCCATTGATCGACGACGACCAGGTCCGGCGCCGCCTGCGCCAGCAGGGTTGCAGCGGGGAACAGACAGACCGCGGCCACGAGGACCAGGTGTAGATGGGTTCTGATGACGTGCTTCGGATTGGTGCGCATGACTCTCAGCCTCCTTTGGGGGTGGCTCCGCGTGAATGGCCATCCCGAATCAACGTCTCGATTGATCCGCAGAGCTACGGTCGCAGGGAGGAAAACAAGCCCGCCCGCACGGCGACCCGGGCGGCAGTCCCGGGTGCGCCGGAAGCTCACATTCCACCATTATCCGCAGCCAGGCGGGCTCTGTCAAGGTCCAACTCGGGTCTGCCCTCGGGTTTGGCCGGGGTTGACGGACGGCGGGCGGACCAGTAGCATAACCACCTGCCCGACGGGCTATCGAAAGGAACTGTCATGCAGATCATTCAACAGACGAACATCCCCGGCCGCAACCCAATGCGCGGCAAGGTCCGCGATATCTACGACCTCGGCGACAAGCTGCTGATCGTCGCCACGGACCGAATCAGTGCCTTCGACGTCGTCATGGCCAACGGGATTCCCTGCAAAGGCGTCGTCCTGACGCAGATTTCGAAGTTCTGGTTCGAACTGTTCACCGGCCAGGTCGAGCACCACCTCCTTTCGGACAACGTCAAAGACTATCCGAAGCCGTTTTCCGCCCAGGGAGCGCAGCTCCAGGGTCGCAGCATGCTGGTCAAGAAGGTCGAGGTGTTGCCGATCGAGTGTGTGGTCCGCGGGTATCTGGCGGGCTCCGGCTGGAAGGAGTACCAGAAGACCGCGACGGTCTGCGGCGTGAAACTGCCTTCCGGCCTGACGCAGTGCGAGAAACTCCCGGAGCCGATCTTCACTCCGTCCACGAAGGCCGAGCGAGGGACGCACGACGAGAATATCAGTTTCGAAGAGGCCGCGAGGATCATCGGCAAGGAGCGTGCGAGCTACGTCCGCGATAAGAGCCTGGAGGTCTTCCAAAAGGCCGGGCGGTACGCCGAGAGCAGGGGCCTGATCCTGGCGGACACGAAGTTCGAGTGGGGCCTGACCCCCGATGGCAAGATCATCCTGATCGACGAAGTCCTCACGCCGGACTCCTCGCGGTTCTGGCCCGCCGACAAGTACGCGCCCGGCCGCGACCAGGAGAGCTTCGACAAGCAGTTCGTCCGCAACTGGCTTGAGGAGACTCACTTCGACAAGTCGGGTCCCGGCGTCGAGCTGCCCGCCGACATCGTCGAGAAGACCAGCGCCAAGTACATCGAAGCCTACGAACGCCTGACCGGCAAGCCCTTCACGTGGAAGAGATAGGCTGCCCGAGCAAGCGTCCTGGGAGGTGAGACCAATGGCTGACAGATCGGGAGACTGGTTCGCTCAGGCACGGCGGGATTTGGACCACGCTGCCGATGCCTCCGAGCATGGGCACTTCGAATGGGCGTGCTTCAGTTCTCAACAGGGCGCCGAGAAGGCGGTCAAAGCGGTCTATCTTCGTCTGCACGGCGAGAGTTGGGGCCACTCGGTCCTGAAACTCCTCCAGGGCCTCGCGGACAAGGTGAGCATCTCGGAATCCCTCCTCGATGCGGCTCGGGCCCTGGATCGGCATTACATTCCCACGCGGTATCCCAATGGCTTTGACCAGGGCTCTCCCGGCGACTACTACACTCGCAAGGAAGCCGAGGAGGCGATAGCTTATGCCGGACAGATCGTCGGATTCTGTGAAAGTCTTCTTTGCGGATAAGTCCAAGGTCATGCAGGAACTGTGCACATGGGCCGCCGAATTGAGGAGTCGTCGCCCGGACGTGGAGAAGGTCGGTTTGTTTGGTTCCTACGCCACCGACACCTACGGTCCGCACAGTGACGCCGATCTGCTGATCATCCTGCGAGCCAGCGAGAAGCCCTTCCGCGACCGAATCCCGGAGTTCCTGCCCGATGGCATTTCCATCCCCTGCGATATATTCCCCTACACCGCCACTGAGATCGAGAATCTCCGGCGGGAGGATTCGCCTTGGATCACACGCATCCTCAAGGAAGTTGTCTGGCTCTGAGTATCTCTGCCACAGAGGGCACCGAGGTCGCAGAGAAGAAAGCGCCGACACGGATTCGCAGGATTGGCACGGATTCCTCCGCGTAGGGTGTGCACTGCACACCGCCTCCCTCGAAGAACCCCATCTCACGCAGAACCACAGGGCCGCTGAGTCTGAAACACGGCTGCTGCGTCTTCCACTCATCTCGCCTCCCATTTCGACCGATGGAATCTGTAGCGGCAAGTTCTTGCATCCTCAGATGAGACCACCAGAGCATGGGCTGGATACCGGTGGCAATCAGCGTCCTGATCCAACTACATTTGGGATGCCTGGGAGGCGGTGGTAATGAAGTTTCGGATGTCACAGCGATTTCAATTGTCGCCGGAAGAGAAAAGGGTTCTTGAGTGGCTGTGCCAGCAGCACGAAGGTGATCAACGCCCTCTCGTTTTCCGGACCCAGGACCAGGACAGCGACGTACGCCTCAAGCAATTGGGGATGAGCCTACGCGATTTGGAGACCATTGGAAGGCGTCTGGAGGCCTGGGGTCGCGAACACTGCGATGTCGATCCCAAGTGCAATAGCGGAACCCCTCCGCTGCGAGTAGAACGCGACGATGATGGAATACGCCTGGTGCTGATACCATGGATAGCGGACTTTCTGAGTGCCTACGATGCTTGGCGTGAGGGTCGGGAGCGACAGCAGGATTAGCGTCTCCATACCGGAGACTCATGACGCCGATATCAGAGGTTTGACCATGGAACAGGTTGAGGTTCGGGAAGGTGCGAGGCGACAGCATAGGGCGATCTCATTATTCTGTGTAGTCCAGTGCTGGTTACGGGGGTGGGATGGCGTTCGTATTGACCGCGACCAACTTGAAAGGCTTCTGGGTCTAAGAAAATTCAAACAGGCACGTGTTGGCTGGATGAACGAGGACTTCTCGGAATTCTTCCCCTGCCAGCAGAACGTCTACGATCCGGGACCTCCCGAGTGTTTCTGGTCGATCCGCCTGTCCCGCGTTCCCTTCGACAAGAATCCCAACGTCGGAATGTTCGAGATGTGGCAACAGCCCTCTCCCAATGGCTGCTCAGACCTGCATGACATATTACGTCCGTTCTTCCCCCATGTGGGGAACTGCGACGAACGACTGCTTAGCTCGTACATATCCCTGCTGGCGCAGGGACAATTGTCCCCGCGTTCCATCCCGCCAACTGACAACCACGCCGGTGGTGATCATGAGAGCGGACAGACGGTCCAAAGAATCCTCGAACGCAGCAGTTATCTGTACCGTGATCTTCATGTGCCTGATTGAGGCAGGAACGCACGCCGAGAGCCGGGGCAACATACCCCCGAGTGGGTGCATGAGCACTATTGCATGGACAGCGGCGGGACCGGGAGGTAGGATGGTCGCCCGGTAGATTCGTGAATCCCCAGCGAATAACTCAGAGATCGCTTTGCAGGAATTGGGTGGTTTCAACATGGCAAAAGACAACGAGGTGACGGGCAACGGGCCGAACGGAACTGAGGGTCCCGGCGGCGAACGCGGACTGGACTTTATTCGCCAGATGGTGGCCGACGACCTCCAGTCGGGCAAGTGGGCGGGGCGGGTCGCGACGCGATTCCCGCCGGAACCCAACGGCTACCTGCACATTGGGCACGCCAAGAGCATCAATCTGAACTACGGCATCGCCTCCGAGTTCGGCGGGCAGTTCAATCTCCGCTTCGACGACACGAACCCCGAGAAGGAAGAGCAGGAGTACGTCGATTCCATCATCGAAGACGTCCGTTGGCTCGGCGCCCGGTGGGACGACCGGCTCTTCTACGGTTCCGACTACTTCCAGCAGATGCACGACTGGGCGGTCGAGCTGATCCGCAAGGGCAAAGCCTACGTTTGCGACCTCACCGGCGACGAGGTCCGCGACTACCGCGGGACGCTCACGCAGCCGGGAAGGCCCAGTCCCTATCGCGACCGGTCGATCCAGGAGAATCTGGACCTCTTCGAGCGGATGCGCAAGGGCGAGTTCCCCGACGGCTCCAAGACCCTCCGCGCCAAGATCGATATGGCCCATCCCAATCTGAACCTTCGCGACCCGATCATGTACCGGATCGTACACGAGCATCACCATCGCCAGGGCGACGCCTGGTGCATCTATCCCATGTACGACTGGGCCCACGGGTTCGAGGACTCCATCGAGGGCATCACGCACTCGATCTGCACGCTGGAGTTCGAGAATCACCGACCGCTCTACGACTGGTTCATCGACGCGGTGAACGAGGGGCGGACCGACGACGGTTCCGGGCCGTGGGGCAAGAAGATCCACCACCCGCAGCAAATCGAGTTCGCCCGCCTGAACATGACGTACACGGTCATGAGCAAGCGGAAGCTGCTCAAGCTCGTCAAGGAGAAATTCGTTCGCGGCTGGGACGACCCTCGCATGCCCACCATCTCCGGCATGCGTCGTCGCGGCTACTCCCCCTCCGGCATTCGCCAGTTCTGCAAGGTCATCGGCGTCAACAAGTTCAATAGCACCGTCGACGTTGCGCTCCTGGAGCACTGCCTCCGCGAGGACCTGAACAAGACCTCCGCTCGCGTCATGGCGGTTCTGCACCCGCTGAAGGTCGTCATCGACAACTACCCCGAGGGCCAGGTCGAGGAGCTGGACGCGATCAACAACCCCGAGGACCCGTCGGCCGGCACGCGGAAGGTGCCGTTCTCGCGGGAGCTGTACATCGAGCAGGAAGATTTCATGGAGGAGCCGCCGAAGAAGTTCTTCCGCCTGGCCCCGGGCCGGGAGGTCCGACTGCGGTACGCGTACTTCATCACGTGCACACGCGTCGTGAAGGACGCCTCGGGGAACGTGACCGAGCTCCACTGCACCTACGATCCTGCCACTCGCGGCGGCGACGCCCCCGACGGCCGCAAGGTCAAAGCGACTCTGCACTGGGTCAGCGCTGCACGAGCCCTCAAGGCCGAGGTCCGACTGTACGACAGCCTGTTCACAGTCCCCGATCCGGACGAGGCGCCCGAGGGCAAGGACTTCACGGCCAATCTGAACCCGAACTCGCTGCAGACGTTGACCGACTGCTGGGTCGAGCCCTCGCTGGCGAACGCGGCGGCGCTGACTCGCTATCAGTTCGAGCGCCTAGGGTATTTCTGCATCGATCCCGACGGTTCGCCCGGCAAGCTCGTCTTCAATCGCACGGTCACCCTCAAGGACACCTGGGCCAAGATCCAGGGGAAGGAATAGACCCTTCTTCTGGTGAATGTCTGTGATGACCAGGATGCAGGAGACCGCTGCGCGAACTCACGAGGTGGACGCAGTCTCCGGCATGCTCGGCTCAAACCGCCAGATGTTCCAGGTTCCTCCCCGATTGGAGCGAAAATAGATGTACCGACCGCTGTGATCCCAGCAGGGACAGTCGTCTCGAGACCCATTCGTCGTCAGTTGGGTCTTCTCTGCTCCCCCTCGGGTCATCATCCAGATGTCGAAGTTGGGTCGTTTCTTGGAGTCGAGTCCTTCCTCCGACGCGAAGACAATCCACCGGCCGTCCGGGGACCATCTCGGATTGATCACGTCGTACGCGACGTTCTGTGTCAGTTGGGTTTCCTCGTTGCCGTCGTTGTTCATGATCCAGATCTGTCGCTTGCCTGTGATCTTGTCCCGCCGTACGAAGAGAATCTGCTTTCCGTCGGGCGATATCTGCGGAGACTCGCCTTCGCGAAGCTGTGTGGGAAGACTGCCGTCCGAATTCACGGTCCAAATCTGCGGCTCCTCCGCCTCGGGGGGGTTCGAGGCATAGGTGATCACCGTAGCATCCGGCGAGACGGACGGAGAGTAGTCCTCGGAGAGGGTATTGGTCACGCTGGTCAATCCGCCGCCGCCCATGGTCTTGATCCGCCACAGGGTTCGTCCACCCACACGGTCCGAACTGAAGACGATGCTGTTTGCGTCCGGCGTGAAGGTGGGGAACGTATCCAGCCACTTCCCAAACGTGACGCGAGTCTTTCCGAAAGCCCCGACGTCCATCTTCCAGATGTTGCTGTAGGAGGAACTGTTGTTCTCCTCGACGAAGGCCTCGTAGACCAGCGTACTGCCCTTGGGCGAGAGGATCGGTGGACCCAGAGAAATCGTCTCATCCTCGTTGTTGGTCACCAGAGTGACGCTCTTGACGTTGGGCGATCGCTCAATCACTTCTAGATAGGCCAGGGTGGGTTTTCGCACGATTCGCAGTTTCACGCCCTGCGGCGTCGCGATAGGCTCCATCTCGACAAGCTCCACCGGGACTGTCTCAATCTTCTCCAGCGTGAACGGGTACTCCGTCTTGGTGGCCGGCTCGTACTGGATGACGTCCTGCGCGTCCAGATAACCTTCCAGTTTGACGACCACCTCGTATTCGTCGAACTCGTGAAACTCCATCTTCCGCGTCAGGTCCGTGATGCCAGCCTCTGTCCCGTTGACATAGACCGTGGCCCCTTTCGGTTCACTTGTAATGCTGACCGTCTTGGACAAGGGAGAAAGGGTTACCTCGTATATGTGCTTGTCCTTGGGTTCGTTCCGGATCGTCGTCTTGCCATCGAAGTATCCGGCCTTCTTGAGGAGAACCTCGTAGCTGTCGATCTCCCGGGTGAACGTGAGATCCTCCTTGAAAGGAGTGATGCCTCTCGCCGCTCCGTTCAGATAGATCGCTGCTCCGTTCGGATCGCTCGTGACGATCGCGAGCTTGTGTGTGGAACAGCCCAAACCGATCAGCAGGGCGGTACAGAGAGAAAACGTCGTTGCGATACTGTTTCGTCTGCTCATTTCTCCACATCTCCTATATGGAAATCAACTGTGATGACAGCATGCACGAGGCAAGAGAATGAATCGCAAATACTTGTGTTTTCGCTGGATTGTGGTCCGTATGTCCTCAATCTGGTTGTTCTGCTCGAATGTCTCAACACGATCTGCTCGCCCTCAACGCCGGAGCTTACCCCACCGGCCCGCGAGACTTCATCGCACCCGTCTCGGCACTTTGTACCTCTATCGCGCGGGATCCTCAAGAGAAATATGGCTTATCCGGTTTTCGCGTGCTTTGGTGGTTCTTGGGGACCTGTCCCCAAACCCCTGAGATTTATCGCTTTGGGCCAATAGCATGGTATGGACAAGAGGGCGACGCCCCCTGCAGGCGGAGTCGGCATGCCCTGTGCAAGCGAGCACGAAGGGGTCTGACCGGGGTTCCCGCCGACCGGTCCAGAAAGGCCCAAGACATCCGCGCTGGCGTGTCGTGCCGCCTACCCGCCATGCTATTGGCTGGAAGCGGAAAATCTCCCGTGCACGACCGCTTCGGGCGTGCCTGGATCACGGAAGTACGCAAGAACCGGATGAACCAGAAATGTCGTTCTCGCGCGTACATCGTACGCCCTCCACGGACACAAAAGCGGTTGATTTGCGCCGATTCCGTCGTACAATAGTGAATCTGCGGCTTGGAATAAGGCAGATCAGGCACGCCAAATGCGTCGCTTGTCCCTGGTCCCTCGTCGTTCGCCCAGACTCGTGGTTCGAGCCGGAGTCCGAGCGACGCGTGACGAGGGATGCCTTTTTCCAGGCCCTTTTGCACTCTAACTGGAGACGGAATCGGTGCGTATTGCCTTGGGACAATTCAACGCGACGGTCGGCGATCTGGCCGGCAACGTGGCGAAGATGAAGAAGATTTGGTCCGACGCCATGGCGTCGGGGGCGGACCTGGTGGCGTTTCCGGAGATGGCGATCTGCGGGTATCCGCCGGAAGACCTGGTATACAAAGAGCAGTTCGTTCGGGACAACCGTACGGCCCTGGAGGATCTGGCTCGCGCCTGCAACCGCGGGACGGTCGTCGTGGGTTTCGTATCGGAAAAAGGCAGATCGGGCCTATATTCTTCAACGAAATCTCGCCGTTCGATTTCGTTGAAGAATGGAAACGACGAGACTCTCGACGCGCGACCGGGGTTTGAGGGGGAAAAATCGAAGAGGGAGGTTTTTCCCCCTCAAAGTAGGCCCGATCTGCCTTTTTCCGATCCGGGGGAGGCCTCGGGCCTATACAACGCCGCCGCGGTGATCCAGAAGGGCCGGATCGTGCACACCTACCACAAGTGCAGCCTGCCCAACTACAGCGTCTTCGATGAGCAGCGGTACTTTCAGGCGGGCGACCGGCCCGTCGTCGTGACCGTCCAGGGCCTGCGGGTCGCGGTGACCATCTGCGAGGATCTCTGGCATCCCCAGCGACTGACCGATCTGCTCCTGGGCGTCGGGCGGATCCATCTGCTGCTGAACATCTCGGCTTCGCCCTTCGACGTGGACAAGCTGGCCCTGAGGAACGAGGTCATCGCGAAGTGCTCGGACGCCTTCGACTGCGCAGTCGCGTACTGCAACCTGATCGGCGGCCAGGACGAGCTGGTCTTCGATGGTCGCAGCACCGTCGTGGACTCGACCGGGCGAATCGCGGCCCGGGCCAGGGCATTCGACGAGGATCTGCTGATCGCCGACGTCCGCGAGGATGCGAATGGGATTCAGGTGGAAGAACAGAAGGTGAGAAGGGTAGAGGGTGAGAAGGTCGGAGAGTCGGTCACAAGCGGCCGACGCCCGGGAACCGACCAGACTGTCCGACCTTCTGGCCTTCCCAGCTTCTCACCTTCTTCTTCCGAGTCCGCGGACACGGTCGAGGAAGTCTACCAGGCCCTCGTGCTCGGATTGCGTGACTACGTCCTGAAGAACGGATTCAAGCAGGTGATCCTGGGCATCAGCGGGGGGATCGATTCTGCGGTGACCGCGGCCATTGCCGTCGAGGCGCTGGGATCCGAGAACGTCCAGTGCGTGACCATGCCGTCGCGGTTCAACAGTCCCGAAACGATTGCAGACTCCAAGCTCGTCGCGGACAACCTGGGGTGTCCTCTGCTGGCGATCCCGATCGAGCCGATCCTGGCGCAATTCCACGCGTCGCTGAAGGCGGATCCTCGCTGGACCGACCAGGGCATCGCGTACGAGAACCTCCAGGCGCGGATTCGCGGGATGATCCTGATGTCCCTGAGCAACCAAGTGGGCTCGCTGGTCCTGACCACGGGTAACAAGAGCGAGGTCTCCGTCGGGTACAGCACGCTCTACGGCGATTCCGCGGGCGGTTTCGGCGTCATCAAGGACGTGCTCAAGACGATGGTCTACCAACTGGCCGAGTACATCAACAAGCGGGCGGGCCGGGAGGTGATCCCAGTCGCGGTCATCCGGCGGATTCCCAGCGCGGAGCTTCGTCCGAACCAGAAAGACACGGACTCGCTGCCCGACTACGACGTGCTGGACCGGATCATCACAGGCTACGTCGAGGAGGACAAGTCCGCTCGCGAGCTGGTGAAGGCGGGCCTGCCCGCGGAGACGGTCGAGCGGGTGATCCGGATGATCGACCGCAACGAGTACAAGAGAAGGCAGTCGGCGCCGGGGGTTCGGATCACGCCGAAGGCCTTCGGCAAAGACCGCCGCCTGCCCATCACGAATCGCTACACGAGTACGGACGCGCGATGAACCGACTGGCTGTGAGAAAGGCGTGGGAGGCGGTCCGCAAGCCGGATGTATGCGCGAAGCCGTACTACGTGCAGTTCGAGGTGACCACGCACTGCAATCTGGCGTGCTATATGTGCGTCCGCAACGAGGTGATCAAGCACCCCAGGCACCTGGCGTTCGAGGATTTCCGTCGGGTGTTCGACCAGATCAGGCCGCCCACGCTGACGCTCAGCGGCGCGGGCGAACCCCTGCTGAATCCCGCGTTGTCGCAGATGATCGCCCATGCGAGCCGGCAGGGGACGCGGACGATGATCCCCAGCAACGGCACGCTGCTGTTGAAGGGGGACACGGGAAAAGGCAGGTCGGGCGACGCGGTGGATGCGCGGAAGCGCGGAAGCGCGGATGCGGATGCCGCTCCCACGCTTTCACGCTCCGACGCTCCCACTTCTTCTGTGCTGGCGGCGTCGCTCGTGGAGGCCGGCTTGAACGTGTTGAAGATCTCGATTGACGCCGCGACCGCGGGGACCTATGTGGCCATCCGCCGGCAGGACTGCTTCGACAAGATCGTCGAGGGCGTCCGTCGGCTTGGCGAGCTGAAGAAAGCGAGGGGAACCCGCTCCCCGGAAATCCGCTTCGACGTGGTGATCCTGAAGGAGAACTACGCCGAGATTCCGGACATCGTCCGTCTGGCCCACGACCTGGATGTCGGAACAGTCTTCTTTCGTGCACTCCAGACCAAGGGCATCGGCAGCCAGCGGGAAGAGGAGATCGGCAAGGACATGGATTTCGAGGGCCTCGCCCGGGCGGTCTGCACCGGCATCCGCGAGGCCGCCCGCCTGAAGGTGCGGACGAACCTCAAGGACGTCGCCCGCGACTTCGAAGCCTATCGGTCCATCTACCTTATGCAGGACGCGAACATGGCGGGACAGATCTGCCTGCTGCCCTGGCTCCAGTGCTTCATCTCGGTCAAAGGGGAGCTGTCGCCGTGTTGTGCGACGTACACGAACGAGAGCTTCTCGGGCGGGAACGTCTTCGAGCAGCCGTTCGAAGCGGTCTGGAACGGCGAGAAGATGCAGGCCCTGCGACGGCAGTTCAAGAGCCGTCGAAATCCGTTTGCGGTCTGTCGCGACTGCCTGCCGCGCAGTCTCCCGGTGCTCTTGAAGATGAACTCGCTGCTGCCCGGCTTCGTCTGGGGGCGCCGGTCGCGAAAAGGGGCCTGCGGCAACTGCGTGCAGCCGCAGGGAAAGTAGGCGTTCGGCGGGGGCTATTTCTTTTCGCAGAACCAGCCTATCCCGTTGCACAACCACGTCAGCGGCCAGATCCGTCGAAAGGGCGCGTCGATCATCAGGTTGACCGCCTGGAGGACGACGGGATACCGAACGTGTGAAATGGAAAGCCCTACGGAGCGCACCCGGGTGAATCCCGCCTGCCTGAGGCACCGCGTGATTGCAGCCGGATTCACCGGCTTCTCGTCGGGGACCAGCTCCGTGACATTTCCGAGGAAGGCCCGCAGGCAGCGGGTCGCGACGTTGGGAAGGAAGAACCGGTTGGGTTCCTGCACCGCCAGGACGCCGCCGGGCCTGAGAATGCGGAAGAACTCCTTCACGAACGGGTCGAAACCCACCTTGTGCACGTGATGGAGAAAGAGGGGACAGATCACGATGTCGAATGTGGCCGAGGGGTAGCCGGATGCTCTGATGTCCCCCTCGCGCGTGACCACGTGACGCGGGCACTGAGACAGAGCCAGGGGCGATATGTCGATTCCGTGAATCGAGTCGCAGAGTCCCTTCAGGTAGCCTGTTTCCCATCCTGAGCCGATGGGAGCGAGGAGCGCCTTGGCCTTGCCCCGATAGGGGGCCGACCGAATGAAGCGGGCCAAGTAGCTGTAGAAGCGGATCTTCTCCGTGTCGCCGGAGAGCCAGTGTCGCTCTCGCGAGGCGAACGGGAAACGGGACGTCCAGTGGTCGAAGTCAACGTAGAACCCTTTTTCATGCCAGTCTCGCTCGCACTGCAGCGATTGCTCCGTCCGTGTCGAAAGGTCCTCATTGTCGGCCACGGCAATCTCCTTCAAGAACGTGGACGCGGTTGCTCCGGCGGTTGCTGCCCCCCTGCGGGGCTCTCCCCGGCGAACCGCTCTATGCATGACGCCGATGGGTTCCCCAAGCCACGGGATCACCCGCAACGGTCTTTCCAGGCCCGCCGGACATCCTCTCGAGGACTCGGATGTTGTAGTACCGGTAGTCGTCGTAGTCGCCGTAGGACTCTTGATGGCTGTAGAGGTCCTCCACGATGTCGGCCACGGTCTGTTGCGGCTGATATCCGAGCAGCGTCTTGGCCTTGTCGATGCTCACTTTGTAGTTGCGGCAGTCGTTCCTGTTCTTGATATCGATCTTCACCTTCAGGCCGGTCAGCTTCTCCACCGCGGACTTGACCATGTCGCTGACCTGGCCCACGGTGTGGTTCTGGGAGGCGATATTGAAGACACCGCTCACGGCCGGGTCGGCCTGGATGGCCCGTAGATAGGCCGACGTCGCATCGCGCATGGCCAGGATGGGACGCCAAATCGACGGATTGTCGACCGTGATCTTCCGCTCGGTCATGGCCGACTTGAACATGGTGTTCACGATCAGGTCCATTCTCATGCGGGGGCTGTGCCCGCTCACCGTGCCCTTGCGGAGAGCGATGACCGAGAAGCTCTCGTCCTGGAGTTGGAGGACGCCTCGTTCGCCCTGCAGCTTCGAGATGCCGTAGGGATAATCGCAAGTGGCAGGGCTTTCCTCGTCGTACAGTTCGTCCACCGCGTAGCCGTAGACCGAACACGAGGAGGCGTAAATGAACCGTCGAACGCCTGCCTTCTTGGCGGTGAACGCCAGATACGAGGGCAGGGCGCCGTTGAACACGAAGTTCTTCGGGGGATCGTATTCCGCCATGGGGTCGTTGGACATGCCGGCCAGGAAGATGACCTGGTCGTAACCGCGCAGGTCTTCCTGCGTGCACTCGAAGAGGTCCTGCGCTCGGACGGGAACGCCGGCCGGCAGGTTGTTCCCGAACCATAAAAGGTCCACCACATCCACGGCATAGCCGTGTTCCATGAGAACCGGCACCAGGGCGGAACCGATATATCCCGCACCGCCTGCGACCAGAAGCTTCATCCTCGTACTCCTATGGTCCTACGAGCGCATCATATTTGCCGCAATCGAGGGAGGTGTCCTCGGGGACGCGGAACGCGACATCATGAATGGACATGGAACCGACAGGACGGGTCTCGTCCAGGCTCCGGGCGTATTCCAGCACGGTCCTGCGCCGGCTTCCGATGTGAATCACCCCCGTGACGTCGGTGTCAAGCAGCCGGACGATCTTCCTGGCGATGACGGAGACCTTCTCTCGACTGGTCCACTGATCTGCGAAGGCACTCGGATAGGGAAACACGTCCGGCCCGAAGGTCGTCCGTACGATAAGCCCTTTGGGGTACATCCGCACGGCGCACTCGCCTCCCAGTTTGGACCACGCATACCCGTTGACCGGATGCAGCGCATCCTCTTCGCGGTAGTTGCCCCGATCGCCCTGGAAGACGTAGTCCGTGGAGATGTAGATGAGCCGACAGTCGAACTCCATACAGAGGCGAACCACGTGAGCCGTCCCGATGATATTGACTTCGACGGCGTGCCCGGGGTCTCGGTCCACCCTGGGCGGAGAGGTGAACGCCGCGGCATGGATCAGCGTCCGGCACGGCTTGTCGCACAGGTAGCTTCTCATCTGCGGGTAGTTCGTCACGTCGAACTCGGCGGACGAAGGGTACTGTGCGTCCGGCAGGATGGCCCGAAAGGCCGACCCAAGCAGTCCGCTGCCCCCGGTGAAGAGACATCCCGATCCACTCGTCATCCTGTGCCCTCGTCAATCCCGCGGTTAGCATGGTCCATATACGAAATGATCCGATCGCGCATCCGCTGCCCAGGCCGCCACCGTGAGCGCGTTTCTATCCTTGTCCGTCATGAGGGGCTCCGATCTCGCCGCGGCGTCGAAGGCGTCTTTAAGCCCTGGATCGCACAGAGACCAGTCGATATCCGTTGCCAAAGGGGAGATCCCCGCTTCACAGGTCGGACTGTACGAGCCGGAACAGAAGTACTCGATGACGCTGTCCTGAGGAAAGAAGTTCCCGTGTGCGAATCCCGGAGGCACCCAAATCCATTCACCCCAATCCTGGTCGAACGTGGATCGCATGTCATAAGCAATGGCCCGGCCAAACGTGGGGGATCCCTTGCGAATGTCGAGCACGACGTCCACCATGTGGCCGACCAGGGTTCGCACGAGCTTGCCCATGCAGGGGTTCCACTGGAAGTGCAGACCCCGGACGACGCCGCGTTTCGAGTAGCTCTCATTGGCCTGAACGAATCGGATTTGCCTCATGAAACTCATATCGGGATGGGTGTCGAAGTCCGTCAACCGATAGGGTTCCGTGAAGTACCCTCTGTGATCCGGGAAACGGGCGAAACGAATCACCTTGACCGCCGGGATCGAGAGTGACCGCACCGTCAGTATCTTCATCTTCAGCCTCTGTCCATTTCGTGTTTGCTCTGCCGGTTCCGGGCGCCATGGCTGCGGCTCTCGGGAGTGCGGCCCGCTACGCCTTCCTGGAACCCACGATCTTCTCTCTGCGCACGAGGTTCAGGGCGATGTTCACCCCCGCCATGGCCCAGATTCCGGAGTACACAAGGAAGTTTGTCAGAAAAGAGTAGCTCTCCGAGTAGTGCTTCTCGTGGAAAACCGCCATCGATCTGTAGAACTCCCACGTATTCTTGTAGGGCAGGACCCTGCTGCCTCCCAAGCCGCCGTGGTGCATGATCACCGCCTGGGGCACGTAGTGAATCTTCCACCCGGCCTTCTTGATCCGATAGCACCAATCCAGATCGTCCCCGTACATCGTGTACGATTCGTCCATCAGGCCCACGCGGTCCATCACTTCCCTTCGGACCATCATGCACGCGCCGGACAGGGAGTCGATTTCGCCCATCTCGTCGGGGTGCAGATGCGACATCACATAGTGCCCGAACCTCTTGTTCCGTGGAAACAACTTGTGAAGCCGAAGGAAGTAGTAGATGGCGGACATGGGCGTCGGGAAGCCTCTTCGGCACTGCTTCTGCAAAGAGCCGTTCGGGTTCAGGACCTTGGGTCCGCAGGCCCCGGACTCGGGATGGCTGTCCATGAAATCGACCAGGGCGTCCAGGGCTCCGGGCCGTACAACGGTGTCGTTGTTGAGGGACAATACGTACTCGCCCCGGCTGGCTCTGAGCCCTCGATTGTTGGCCTTGATGAAACCTTCGTTGTTGTCGCTCTGGATCAGCGTGACCGTGGGGAACTGCTCTTTCACCAGTTGGCCGCTCCCGTCCTGGGAGTGGTTGTCCACCACGATGACCTCTATCGGGAACCTGCAACCGGTTGCGAACAAGGACTGCAAGCACTGTTCCAGGTACTCTTTCGCGTTATAGTTGACTATGGAGATCGATACGCGTGCGCCCACCATGCACCTCACAAAGGCAATGAGCCAAGGATCTCTCCAGGCAGTCAGACCGGTTCCGGGAGACGGCCGGGCAGCACAACCGGGAGAAGCCGACGTTCGCTTGGTTCTCGATGACCTGCACCTTCGGGAAATGCGACTTGACCATCGGCACGCTGTCGTCGTGAGAGTTGTTGTCCACCACCCAGATGCTCGTGGGCGTGCCGTCGGCACTGCAATAGACCGATTCCTGGCAACCTTTCAGCAACTTCTCCGTGCTGTAACTTACCATGACAATCGACAAAGCTCGTATACTTCTTTCTGCTGTCGGGCTATTGTATCAATCGCGAATTTCTGCTCAACTGTTTTTCTGGCCTGCTCGACCATTTTTTCGACCTGGTCGCGGGGCTTCGCCAGGATCATCAGGACGGCTTCGGCCATTGCGCCGCCGTCGCCCGCGGGCACGACGAACCCCGTCCGGCCCGAATCCACCATCTCGCGGACCGCCCCGACGTCCGTCGCCACGACGGGGACCTTCATTGCCATCGCCTCCAGCAGGGCCACCGGGCACGATTCCAGGATCGAGGGCAGGACGAACACATCCAACGCGGAAAGGACCCGCGGAATGTCCTCGCGGAAGCCGGCGAGGAACACGCTGTCCTCCAATCCCAGCTCGGCCCTCAATTGCTGCACCTGCTCCCAGCAGGCGGCATCCGTATCGAGCTTGCGCCCGACGATGACAAACCGGGCATGGCTGACCCGCTGTCGGATCTTCGCGGCGGCTTGGAGGAAGTACGGGTAGCCCTTGAATCGGTTCAGATTGCCGATCGCGCCGATGAGGACGCAGTCCGCCGGTACGCCCAGTTCGGCGCGGAGGCGGGCCCGCTCCGCTGCGTCGTAGGCCTCGCGGACGAGCGAATCGGCGTCAATACCGGAGTATATGACCGAGGTCTTGTCCCGCAGCCGGGGATTGCCGGCGGTGCGCGATTGTCTGAGCCCCTCGCCCTGCACGATGACCCGGGACGCCAGACGCGTGACCATGGGCAGCAGGAGCCGCTGGAGCGGGCCGGGGAGATGGTCGTTGTAGAGCCACACGATGGGGACGCCCGCCCACCGGGCCGCCAGGGCCGGAACGAAGTTCGTCACGCCGTCAACGTGTACGAGGGTGATGTCCTTCGACCGGATCAGCTTGCGGATCTTCGCTGCATTATAAGGCAGCATGCAGCAGAACCGGACGAAGTTGAGCAGGGGGTGATGCCGCGCGAAACACTGAATGGATCGACACCAGAAGGCCTCGAACCCCTCCGGCCGCCAGAGCTCGGGGCTCTTCTGCCCGAACAGAAAAGACGTTTCCACGCCGAGTGTCCTCAGGCGCCGCGCGGCAGTCTCCGCCAGCCGGTGCGGCCCGCCGAACCGGTTGTCCATGATGCAGTACAGCACTCGTATCGGCTGTGTGTCGCCCGGAGTGTCGTTCATGCCGATATCGTAACGTCTGTTCTCGCCCGTTGCTCGGAAAAAGGCGGGTCAGGACCGCGTAAACGCGGAACTCCAAACGGACCCGCCTTTTTCCGATCTGCAGGCAGTACAGACCTCTCTGGCAAGTGTCCGCCGATTCGACTATGATGGGGTCTATCGGATAGCTTCCGGGCTCTTCCCGAGCCGCCGGAGGTCTCCGACCAGCGATGATTCACGAACAGAAGAACGACTCAGAGGGGTGAATTCGTATGTCCGCACTCGTTCGAATCGCAGTAGCCGTTTTGGCAATCCAAGCCGGCGCAGGTGCGCTCGGGGCCCAGGAGATCGAACCACTCGTCCGCGTGCTGGAGGCGAAGATCCCCCAACTGATGGAAGCCGAGCACGTGCCCGGCCTGTCTATGGTTCTCATTGGCGACGGTCGCATCGCCTGGAAAGGCGTTTTCGGCGTCCGCACGGCGGGCAAGCCCGAGAAGGTGGACGACGAGACGGTCTTCGAGGCCGCCTCCATGAGCAAGCCGGTCTTCTCTTACGCGGTCCTGAAGCTGGTCGAGGAGGGTCGATTCGACCTCGACCGCCCGCTGGACAGTTTTCTCCCCGAGCCGTACCTGCCCGACCAGCCCCTGGCCAAACAGATCACCGGCCGGATGGTCCTGCTCCACCGGACCGGATTGCCCAATTGGCGCGAGGGCGGCTGGCGAAAGGGCGGACCCCTGAAGGTGCTGCACGACCCGGGCACGCGATTCACTTACTCCGGCGAAGGCTACACGTACCTGCAAACCGCGATCGCGCACCTGACGGGACAATCCGTCGATGCCTGGATGGACCAGGTGTTGCTCGGGCCTCTGAACATGACGCGAAGCAGCTACGTGTGGCGTGCGACTCTGGAGGACAACTTCGCGGGCGGGCACGACAAGGACGGGAACCTCAAGCCGTCGCGTCGATTCTACGACCTGGGCAATGCCGCTTTCTCTCTCTACACCACGCCCACGGACTACGCGCTGTTCCTGATCGAGATGATGAAGCTGGACCGCTCGGCGAGCCATTCGCTTAAGGCCGAGACGCTCGAAGGGATGACGACCTTGCAGGTCCAGCCCGAGCAGGGCGATGACCATTCGCGGCGCTCGCTCGGATGGGTGATCGCCCCCGCGGACAAGGGCGGATGGGTCTGTCACAGCGGCAGCAACGGGACGGGCTTTCGGTGTACGTCCCGGTTCGATCCGAGGCGCCGGTCGGGCTGTGTCATCATGACCAACTCCGACAGTGGCGTCAAAGTCTGGGAGTCCATCCTGGCAATCATCGACTCGATGGTCCCCCAGAACAAGCCGCAGGTCGCGGCGGGCAGGGAAACTACCTGGTCGCCCATTCAGCGGACGATCAAGTATGAGTACCGCGTCATGAACACCACGTCGAAGGCCGCCGGCAAGATCGACGTCTTCATGCCCCTTCCGCTGGAGTCCCCCCGCCAGGAGATCCACTACCTGCACCTCTCGGAGCGGGGCCAGCAGCGTGTCTTCACCGACGTACACGGCCAGACGCTGGCCCATTACTCGTTCGACAGTCTCGAACCAGGCGGCTGGATCGACCTCGGCTTCGTCGTCGGCATTACCCTGCGGAACATGCGATGGAACGCGGGACAGTCGGCGGACCCGAACGCCCCGGTCCTGGCGCCCGAGCAGAGACAGCGGTATCTGAAGCCCGAGACGAACTACTCGATGGATGACGAGTCGATGCGCAGGATTGCTGCCGACCTGACGCGGGATGCGACGAGCGACCTCGACAAGCTGACGAGAATCCACGACTACATCATCGGCAAGGTCCGCTACGTCCGAGACAGCAAGTGGGACCCCGCGGCGGTGGTTCTCGCCCGCGGGACGGGTTCGTGCAGCGAGTACAACTACGTGCTCTGCGGCCTGTGTCGCCTGGCGGGCCTGCCGACGCGGAGCGTGGGGGGCACCAGCAGCGGGTTCCGCGACCTTCCCACGACGGATTGCGTCTTCCATCGATGGACGGAGGTCTATCTGACGGGGTACGGCTGGTTCCCCGCCGACTGCTCGCGAGACGCCAATCCGATCCGTGGCAGGAGGAGCCACTTCGGCCGCGTCTACCACGATGCGATGATCTGGTGCCGCCAGGCGGGAGGCGAGGACGACTCGCTGGGCTGGGAGTACCGCGCCAAGCTCCGCATCGAAGGGGACGATCCCGGCCTCCAGGAGGACCATCGCACCCGCTGGTTCGAGTTCCGGCCCGAGAAGCAGGTGGACGCGGCGTATGCCTGGCTCCTGGACGGGGGACAGACCCCGCCGGCGGCGGACCTCCTGGAATGCGCCCTGCTCCGCTGGGAGAAGGCTGGCGAGCAGGACCGCCTGAAGATGATTCGCGCCTTGGCCGCCTCCGGCCGGAACGAGTGCCTGCGTCGGGCCGCGACCTTGCCCGAAGCGGACGGACTGCGTGAGAAATCCATGCGAGAGCTGTGCGACAGTGCCGAACTGGCGACAGCGGCTCTGGAGAACAGCCGCCATCTCTTCCGCTTCCGTTCATGGTTCAGGAGCAACGAAGCCGACCTGCTCGCGACGGGCGACGGCCGGTTCAAGCTGGCCAGGAAGGCCCAGAAGGCGGAGACGCCCGTCACCACCGCTCATTCGTCGCAGATCTGGACGGACCTTGCGGCGGAGGCGGCGGACCGGCTGGCTGATTCACTCCGTGTCGGCGAGGGCAAGGCCGTCGTCGTGATGCCTCTGGAGGACCAGACCCTCGCCAGCCTGGGCGACGCGCGTGTGTCCCTCCACAAAACCTTGAAGGATCTGATCTCTCGGAAGATGGCGGTCACGCTCCTCGACGAGGTCCGCTTCGACCAACTCATGCGGGAGCAGGGCCCCGGGAACAGGGAGTACTGGGCCCTCGCGAACGGAGATCGCGGGAGTATGCCTGCGGAGATGGCACCCGACGTCATCCTGGTCCCCCTGTGCATCACGGAGCGGCCCGACAACGAGAAGCAGGTGGTGCTGTACCATTTCGAGATCAAGGTCCTCGAACAGTCCAGCCGGCGGTACACGCAGGTGATTGCCCGCAGGAACCGTCGGGCCGAGAGCGAAGAATCGAACCAAGAGATTTTTCCCCCTCAAAGCAGGCCCGACCTGTCTGTTTTCGACGAGTCGGCGTCGGATCGAGGCGTTCTCGTCGCCGGCGGCGACACGGTTCTCGCCCGATGGGAGCACGACCTCGTCGGGCGCAACGGCTACGACTGGCCCCTCGCGGGCGTTGCATCTGTCCTCTCCGCAGCCGATGCGGCGCTGTGCAATCTCGAATGCTGCGTCTCGCTCCGCGGATCGCCCGCCGACAAGGGGGAACGCTGTCCCTTCTACTACCGCGCGAGACCCGAGATGCTCCGCTGTCTGACGAGCGCGGGCATCGACATTGTGACCGCCGCCAACAATCACGCCGGCGATTATGGTCCGCTGAGCGTCGCCGACACCGCGATGTGGTGCGAGAAGGCCGGACTGGTCTGCGTCGGCATCGGCAACGACATGGGATCTCCCGAGAAATGGGAAAAGGCAGATCCGTTCGGAGTTCCGCGTTTACGCGGTCTTGACCCGCCGGAAGGCGGAACTCCGAACCTCGCGCGCCGAGGGATTCGTTCGGTTCACGCGGCGCAGGAGCCCCGCCTGATCCGCGTCGGGCCGGTCTCGGTCGCCCTCGCGGGCATGGACACTACGATGCCCCACTCGCGCGTGAAGGAAGACCGTCCCGGCACCTACTATGCTGGCGAGGAGGACCTCGGAGCATTTGAAAAAGAGATGCAATGGCTGGGGCAATGGGCTCAGGGACGCTGCGACCTCCTGGCCCTCACGATCCACTGGGGCGACAACTGGGTCCGTGACACACAGCCCGCCCATCGGGAGATGGCTCGCATCGCGTTCGAGCACGGCGTGGATCTCATTCTGGGCCACTCCGCCCACCGCTTGCAGGGCATCGAGCTGATGGATGGCAAGCCGGTCGTCTACGACATGGGCAATCTCCTCTTCGACTGCGAGCTTCAGCCCCAAGGCAGGCGAAGCGCCCTCTTCCGCCTGCACCTTTCCCCCAAGGGCGTCCACAGGATCGAAGTCATTCCCGCGCAGGCCCTGGAGGGTCACACTGTCCTCGCCCGGTCGCCAGAAGCGAACGAAATCCTCGCGGAAATGCGCGATCTGTGCTCTGCCATGGGGACGGATCTCGTCGTCGAGGAAGACATCGAGGGCCGGCCTATAGGTGTGATCGATATTGCAGAACCCAAGGCAACCTCCCGTCCGGAGCCGGACCGCGGCAGGAAGGTGAGCGCGGAAGAGAAGGTGAGAAGATCAGAAGGTGAGAAGGTCGGAGAGATGGCGGCACGCGACGGGAGCCCAGGGAAGAACCAGACTGTCCGACCCTCTGACCTTCTCAACTTCTCACCTTCCATATCCGATGCAGTCCTCGTGTCGGAGGTGCCTGAAGACGCCCGTAGAGTGACTCCGCCGGCAGAGCTGGCTCCGAAAGTGGAATTGCTGGCGTCGCGTCTGCCGCAGTCGGCGGTCGAGGGTGGAATCCTCCCGGTGTCCACGTGGTGGCGCGTGGCCGGCGAGATCCCGCCGAACGTGATGCCTGCACTGCGGCTCAGTGTCGAAGGCCAGACGCCGCGACGTGGCACGCCCTGGTACACGCGTCACGACCCAGGCGACTGGACCGCGCCGCTGTCGCTGCTCAAGCCCGATCAGATCGTCGAAGACAACTACCCCGCCCGCCTGGCGGGTCTGCCCGCCGGGACGTGCAAGGTCTACGCGGTCGTCATCGACACGACCCGCAGCGAGGAGAGCCAGATCCTGGGCGAGCCGTACCTCCTCGGGGAGGTTCAGATCACGCCGCGAACGACGAAATGATGCCTATTTCGCCGCCAGCGCGGCGATCTGGGCGTCCGTCATCGCCTCCCGGCTGAACAGGACATCCGCAATGCAGCCTTGGAAGCTCTCGGTGTCTCCGAAATTCGGATTGCAGCCGATGCCTACGTCCTTTGGGCCCGACGCCAGGGTGCTGGGCGCGGATGTGGTTGCGACGCGTCGGCCGCCCACGTAGAGGGTCAGGTCGCGGTATTTCTTGACGACCGCCACGTGCAGCCATTTGCCGCTCTGCACGGGACCGGCGTCCAGGTGACAGCCGCCACCGGGCTGTTCGACATTGACCACCAGCTTGCCGTCCTGGACGGAGACACGAAGCGGATCGTTGACGGAGACGCACCAGGCGGAAAAGACGTGATGCCATTTGTTCCCGTCCGGACCCAGGCCCTCGGGCTTCATCCAAGCCGCCATTGTGCACGTCCGCAGGGGAAATCGCGGGGCCGAGTACACGAGCTTCGAGTCCCTGCCGTTGAAGCGCAGAGCGGTGTCCGATTCTCCGCGTGGGCCGGGAGCGGACTCGACCTTCTGCGCCAACAGCAGGGCGCCTTCCATCGGTTCCGCGTTGCCCGCCAGCGTGGCGCGTAGCACCGCGCCGTGCTGCGTGCTCGGCACGGTGGGATCGAGCACGAAGGACAGGGGACCGGGTCCTCATAAGGCGGCTTGCGGTCCCGCAACCGCATCATGTCGAGCATGCCGGGGTTTGCGTCCGGCGCGGGGATCAGCCAATTGCGGATGATGCCGTCGAGCCGGGCCGCCATCGGGCCTTCCAGCTTCATATGCACGCCCGGAACCGCCAAGTCCGGCGAGGCCGCGGCGGCATTCGCCGTGATAAGACCCGCCAGAGTACAGAGCCCTGCTATTGTCCGAGCGACCGCGTGCATCATGGTCGCGCCTGCGCGCCGAATCGAACCACGGCCAGGACCGGGTAGTGATCTGAGGGGTAGCGTCCGTTCTCGTTGTCGCGAAGGATTTGCGCGGCCTTCACCTCGGCGCCCGGCTGGATGAAGATGTAGTCGATCTTGCCGCCGGCGGCGCCGCCTTTGAATGCGTGGAAGGTCCCGACCTCCTGCTCGGTCGGGTGCGCCACGCGGAACGAGTCCACCAGGGGGACCGGACTCTTTGACTGGGTCCCGTCCGGCGTGGTCAGCTCGGACAGCCCCTTGAGATACCAGACGGCAGGGTTGTTCTCGTCCGCGTTGAAGTCGCCGGTCAGGATCACGGGGTCGGCGTGCGTTCGCTGAGTGATCCGGCGGGACAGCAGGATCGCACCATGTTGGCGGGCCGGCTGCGATTGGTGGTCCAGGTGCGTGTTGAACAGGTAGAAGGCCGTGCCCGAGTTCTTGCGAACGAATCGGCCCCAGGTGCAGACGCGCGTGCAGGCATTTCCCCAGGTGATCGAGCCCGGGACTTCGGGCGTATCGGAGAGCCAGAACGTGTCAGAGTCGGTCACGTCCAGGCGGTCCTTGCGGTAGAGGATGGCGGAGTATTCGCCCTTGGTCTTGCCGTCCTCGCGGCCGACGCCGATCTCCGCGTACTGGGGCAGCGCGGCGCGGATCTCGTCGATCTGGAAGCGCAGGGCCTCCTGCAACCCGACGACATCCGGATCGTGCCGGCGGAGCACGTCGAAGACCATCTCGCGGCGGTTGGACCAGCTATCGGCCTTGTCGTCGGCGGTGCCGTAGCGGATGTTGAAGGTCATGACGACTAAGTTCGGATCGCCGCCGGCGAGCCCACGCGCGGACGACGAAAAAAGCAGATCGGGCCTATATTCTTCAACGAAATCTCTTGGCTCGATTTCGTTGAAGAATGAACAGCGAAACCCTTGTCGCACGACGAGGGTTTGAGAGGGAAAAATCGAAGAGGGAGATTTTTCCCTCTCAAAGCAGGCCCGATCTGCTTTTTTCTCGCTGGCTGACGAGGTCCTCGCCAGGGTACCCAAGACCAGCAAGAGAAACAGCGCCAGCAGGATCTGCGTCGTGTTGCCTGTAGCATGTCGGTGCCATCGCATCATGAGTCCTCCTTCGAGTGTGGGTCTATGCTTTGAGCGTGTTCTTCTTCTGTTCGTCCGAGAGGGATTCGTTGAGCGAGCCGGAACGGAAGCCTTGGAGGTCCGCGGTCACGTACCGGAAGCCCAGGGCCCTGAGCTTCTCGACCACCGTCGAGCGGATCGGCTCCGCGACGAGCTTGGCTACGTCCTGTGGGCGGACCTCGATCCGTGCGATCGAATCGTGGTGGCGAACGCGGAACTCGACGAAGCCGAGCGACCGCAGAAAGCTCTCCGCCTGGTCGATCTGGCGGAGTCGCTGCTCGGTCACCTCCAGGCCGTAGGGGATTCGCGACGCCAGGCACGGCGACGCAGGTTGATCGGCGGTCGGCAGACCCGCCTGCCTGCTCAGCTCGCGGATCTCATTCTTGGTCAATCCCGCCTCCGCCAGAGGCGAGCGGATGCCCGAGACCTTCATGGCCTTGTTGCCCGGCCGGAAGTCGTCCAGGTCGTCGTGGTTCGTGCCGAAAACGACGTGGGGAAAGCCCCGTTCCTTCGCGATGTCGAGCAGCGTCCGGCAGAGCTGCGATTTACAGTGGAAACATCGGTCTGCGTCGTTGGCGGTGAAGTGTGGGTCGTCCATCTCGCCCGTCTCGACCACCATCAGCTCGACCCCGATGGCCTGGGCGGTCTTGCGAGCCCTCTCGTGCATGTTCTCGGGCTCCGCGGGACCGAGGCTGATGCAGGCGAGGACGTTCTCAGGCCCGAGCGTATCGACTGCGACCTTGAGCAGGAGACTGCTGTCCACCCCGCCGGAATAGGCGATGGCGACCCTGCCGAGTTCCTTCAGGATTCTCCGAAGCGAGTCATGCTTGTCTTTGAGGTTCATACGTATTCCTACGTCCCCGCCTCCGCGATGGCTCGATCCAGAAGCTCGTTCAGGCCAAGTTCCCTCGCCCAGTGGGTCAGATACGCATAGTCGAGCGTTTGCCCCTGCACACCCAAGACGCCCAGAACATCATTCCACTGTCGTTCTGACGTGCCGCCGGTCATAGCGAACCATCGCAGTTTCAACAGAATGATATCCTCCGGAGAGACGATGCAGACATCCTTCTGGTTGCTCTCCGTCAACCTCACCTTCCGACTGCGGACCAGCAATTGCTGCTCGAACTCGCTTGATCCCTGGACAAAAAGATCGATTTTGAACGAAGTCTCAAAGTGGATCACGTTAAAGCCGCCATGGGTACTCAGGGCGTGACGCATTGCCTGCTCGCTGATGTAGAACTCACCCTTGACCATCTCGTAGAACTTGTCAGCGACAGAAGAGAATGGCTTAACTGTGATATCTGCATCCTGGGTAAAGCGCCTCATTCCATAGGTGGAACTGGCCATTGAACCTCCGAGGGCATACGGTATGCCCAGGGTATCGAGTATGTGAATGAGACACTGCACCACTTCGATGTGACGTACCTCACCCACCTCGATTGCCCCCATAGACCTGTTCAAAAAGACCCGGGCCGAGATGCTGTCGGGCCCACAGCCGCTGCAACTGTTCTTCGCTTGCATCCGGGTGGCGCATTCGCAGACCAGCCAAGGCCAGCAATCGTCCGGTGTCGTACATATCAAAAGCCAATTCGAGCTTTCGGCCGACAGGTACTCTCCGGCAAATCTCATAATGCGCCCGCACCACATCGGGCGGCGTATCGGTCCTTCTGTGTTGTGGTTGCGACTCCACCATGCCCCCAGAATACCACAGAACACGCCCGCGGGGTAGTGAGAAGTGGGGCGTCGTGGGCGAAACGGGTTGAAGGTCCGTTCGTAGTGACGCCGTGAGGCGTTGTCTTCTTCGCGGGGGGAGGATATGCCCTTACGGGCACACTACAAGCAGGCATTCTTCGCATCATCGACGAGTCAGTAGTTCCGCGTTGTCCACCCACATGACGAAGAAAGGCTGCTCCGCGTCTCGCTTCTGCATGTAGACCAGGACCGGCACAAGAATCACCGCAGGAACAATGAGGCGCGAACGAGTGTTCCTGGGGTGTTCTTTCTCGACTTCCGGTTTCTTCTGGCTTTCCATATGGGCGCTTCTCCCAAGATTCCGATAGAAGAGGGAAAGCCGATGGTGGGACTTGAACCCACAACCCCGGCTTTACGAAAGCCGTGCTCTACCGTTGAGCTACATCGGCGTGCGACAAACACGTAGTATACCATATCGGCAGGTTGGGAGTAAAGCTTTGACGGGGTCGAAAAAAGCGAAATCTCGCCCTTCGGTTTCGCTTCACTTGGCTGGGCCGGCCCGGTAGAGTGGAAGGCCCCCGGCTTCCTGTCGGGCGTTACGGCAGGGCGGGGGATGGCCGGACGGCGTAGGGGGCGTCCGCCGGGATGTGTCCTTACCCTCCAGGATGGGGTTTGCACGATGTCTGCGGCGAAGAACGACTGGCATACGCAATCAGCAGAGGATGTACTGAAGGCATTATCCACCTCCGAGAACGGGCTGACCGCGGCCGAGGCGGTTGCTCGCCTGAGCCGGTACGGTCCCAACGAGCTGCTGGAACAGGCGGGCAAAGGCCCGCTGCGGATGCTGCTGGAGCAGTTTACGCAGACGATGGTTCTGATCCTGATCGCTGCGGCGGTGGTCTCGGGACTGCTGGGCAAGGGGCTGGAGACGGTGGCCATCGCGGCCATCGTGGTCCTGTTCGGCGTGCTCGGCTTCGCGTCCGAATACCGCGCGGAGCGAGCGATGGCCTCGCTCAGGCAACTGGCGGTGCCGGTGGTTCGAGTCCGCCGGGATGGCAGGGTCCGGGAGATCTCAGCCCGCGACCTGGTTCCAGGCGATATCGTCGTGCTGGAGACCGGCAACTCGATCCCTGCGGACGCCCGCCTGATCGAGAGCGCCAACCTCCGCGTCCAGGAGGCCACGCTGACGGGCGAGTCGGAATCCGTCGAAAAGGCCACCGCAACGCTTTCGGGGAGCGATCTGCCCCTGGGCGACCGACGGAACATGATCTACCTTGGGACCGCCGCCACCTACGGCCGCGGGACGGCGGTCGTCGCCGAGACCGGGATGCGAACCGAACTGGGCAAGATCGCTGGGATGATCCAGCAGGTCGCGTCCGAGCCAACGCCCCTGCAAAAGCAGCTTGACCGCGTCGGCAAGACGCTGGCGGTCGTGGGCGTCGTTGTATCCGCGCTGGTCATGCTCTTTGGGGTGCTCGGAGGCGAGTCGATTGGCACCATGTTCCTGACCGCGGTCAGCGTGGCGGTGGCTGTGGTGCCCGAGGGGCTGCCTGCGGTCATTACGATCACTCTGGCCATCGGGGCGCAGCGGATGCTGCGGCGTAATGCCCTGGTCCGCAAGCTGCCTGCGGTCGAGACGCTCGGCTCGGTGGACGTGATCTGCTCCGACAAGACGGGCACGCTCACGGAGAACCGCATGACGGTGACGGTAATCGACGTCGCAGGCGAGCGGCTCGATCTCACGGAGACCCTGCGCAAACGCCAACCCGAGGTCGCGGCGGGCCCGCAGGCGCTGGCTTCAGCGGGTCCCATCTCCCCTGCGATTCGCCTGACGCTCGTTTCAGGGGCCCTGTGCAACGACGCGACGCTCAAACCGAGCGCCGACGGCAACAGCCTGCACGCGATTGGCGACCCGACGGAGGGCGCCCTGGTGGTTGCGGCGGCCCAGGCGGGTCTGCTCAAGGACGACCTGCAGGCCGCCATGCCGCGAGTGGCCGAGTTTCCCTTCGACTCGGATCGCAAGCGGATGACGACGGTTCACCGAATGCCGACGTCGGGCGAACTTGCGTCGTCGCTGCCGCTGGCGGGTTGCGGCTACGCGGCCTTCGCCAAGGGGGCCATCGACGGCCTTCTCGAACTGGCGTCGCAGGTCTGGGCGGTCGACAAGGTCGAGCCCATGACCGCGGACTTCCGATCTCGCATCCTCGCTGCCGCGGAGGGAATGGCCAAGCGGGGCGTTCGCGTGCTGGGAATCGCGTTCCGTCCATTGGCGGAGGTTCCTGCCGATCTGGCGAAGGATCTGGAGCGGGACCTCATCTTCGTCGGGCTGGTCGGGCTGATGGACCCGCCGCGAGCGGCCGCCCGGACGGCTGTCGAGATGTGCCGGACGGCGGGGATTCGCCCGGTCATGATTACCGGGGACCACGCTCTGACCGCCGCCGCCATCGCACGGCACCTGACCATCGCGGACGACCCCAAGGTCGTGATCGGCAGCGAACTGAACGGGATGAGCGACGACGAATTGCAGACCGTCGCCGAACGCACGAGCGTGTACGCGCGGGTGTCGCCCGAGGACAAGCTGCGGATCGTCAACGCCCTGCAGAATCGCGGGCATGTGCTCGCGATGACAGGCGACGGCGTGAACGACTCCCCGGCATTGAAGAAGGCGGATATTGGCGTCGCGATGGGCATCACGGGAACGGACGTGGCCAAGGAAGCCTCCGCCATGGTGCTCCTGGACGATAACTTCGCGACCATTGTCGCCGCGGTCCGGGAAGGGCGGATCATCTACGACAACCTGCTGCGGTTCATCAAGTTCTCGCTGGGCGGGAATCTGGGCAAGGTGCTCGTCATGCTCGCGGCTCCGCTGCTGGGGATCGCGGCGGCCCTGCGCCCTCTGCAACTGCTGTGGTTGAACCTGCTCACTGATGGTTTGATGGGTCTGGGCCTGGGCTTCGAGCCGGCGGAGACCGACGTGATGAGTCGTCCGCCGCGGAGGCCCAACAGTCCGATCCTGGATCGGACCAACGGCGTACACATCGGATGGGTGGGCATGCTGATTGGGGTCCTGTCGCTGGGTCTGGGTGCGGCCTGGTTCGACGCGCAGCGCCCCGAGGATACGACCTGGCAGACGATGCTCTTCGCATCACTGGGCTTTGCACAGATCGGCCAGGCGCTCGGGTTGCGAGCCTGGGGTTACTCCATCTTCTCGGTAGGCGTCAATCCGATGATGGCGGCGGTGGCTTTGGTCAGTCTCGTGCTGCAACTATTGCCGATCTACGTGCCGGCGCTGGCCCGGTTCTTCAGCCTGACGCCCCTGTCCGGTCCCCAGTTGGTGCTGGCGATGGCTGTGGGCGTTGTGACGTTCATCGTGGTCCGCGGGGAGAAGGCACTGCGGAGGAGACGGACCCGATAGAAGTGCGGCTCGATCACTCCTCGCCAAGGGCCTCGATGTCTGCAAGGTCCTTCTTTCGGCCGGTTGCCCGCTTGTTCGCGATGAAGTCCTCCCGGCCGAGAAAGTGCACAGGAACAGCGCCGTACGAGCCTGCGACCTTGCCGGCGTCGGCCTTTTCCCACGGCACTCCGCTGACCCTCGTAATAAGGTCAACACGCAGGGGGGGGACGCCAAGCTGAATGACCATGCCTGGCGTCGTGAAGTCCCTCTTGGACAAGTTCAGTGAGCCGAAGCCGAATGCGTCGAGGGCTGCGAGGATTCGCTCCGCGTTTTGATCTGTCGGGTGCACGAACAAATCGATATCGCCCGTAACACGCGGGGCGCCATGGAAGGCCAAGGCGTATCCACCGACGATGAGGTATTCAACTTTGTGATTGTTGAACAACTCGAGCAGTTCTTTGAAGTCGTTGGGAATCTCCATAGCACTGGCGTCTGAGTTCATCGACCGCAGCCAAACGCTCCTGGGGCGGTCGGCTCAGCCAATACTCCAGGTTCTGTCTAATCTCGGAGCTACCCTCGATGGGACGAACATCCACGATCCTGCGAATCATACTCTGCATTGTACCATCTTCCCTGAAGGTGGCCAATGAAAAAGGGCCGTGAGCCCAAGAGGTTCACAGCCCTGGAACACGCTTTCTGAAAGCCGATTACAGCATGGTGCGTCGTCGCAGCCAGCCGACCAAGCCGGTGCCGAACATGCCGAGCAGGACGGCGCCGGGGGCCGGGATCACCGGGGCTTCCACATCGCCGTAGAGTGTGAAGGCCACGGTGCCATTCCAACGGTTCCAATCTTCAGGAGCGCCAGTATCGTCGAAGCTTCGCTGCGCGTGCTTCACGGCGGCTGTGAGTGCGTTGTAGCTCCACAGCCACTGTGTGCCGCCAATGGCCGGGGTGTCGCCGTCAGCTTCCATGATGGAGATCCACATCGGTACGCCGCCGGCGATGGGGGTCGCAATGAGGCTGCTGTCGAAGGCGTAGATCGTTCGCCCGAAGAAGGAGGAGGCCGGGTCGGTGACCGTCATGCCGCTGTCTGTGACCGTGGCCGAGAGGGTCTGACGCCACAACTCCGTTCCCGGGACATTGCCGGCATTGTCGAAGAGCGCCACACTGAAATCGATGGTGGTCACCGTGGGGTCCAGATCAACGCCATAGATCCCATACCAAGTCGCTGCGGTAAGGACGCTGTTGCCGGCCAGTGTGAAATCGTCAGCCACTTCCACGCGGCCGGCATTGCTGTAGAGGCCCGGCAGCGTGGTGTCGACGGGCTGCTCGAACAGGGACGCGGCGGGGGCTCTTGTGCTCCACAGGAGCGTCAGACAGAGTGCTACCATGGTTCGCTTCATGATCTGCCCTTTCATCAAGGTTCGCCTCACTGGCGTCGCCGCTTCCTGTGGCCACGACAGTATTTCCATGGCTCGCACGCCTTACGACGGCGGGCCACCGACATCACACACAAATTGCGTGCGTATATCCATCAGGCAGGCACCTCCTATGCACTCCCGTGCTCACCGTCTCAGGCTACCCGTAAGGACTGCCTATTGTCAACCCCAAAATGTGAGAAAAAGGCATGTTTTCACAGATGAGCGGCACCGGGTGAGGACTCATCGAACCACTCGTCGGCTGGGTCGAACGGCGGGATGCAGATGTTGACGATTCGCAGGTTGCCCACCGCGCGGTGACGGCAGAGGGGCTTGATGAGGGCCGTGCTGAACGGGCGAACGGGGACGCGGTCGCCGTCGAGTTCCAGATAGCCTTCCCCTTCGAGGACCAGGTAGATTTCGGTGTGCTCCTTGTGGTAGTGGACCTTCGAGTCCCGCCGGATGTCGACGACGTGCACCGTGGCGGTCGAATTCTCCGGAAGGGCGAACGCCCGTTTCGCGAAGCCGCACGGGCACTTCACCGCCTCGATGTCGTCGAAATGGGTCACGACGTAATTGGCCATAGCATCTTGCGGCGCCTCATGCGCCTTGTGTATCGACCAAGCCTTGGTTGGACGCGACGGTGTAGGTGCAGACCAGATCGCCGGTGACGTTGTTCATCGTCTCGAACATGTCGAGGATCGGGTTGATGCCCAGCGCCAGCGCGACGATCACCGCGACCTGATCGGCGGGCAGGCCCAGGTTCTCCAGGATGATGAACAGGAGCATGAGGCTGCCGCCGGGGACGCCGCCGGCGCCGATGGAGGCCAGGACGGTCGTGATGACCATCACGACGAGGGAGCCGAGCGTCAGATGGATCCCGAACATGTTGGCCGCCAGGATGGCAAACATGGGCAGGTGGACGCAGACGCCGTCCATGTTGATCGTCGCGCCCAGGGGCAGCGAGAAGCTCGCCAGTTCCCTGTGGACCTTGAGTTCGTCCTGGGCGGTCTTGATCGAGACCGGCAAGGTTGCGGCGCTGCTGCGCGTGATGAACGCCATGATCATGGGCTCGCGGATCCGACGGAACACCTGGATCGGATTGCGGCGTGTCACCGCCCACATCAGGACGGGGTACACAACGAAGATCATCGCCAGAATGCCGACAATCACGCCCAGTGTGACACTGACGTAGGGCCCGACGATGGCGGGGCCGTAGAGGCCGAAGTTCACGATGGTCAGGGCGAACACCCCGATCGGCGAGTACTCCAGAATCCAGTCCACCAGCTTGAAGGTGGCATCGAGCGCCGCCTGGATCAGGTCGCTCAGCAGTTGAAGCCGCCGGGTGCGCTCCGGGTCCCCGGTCTCCATGAGGACCCGCATGGCCAGGCCGAACAGGATGGCAAAGACGATGATGGGCAGGAAATGGCCGTCGGCCAGGGCCTCGAACGGATTGCGGAACAGGTTCAGCAGGATCTGGGAGAGCGTGCCCTGCGTGGGGACCCCGCCGGCAACCTCCGCCGCCTCGGCCGCCTTGAGGTCCTTCAGCTTCTCCCAGGCCCCCAGGTCAGCGCCGGCGCCTGGGTTGATGACCATCGCCAGTCCCGTGCCCAGCACGGCGGCGAACAGCGACGTCGCGAGATACCATGCAATGACGCGGATGCCGATGTGCCCGAATCGCTTGATCGGCAGGCTCGACGCGCCGGCAACCAGCGAAAAAAAGATGATCGGCACGACGATCATCTTGAGCATGTGCACGAACACCTCGCCGAAAGGCATGATGAAGGGGATGACCTTCTCCGCAGGCGTCGCACCGGGTTCGGCGGCTCCTCCCGTTGCTCGGGACAGATACCAGAACACGATTCCGACCAAGGAGCCTGTGGCGAAGCCGATGAAGATCCGCACGACCAGTGGGGTCTTGAAGTACCGCTGCACGATCGTTCCCATAGGGTCTCCAACCTTTGGAATTGACGATTCAACATCGACCAATTACCATAAGAGCTCCAGGTTGTGACCAACGAGCTCCCGGCGTCATCTTCAGATCATAACGGTCATCTGGAGCGAAGTGAAGCGCTCGGGGGACGAATATGAATATCGTCTCTGTTGTATATGGGGGACCCCATGGGCCACGAAGCGCATACGACCAGGCGGCCGGCGTTGTTTGTTTGCATGGGTTTCCTGTGGCTGGCCGGCGGTTGTCAGCGTGCCCAGGTCTCGTCGGGGCCGCTGATCGGGATCACGAGCGACTATGAACCGGCGACCCAAGACAAGTCCGCGCAGACCAGCTCGCCATTCGCCTACGCGAGGGCTGTCGCGGAAAATGGCGGCGTGCCCATCATCCTGCCGACCATCGACGATGAGCAGGTCCTGCGAGCATACCTGGAGAGACTCGACGGCCTTGTCGTCATCGGCGGGGACGACATCCCGCCGCGGGTGTATGGCGAGGAGGCCCATGAGACGGTCAAGCCTCTGACGCCCCAGCGGTACGAATTCGAACGAAAGCTCATCGCCCGGTGGCTCGCGAGCGGCAAGCCCATACTCGGCGTGTGTCTGGGCATGCAGTTCACCAACGTGGTCCAAGGCGGGACGATGGTCCAGGACATCCCGTCCGAGATCGGCAAGACGGTGAATCACCGCAAGTGCCATCGTGTCGAGATTGTGTCGCCCAGCCTCCTGGCCGACATTCTCGGCGTCCAGGAAGCGATGGTGTTCTCCAGTCACCACCAGGCGGTGGACGACCTGGGCACAGACCTGAAGGTGATCGCGCGGAGCGAGGACGGAGTCGCGGAGGCCCTGGAACGGACCGACGGCGGGTTCGGGCTCTTCGTGCAGTGGCATCCGGAAGCCATGACCGACCGGGCCCACCGGGACGCCATCTATGGCGCTCTGGTTCGCGCCTGTTCCACTTCGAAGCGGGGTCGGTGAACAAACCTCTTTGACGCCGGGCGCGGTCCCCGGTATGATCTGGCCGGCTCGTGAATCCCCGGCTCGGAGACCCTATGCGCCTACCGAAATTGCAGTTGTACACGCAGGTCCTGATCGCCTTGGCGGGAGGGGCCCTCTTCGGCCTGCTCGCCAATGGGCTCGGGTTCGCCGGGTTCGTGGGCGTCTATGTCAAGCCCGTGGGGACAGCCTTCGTCCGGCTGATCAGCATGGTCGTCGTGCCTCTGGTGTTCGCGTCCCTCGTGGTGGGCACCGCGAGTCTCAAAGACATCCGTGTGCTCGGTCGAATCGGGATCAAGACGTTTGCCTTCTATATGTGTACAACGGCAGTCGCCGTCAGTGTCGGCCTGCTGCTGACCGGCATCGTGCGCCCCGGCTCTCGTCTGCCTGAGCAGAGCAGACAGGAACTCATCCATGGCGAGGAGAAGCAGGCCGACTCAACAGCGGGACCCTCCTCAGAGAAGCCTTCCTTCCGAGATCTTCTGTTGAATGTCATCCCGACGAATCCCATCAAGGCCCTCGCGGACGGCCAGATGCTCCAGATCATCTTCTTCGCGCTGCTCACGGGTATTTGCCTGACGCTGATTCCCGCGGAGCGCGGGCAGCCGGTCATCGACTTCTTCAAGGGCATCGACGAGATCATCGTGCGGATGGTGCACGTCATCATGCGGACGGCGCCCTATGGCGTCTTTGCCCTGATCGCGTCGGTCGTGGCCGATTTCGGCGTTGACATCCTCCTGATGCTCCTCAAGTACAGCGTGGTGGTCCTGCTCGGGCTGTCGATCCACTTGTTGGTTGTCTACCCCCTGGCGCTCACGGCGTTCGCGAAGGTGGGCGTACGGCGCTTCTTCCGCGGTCTTCGTCCCGCGCAGTTGATGGCGTTTTGTTCTTCATCCAGCAACGCGACGCTGCCGGTGACGATGGAGTGCGTGACGAAGAATCTCGGCGTGCCGCAACACATTTGCAGCTTCACGCTGCCGCTGGGGGCGACCATCAACATGGATGGAACGGCGCTGTACCAGGGCGTCGCGTCGGCGTTCCTGGCACAGATCTATGGAATCGACCTGAGCTTCACGCAACAACTGACCATCGTGCTGACCGCTGTCCTTGCGTCCATCGGCACCGCCGGCATCCCCGGGGCCGGCGTCATCATGCTGGCCATCGTGCTGGGCAGCGTGGGCGTGCCGTTGCAGGGGATCGGGATCATCATGGGCGTGGATCGTTTCCTGGATATGTGCCGGACTGTCGTGAATACTACCGGAGACGCCGCGTGTGCCGTAGTGGTTGCCTCCACGGAGGGGCAGCTCGATACGAAACCGATGAGGAATGGATAGAACCCGCCGTCGCAAAAGACGGCTCCACGCGCCCTTCACGCAAGGGCGCCGGAGCCGTTATGAGGATGTGTTATGAACTTTCTATTGGATACGTCTGTCGTGACATCTTGTTCGGTCGAAAAAGGTCGGCGGGTTCTGGCATTGACTCTCATGCTCGTGTTCCTGGCCAGGGCCGTCCCGTGCGACGCCTGCTTCTCGATTGTGGTCGGCAAGGACGCCTCCTCCGACGGCTGCGTCCTGGTGGGCCACAACGAGGATGACGGGGCCCCGCAGATCGTCAATCATCACAAAGTCCCCCGACGGACGTATCCGCCCGGCGCGACGGTGACGCTCCGCGACGGCGGGATTCTTGAGCAGGTCCCGGAGACCTGGTCCTACCTCTGGTCGGAGATGCCCGGCATGTTGTTCTCCGACAGCTATATCAACGAGTGGGGCGTGACCGTCTGTTCGGACAACTGCCCGTCCCGCGAGGACCGCCCGAAACGGACCGCCGGCGGAATCGGATGGGACCTGCGACGCCTGGTGGCCGAGCGGGCCAGGACGGCGCGGGAGGGCGTTCTCCTGGCCGGCGCACTCGTGGAGCGGTTCGGCTATGTCGACTCCGGGCGGACCTACGTCATCGCCGATCCCAGGGAGGGCTGGCTCCTGTGCGCCGTAAACGGCAAACATTGGCTCGCCCGACGGGTGCCCGATGATGAGGTCGCCATGGTCGCCAACACGTACACGGTCCGCAAGGTGGTCCTGGAGGATGGCGAGAACGTCCTGGCCTCGAAAGACATCCTGGAGTACGCGAAATCGCGGGGCTGGTACGATCCGACGGTCGGCACATTCGATTTTGCCGCGATCTATGCGAATCCGCAAGCCGCCTCCCATCCGAACAACACGGGTCGGCAGTGGAGCGGCTTGTGCTATGTCGCGTCCGAGCCCTTGACGCCGGGACCCGACCTGCCGTTCTCGGTCGTGCCCAGGAGCAAGCTCAGTGCCGCGGATGTTATGCAGATTCTGCGACACGACAAGGAGATGGAATCCTCGCCGGTCCCTGCGGATTCGCCGTTCATCTGCTCGCTGTGCAGCGGCGCGACACAAACCAGTTTCGTCGCCCAGCTTCGCACGGGCGTTCCGACGGAGATCGGCGTCGTGTACTGGGTTTGCCTGGCGTCGCCGCGAACGTCATTCTACATCCCGTTCCATTTCGGCATTGCGGACTTCCCCCTTGGCTACCGACTCGAGTCGGAGCGTCCCGGATCCCGCGAGTATGACGCCAAGGTTCAGGCGAAGTTCGTTGCCGATCCACAGCAGGCATTCTGGACGTTCTCCAACTTCCGGGACAAGATGGATCGCGAGGATTCTGCCGCGATGACGTGGCTGCGGGCGAAACAGCAGCGGATCGAACGAGAGGCCCATGAAATGCAGGGCTCCATCGAAGAGGCCGCATATCGGCTTTATACAGACCACAAGACTGCCGCGCTACGGCTGCTCGAGAACTACTCGAAAGGGGTATACATGTCCACCCTGGAGGCGATGTCCGCACTGATCGACGGGAGCCAAACGGATGTGGATCTTCGCAAGCGGGCGGACGACCTGGCCCACAGCATCCTGCTGATCGATACGCATCTCGACACGCCTTTCGAGCTCGAGAGGCGGATGCAGGACATCTCCGGCCGGATCGAGGGCGGGCACTTCGACTACGTCCGCGCCCGGAAGGGCGGACTCGACGCCCTCTTCATGGCTGCCTACGTCGCCCCGGAATACGAGGAGAAAGGCGGCGCCAAGGCCTACGCGGATCGGACCATCGATATGATCGAGGGGTTCGGACGCAAGTGGCCCGGGCAGTTCGTCCTGGCCTGTTCGCCCGACGAGGTCCGCGCCCAGTTCGGAGGCAATCGGGTCGCGATCTGTCTGGGGATCGAGAACGGTTCGGCCGTCGAGGGGAATCTGGCCCATGTTCGGCATTTCTACGACCGTGGGATTCGATACATCACGCTGGTACACTCCGCGGACAACCATATCTGCGATTCCTCGTTCGACGATACGCACCGATGGCATGGGCTCAGTCCCTTCGGCAAGGCGTTGGTCGCCGAGATGAATCGCGTCGGCATGATCGTCGACGTCTCGCACGTGTCCGACGAGGCGTTCCATCAGATCCTGGAAGTCTCGAAGACCCCGGTCGTCGCCACCCACTCGTCGTGTCGGCACTTCACGCCCGGTTGGGAGCGGAACCTGAGCGACGACATGATCCGCCTGCTCGCGGCCAAAGGTGGCGTCGTTCAAGTCAATTTCGGGGCCATGTTCGTCAACGCGACGGTCACTCGGGAGTTCATGCAGGTCCACGAGGAGGTCCGGCGGCACATTCGAGACCACCGCCTGCAAGGCGAGGAGAGAAAGCGTTACACTCGACAGCGATGGGAGCAGGCGACCTTCTCCAAGGCGCAGGTCTCCGAGGTGGCCGCACATATCGACCACATCGCAAGGCTCGTGGGCATCGATCACGTCGGCCTGGGGTCCGATTTCGACGGGGTCACGGAGGTCCCGGTCGGGCTGGAGGACGTCTCCTGCTATCCGAACCTGATCGCGGAACTCCTGAAGATGGGCTACAGCGAAGCGGACATCCGCAAGATCGCCGGGGAGAACTTCCTTCGCGTCTGGAGCGAGATCGAGCGGGCCGGCGCGAAGCTCCGTGCGGCGAAATGACCGGTCAACGGAGCTTGCGGAAGGCGTCGGGGGATATGCCGAAGATCCTCTTGAAGGCGCGGGAGAAATGGAAGGCATCGCGGAACCCGAACTCGTAGGCAACTTCCTTGACGCGAGTATTCGGGCTCTGGAATCGCTGGGCCGCGGCGGTCATCTTCAGGCGCATCAGGTACTGATAAGGACTCTGATCGTCGAATCGGCGAAACAGCCGGCAAAGGTACGCTGCGTCGATGTGGCACTGGTCGGCGACCTGATCGAGCCCGCGCAGGGCCAGGCAGTTCTTGCGGATGAAATCCCGGCACGTCTGATAGGTGGCGAATGCGGCCATGGTGTGGGCCTCCTCTGTCACGGCGGTCTCGGCGATCTTCAGGATCAACTGCTGGAGGATTGTCGCGCACAGCAGAGGGCTGTACCGACTGTCGGTTTCGCCGTTGCCGATGAGATCGTCCAGGATGCGCAGGATCGCCTCCGGCGAGGCGACCCGCGTCGCCGTGCCGGGCGAGAGCCCGTATCGATCCAGCATCTTCTGTGCGCCAGGACCGTTGAAGTCCACGAAATACTTCACGAGGGGGGCCTCCGCGTCCGTTGTGATCGTGTGCGGGATGCCTGGACCGTAAGAGAAGACCTTGCCCGGCGAGAGGACGTGGTCTTGGCCCGCGAGATGCAGGGTTCCCTTGCCCCGAGCGACGAACTCGATGGAATGGAAGGGGAAGTCCGAGCGGTCGATTCGATAGCCCGGGCGACAGTGCTCGCAGCCGCCGCAGACGACGGTCAACGGCTGGTGCGTCCGGCCCGAGGTGTCCACGTAGAACCGGCGGGCCTCCAGCACCTCAGTCGAGAAGAACGCAGGCGGGTTGCCTGGGGGTGCCGCTGTGCTTCGCATGGTTGCCTCGATGTCAAGAATCATCATGCATTTGACAATATTCGCCATTTTCAGGCTGTTTGAGACTATTATACTTCATGGAAGACAGTTGATAGAGTCAATAACGTGCAGGTTGGCTGCAATTTGCAGAAAGGACGAACATGGCTGCGAAGAAGAACCCCAAGGCGGCTTCGGTGCTCCAGAAGGACGATTTGATTGTCATCGGCGGGGCGGGCGGATTCATCGCCGGCGCGCTGGCCCGACGGTTCCACGACGAGGGCTTCACGCGAATTCGAGCGATCGACAAGAAACCGCTGCCCGAGTGGTATCAGCGGGTGCCCGGCGTGGAGTGTCTGTGCATGGATTTGAGCAACGAGAAGAACTGCCGACGAGCCTGCGAAGGGGCGGTCGAGGTCTACAACCTCGCGGCCGACATGGGCGGCATGGGCTTCATCGAGCGGTTCCGCATCGAGTGCCTCCGCAGCATCCTGATCAATACGCACATGATTGAATCGGCCTGGCGAGCGGGCGCCCAACGGTACTTCTTCTCGTCCTCCGCCTGTGCCTACAACGTCGAGCTGCAGAAGAGGCCCGATGCCGAGGCGCTGAAGGAATCGGACGCCTATCCCGCGATGGCGGAACGCGGCTACGGCTGGGAGAAGCTGATGAGCGAGATGTTCTGCCAGGAGTACTGGGCCGAGCGGGGCTTCGAGACGCACATCGCCCGTTTCCACAACGTCTACGGTCCCTGGGGCACCTGGGACGGCGGCCGCGAGAAGGCGCCCGCCGCGATCTGCCGCAAGGTGATCGAGGCCAAGGACACCGGCGCCAGGGACATCACCATCTGGGGCGACGGCCACCAGACCCGCAGTTTCATGTATATCGACGACTGCGTCGAAGGCATCGACATGATCATGCACTGCGACAAGCTCATCGCCACGCCGATCAACCTCGGGTCGAACTTCCTCGTCTCGATCAACGAACTCGTCACGCTGGCGGAGAAGATCGGCGGCATCGAGCTGACTCGCAAGTACGACCTCGACGCCCCCAAGGGGGTCGGCGGGCGCAACAGCGACAACACGTTCATCCAGCAGGTCCTGGGCTGGGAGCCGAGCACGCCGCTGGCGGACGGCCTGGCAAGAACCTACGCCTGGATCGAGAAGCAGTACAAGGACCGCAAGAGCGGCAAACGTACGGTGAGTTGAAGTGTGATTGTTGATGTGTGATTTGTGATTGAAGAAGATGCCTGAGGCCGGATGATGAGTCGTCGCGAATCCCAAATCAACAATCAGCAAGCGGACATCACGAATCTCCTCGGCTGCCTGCCGTACCGGCTCGCCTTAGCCGGGGGGTGGATCGATCAGCCGTTCGTCTCGAAACACAATCCGTCGCCGCCGGGCTCGATGGTCGTTGTGTGCGTCGAGCCCGAGTCCTGGTTCATGGAGCGAGCTGGCATTTGCATCGGCACCCGGAATATCGCGAGGAGGCTGTGGAGCGATCGCCTACCCGACGGAAACCGGGAGCAACTGGTTCAGCAGCTCTACGATGAGGAGAACCGGGGCAAGGCGGAGCCGTCGGGCTCGCAGGACATGATCGGCCTGGTCTACCCTGGCGTCAGCCGGCTCGACTACGACTTCACCTATCGCGGCGGGGTCTTTCCGCGTCGCATCGAGTCGAGCAACGATCCCCAGGTCGCCTGCTGGCTCCAGAAGGTCATCCACATTCTCCCGATCAACCAGCGGCCGGAGGGCTACAACCCGCTGGAGACCAGGAACCTGGACCCCGCCTGGATTGCCCGGCTCGGGCGGACTGGTCAAGACTGTTTTGACGCCATCGTCGCCAGGGACGTCGCGGGCCTGGGCGAATCGATGAACGAGTGCATGCGATGCTGGGAAGCGATCCTGCCCGGCACGGTCTGCCATCGTACGATCCAGATCGATCTGCCGGCCTTGCTGAGGCACTATCAGTCCAGATATGCTGGCGCGATGTACTCCGGCTGCGGCGGCGGATACCTTTACGTGGTGTCCGACGAACCTGTACCGGGCTCATTCTCGGTCAAGGTCAGAATCGCATCCTAAGGGGTGGTCGCCCCTTGGGACGCAGCGAGAGGCGGGCCCTTGATGTAGCGGTCGGCCCACGTCAGGAACGTCGGCCAGTTGGGCCCGGTGGTGTGGCCGCCGTTGTGCTCCCGGAAAGCGAGTTCACCGTCCATCAATCCGGTCTCCCTGGGCGGGAATTCAGTGGTCCCGAGGTCCCGCTTTCCCAGGAGGCGGTACACCGGTCCCGCCGCCACCGCGGCCATGAAACTGCCCCTCTGGTCTACCCATCCGCCTTCTGCGCCCGGTCCCGACGACGCACCGTAACTGATGAACGTGGGTCGCGGCGCACAAAGCGCGATCAGCTCGTGCGAGTCCACGGGCAGGTCGCCCGCGTTGAGCGGTCCGCCGTACTTGAGGAAGTTGCCGGCCATCCAGTGGTATTCGCCGCTTCCCGTGAGGTTCTCGACCAGTTCGCCCCAGTTGCGACGGTGAAGCTTGGCGCCGCCTTCGCCGGAGGAGCCGATGAAGCCGATGGCGAAACGCTGGTCGTAGGCCATCGCGACGAGGGCGGCTTTGCCATAGCGGGAAAGGCCTTCGATTCCGACCTGCCTGGCATCCACCGCGTTGTCCGTCTCGAAGTAGTCCAATGCCCGGCTTGCGCCCCAGGCCCAGGCCCGCAGCGCGCCCCAATCCTCCGGCTGGCGGCACTGGCCCTTGTTCACCAGGCCGATGACCCCTGTCGTCAGACCCGCGCCGTTGTCGGCCTGGATGCTATTGGGACTGAGGATCGCGTAACCCCAGCCCTTGGCGAGGACCTGCTGTTGCCACGTGGGTCCGGCGGGAGCGCCGGGCCAATTCATGGCAGGGGGTCTGCCCCCTCGTCTGCCGCCGGGACCGCCCGGCGGGAAGATGAACCCGAACTCTATCATCACCGGCACCGGCCCGGTCGCGTCGGCCGGCGTGGTCAACGTCAGTTGGATGTCCACGCTGATCGGCGGATAGGACGAGTTGTCCACATGGCCCACGAGTCGTTTGGTGACGACCGGGATGTTCGCATCCGTCTCGGCGGTCGTCGCAGTGACTTCCCACGTCACCTTGGGCGCGTCCTTGGGCACGCGGCCATAGACTTCGCGGTCGAAGTCCTCGACGATCTCGGGGCGCCGCCGGCTCCACCACATCTCGGCGGTCGTGACCTTCTGTCCGTTCTTGAGGACCAGCGGGTCGGGCAGGTTCGGCCAGGGGTTGGCCTTGGATTCATCGTAATTGGCGTAGTTCGGCGCCTGCGGATTCATGCCGTTGGCGCCAGGGCGAAGCGACGTGATGCCCAGGCGGTCCATCATTATCCGATGGTCCTGTTCTGCCGTGAGCTTCAGGGGGGCGGTCGATGGCGTGGCCGGCTCCGCTCCGCACGCCAACGGGCCGCCGGACAATGCCCACAGGACAAGGACATACAACGATGGAGTCGATCTTGCCGAACTGGTGGACATAGGCATCTCCTTGATTCTTCGTTCCATCTTGACTGATCTGCGCCGTTGTTCGGCGCCATGATACATCTGATGCCGGGCATGGCACCAGCCAATAATCGCCTCGCCTGGGTCAATTCGGGCAGTCTCCCGCGAGCATGCCTCTGGACCATTTGTGGTCTGGGAAGACTGGATTTCCTGTTGACTGCCGTGCGAGCCCGCTGTAGAGTGACGTATCAAATCTGATACGTACACGTACAGTTGACACGAGGCGTTTCATGGTGTCCGGGCACGACATTGCGATGGCTTTGCGGACCGCGTACTGGGCGATGCACCGCCGGACCGAGGCGAGTTTCGGTGAGCGGGGGACCACCGCCAATCAATTCGTTCTGCTGTTCCTGTTGGTTGAGCAGGACGGGATCACCCAGCAGGAACTGGTTCGCCGGGCCTCCTCCGACGCCAACACGATCCGTGCGATGCTCGTCCGCCTGGAAGAACGTGGTCTGGTGACCCGCGAGCGGCATCCGACCGACGGACGTGCTCGCCGTGTCACACTGACGCGCAAGGGAAGGCGGACCTACGAGAAGCTCTGGTCTCAGAGCGAAGCGGTGCGCGAGCGGCTGACGGCTGCAGTGGGACCGCGGAACGCCCGCAGAATGGTCGAGTTCCTGGCACAAATCGTTCGCGAGTGTGAGATATGAAGGCGACGGAAAGAAGGCAGATCGAGCCTGCTTGGGGAGGGAGAAATCCCTTCTTCGATATGAATGACTGAAAGGAGGATTTCCATGAAGTGCGTGTCGTCAGTTCGACTGGCCGTGGCGGTCTTGCTCTTGTGTTCGGCCCGGGCATGGGTGCCGAAAGCAGCGGCGCAGGCGCCCGCGATGCCGCAGATGTCCCAGCGTCCGCAGGTGATCGTTTCGCCGGAGGTCCAGTCCGACCACCGGGTCGTCTTCCGCATCCTGGCCGTGAGGGCGTCGGAGGTCACCCTGCGAGGCGACTGGGTGGAAGGGCCCGACCTGAAGATGACCAAGGATGAGCAGGGCGTCTGGTCGGCGACGGTCGGGCCGCTCGTGCCTGATCTGTACTGCTACTGGTTCACTGTGGACGGCGTGAGGATCATCGATCCGCGGAACCCCCTGGTCAAGCAGGGCGTCAACAGCGTGGACAGCATGTTCTTCGTCCCCGGCGAGGAGGCTGCTTTCGAGGACAACCAGGCCGTCCCGCACGGCCAGATCCGCCAGGTGTGGTACTTCTCCAAGACGCTGGACGCCCAGCGCCGGATGCACGTATACACGCCGCCGGGCTATGACGCGGGCAGCGAGCGATACCCGGTGTTCTACCTGCTTCATGGCGGCGGGGACGAGGATTCCGGCTGGAGCACGATCGGGCGGGCCGGCTTCATCCTGGACAACCTGATCGCGGCGGGCAAGGCCAAGCCGATGATCGTGGTCATGCCCAACGGTAGTCTCCCGCGTCCGTCGAACCTGCCTGCATTCACGCCGGGGACGCAGCCATCGCCCGAGGCGGCCGCCGCGATGGCTGCGGCAAGGACCCGTTTCGTCGGCGAACTGATGGACGAGGTCATTCCGTGCGTAGAGAAGAGCTTCCGCGTGCTTGCCGACCGCGAGCATCGGGCGATTGCGGGTCTGTCCATGGGCGGCGGCCAGACGCTCCTCGTGGCGACCGCCAGGCCCGGTCAATTCGCCTACGTGGGCGTCTGGAGCGCCGGCATCGGCCAGAACGCCGAGGAGTGGGAGAGCCAGAACGCTGCGTTCCTGGATAACCCCAGGATCAACGAGTGGATCAAGCGGTTCTCGATCCGAGTCGGGGACAAGGACTTCGCCCTCAATGGGTCCAAGTCCCTCGCGGAGGTATTGACCAAGCACGGGATCAAGAACGATCTGCGGACTAGCGGCGGCGGTCACACCTGGATCAACTGGCGCCGATACCTCCACGAGACCGCCCAGTTCCTGTTCGCCGATTCCGGCGCGAAGTAAGGGCTTGAGTCACAACAGACACGATACAGAACCTGTCGGCGCGAACCGCGGCGGACGTAGCCGTGGGGTTAGCCGACACAAGGAGAAAAGCAATGCACACAACAAGAGCGATCCGTTCCATCGTGGCCGTCGCGATGCTGGCGGCCTGGGCACTGCCCTCGATAGCGGCCGAGCGACCCGCGGCCGAAACCCCGCGATTCCGCGGTCTACAGGGTCCGCGAGTCGTCTCGCCGGAAGTGGCCGCCGACCGGAAGGTGGCTTTCCGAATCCTGGCGCCCCAGGCCGACGCCGTGAAACTCAGCGCCGGCGACATCCCCGACGTCGGCCAGGGCGCCGACATGGCCAAGAACGCCGACGGCGTCTGGGAAGTGACGCTCGGCCCGCTCGATGCGGGGGCCTATCGGTATAACTTCAACGTGGATGGCGTTTCAGTCGTTGATCCCCGCAACCCCTCCACGAGCGAATCGAACGCCAACACGTGGAGTCTCGTCTACGTCCCGGGTTCGGACTTCATGGATACCAAGGACGTGCCGCACGGCGCGGTCGCGGAGGTCACGTACTACTCCAAGTCGCTCGAACGGTTTCGTCGAATGCACGTGTACACGCCGCCGGGGTATGACCTGGGGCAGGGCAAGTACCCGGTCTTCTATCTGCTGCACGGCGCGTTCGATTGCGACGACTCGTGGACGTCGGTGGGTCGGGCCGGGTTCATTCTGGACAACCTGATCGCGGCAGGCAAGGCCAAGCCCATGGTGGTCGTCATGCCCGCCGGGCACACCGGGCCCTTCACCTTCGGCCGTGGCGGGCTGCCCATGGACGAATTCGTCAAGGACTTCAACGGCGATATCATGCCGTACATCGAGAAGAACTACCGCGTGTACGCCGACCGCCAGCATCGCGCGATCGCGGGCCTGTCCATGGGCGGCATGCACACCCTGAGCATCGGCATCCCCAACCTGGACAAGTTCGCCTATCTGGGCGTGTTCAGTTCCGGCGTCTTCGGAATCGGCGGCGGCCCCGGCGGCGCTCCTCAGGGACCAAGCTGGGAAGAGCAGAACCAGGCGACCCTCGACAACGCAGATCTGAAGAAGGACCTCAAGCTCGTGTGGTTCGCCACCGGCGTCGACGATTTCCTCATCCAGACCTCCCGTGGCACCGTGGACATGCTCAAGAAGCACGGGTTCAACGTGGTCTTCAAGGAGACGCCCGGCGCCCACACGTGGACCAACTGGCGGAACTACCTGAACGAGTTCACGCCGCAACTGTTCCAGTAGCGAATGGAAATGACAAAGCGCTCGACGCTCGCCTACGGTTTGAGGGGGGAAGAATCGAACCAAGAGACTTCTCCCCCCTCAAAGCAGGCCCGATTCGCCCTTTTTCTGAGACAAGTGGCAGGCTCAGCCTGTTTGTAGTGTGCCCGTGAGGGCATATCTTCAGGCATCCGAAATGATAACGCCTTACGGCGTCACTACGAACGGGCTGGCGCCTGCATGAGAGGAACTGTTATGACAACCGAAGTGAATACCAGGGTGATGTCCCTGTCGATGATCGTTCTCTGCCTGATCGCCGTCGGCAGTGTCCAGGCCGCCGAGGTCGCGGGCATCTGGAACGCCGAGTTCGATACGCAGATCGGCGTTCAGAAGTATACGTTTGCCTTCAAGCAGGACGGCGCCGCGGTGACTGGGAAAGCCATCGCGGACGTTGCCGGCCAGACTCGCGAAACCGAGTTGAAGGAGGTCAAGCTCGACGGCGACAAGATCTCCTTCGTCGAAACTCTCGACTTCCAGAGTACGGAGATCCGCATCGCCTATGCGGGCACGGTCGCCGGCGACGAGATCAAGTTTACCCGCAAGGTGGGCGAGTTCGCGACGGAAGAATTCGTCGCCAAACGCGGGACGACGGCCGCCGTGTCGTCGGGCGAGACAAGGACCGCTCGGCCACAGCGAAGAGGGGGGCCGGACTTTGGGCCGCCTGTGCCGCTCGGGCCCGACGACAAGCCTGCGTTTCCGGCCGCGCCGTCCGGGTTCGACGCCCGCCGGGATGGGATCGAGCGTGGCAAGGTGGAAGTCGCGGAATACGACTCCAAGACCGTCGGCATCAAGCGCAAGATGATGGTCTACACGCCGCCAGGCTACTCCAAGGATAAGAAGTACCCCGTTCTCTATCTGCTCCACGGCCTGGGTGACACCGAACTGGGCTGGACCCGCGTGGGCAAGGCGGACGTCATCCTGGACAATCTCTACGCGGACAACAAGGCCGTCCCGATGATGGTCGTGATGCCCCATGGTCGTGCCTCCGCGGAGCCCTCGCCCGCCAACCCGTTCGACGGCAACCCCTTCGAGACCTACGCGGCCTTCGAGAAGGACCTGCTGGCGGACGTGATCCCGTACATCGAGTCGCACTTCTCGGTCCAAGCGGACCGAGAGCACCGTGCATTGGCGGGCCTCTCGATGGGGGGCGGCCAATCCCTGACCTTCGGTCTGCGGAATCTCGACACCTTCGCCTGGGTTGGCGGGTTCTCCTCGGCGCCGAACACGCAGCCCGCGGACTCGCTGATTTCCGACCCCTCGGCCGCCAATGCCAAGCTCCGTCTGCTATGGGTTTCCTGCGGCGACGTGGACGGCCTGATGAGCGTCAGCAAGCCCTTCCACGAGGCATTGGCCAAGATGGGCGTTCGGCACATCTGGCACGTCGATGCCGGCGGGCACACCTGGCCCGTTTGGAAGAACGACCTGTACCTCTTCGCCCAGTTGCTGTTCAAGGACAAGAATGACAGGCCGGCTGCGCCGACAGCCGGGCAGACGAGCTCTTCCCAGCAGCCGGTCCCGCCTTCGGGACCGGCTCAGGGACCGAGCGTCCGAGCGCCCGGCGCGGGCAGGATGCGCATGCCCAGGCCGGGACCGTGTCCACTGCCGATTCTCCCGGCGCTGCCGACCTACACGGAAACGGGTTTCTACGCCAAGACCGATGTCCCGCACGGCAAGGTCGAACAGGCCACCTACAAGAACTTCGCGGGCGCCGAGAAGCGGATGCACATCTACCTGCCTCCGGACTACGAGACGAACACGGGCGCAAGGTATCCGGTACTCTACCTGAATCACGGCGGCGGCGACGACGATGCCAAGTGGACCTCGACCAACCAGCGGGACGGCGGCAACGCACAGTTCATCCTCGACAATCTGATCGCGGCGGGCAAGGCCAAGCCGATGATCGTCGTGATGCCCAGCACTCGCGGCATCGCCTCGGCTGAGCCTTCCGCGCCGGGTCAGATGGATGCCTGCACGCGAGAGTTCATCGAGGACATCCTCCCCTACGTCGAGAGCCACTATCGGGCCAGACCTGGTCGGGAGAACCGCGCATTGGCGGGACTGTCGATGGGCGGGTTCGTAGTCATGAACGCCGGCCTGTCTCGCCTGGACACGTTCGGAGAACTCTACGTCTACAGCTCGGGGTACTTCGACGAGCAGCGCAAGACCTTTGAAGACAACTTCCAGAAGCTCTTTGAGGACCCGAGCACCAACGATCTCCTGCGTGTCCCGTTGTACATGGCGGCGGGCGAAACAGACATCGCGCTATTCAACAGCCAGAAGACCCTGGCGGTGTTCAACAAGTACGGCATTCGCACCTTCTGGGTCCTCAGCACCGGCGGGCACGACTGGGCCAATTGGCGTCGATACCTCCACCAGACGGCCCAGATTATGTTCCCCGACACAACACCGCCATTCTGAGGGCTCGGCCTTCCGACAAGCCCATGTGTGGGGCGCTGTGTCGTGTCACGGGTCGTCGAATCTTCTCATCCCCTGCGGGCAGTTGTCTCGCTGGACTCCGGTAGCGGGTCTACAGGCCCTTGGCGAGCATGTAGTAGACCTCGTTGGCGCGGATCTCCTTCTTCAACTCGCGGATCGTGGCGGCTGCATCGATCAGGAGGCACTCGATTCCCGCCATCTCGGCGAAGTCCTCCATGTGCTCGCTGGTCAAGGCCATGCTGAAGCCGGTGTGGTGGGCGCCGCCTGCGAGGATCCATGCTGCGGCTCCGGTCCTGAGATCGGGCTTCGGGACCCACACGACGCGGGCCACCGGCAGCTTGGGCAGCGGCGCGTCCGGCGGGACGACATCGACCTCGTTGACGATCATGCGGAACCGATTGCCCATGTCGATGATCGTGGCATTCAGGCCGGGACCGCTGGCCACGTTGAAGACGAGCCGGCAGGGGTCGTCCTTGCCGCCGATGCCGAGCGGATGGACCTCCAGAGACGGCGAGCCCTCCGCGATGGAGGGGCAGACCTCGAGCATGTGCGCGCCCAGGACCTTGGGGCCGGCCGGGTCCAGGTGATAGGTGTAGTCCTCCATGAAGCTGGTCCCGCCCGGCAGGCCGGCGGCCATGACCTTCATCGCGCGGACCAGGGCGGCGGTTTTCCAGTCGCCCTCGGCGCCGAAGCCGTAGCCGTCGGCCATGAGCCGCTGGACGGCCAGACCCGGCAATTGCTTGAGCCCGTGCAGGTCTTCGAACGTCGTAGTGAAGGCCTTGAACCCGCCTTCCTCCAGGAATGTCCTCATGCCCAGCTCGATCCGGGCGGCCTCGCGAAGGGCCTCGCGCTGCTTGCTGGCCTGACCGCCCTTCACGATCTTATACGTGGACTCATACTCGGACACGAGCCCATCGACCTGACGGTCGGTGACGCTGTTGACGCGGGCCACGAGGTCGCCGACGCCGAAGCCGTCGACGGAGTAGCCCAGACGCATCTGGGCGGCCACCTTGTCGCCTTCGGTGACGGCCACCTGGCGCATGTTGTCGCCGAACCGGGCGACCTTGCCGCCTTGCGCATCGTGCCAGGCGCACGCGGCTCGCGCCCAGACGCCCAGCTCCTCCTGGACCCGTTCCTCCTGCCAGTGCCCGACGATGATCTTTCGGCTGCGGCGCATCCGGGCGCAGATGAAACCGAACTCCCGGTCGCCGTGGGCGCTCTGGTTGAGGTTCATGAAGTCCATGTCGATATCGGCCCACGGGATGTCCCGATTGAACTGCGTGTGCAGGTGCACGAAGGGCTTGTTCAACGCACTGAGGCCGGCGATCCACATCTTGGCTGGCGAGAAGGTGTGCATCCAGGCGATCATGCCGATGCAGTTGGCCGCGGTGTTGGCCTTCATGCAGATGTCGTAGATGGCCTCGGGCGTGGTCACGACCGGCTTGAAGACGACCTTGACCGGAACCTGCTTGGAGCGGGACAGACCCTGAGCGATCTGCTTGGAATCCTCATCCACCTGTTTGAGGGTCTCGGGACCATAGAGGTGCTGGCTTCCCGTGACGAACCATAGTTCCAGTTTCTTCAAATCGGCATTCATCAGTATGCTCCGTTTATGTGCATTCCGTTCTGGTCTTGCGATTGAGGGTTCTCAGTCTAGCACAGTCTCGCGCGGGTTTTCAAGATGGAGTTTGGCCTTTCTTGGCATTTGCCCCGTTATTCGAATCCCTCCGATCTGCTGGGGAAGCATACGGATTATGGTTAATAACGGAAGGTGCCGCGTCTGCTGGTTGCAGGCACGGCACCCGGGATCAAATCATCCGTCATCAATCATCCATCATCGATCATGCATTGGCCTTGTACTTAGCCCAGTAGTCGGGGTAGAACTCCTTTGCCTTGGCGGCCAGCTCCAGGTCGCTGATGGCGGTCAGACGACCGTCCACTTCGTACTGATCGATCACCCAGCGGGCCAGCTTGTGTACCTTGATCTTGTTGATGCGGTCCTCGTCCTTGAGACCGAAAAACTCGTTGATCCAGTGGACGACGCCGTCGGCGCCGCTTTTGTCGGTGATTGCGACGCGGGGCGGCCTGCCGAGCAGCTTCTCGGTATCGAAGATGTTGTAGATCCGCTCGTCCTGACGCAAACCCCCGGCGTGGATGCCCGCGCGGGTGACGTTGAACGCGTGGCCCGCGAACGGATAGTTGTCCGGAATCGGCAGGCCGATGGACCGCATGTAGTTGGCGAGTTCCGTGATCGCGAGCGTGTCGATCCCGCACAGGCTGCCCTTGAGGGCGATGTACTCCATGACGGCGCCCTCGAGCGGCGGGTTGCCCGTCCGTTCGCCGAAGCCGAAGAGGGTCGAATTCAGCGCGTCGCAGCCGTAGAGCCAGGCGGTGGCGCCGTTGACGTGGACCTTGTGGAAATCGTTGTGCCCGTGCCATTCGAGCCGGTCGCTCGGGACCCCGATCTCCTTGTTGAGCTTGTAGATCAGCTTCGGGATGCTCCGCGGCAGTTCGGCGCCCGGGTAGCTGATGCCGAAGCCCATCGTGTCGCACAGACGGATCTTGACGGAAAGCTCCTCCGGCACGCCCTCGCTCATCTCCATGAGCCGGTCCACGAACGGCAGGACGAACCGGTCGATGTCCGCCCGCGTCACGTCCTCCAGGTGGCATCGGGGGCGGACGCCTGCGTCGAAGGCGGCCTGCACCACCTCGCAGTAGGAGTCCATGCACTCCTTGTGGCTGCGGAACTTGAGCTTGTGGAAAATGTGATAATCGGAACAACTCGTGAGCAGACCGCTCTCCTTGAGACCCGCCTCCTTCACGAGTCGGAAGTCGCCTTTGACCGCGCGAATCCAGCCGGTACACTCGGGGTACTTGTGTCCCAGCTCGCGGCATTTGTCCAGGGTCTGGCGGTCGTTCTTTGTATACAGGAAGAACTCGGTCTGACGGATGACGCCGTTCGGCCCGCCCAGACGCGAGAGCAGGTCGTAGATGTGGACCATCTGATCGACCGTGTAGGGCGGCAACGACTGCTGGCCATCACGGAACGTCGTGTCGGTGATCACGATGTCGCGGTCTTTCACCGAGGCGAAATCGAACTGAACGGGCTTGCCGTCGATGTATTCGACGGTAGGTCCGTCGAACCGAATCCGCGGAGGCAGGTCGTGGGGGAAGATGTCCTCCAGCAGGTTCGGCCGGGTCACCTCGGGTAGGTTGTGATGTCGTCTGGTCTTAGCCATTTCGGATCCTCTGTCATTTATGATTTACGATTCACGATTCGCGATTTGGCTATCGCTCTGCCAAAGCCCCTCTATAGCAAATCGCAAATAGCGGATTCTACTCCACGTCTACGCCTTGCTCTTTGCAGACGTTCGTGATGAAGTCGACGGCCCCGCCGACGGTCGATACGGACAGAGCTGCGTCTTCATCCATCTCGATGCCGAATTCCTCTTCGAACATCGCCACCAGCTCGATGGACTGCACGCTCTCGGCGCCCAGGTCCTCGGTGAAGCTGTGCTCCGGGCGGATCTCCTTCGGATCGAGTCTCAGGACTCGTGCGGTGACCTTCTTGATTCGTTCTTCCACTGTCGCCATTAGTTTGCCTCCCGTTTCAAGTGTCCTAAGTGATGAGTTCTGCAAAATGGAGGATTATGCCTACTTGCAGAACTCAGGCTCCAAATTACTTCAACATGGCCCTGCGGCCCTTCTTGACGGCCTCGTCCCGCGGGCCCGCGGTCATCTCGAAGATCGCGTCCCACATGGCGCGATCCGCCTCGGTCCACTGGCACTTGCGCCGGCTCATCGCGGTGGCGGCGGTCTCGTACAAGGTCTTGTGCCCGAAGCCCTTTGTGACGACGCCCTCCACGAACCACGCGAACGACGGAATGTACTTGGGCAGCGCCTTGCCCGCCGCCATGATGATGGCCATCGCGCCGACGTACGCGCCGGTGTTGAAGAACGCGCCGACCGCGGTCTTCGTATGGTCGCCGATCAGGCAGCCCACCTTCGTCGAGCCGGTGTCGATGGCGTGCCTGCCGTCGAGCATGACGGAGACGGTCGTGTAGTCGTTCTTGAGGTCGCTGTTGGTGGTCAGCGCGCCGAGGTTGACCCATTCCCCGACGTAGGCGTGCCCGAGGAACCCGTCGTGATACTTGTTCGAGTAGCCCTGGATGATGGACTCCTCGACCTCGCCCCCAAGCCGGCACCACGGCCCGATCGAGTTGCCCTCGCGGCACTTCGTCCCGAGCAGGATGGACTTCCTGCCGATGTAGCAGGGTCCCTCGATCCGCGTGAAGGGGTGCACCTCGACGTCCTCCTCGATGTAGATCGGTCCGTGCTCCGCGTCGATCACGACCATGGGATGGACCTTGGCGCCCCGTGCGATGTATACGTCGTTCCTGTTGCCTCGGATGGCACTGGGTTCCTCGACGGTCCCCTCGATCCCGCTCCTGCCCGCGATCGCGAAATCCGCCGCGATCTGGTGCGGGCTCGCGAGGATCAGGTCCCACGTGTAGTTCCACGTCGGCAACTCGCACCGCACGTTCGGCAAGGCGGCTTTGGCCGATTCCAGGAAGGCCGCGATGTCTGCACCGTTGACCTTCTTCAGGTCGACGGCCGTGATGCGGGCGTAGAGGACCTCTCCCTGTTCATTGACCCCCACCTCGCTGCGGCCCGTGGGGACCGTGAAGCCGTCCGCCTTGACGCGGGCATCGACGATCAGCAGATCGGCGCCCGTCAGACTGGCGGGATCGTTTACCGGCCGGTCGGTCTTTGCCCGGTAGACTTCGGCCATGTACTCAGGCAGGAAATACGCGATGTCGCTCGCTCCGATCTTTGCCTGGAGCTTCTCGCCGAGCGAGGTCATGCCGCAGCGAAGTTCCCACAGCGGCCGGCTCAGGGTCAAAGGGTGGAAGTTCTGTCTATGATCGCCAGACTTGTCGACAAGAATCAACCGCATCGGGGGCCTTTCAGATATCTTTCGGTTCAGATATTCGACTGCCATCCGTGGAGACGCACAGGCGGGCCATTCTACGGAACCATGTGCCCACGGTCAACCTCAATTCGCCCGTTTGCGACGATTAGGTCTTGTTCTTTCTGTGCGTTCGAGCCACAATGGGGTCGTGGAGACTGCGCGTGGGCCGATGTCAAATGGATGTGGAACAAATCGTTTCGAGCGGCTGGTTGTCGGCGTTATCCTTCTGTGGCTGACTGCCTCCGTTGCGTTCTCGTCGCTTTTCGGGATTGTACAAGCTGATCCCATGGCAGCTCTCGCGATTCTGCCGATTGCGGCCTCTTACGCCTTTTTGGCGGCAGGGATACAAACGGTGCTGTATTCGCTGCTGATGGAGTGCTGCATCTGGCGGATCCTGGGCCGGAACGTATTGGCCATCCTGGTCAGCTCGCTTCTTGGACTTGTGTGTGGACTTTCCGTCTTCTGCATCATGAGAGACTTCCTGGCGCCTCTCTTGTTTGCAGGCTTCTTCGCCGGTCTAACGACCGGTCTTGTCCTGTATCTCTTGCAGGGGCGACAGCCGATCGGCGAGGCTCCACCGCAGTCCCCTGGAGTAGTCACATGACCTTGACAAAGGTGATCTGTCTCTTAACGACCACGTGGCTGGCAGCGGGGAGTTCGGCCGCGGTGCGGAGCGGGCTCGACAATGTCGGACAGCAGGCGGGCCTCTTTGCGGGCCAACGCGTCGGCATCATTGCCAATCACACCTCCTACAGCAGCGACGGCAAGCACATCGTCGATGTGTTTCGTGCGATGCCAAGTGTCCGCGTGACCGCCCTGTTCGGCCCCGAGCACGGGTTCCGAGGGATCGAGGAGGCGGGCGCTGCGGTCGAGACCCAGACCGACGCGGCGACCGGCATGCCGATCCACAGTCTGTACGGCAAGACGAACAAGCCCACGCCGCAGATGCTGGCGGACGTGGACGTGCTGGTCTTCGATATCCAGGACGTCGGGGCCCGGTTCTACACGTATCTCTATACGATGTCCCTGGCGATGGAGGCGGCCGCCGAGTGCGGCAGGCGATTCGTCGTCCTGGACCGGCCCAATCCGATCAACGGCGTCCAGGTCGAGGGTCCGATTCTGGAGCCCGCATTCGCTACCTTCGTGGGTCTGTACCCCATCCCGGTCCGGTATGGCTTGACGGTCGGCGAGCTGGCGAAGATGATCAACGGTGAAGGCTGGCTGGCCAAGGGTGTCAAGGCCGATCTGACGGTTGTCCCCATGACCGGCTGGCGGCGGGACATGGGGTACGACCAAACGGGCCTTCGCTTCATCAAGCCATCGCCCAACATGCCGGACCTGGAGACCGCGACCCTCTATCCCGGCCTATGCCTGCTGGAAGGGACCAATGTCTCCGAGGGCCGGGGCACGACCAAGCCCTTTCGCCAGCTCGGCGCCCCCTGGATCGACGCGGGCACCCTCGCAACCCGCCTGAATGCCCTGAATCTGCCCGGTCTGCGATTCACCCCGACGACATTCACTCCCGCCAGCTCGAAGCACCAGGGTAAGTTGTGCAAGGGTGTCGAGATCACGCTCACGGATCGGAACAGCCTCGAACCCTTCTGGTCCGGCGTCCTGATCGTCAACGAGATTCACAGGATGTACCCCGACCAGTTCGAGTGGAAGGCTGCCCACTTCGACCGCCTCTGCGGCACCGCCACGATCCGCGAAGCGATCACAGGCCCAAAGCCCCTTCAGCCGCTCAGAGCCACTTGGGCCGCCGAGTGCAAGGCCTTCGACCAGACCAAGCGGAAGTACCTCCTCTATCGCGAATGACCCCGAGCGGTCGCGCAGGGGAGATTCGCGATCCACACGTGTCCTGCGAATTGGGAGACCAGACATGGATGCGGACAGACAAGAGCACCCGAGAAAGTCCTTCTCAAGAACCTTCCTCTTCGTTGGCATCGGCCTCCTTGGGATGGTCGCGTTGCTGTGTTTCCTGCCCTGTCCACGCCAGCCCCTGACCTCACCGCCTGTACCTGCGTTGACCTTCACTACAAGTATGGAGCACTCGACTCCTTCTTTGGCTTTACGCCCATGCTGGAAAGGGTATTAAGTAACTATCTCAAAACAGTGTTTCTGGCCGATAACCATCCGTAGGAGCCAAT
>DAOQWL010000013.1:0-91128 GCA_035342095.1 Sedimentisphaerales bacterium | reverse complement strand
GATTCGGACGATCAAGAACTACCCGGAAGCCCACAACCACATTCTGGTGGGCAAGTTCGAGAGGTTGCCGGGCCGGTGGGGCCGGCCATGGCGGAGAAGCCGGCCGCAGGGGAGTCCTGCGAGACGACGAGTCGGCTGACCCCGGCGAAGTCCCGATACTCGCACGAAGTCAAGGCATGTCACAATTGCGCGTGAGATTCCCCAAATTGCCCTTGACGTGGCCGCGGAAAGTGGTTCTATTAACATCCCGCAGTCGGGCCAAGTGTGTGCCGCCGGCTGCCTGAGGTCCTGAGCGATCCGCTCATTTCTTATGGGACTTGATAACGGATTTTCATTCTTGGAAAGGATTGGGCAATGCGGAGCGTCAAACTATCGACTGTTCTGGTGATGCTGGGTCTGTCCCTGGGGACGGCGTTCGTCAGTGGCTGCAACTCGCAGATGAAGGACCTGGAGAACCGCAACCGCATTCAGCAGGCCCGGATCACGGAGCTGGAGAGCCAGTTGCAGGCGGCGCAGTTGCAGTTGGACCAGCTCAAGAGACAGCTCGACGCGGCCAACGCCACCGGCGGGGTCGAGGTGGATTCGCTTCGCCAGGAGATCGCGGCCCTCAAGGAGGATATCGCCAAGAAGGAAGCCATGATCAAAGCCATGCAGGACCGCCTGATGGGCGTCTCGGTGCTTCCGGTGGAGCTGAACGATGCCCTGGAGGAGTTCGCCAGGGGCAGCGACCTGGTGGAGTACGACGCGAGCCGGGGTCTGGTCAAGTTCAAGAGCGATCTGCTCTTCGAGAAGGGCAGCGATGTCGTGACAAGCCAGGCCGCCGAGGCGGTCCGGAAGCTCGCGCAGATCCTCAACTCCGAGCAGGCCAGGCAATTCCACGTTATCGTAGCCGGACATACGGATGACATGCCGATCCAAAGGGCGGACACGAGGGCCAAGCATCCGACGAACCGAGCGCTGTCCTCCCACCGCGCGATTGCCGTCGTGGAGGTCATGGAGAAAAGCGGGATCGAATCGGTTCGCCTGAGCACGCGAGGTTTCGGCGAATACCGTCCGATCGAGCCGAACGCTGCGGGCAAGAAGGGCAACCCCAAGAACCGCCGGGTCGAGATCTACATCGTGCCCGAGGGCGCGTAACCGCCCGCTGCGGCCGATCGTGTGACACAAACGAGCAGGTCTTCAGGTGCAATCGCCCGAAGACCTGCTCTTTCTCTATAGCGTCTTGATATCTCGAAGCATCTGCTGCCTGGCGTTCTCGGGCAGGCGTGCCAGTCCGAAGCTGTCGCCCCAACCGTTGGTCACGCCGACGGCGGCCCCCGCCTTGCGAGCGAGGTCCACCTGCGCCGGCCAGAGGGACTTGTACAGCCACGCACAGGGTAGCCAGGCCTTCTCGCCCAGCGCCGCCATGTAGCGGATCGGCGGCTTGCGATAAAGCTCGTTGCCGAGCAGGCGGTCGTAGCAGTGGTCGCCGCCCTCGCCGTCGCCCCAGAGGCAGAAATTGGCCATCGAGCAGTCGCTGGCGAACAGGGCCTTGTCGGGACCGAAGGACCGCACCACGGCGCGAAGCCTGCGCATCAGGTCGATGCCGCCCGGCGAGACGGGGCCGCCGTGCTCCTTGTGATGATCCCAGCCCCACGCGGTGAACGTCTCGTCGAGGACGATGGCGTCGGGATTGAACAGTTCCATGATCCACTGTGCCTGCTGGACCAGGTGATCTCGCCATTGCGGCGAAGCGGGGGACATCCTCCAGGTCTTCTTGATCACGTCGGGACCTTCCCATCCGAAGACGGTCGGATCGCCCGCGGCGTTCACCAGGATCGAGTCCCTCATCTTCTCGAACAGGGGCGACCCCTCGTCCAGGATCGTATAGTGCATGTAGATGGCGGGATGCACGCCCGCGCGGCGTGTGGCATCGACGCGGGCCTTGATCTTCTCGATGCTCATGGCCACCGGCCCGGCGGGGTCGTTCGGCATCGCCTTCCACTCCTTGCGGTCGGGGTGGATGAAGTCGCCGTAGGAGAGGTAGTAGCCGTGCTGTGTCGCCATGCCCACGCGGAATTCGCCGAAGTGCTTGAGGTCGAGATCGTAGCCGCCGCCGCGGGGACTGTCCGCTTCAGCCGACGAAAGGAAGTCGAAGTAGTGGACGCGGACCTTGCGAGGCCATGCGAGGGCGGGGAAATCCTCCCGGTGGCCGAACCGATGGAAGACCTTCCACGCGGCCGACGCGTCGCCGGAGTGCAAGAGGATATACGCCGTGACGACCTGGGTCTGGCCGGGTTCGAGGCGCACCCGCCGGCCGATCCGCCACGCCCTGGAGGACGGACCCTGCAGCGCCTGGAAGAGGGCCGGCTCGGTCGACGAAGTAAACAACGTAACGTGGCACGGTTCGGCTTCGGCAGAGATATCCACGACCGGCGCCAAGAGCGCCGCACGGGTCGTCGATTGGCGCGGGTCGCTCGATTGGGGTTCGAGGTAGTGGGCCAGGAAACCGTCTGTCCCGACGGTTGTGAGGCAGTCCTTCTGTCGGCGTCTCTTGTCGTCGTCAGGATCTCGCAATCCCGCGGCGGTCACCGGCGCGTACACCTGTTGATCGCCTGGGTTGGCACAGGGCCGCACGCTTGTCAGGAAGCCGCAGAAGACCTCATACGGACGGTCGGCGCGGGACCGCAGCGTCAGGGTGGCTTCCAGGAGGTCTTCCCTTGCGCCGCCGGACGATGATCGAAGCTGCTGGCTCAAGGAGACTCTGATCGGTCCGTAGTCCATCTCCGGCCGGTCGGCGCCCAGCACGACCTCCCGGCCCAGCTTGCCGTTCTCGACCGCCTGGCAGAAGCCGTCGCACAGGCCGACGCCCTCATCCGGAACGAGCAGAGGCCGGCCGTCGACGGCCACGCCGTCGAACAGGCGTGACTCCTTGTGCCGATGCCAACTCATCGGTGGACTGCCCTTTCGCACGGAGACACACCCTGTGCCGACCGCTGCGCCGCACAAGGTCGCTGCACTCATCGAGATGAACTCGCGTCGGTTCATGTCGCTCCTCAATCCACTTTCTCACAAATGACGTTGATCACGTCGAACGCTTGTCCCTGGGATTTCTCGTTCTTGCCCACGATTTTGAACAGCAGGTTGTTGACGCCCTCGGCCAGTTCGAGCGTGCCCATCTCGACGCCCGCGGCGCGCTGCCGGCTCTCCGCGTAGAAGTCCACCATCGGTCCGACGGGTGCCTCATCCATAGACAACTGGACCTGTCCCTGAGCGGGCCCGTGGATCGAATCCACGCTGATCTTGTAGACTCCCGCCGCCGGGATCTCGCAGGCGAAGCTGACGAAGTGGCGTCCGAACACGTCGCCGCCTTTCGTCTGCAACGAGAGGAACTGGACGTTCTGGTCGCCGATCTTCTCGGCGCCTTTGACCAACGTCGCGTTCTGATACGAGAACGCGTGGATCGGGATATTCCACCACGCCGCGAACACGATCCGCTTGAGATCGACCACCTGGCGTTGGCTGGTCTCGGGCAGGGACAAATCGCAGGTCGGCGGGTCCTGGGAGTACAGGAACGTCACGCCGCAATAGTCGTTCAGAAGATCGTTCCCTGTCGGTGCGTGCTCGATGGTCTGGAGCAGGCTCTTGCGGTAGGCGTACGCGTCGCCCAGGAAGAGACGGTATGCGCCTGTCCTGCCCAGGTGTTTCTTGTAGGCCAGGCAGCCGCTCAGGGGGAAGGACCGTCTCGTCTCCCAACGCCCGGCCACGTCGTACCAGCCGCCATTGTAGAAATCCTCGGTGCCGGTGCCGTGGATGGTGAGTTCGCCGTCGAGGGTCGTCTGGTCGTCTCCTTCGAAGAAGTACGTGTTGCCCGACTCGAATCCCTGCGACTGCTGGATGAGTCCGACGAGATGCCCGCGTCCCTGGGTCTCGATGAAGGTGAAGGGCTTGCCCTTGGTCGTCGGGTTCTCTCGTCGCCACAGGGCGTAGAACCTGCCTTCGTTTCTCTGTCGAGGGACGGGGACGAACAGCACCTCCGCCTGCACGGAGACGTTCCGGTCCAGTCCGGGTTCCGCGTACAGCTCGATCTTCCCCGATGCGTCGAAGGGCATTGGGAAGTAGCAGTAGTCCACGCCCTCGGACGTGCCGACGAGGAGGGACTTCGTCGCGGGTTCTCCCCATGCATAGCCGAAGAAGTCACCCGCCGGGACTGCAATCGCAGGCGCGGCGCCGCCATCCCAATACGCCCGCAGGACGACGTCCCGTTTCTTCCCGGCCAGGGCCTGGGCAGGCGACAGGCGGATGCCGACGATCCTGCCCGGCCGGTCCGTGTCGAAGAGGGTCGCGGCCTTGCCCGGCTCGAGAGTCACCTTGGATGCGAGGGTCTCGACCTTGTGGCCTGCAGGCACGACGTACTCGCTGATGTCCTTGCCCGTCAGGCTCACCAGCTTCACGGCCTTCTCCAGATGCCTTTGCTGCTCGGCACTCGGCTCGGCGGCGAAGCTCTCGATCTTAGTCCCCTGCGGATACGTCGCATAGTTGATTTGGTAGAACTGCGTCCGCTCGGCCCTCAGAAAGACCTTGCATGATTTCTCGTAGGGCAGCGGGACGTAGCAATAGAACCCGCCGGCGCCGAACCCGACGAGGGGTCGCGGGAATCCCGGATGCTGGCCCAGGAACAGATCGCGATACTTCACGCGAATCCGCGGTTCCTGCTCGCCGTCGAAGTAGAACTCCAGCGTGTCGTCGGTGGGCGTGGGGGTGTGGAAACGGTAGAGGACGCCTGGGCCCTCCAGATCGGCCAGGACGAGCCCGCCGGGCTCCTTGCGGACGAACGAGTACTGGCCGCCGAAGCCATCGTTGTTGCCGCCGGTGCGGTCGTAGCTGGATACGGAGGCGACCTTTGTCGAGTCCCGCAGCATCGCGAGGCGATCCAGGCGGTACAACTCCTGGATTCCCGGGACTGATTCCTCCTCGGCGAAAAGCTCCACTGCGGCTGCAAACAGCACCAGCATCGCGATAACCGAGACACGGGTCGGACCGGACGGCAGGCTGCTTCTCATATCTACTCCCTTCAGTGCAGATCGATCTTTCGTGGACGTCGTGACATCGCAAGGTCGCGAGCCGCAGGCATTCTAACGCATCCAGGCTTCTCTGGCAACTACGGCAGAAGATGGTGCGTACCACGCACCGTTCCGCATGCGCACCTCATCGCGCAGGCTCCGGCAGGAATGGGTTGCAATGGCTCGCACGGCAGGGCACAATGGCCAGATGTCCCGCAGGAGTCTCGGGGTTGTGGATCGTGTCTTCTGGATCGGGGATAGTGAGGAATCCTTTATGCTGACAGCCTGTTTTTGTCCGACATTTCATCGTGTGCTCTGCGGCTTGCTGCTGCTGGCCGGCTCGTTCGTCTCGGGGCGGTCCCTCGGCGCGACGCAGGGTGGTCCCTTGGCGGACAGCATCGACCTTCGTCCTGCCTTTGAGAAATGGCAACTGGCGCGTCGTGTCCAGGGGAAACGCAACACCTGCTCGGTCTTCACGGTGACCGGCGCGATCGAGTACGCGATGGCGAGCCAGACGGGCCACACGCCGAGACTGAGCGTCGAGTTCCTCAACTGGGCGTCGAACCAGGCGGCCCACGATGCCGACGACGGCAGCTTCTTTTCCGATCTCTGGCGGGGGTTCAGCGCCTACGGCGCCTGCCCGGAAGAGGATATGCCCTACCAGGACACGTTCGATGCGTCGAGGGCGCCCAGTGACCAGGCGAAGGAGCGCGCCAGACAACTGCACGGCGCGGGTCTGCGCCTGCACTGGATCAAGCTGTGGGACCCGAACACGGGACTGACCGACAGGGAGGTCGTCGCGATCAAGCGAGTCCTGAACCGACACTGGCCCGTCTGCGGCGGGTTCCGCTGGCCCAAGAAGGTGCGACGGCAGGACGACGTCCTCGGAATGGAGCCGCCGGAAGGGGTGTTCGACGGACACAGCGTCCTGCTCGTCGGCTACCGGGACGATCCGCAGCAGCCGGGCGGCGGCATGTTCCTCTTCCGCAACTCGAACAACAACGGCCGGGACGGCTGGATGACCTACGAGTATGCCCGCGCCTACATGAACGACGCGGTGTGGATCGATGACGAGCCGGACCATCAGACGACGGTGGCTGACGTGCTCGGTCCGCTGGGCGCCTGGCCGCAGGGGCGGAACCGCCGCGTGTCGAGCAATCAGCAGCCCTGGCACACCGAGAACCTGGACATGACCTGGCTGATGCCGGGCGAATCGGTCAACATGCCGATCCTGGAAGGACCGGGCGTGGTCACGCACATGTGGTTCACCAGCCACGCCGGATGGGTGGGGGAACTGAACGCCCTGGTGCTGCGGATCTACTATGATGACTCGAAAGAGCCCGGCGTCGAGGTTCCGCTCGGCGATTTCTTCGCAGTCGGGCACGGCAAGCCCGCGTCGGTCGAGAGCGTCCCGGTCCAGGTCTCGCCCACCGGGTCGCTCACGTGCTACTGGCGGATGCCGTTCCGCAAGAGCGCGAGGATCGTGGTGACCAACGACAATCCCGACCGCTCGACGGGTCTGTACTGGCAGGTGGACTGGATGCAGTTGGACGACCTTCCGTCGGGGACGCCGTACTTCTACGCCCGTTACCGCCAGGAGTATCCCGCGGTCGCAGGCGACGACTACCTGCTGGCCGACCTGACCGGCAGCGGCTGGTACGTCGGGACCGTGATGTCTGTGACCCTGGGCCAGAACGGCTGGTTCGGCGAGGGCGACGATTTCTTCTATATCGACGGCGAGAGAGTCCCCAGCCTCCAGGGGACCGGCAGCGAGGACTACTTCAACGACGCCTGGGGCTTCCGCGTCCGGACGGGCCCCTGGTTCGGGCAACCCCGCTGGCAAGATTACGTCCCCGGCGATGCAGGCGTCTGCTACCGCTGGCACCTGCTGGACCCGGTCTGTTTCAGCAAGTCGCTCAGGGTCGCCATCGAGCACAAGGGCAACTGCGACGAGTCGGAGGACGGGTTCTTCTTCGAGCGACCCGATTTCCTCAGCAGTGTCACCTACTGGTACCAGACGGGAGAGCCCAAGACCACGTTCCGCCCACTGCCCGGCTGGCACGAGCGACGAGTCCCGTGGGAGCAGCACCATTTCGTGAAGGCGTTCCGTCGGGCGAAGACCTCGGGCAAGGCCAAGGTCCAGGTTCAGACGCAGGGCTTCTTCGGCGCTCGACCGGTCCTGTTGTGGCCGAACGACGAGGTTGGCGCCACGCTCACGGTGCCGTTCGAGTTGTCGCAGGACGGCCGCTTTGCGGTGCGTCTGACCGCAGCCAGTGGTCCGGCCCATGGCGCATACGACATCGAGCTGGACGGCAAGAAGGTCGTCACCGCCAACTTCCGCGCCTCGGAGGAAGGCGAGACGGACCTCGTCCTCGGGACCCACGAACTGAGCGAAGGCAGCCACACAATCTTGTTCCGCGCGAATGGCGGCGCAGGCCAGGTCGGGCCGCTGGGCGTGGAGGTCCTGCGTCTGCTGAAGTTGCCGCCCGAGGCGGGTCGCGTCGAGAAGACGCACCACGAGGCTCATTTCGTCCGCCTGGGCATCGGACGGGCTCTCTACGCGCACCGCCTGGCGTTCGACGTTCTGCCCGAATCGCTGGAGGTTCTGGTCGAGAAGGGCTTCATGTCGCAGCGATACCTGAGGGACGAGAACAACCTGCCGCTGAAGTACTGGCGCGAGGGCGACACGGCGTTCGTCGAGAGCCCGGGCAGGGACCACTGGCGGCACAGTTGGAAAGGTCTCGACGCCCGGCGCTGAGCCGGTTCGTAGTGTGCCCGTCAGGGCATGTCTTGACTCGCATGAGGAGAAGATAACGCCTTACGGCGTCACTACGAACATGGGGTGAGCGTCGGGGGCACAAAACGCCGAGGCCCGCGCCAAACCGGCGCGGGCCTCGGGTTTCCTGCAAACCGTCCATCGCAAATCCGATGATCCTTACGGTTTCGTGACTCGGATGTCATCGATATAGAACCGACCGATTCCACCCTTCGTCGGACTGTTCGGATTACCGACTCCAATGTACATCTTCTTGATCTTGGTCCGACTGACGCCGGTGAAGCTCGTGAGCGGAATCGACCACTCGGTGTACTCCGTCGCATTGACCGCGGCGGCGTCCGGATGGGTCTTCATCGCGAATTTCCCGGTGCTGTCCTCCAGACCGACGTACAGCGGAACCTGATCGTTGCCCGGATTGGCGCCGATGTTGGCGACCGTCCAGTCGCCGGTGGCGCCGCCGGTGGTGATGACGTCAGTGAACTCGGCAAAGCAGAAGCCGCCGGCACTGTTGTTGCTGGTCACGGCCAGGCCGATATAGACGCTGTTGCCCATCGCGATGGTCTGCGGATTGGGCGAGGCGTCGGTGCCGGTGTTCTCGTTGGCAGGCTGTTGGATCCACGTGGTGCCGTTCTGAGAGTAGTAGGCGGTAAACGTGTTGCCCGACCGCTCGACCTTCACCCAGATCGGCAAGGTGATCGCGCCGGAAGCGCTGTGCGCCGAGACGGCGCTGGCCGCGGTGGAAGGACGATTCTGGAAGGCCCGTTTGCCGTCCGGCGTCGGGTGCATCAACGCATACGTGGAGGACGGGTCCAGGCTCTCGCGGATCATCACGCCAGGCTTGGCCCAGGTCTCGGAGCCGCCGGTGATGCTGACGATCTTGGCGGAGATCGACCCGTTGCCGTTGAGCTTCTTGTAGACGAATCGGAAGTTGTCGGCCGTGCCCCAGATGTCCGCGGTGTTGGAGCTGATCGTGTACTGGCCCGGCGCGGTTTCCGCAAACCGTTGCGGCCAGCCGCGGTAGAAGAGCGTCAGATTCGAGACGCCGTTGACCGTCCAGTTCTGCGCAGAACCGAAGTCACGAACGATCTCGCTGAAGTACGGCGTGATGGCGTTGTTGTAGTCCACCGGCATCGCCTGATCTCCGCCGTGCACATACGTCAGCTCGCAGAACGGAGAATCCAGGTTGCCCACGACGGAGCCGCTGCTGTGGTCCACGTAGCCGTCGATCCAACTGTCGTAGACGCGGTTGTCGCTGTCGTTGTAGCGTTCCATGTCGTCGACGGGGATAAAGTCGGCCGTCGTGAAGGACCAGACGGCGCCGATCCACGGGCTCTTCTTGTCCGTGGGATTGACCTCATCCACGCGCCAGTAGTAGGTCTTGCCCCACTCCAGCTCGCCCACATCGTAGGTAGTCTTGTCGGCCGCCTGCTGGCCGCAGTAGATGCCTGCGGTCTCGGTCGTAGCGGCCGCCACCGCGTCGGCGTCGTCGCCGAAGTAGACCTGGTGATACGTGGCCTTCTCGCCGGCAGTCCACTCGAGTGTGATGTCCTGCGCCGTGTCCACCGCGCCGTTGGCGGGATAGACCGCTTTGGCGTGAACCGGCAGTTGCAGAGGACCGCCCGGGATAATCGTCCGTGCGATGGTCGGCGTGGACCAGGACAATTGAGCGACGGCGCCGCCGCCGTTCTCATAGTACTCCATGACCAGCGAGTAAATGCCCGGCTCGAGGTACTTCGGCGCGCTGGACCAGCTCGTCGTGCCCTGGTCGATCCACTTGTTGATGATCAGCTCGTCGTTGAGGTACAGGCGAACGCCGTCGTCGGTGCTCGTGGTGAAGGTGTACGTGTCGGCCACCGCGATCTCCAGGTCGGCCGTCCAGCGGACCGAGAACAGATCGACGGGGATTGGATCGCCCGGCGTGCCCTCGCCCCAACTGAAGTTGATGCTCGGGTCGGTGCGCGTCAGGGCGGGAGTCCCGTCCATGGTCATGTTGCTGAAGTACTCGCCCTTGACGCCGCCGGCATCGGGACCGACCGTGGTGAACTGCCAGACCTCGCCGGCGGACAGGACGCCCGCCAGAGTGGTCTCGTCCACCGCCCAGTAGTAGGTCGTCTCGGCCTGCAGCGTGCCGGGGTTGAAGGTTGCCGCCACTTGAGAGGCGGATACCAGCGCCGACGCGTCGCGTGCAGTGACCGCGGCCTCATCGGTGCTGAAGTACACGGTGTGCTTGTAGGCCCCCTGGCCCGCGGTCCAGCTCAGGTCGGCGTCCACGTCGATCCACTTGTCCCCGTCTCGCGGGCTGGGCGAGAAGGCGGTGGTCGGGGCGGACGTGAACTGCCAGACGTCTCCGGTGCGGATGTTGCCGTCGGATTCCACCTCGTCGACGCGCCAGTAGTATGTGACGCCCGGCTGCATCGTCGCGAAGTAGTACAGCAGGACGGTCTGCTTGTTGCTCACCAGATTGGCTTCGGTCAGTTCCGGCGTCGTCCCGATGTAGACGTTGTGATACACGCCGAAACCGCCCGCGGACCACTGCATTAGGCCCATGCTCACGCCGGTGGCGCCGTTGGCCGGCGTCGGGTTGGTCGCCAGGAGCTGGACGTACTCCGCCACACGCATGATGTCGCCCACGTTGGGCTGGCCGCTCACGTCGTGGAAGCGGACGAAACCGCGGAACGTGTCATTCGTCGCGAAGTGCTTCACCCACGCGGGTGCGTTCCCGTTGCTGTCGGTGGCCAGGACCGTCACGCCGGTCATGCCGGCCGTGGCCATCGGACGGGCCGAGTTCCACGTCTGCGTCAGACCCCAGCGGACGCCAGCTTCAGTGATGGTCGCGGCCGCGCCGGCGTCCCAGGTCCCGCTGGCGGCATTGAATCCCAGGACTGCGGTCGATCCCCCGGTGCCCCAGGTCGTGTTCGTGCCGTCGGAGTTGCCCTGATAGTAGAACGGGATGTCCGAATACCAGACGATCTTGCCGCCCGCATTCAGGTACTTGCGAAGCGTGCAGCCCGACGACTGGCTCTCCACGACCGTGGCCGGCGCGGAGTCCTTGATGAAGACGACCACGCTGAGCTTCTTGTCGCTGATCCGCGCGGTCATCCAGGTCTTCAGTTGGTCGGCGTTGAGGATCTCATAGCCGGCCGCTTGCAGGGCATCCCGCGTCGCCTCGCCAGTCCCCGCCCAGCACGTCGGATACCGGCTGTCCCAGTACGCCGCCCGAGTCCACGTGGGGTCCACCGCCCGGGCCTGCGTCGCGCCCAGAATCCCCAACAGGAGAGCCGGGCACAGAATTTTCTTCCACATACTGTTTCTCCTTAAAAAAATGACGTTGTCCACACATGATGCTGCGCCGACGCAAAGTCCTCCGCGCGCCGACGCAGTCATTCATCCCACGCAGTCCGGGGCGACGGGCCCTGGACCACCAAACGTTTCGTTGCGACCTGCGTCACATAACGTCTCGGTCGCCAGCACAGACAGCGACGTTGGCGAGTGACATTCCCGTCGCGCTACAGATCCGTCGCGGACCGGGTCAGGCCGACATCGTCGATGTAGATCAGTCCCGTCCCGTCCGCCTGCGGATTGGCGCGGTCGCCGACTCCGATATATATCGTCTTGATCCGCGTCAAAGACACACTCGGAATCTCCGCCAGCGGGATTTTCCACTCGGTCCATTGCGTCGTGGTCACGATCGACGGATCCGGATGGACGAGGCTCCCGGTCTTCTTCGAGGAGTCCTCGATCCGCAGGTACAGCGGCTGCCGACTGTTCGTCTTCGCGCCGCGGACCCACAGGACCAGCGCCTCGGCGCCGTCGGCGGTCCAGTCCTGGGCCGAGTCGAACGCGAACTGCGCCTCGCTGTAGTACGGCTCGTTGATGTTGTTGTAGTCGAGCGGCATGGACTGCGAGCCGCCGTGTACGATCACCTGCTCTGCGAACGGTGCGTCGAAGTGACCCACCATCGAGCCGCTGCTCTTGTCGCCAAAGCCGTCGAGCCAGAACTCGTAGATCCGATTGCCCTCGTCGTCCGTGTAGCTCTCGAAGTCGTCGATGGGCTGGCACGTGGTGAAGCTCCAGACCGCGCCGGTCTGCAGGCCGCTCGCGACGGTCGTGTCCACGCGCCAGTAATACGTCGTCAGGCTGTCGAGGTCGCCCGGCGCGAAGTTCGGATCGAGCGCGTCGATTGCGCCCTGGTCGGCGGCGGCAGCGCCCTCGGCGACCGCAGTGCGATCCGTGCCGAAGTACAGGCGATGTCCCGCGGCCCCGAGAGCGGGCAGCCACGTCAAGGTCGGCGCGACGGAAACGCCCTCCGACCCGTCCGCAGGCGTCGGGTGATAGGCGACCATGTCGCGCACCGTGAAGGTCCAGGTGTCGCCGGGATAGACGGTGACGCCGTCCTTGTCGATCTCATCGACCCGCCAGTAGTACGTGGCGCCCGCGGTGAATCCCGCGATGTGGTAGTACAGCGGGTTCTTCTGACGCGACCCCTTGAGGTCGTCGGCCGTCAGGTTGGGATCGTCGCCGAGATAGACGTCGTGGAACGCCGCCGAGGCGCCCGCGGTCCATTGCAGCAGCGGAACGCTCCCGTCCACTGCGAGGGCCCCGTTGGCGGGAGTGGGCTTCGAGGCCTTCAACGTCGCGCCGATCTGGAAGACCTCGTCGGCGGTCAGCGCCCGCTCGTACAGGCGAACGTCGCTCAGGCGTCCCGCCCATCGCTCGCCTTGCGGGTCGCCGCCGATGTAGAACGGATTGGCGTCCATCGTCTTGGTGAGCGTCGAGGAGAGCACCTTCTTGCCGTTGCGATAATAGGTCAGCGTCGCGCCGTCCTTGACCGCCGCGTTGTGGACCCACACCTCGTTCGGCATGACCGTCGGATACGTGATGCTGTTGACGTAGGAGCCGTCGTCGTTGTAGTACTCGAATCGGCGCTGCGTGAACTTGACGAACTGCAAGGGGGACGCGGTCCCGCCGTACCGATTGCCGATGATCACGTCGTCCTGCCCGGTCCCCGAGGAGGTCTGCTTGCACCAGAACATCCACGTGAAGTCCTTGACCAGGTCCAGGGCCGGGATCGTGCCCGCGGTCACGTACGCGCCGCTCGTGTCGTTGCCGTTGAAGCTCAGGACCGTGCCTCGATCGGGGTCCTCGACCCAGACCGCGCCGTTGGTCCCCAGGCCGCCCGACGGATTGAAAAGGGTCCCGTGGACGCCCCGCCCGGACGAATCCAGCACGACGGTGCCGCCGCCTTCATCCAGTTTCCACCAGCCGACCAGGGCAGGGTCTTGCCCGCGAACCTCGCCCAGCACGCCGAGCACCAACCCGACCACAGCGATCAGTACGACTCTTCTGCACATGGTGTACCTCCTATGCGTCGTCATAACGCTTCCATCGAACACCACACGGGTCGACTGGAGCGTTTTTTTCCTACCAATGTGCTGCCGTTTTCCCCCCCTGCGAAACACTCCTCACGTGCAGTTCATGACATGTACAAAATCACCGACAATCCTCCATATCACGTCTACGTCACGATCTGAATACCCATTCTAGACTTCCGGCGGGGGTCTCGTCAAGACCCAACGTCCGAGAAATACACAAAGCCCGACCGCCTGTGAAGGGGGTCAAGGCAACCAAGAAGGCCAAGGGGACCAAGTGTGCGAATGTGAGCCCCTTGAGGGTCAGTCTGCTGAGAGTCCACTGAGAGACTGTCCTGGATTTGGAGCGGCTTGCAGCATGCCCGTTGCCCGTAAGGGCATCCCGTAGCATGGGCATCCTGCCCGTGATTTGGAGCCATGGGCAGGATGCCCATGCGACGAATAACGCCTGACGACGTCACTACAAACAATCCGTCGTCCTGCTCGCCCCGCGCTGTTCTTCACCCCGCAGTCTCTTGCCCTGCGTCTGTCATTCCCGCGAAGCCGTTCATGGTCCTTTGGCCCACCCGAAGGGGATGAAAGCAGTGGCGGTTCGCCACGTTACACACAAGTCTTGTTCAGTACACGACTTGGCGTGTTTGATTCCGTTGTCCGTCCGTCTATTTGTCCTGAGCACGGGCCTTGACCCTCTTGACCTCTTCCAACGCGGACCTTCTGGTCGGCGCGATGGTAGTAGTCGTGTCCCTTCTCGCCGTCGATATCCCTGAAGAGGACGTTCGCGGAGTCCTGCCAGTCGATCCCCTCGCCCTGGACCGTCTTGACCGGGGCTCCGAGCACGGCGATGGCCTCCTCCAGGGTCGAGCCGACGCGCAGCTTGCCCGCAAACACGTACTTCGAGCCGTATTCGTGACGGACCTCCACGACGCGATCGTTCAGCATGAAGACATGGAAGCTGCCCGGATACACGGCGATGAATCGATTCGGCAACTGATCCGCGCGCAAGGTCTTGGGACCCCAGATATACTTCACCGGCTCGCCGAAGGTCGCGATCACCTTCTTGAGGTCGGCCTTGTCGATGTCGAACTGCGCCAGCTTCTGGGGCAGCGAAGCCGCGAATTCGTCCGCGCGAGCGTACGCCTGCAACCTTGCGGGACTGCCGTAGTCCGGATCGATGTTGATCTCCATGACCGACCGGTCCTGCTTGTGGATCTCGATCACCGCGTTCTCGTGTACACAGAAACAGAAGGAGAGATCCTCGTAGACCAGGTAATACGTTTCGGGGAGGTTGTCCAACGTATAGGTCTGGTCGCGATAGAAGATATCCCTGGGTTTGCCGAACTTCTTCAGGACGCCGTCCTTGTCGAGCTGGAACAGTTCTGCGATTCCGGCGGGCAGCGCGGGGGCGCTCTGCACCGCCTGCTGCTGCGTCTGAGCCGCCGGACTGGCCTGTCCCATGGGCACCAGGACGGCGCCGAGGGCCAGGATGGCTACGACGCCGGACCATCCTGGAGCGCCCCGATTGAATGTGTGTGGATTCAACATGTGCGTGATCCTCCTTTCCAAAGCTCTCTTGGATTCCGCAATTCCGATCAAACGCAAACTGAAAGCCGGCTTTCGAAATGCCATTTCCGCGATGTCGATCAGCGTATCCGTGTAGCACAGCGCCTGCGACCGCAGCGTCGCGACGACCGTTTCATCGACGGCCAGCTCGCGCGGGTGTCGGAGTCTGGCGTTCGCGGCCCAGACGAGCGGATGCCAGAAGTAGACCACCTGCAGGACCGCCTGCGCCAGGTCCACCCAGGGGTCGCACCGTTTGATGTGGGTCAGCTCGTGCGTGAAGATGGTCCGCAGAGCCTCGTGTCCCAGTCCGGGAGGCAGCGCCTTGGGCAACAGAATCACCGGATGCAAGAACCCGCACACCGCGGGCCGGTGCGCATCGTCGGTGAGTCGGAGCGTCACCGGTACGGTGATTCCAAGATCGGCCCGACACTCCTTCAGCAAGGCGACCCTCTGCGAGTCGCCGGGATGGCTGCGAGCCAGCGACCGTCTCACGGACACGATCCGCCGCACGACCAGCGCCAACAGCAGCAGCGTCCCGACACTCCAGGCGAACAGCACGAGCCCCGCCCAGTCCAGGGCGGGCGGGGGACTCTCAGCCGCTTGTGCTGGAATCGTAGAAACCGCATGGCTGCCCACTGGGAGTTCGACCCACCTCAACGGGGTTGCCAAGACGCTGCGAGCGGCGGGTTTCTCCGCTGTCGACACTGTCGGCAGATATCTGCCCAGCCAGTAGTTGACACTGGTCGGCGCCGCCAGCGACGGAGGCAGGACCAGTTTCACCTGGACGAGCAGCCACATCGCGTAGCGGAAGCGAGCAGACACCCTCGCTCGCAGGCACAGGTCCGCGATCAGCAGCAGTCCAATCAGGGCGCTGGACTGGAGCAACATGCTCCCGGCGAAGTCGCAGCACACGCGACCCCAGGAATTGAGCAGAACGATTGCACTATCGATCGCGTCCATCTGGGGCCTCTCTTCCGCGCGGGCCGTCCGCACGACCCGACTTCGCCGTCTGGATCATCCGTCGACTCATTTCACGGAGCTGAAGGGCTTCCTCCGCCGAAAGCCCCTCGTGCTCCACCAGAAACTGCATCATCGGAGCGATGGCTCCGTCGAAGGCCCGCTGGAGCATCCGTCGGAACTCGCCGCGTTTGGCTTCCACCTCGCCGACCGTCGTGCTGTACAAGTTCAGATTGCGAATCGTCTGGATCCGGAGCAATCCCTTGCGGACCATGCGATCCATCGTGGTCTTGACGGTGCTGTAGGCCCAGCCTTTGCTGGCGGCCAGGGCCTCCTGGACGGTGCCCGCCGCACACGGCTGATGCCGCCAGATCGCACGCATGATGGCCCACTCGGCCTCCGTCAGCTCGACGCTCGGCTTGTCGGGTCGTTTCTCTCTGCTCATGGCCGGTTCTCCTTCGTTCGACACATATAACAGACGTGCTACATGTGTCGTACGTTACACCAGAAAAATGAAAAGAAGAAAGAAGAGGCTCATCCGGTTTTCGCGCACTTCGGTGGTTCTTGGGGGCGCCGTCCCCAAACCCCTGAGATTTATCGCTTTGGGCCAATAGCATAGTATGAATAAGAGGGCGACGCCCCCTACAGGCGGAGTCGGCATACCCTGTGCAAGCGAGCACGAAGGGGTCTCGCCGGGGGTTCCCGCCGAGCGATCCAGAAAGGCCCAAGACATCCGCACGGGCGTGTCGTGCCGCCTTCCCGCCATGCTATTGGCTGAAAGCGGAAAATCTCCCTTGCACGACCGCTTCGGGCGTGCCTGGAGAAGGCAGTACGCCAGAACCGGATGAGCCAAAGGAGAGTCTCCTCTCGCCAGGTCGGACGGGCTCAATGAACGGAATTGCCGTGATGCTGCGCTGTCGTGCCCGCGTTCTTGTCATGCTGAGCACCGCGAAGCATCTGGCCCAGGAACGGGATGCCGGTCTCGACGGCGAAGGGATCGTGTCCTCCGATGCCCGGGCGCTTCACTGCGTTCAGCATGACAGGCTCCGGACCCTGCCGCCAAGCCTGCAACGCTGCGACAGGTCTCCGGTCGGATCAGGCGAATTCCTGGAGAAGGGCGAGCAGCTTGCGGTCCAGCTTGTGGCCGTGGAAGTCCTCGTACGGGACGTCGGCACGCTCCGAGTCGAGGATGCCGAAGGAGCCTCGGAAGTTCCAGAGCGCCAGGCCGATGTGGTGGCTCGTGAGGATCTCCAGCACGTCCCGCAGCCAGCGGAGCACGATGTCGTGCGGGGTCTTGTTGAAGGCGCCGCCTTCGCCGCAGTGGACGCCGACACCCTTGCGGGCAACGTCCGCCCACTTGGCGTAGTGGTCTTCGAGCCGCTTGCGGTCCCAGCCGTGACCGGGCCAGGCGGGCTCGGGATAGTCTCTGTAGTTCACCCACGAAGCCCCGGCGTGGCTGACGAACATCGGCTGATACGCCCGCGTGCTCTGGGCGATCCCCAGGTCCGCCAGTTCCGGCATGGGTTCGTTACCCCAGCTCAGGCCGTCGGCGACGACGAGCCGATCGGGACTGATCTCGCGAATCGCGGCCACCGTCGTGCGGACGACCCGCTCGTGATCCTCCCGGCTCATCTGGCTGCCCACCGAGGGCGGCTCGTTGATCAGGTCGAAGCTGAGCTTGTCGCGCGGGATGCCTTTGTATCGCCTGGCCATCAACTGCCAGTGGAAGCAGAAGGCGTCGAGCGCGGATTTGTCCTTCCACAGACTGTGCGGCTCGGTGAACTCGCGGTTCACCGAATACCCCGGCCCGCGGTGGAAGTTCAGACTGACGTGCAGGCCGTGCTTGCCTGCCAGGTCGATCCCGCGATCCAGTCGCTCGAGCATGGACTCCTTGATCTTGTAGTCGTCGTTCTCCTCGATCCAGAGGCGGTACACCGTGGGGAATCGCACGAAGTCGAATCCGAAGTCCCGAATCCACTTGAAGTCGTCCTCGGGGAACTCCGCCCGGCTGTGCATGGTAAACATGTCCAGCAGGTTGAACCCGCGCCATCGCGGGATCGCGGTCTGGGCCTTGGTCGCAGCGGATCGGCTTTGTTTCTGCTGAGCGAACGCAGGCAGCGCGATCGCCGCGGAGCCGACGACGGCCTGTTTGAGGAAATCACGACGGCTGCTCTTCATGCGGCACCTCCCTGGAGAACGGATCTGGTTGTCAGCGACACACCGCCCCCATTCTTCCGCATCCGCATCGGTCTGTCAAGCTTCTCACCGGGGCACTCGCAGGTGAACATCGATGTCCCCGAACGGAGCAGTCTGTAGTGTGCTCGTGAGAGCATAGTGGAGCATCCGATCGATGTCCCGTGCCCACCGCGCCAGGTCGGGCTGGCGGAAGTCCCTCTTGTTTTCCACGATCCGGCTCAAGAGCAATTCAGAAAGCTCCCACTCGTCAGAGTGGGGAGAATATTTCTTCTCATTCTTTTCCTTCTTCTCTTTCTTGTTAGTGGTCGCGCGTTGGTCGCTTGGTGGCCGCCTGGTGGTCGTTTGCTGGTCGCCTGCCGCCTCGTTGATGTCATAAACCCTGGCGTCACGGAGAGTTGCCACTGTGCCACGGGTGGTCGGTTTGAATGCGGCGAAGCCCCAGTGGGCGAGGTGTTTCAGGGCGGTCCGATACTGGCGACGCGTCAGGCCGCACTTCTTGTAGTCGCCGACGAGGGCTTCGCCGGATCGGAGGTTGTGAATGTTGAATTCGTCGGTGCGCCGAGCCCGCAGGGCGATCACCGTCAGCAGGACGAAGGCGTTCGGATCGTTGAGCAGTTCCAGCGTCTCGGGACTGCGATGGAGTTTGATGAAACCGTGGTTCATGGTCACCTCTTCATCGCGGTCACGAGTTGGCGGGTCTCGGGGGATTGGTTCTGCTGGGCGGCCTTGAAGGCGGCGGTCTGGTCGGCGTTCTGCTGCTTGAACATCTCGTTGCCCTGGATGATCTCCTTGAGGGCTTTCGACTTGGCTCGGGCGTCCTGGAGGAAGCGGATCGCCTGGGTTCCGAAGACGCCGCCGAAGAGGGCCGCGATGCCGATGCCGATGTCCATCGCGGAATCCGCGACCTCCCAGACATCCGGCCGCTCGGCGGATTCGGCCAACGCGTCGCTGGCCAGTTGCCAATTCGACTGGGCGAGGATCTGCTCGGTCGTCTGTGCCTGGGGTTGTTCCTTGGGCAGGCCGCAGTAGGTTGCCAGCGACTGGCTCTGCACCTCGGACAGTTGTGTAAGCGCCTGGAGCTGTTGCGAGGTCTGCTCGCTTTTGGCGGTCGCAGCCGCCGCTGCGGCGGTCCGACTGTGAAGCCAGGCGTTCTGCTTCTGCTTCTCGCTCGGCGCCAGACGCAGCCCTCCGCAGCCGGCGAGCGAGAGCGTCACAGCCACGCTGCACACGAGAGCGGCAACGACAATGGAAATGCTCGTTCTGCCCGAACTGATTCTCTGCATGGGGATCTCCCTGATTCGGATATGGATTTGTCTATGGTTTTCGGGTACGATGACAGTTGGTGAGCAGCATATCGGCGTGCGGCCTGTTCGGAGTCCCGCGTTTACGCGGTCTTCACCCGCCTGAAGGCGGAACTCCAAACGGTGTTGGCGACTCTTGCCCACCACTCGTGGATGGACGGCGTACTACGGGATTGTCCGCGTCGGGCCTGCGAGCTGCTTCTCGGCGGCCTGGAGTCGGTACTCGCAGGACAGGCTTCGCTCCGAGAGCGTTTCGAGTCTCTGCTGGAAGTCCTTCTGGCTCTGGAGCAACATGGCGACGTCGTGCTGGAGCAGGTCGAGCTGTCGCTGGAGGTTCACCCAGCTTCCGAGGATCAGCGACGCGAGGACCATCAGTTGCAGCAGGACGGACAGGTTGATCCGGCGGTCGAGCCGCCAGTGGACGGAGTTCTCTTTGGCCATAGGAGGATTCCTCAGAGGGGTTACGGCACGGCGTAGAAGACGTTCTTCTCGCCCAGGCGGTGCAGGATGGCGTACGTTCCCGCCGAGAGCGTCCCCTGGCTCAGGAAGGACTCGGCAAGGTTCACGGCCTCCACTTGTTCGCCAAATTCCACGGGCGGTGCTCCGGCATCTGCGAGCACGACGGCACAGACCAGGTACACGTTGTAGTCCACGTGGCTCTTGATCTTGACCGCCCAGCTTCGCGAACTCGCTCCCGCACAGACGACGGCGGAGGTCTCCTGGCGGTTCTGAGCGCCTGTCCGGGCCATGTCGGCCAGGACCTGCTGTTGATCGGTGACGTATCGATTGTCCATGAGGATTTCCTCTCACCCTTCGTACATCCGCTGGCGGACCAGGCGGACATTCGTGCATTGATTCTGGAAGTCCATGTGGACCCGCTCGACCCATACGACGCTGCGATTGTCGCGACGGCAGGCGAAGAGGTCGCGGCTCTCGGGACTCGATGTCACGTTGTCGCCGGGGTGCAGGTGCAGGCGGAGCGTCGGGGTCTGGACCTCGGCGGTCTCTATGACCGCAGGCGTTGCGGCCGCGTGTTGTCGCACGAACTGGTGAAGTGCGGCCGAATCATCTGCTTCGTCGGGAACGCCTAGCCCGCCGCCTGACGTGCAGGCGAACACGCTCTGAGGCGACACTTTGCGATAGGCAAACTGACGCGGCACCGTCAGCACGTGATCGACGACGGGAATGGTCGAGCCCACAGGCCCGTCGGCCGCCGTGCAGGTGAGCCGTTCGTCGCTGACCACCGACGCGGTGATCCGCACGTGGAGCACGCCCTTGAGGGCTGCGATCCAGGTGTCCACATCGAGCTGGTCGCTGCTGAGCCAGATCCCGCATTCGCCCAGGAGGTTGCTGAAGGCGTGGGAGTATCCCCACCAGTTCACGCCGTCGTCGTACGAGACCTCCAGGACATAGCCCAGCGAGTCGCCCTGGGCATCCGTGCTCAACGCAGGCCAGAAGCGCCGTCGGCGATGGACGTAGGCTCCGTGCTCGAAGAGAGTGGAGAAGTCGTAGGGTTCGCCCTGGTCGCAGGGACCGGCAGTGTAGTCGCCCGCTTCGTTGAGGCACCACTTGCGATAGACGTCCTTGACCCGGTGGAATTCGGGATTGGTGGACGGACAGAAGACGCGGTAGTCGATGCCCTCCAGTGCCGGGTCCCAGGCTTTCACCAGCTCGAACGTCGCTTCATAGACCTTGAAGTCGCCCTGGGCGATGTAGCGATGGGTGACGGGATGGAATCTCCGTTCGCTGTGCATCGCGGCGACGCTCGTCCGCGAGAGGTTCAGAGACTCGCCCACCGGCTGGCAATTCAGCTCGATGGTGCGGCCCCGGCCGTTTCGATAGAAGACGATGGCTTCCGCCGGACCGGTCTCGGCCAGGCGGGGCATGAACCGGAACTGGATGCCCGAAGGTTCGGAGCATCGATGCAGCGCCTCGAGCAGGCTCAGGCCGGTGACGTCGAGGTCCCGCACAGTCCGGCGCTGTGTCAGGGCGAGCAGTTCTTCGATCCCCGGCCAATGCAGCGAGCCAGGCGGTGCATACTCGCCCAGCAGGTAGTGAATCGCTCCTGCGCAGGTCCAGTCGCCAGCCTCAGCGGTATCTGCCGAGAAGAGGGTGCGACAGCAGCCCTCGATGCACACAGGCTCGGCGGCGGCATTGCCTTGTCCGAGCACATTGAAGACGGTGTCCAGGCCGGCCAGCAGGATCGTCGAGCCATCGCGCCGGAGGACTCGCCGGCCATGGACGGTGATGCGTCGAAGCGTCGCACTGAAATCCCTGGCGATCAGTTCGGTCCTCTGCTCTCCGGAGCGGATGGTGGTTTCGATGCCGTCGATTTGTCCGACGAACAGCGGCAGGTCCGCCACCTTGGCATCGGGCGGGTGGCGATCGTAGAGTTGGTGCAGACTGATCCGGCGGCCCATCGCGAACCGCTCCTCCACCGGCTCGTCAACTGTCGCGGATGGATTGCAGATCAATCTCGCCCACCCGAAGTCCGGCCAGGCGCCGCGCACGATCTCGACCGGTGCCACGTCGTCACACGGTTGACCGTCGAGGCACGCGATCACTGTGGCGCTTGGCGACGCCAGTCGCTCGGATTCAGGTTCAAACAGCTCGGTCGTATTGTGCATGGGCTATACTCCAAATCGGTCAGAACGGCGCGACGGCCAGGACCACCGGTGGTTCAACAGACGATGCCTCGATCCGACGCGCGACAGTCGAGGAGGGTTTGCCTTCGACGCCGTCGCTGTCTGCGGCTCGGACGACGAAGGGGTTCTCGCCGTCCGCCAGGCCGGTGCAATCCTGGTGGTAGAATCTCTGGCCATTGTAGCGGACCACGGCCACCGGATCGGAGAAGTCCACCCGGCCCGTCGCGTCGCTGCGGTACACGTTGAATTGTCCCGGCGCACGCTCCTGATCCAACGGACAGTAGAACCAGATCAGCCGCACGTTTGCTGAGTTGGTCAGCTCGCTGTGGAGGCCATGGACTGCGTTCGGCCGATCCGGCGCCCGTTGACCGTCTGATGCGATGCGAAGCACTGCAGCAGCGGCCCACGTCGCCTCTTGATGTCCACTGCTGTTGAATCGTCGGGCGAGATAGCAGTGTGCCGATCCCGCTGGATGGGACAAATAGACTGGCAGCGGGATCTGGCGGGCGTCCGGCTCGCCTGCGTACAGAATCCTGCCAAGGTCCACCTGTGTCAGGCCGGAGCCGCGATAGACCGCCGTGCATCCGCTGCGACGCACCCAGAACCAGCCTTGTGTGAGCGTGGTCCCGAGCATGATCGCGGTGTGACTGACCCCGTTGAGAAGCGCCCCGCTCAGCCAGGTTCTATCGGTCGGCGTCGCGATGCTCGGAAGCGTCTGAGGGGCTGTCACGTGGAGATCGGCTCGCACAGCGGAGCGTCCGGCCACGATCCCGACCAACGAAATGAGATTCGTTTCCTCGACTGTGCCTTCGACTGTAGCAATGGCGGCTGTCGCGCCCACGACGTTCCTGGCGACTCGGATCGTGCCGGTGACCGAGACCGCTGCCGGGGAAGAGCCTGTGCACAGGACGAGCGTATCGACGCCGGATGGCAGGGTGTGGAGAGAACGCCCCAGAGCGAGCATCTCGAACGGATTCCGCGACAGGCCGCGAATCTCCACTTCGGTCAGAACGCGTTTCCACACGCAGACCATGGCCACGCTGCCCAGGAAATCCCAGTTCCATACGCCTGCTGCATCCTGACGCGATCCAACGGCAAAGGCCTGCGACCCGCTGAGGTCGATCCCGTTGAGAGTCGTCGCATTGACCGCGGACCCCTGTTGCACAGCGTCGATGAAGAGCTTCGTTCCGCTTGTGTTGTCGCGATCGCAAACGCCGACCGCCAGGTGCCACGTCCCGTCGTTCAAAGCGAGGTTCGATGCGACCAGGAAGAGCGACGACAGATTGCGGATCTGCCAGGTGAGCTTGTTGTTCGGGTCCACATACAATCCGTATCCTTTGCCCGAACCGTCCAGATATCCCTTGCCTGCGATGGCGCCATAGTGGGTGCCGTTCGGTTGGCAGGCGGCGCTATAGTTCACGAGCGCCAGTACGGTGATGTCGTCGGTGCCCAGATCCAGGCAGTCCCCCATGGTGATCCAGTCGTCGCTTCCATCGAATTGGATCGTCCGGCCAAGCGGTCCGTGGGACCAGGTCGGGTCGCCTGAGAAGATGCCGTCGCGATAACATCCGCTTGCATCGTGCACTGTCGTGCCACTGCCTTCGTTGAGGAGCCAGCAGCCGACGAGACCGCGAGCCAGCGGATGAGCCGGACGGATCGGGACTCCGATCGGAACCTTGAACTTCGATTGCTTCGTGGTCAGCATGGGTTAGCTCGATTGTGCATACAGACCCTGGTAGAGGGCCGAGCAGTCGCTGGTCTTGAGCGTCTGGCCGGTCTTGTTGTGCACGATGATCCCCCATCGCTGGGGCAGCACCCCGCCGAAGACGCAGGCGACGCTCATCGGGTCCGATTCGTAGATCAGGTTCTGCGTCGGCGCGTAGACGATGCCGAGGAGTCGGCAGTTGTTGATCTGCTGGGGGTCCGTGCCGAACGCTGCGTCGCTGCCTGTCGCGTTTCCCGAGCAACTGGTCCCGTCGTCGGCGGTCCCATAGGCATAGACATAGACGGACTTGTCGCCTGTGGAGTCCGCCGACGCGTTGGTCGCGATCTTCACCTGGACCAACGCGTCCAGGAAGCAGTTCGTCGAGTTGTCGATGGCGGTCGACTCGCGTTTGGCATCGTTGGCCAGGCCGTTGATCGTGATCGTGATGCTCTGGTTGCTGCCGCCGTACTTGGCTTTGATGTCAGCCATGATGGGTTTCCCCTTTCAATCATCAATTGTCAATCATCCGTCATCAATCCAATGTGACTTCCAGATCGCCCGCCGCGAACTGGACGGTGTCCGCGTTGTTGACGGTTTTCGCCTGGCCCAGCGTGCCGTAGGCGAGCATATTGCCCGCGGTCTCGGCGTCGAAGAGCGCGAAGTGAGTCATTGTGCCCCAGTCGCCCGTCGCGGTGTCGAATTCGATGTCGGTCGCATTGTCGAGCAGGCCGCCGGTCGCGGCGTTCCAGTCGCTCGATGAGGTCGGGACACGTGCATATCCGTTGCCGCTCGGCTCGCTGATCCCCGACCCGCTTTCGCCCGGGTCCGTGGCGGATAGCGCCACGTAGATGGTGGGCGGGGTGTACGCGCCCTTGCCAAACAGGTGATCCAGAATCTCGTTCTCCCAGTAGTTCGAAAAGCTGCCCATCGTATGGACTCCTGTAACAGTTGAATCGGTAGGTCTACTCCGGCGTTCTCGTGCTCGTCTGCGCGTCGTCGTGGAGATTGTGCGTGAGAAGGATGGTCACGCCGTCGTCGTCGTAGTAGTCGACCGCCTTGGTGACGATGTCCTGGACGGCCTTGTTGGCCAGGATCTTCGCGGAGGTCAGCTCGCCGACCCCGGTCCAGCGAATCTCCCGGCTGCACACGAGAGTGTCCCCATCGGCCGGGCTCGATCCCGTCTGGCGGAACACCTGGATGCCGTAACAGCCGGCCGGGATGTCCGCGTCAAAGTCGCCGACGTAGCGATTGCCGCTCTTGTCCGTCAGGACGATGGCGTAATCGCCAATCGTGCGCCCGCCCGTCGCCCAGTCCTCGAATGTCTCTCCTGCAGGATGCCACACCTGGCCGGCGGGCTTGCGAATGATCGCGTACAGCACGCTGCCGGAGGCGTAGTCCGCCTGAATCTCGTTTGCCATTGTTCTGTGCCTTTCTTGATCGATTGTCGGGAAGTGGAGTGCCGGACGCACCCTAGGATTCCTCGGTCCATGTTCGGGCCTCTGCGATGGCCGCCCAGTCGCCGTTGGCGTCGGCTGCGAGGGTCAAACACGCGCCGATGGCAGAGGCCGACTTGTACTTGCCCGCGGTCTGGCCGCTGGCGGCCCGGATGGCCGCCGTGCCCGGCTCGACTCGCAGTTCCTGGGCTGCCTGCACCGCGAAGGTGAACTCCGTGCCCGCGGCGGCGCCGGAGGGGAGCGTGAGCGTCACCACGCCGGTGGCGCCCAGATTCGTGTGCACACTGCCCGACTCGGATGCGACCAGCGTGTCGTCGGCGGTGTGTGCCTCGATGGACTTGCGGATGCCGCCCGCCGCATGGGGAAGGACGACGTTATGTCCCGCACGGCAGTCGGTGATCGAGACGATGTCTCCGCCGGAGGTAGAGACGACCGCCAGGCGAACGTGCGGCGTCGTTGCCATGCTCGGGAACGAGGTGTACTCGTCCGTGACGAGAGTCCCCGCCGCGTCCAGGTGGACGTAGATGGCGGTCTTGTCGTCGGCCAGCGTATTGCCGCTGGAGCCGGCGTAGGCGATGAGATCCGTGCCCAGCCAGAATTTGCCCGCTCGCACGCCGACGTCGAGACCGCCTTCGTCGTACACTCGCAGGTCGTTTGCCCGCCGGGCGCTCAGCAGCAGGCGATACAGCAGCTTGCGGAAGTGCAGGTAGTAGGGAGCCGTGCCGGTCGGGATGTACTCGACGCCGGTCTCGCTGTCGGATTGCAGGTTCAACAGTTCGCTGTCGGAGGGATATGTCTCAGCCATTGCTTGTCCTCGCTATTGGTCAGAAACGGAAAGTGTGAGTTGGTTCGTCTGCGGGTCGAACGCCGTGATGCTCAATGCGGCGGCGGGTCTCGCCGGGGGCACAATCGCGATCTCGTCGGTTTCGCTCGGGCCGCTCTCGTTGCCGAGCGTATCCAGGACCTTCACGCCGAATCGGTACCGACCGAGCGGCAGCAGCGGACTGATCCATTCGATCGCGTCGGCGTCCAGGCCGAACTGCCCTTGGGCGAAGCTTCCTCTGCCAAAACCGACGCTGGCCGCTGAATCGAATCCGAAGTCGCCGTCGCCGAACCGAGCTGTGCCGAAGCCCGCTTTGTCCTGCGGATACGGCCAGATCGGGATGGGCGACGCATTCAACGGCTGGTCGTAGTCGATGGAGCCGGTGGCGTTGTCGAAGTACACATTCGCCTCTGCGCCGAGGGGCAGCATCTGGCTTCGCAGGATGCTCAGACGAACGCGGGCACAGGTTGGCGGGGAGTCCAGCTCGTCCGCGAAGTTCACATGGGCGTCCGGCGGATCGACCGCGACGATCTCCACACGCACCGCCGACTCGAACGACGCAGGGAGCTGTACCACGAGCTGCCGCTGCTCGCTGTCGAGGGTCACGCCCGCGAGATGCCCGTTCACATATGCCTGGTGAAGCCTCCCGACGTGGGAGGACCGCCATGTGACCATCGCGGCGCCCCAGATCGCGGCACAACTGCCGTCTGTCGCAATACCATCGGGCAAGACGAATGCACGGACGTTCTCGATGCCTTCAAGGTGGAACGACATCGTCTCAGCCTCCCAATTGCGTGTACACGACTTCGTAATCGGCGACGACGCCCGGCCCGCCGGGGTATTCAGCAACCTTCTTGAAGCTGTCCATGCGAAGGTTGTCGAGCACCTGCCCGTCGGGGGTTGTGAGCGTGTGAGTCTGACCATCGATGAACGCCGCGATGGTCTGGACGCGAGCGTGCATCGCAGGGCGGCTCGGGGCGTGGAGCGTCCCGGTCTGTCGGACCTGGCGCGCGCGGGCCCCCAGGTCGATGCTCAATGTCCCGTCCAACCCGGCGACCGCCCGTTCCATGCAAGCCCGGCTCGGACTGCCGACCGTGATCGTCAATCCCTGTTCGTCGAAAACCGCCTGTCCATCGAGTGTGACACTCATCGTTGGTCCTTTCCTCCACAGCGTTCTGCGCCACGCTGGTCCGCTCAATCACGAACGAGCCGGACAACGCCGCCCACGCGACAGATGTCCGCCACCCCGTCGGCGCCCAGGTCCACGCTGAGGTGGCATCGCTGACGGGCCTTCTCGAAGAGGCCCTGGTAGTGTTCGCTCTTGTGTCGAAGGCATTCGTCGTGCGTCCCTCTCGCCCACATCGCGTAGGCCTGGGCGATCACCGCAAGGGCGGAGGTCCGGCGCAGACCCTCCGTTCCGGTGACGTCCTCGACGGAGATGTCGCTCGCGGGATTCCCCGGTTGAATGCCGAAGTGCTCGCTCAGTTGGAGAGCCGCGTCGGTTGCCTGCGGATCGAACGTGCCGATCCGATAGGAGACGTTGCTTCCCGCCGGCGGAGCAATCGCAGGATCGGAGGCATCCGCTCGGAGCACGGAGACCGTCAGTTGCGTCGCGGAATCGACCGAAACGATCTCGTAGGCGCCGTCGAGGACGCCGTCGGCGGACCGGAGATACACGACGCCGGCGGCTTCGACGCCTGCTGTGATGAAGTCCGCCCCCGCCGCGGTGAGGGTCGTTCCGCTCAGGGTTGCCCCGACTCCGCTCGCGCGGACCTGCGAGGGCAGGTGCAACTCTCCGAACAGCGCCGGCTCGTACTTCAGAATGTCCACATCGCTTGAGAATCTGGCCATGTTTGTTCATCCTTATGCGGCGTTACTCGATTCTGTCGTCCTGAGCGTGAGCGAAGGATCTGGCCCGGGAGGGGGACACAGTCAGCGAATCCGACTGTGACTTGCCCTCCGCAGGCCAGATGCTTCACTTCGTTCAGCATGACAAACAGCAGGCTGTCGCCATGGGGCAAGCTGCTGTCTCAGCTTGTCGTCAGATCGCGAATCAGCCCATGGGCCGCTTCGTTCTTCAGTTCGAGCGTGTACTCGCCGATCAGCTCGCCGCACTCGTAGTCGCCGGAACTGGCCAGCGGCTTGAAGTGGAAACTCCGGCCCGACAGCGGCAGCACGCTGATCCGCGACGAATCCAGGAACAACACCGCATCCTGCGGGACGTACCGCGTCGTCACGATCCGACAGACGCCGAAGTCGCTCTCGTAGATGCCGACCATGTCCGTGAACTTCGTGTCGTTGGCGCCGTAGCTGCGACTGTCGGAGCAGAAGGCGTTGATCTTGCGCTTCTGGAAGCCGCCGACGACGATGAGGTCCACGTTGCCGCTGCTGTTCTCCCAGATCTTCCGCAGGACGTAGTTGATCTTGGTCTCGTCGAGATCGGCGCCGGAGGGGAAGCCGCTGTCGCCGGCATGGAAGATGTTCGTGCCCAGGTGCTGGATGATGCCCTTCATCGTCCGACGGACGGCGCCGCTGCCCTGCGGGTCCACGACAGGCTGGCCGCCGTTGATGACGGTGTTCTCCAGGTCGCGGACCATCTCGCGCAGACGCTCCTGCTTCTGATAATCCATCTCGTCGGCCAGGCCGATCTGACTGGCGGCCAGGTCGCTGCCGCTGACCTCGACCGCGGAGGTGAAGATCTGCGTGTAGTTGCCGCAGCGGACGCGGGTGGTGAACCGCGCGTTCGGCCGGTCGTCGCCCTCCAGGGCCGCGTTGCCCAGAATGTTGAGGACCGCATTGTCCGCGAGGCTCTCAGCGGTCGTGCCCGCGTAGCCGCGAACCACGGTGAGTGTGTCGCCCGATACCGCCGTGACGAACATGAGTTCCTCGCTGCCCTCGACCTGGACCTGGTCGCCGATGCGGAACCGGCTTCCGTTGTCCACGTTGAACGTCGTGTCAGCCGCCGGGTTCGACCACGTGGAGTCGTTGATCGCGTCCTTGTTGGGCAGCAACTCGTCCTCAAGCCACTCGTGGTGGATGCTGGTTGCCTCGCGCAGCGGATCGCCCAGCGCGTCCAGCAGAGGCGTCTCCTGCGGCGAGATCAGTCCCACCACATCCGCTACATCTTCCGCCAGTTCCGGCAGGGCGGTTCCGGCGGTGTACGTCGCTTTTCCGGTGAATGCCATCGTTGTTTCTCCTTCCAATGAAATCGGGATGTCTGGTCGGTGATGTCATCGCTCACATCACGCTTCGTCGCAGATTCAGGTACCGCAGCAGATCGGCGCGTTTTCCCGTCTGGGCGGCTTTCTTGGCCGCTTGTTCGAGCGTCGTCTGGTGATTCGTCAGGCGGTCTTTGGCGGAGGCCGTCTTGCGAGGGATGGCGACGGGGGTCGAGCCCCCGAACAGGTAGCTTTTCTCCTTCCGCAATTGCGTCACGCAACTGTCGATATCCGTCTCGGTTCTGCCGTCGATCCTCGCGCGGGCGACGAGGACAGCCGCCTCCAGATCGATCGCGCCGGCCGCCGCGAGCTTGTGCGCCAGCTTCTGCTCGATCTGAAGGCCGTTGAGTTCCTCGGACATCTGAGCGATCTTCGCATTCGCCTGCGCCAACTGCTCCGCCAGGTTCTCTGGAGGGTGTTCCGGGTTCTGTGTCTGACTGATGCTCATGTCATCTCCCTTATGTGATGAATAGTCGTGGATGGACGGGCGATTACCTCAGGTCGTATCCGAGCTCCTTGAGCACCTGCTCCTGGGGCACGCCCAACTCGCGTTTGATCTGCGCTTCCTGGAGTCTCTCCGTCGTGTTCTCGGGCAGCGGATTGGGGAATACGATCTCGACGTCCCGCTCGGATTCGCTCGTCGCGTAGAGTCCTGCGGCGTCGAGCATGCTCAGCACCATGCGGCAGATCTTGCGGACTCCCTCGCCGTAGGTGTGTCGCTTGCGCTCGTTCCGACTGAGCATGCCCATGAAGGTCAGACGCAAAGCCACGGCGCTGGTCAGATTGCCGAGCCGGTCCTGGAGGATGCCCGCGACGACGGGTGTCACGTTGCTGGCCTTGTCCATCGCCTCGCGAATCTCCGAGATGTGCAAGTCCTCACTTGGCGCCGCGACGTCCCCTCCGAACTCCTGGATGGAGGCATCCGGATTGTCGGTACACCACATCCGGCCCGGGGCGACGGGCTTGTTCTCGAAGCCCTCGATTCCCTTGCCCAGGTACATCTTGAACGACTGGAAGGTGATCCGGTTCGCCCGGTCGCTCAGACGCGTGTTCAACTCGTCCTGCAGCGGGATCAGCGGCTCCACGTCGCTGACGCCCTCGTAGTAGTAGGGCTGCGCGACGTTCTGGACGTGCACGACCGGGAGGAACCCCCAGGGCATCGGCCCTTCGGCGACGAGTTCCTTGTCCTCGTAGCGCTGCCAGTAGTCGGGCGAGGTGATCTCAGTTACCGCGACGACCTGACGGGTGTCGCTTCGCTGTCCGACGGCGCCGAGGATTCGCGAGAGAAACGAGCCCCGGCTGGTCAGCGTGTTCTTCCGCTGGTGGAAGTGCTGCACGTACAGCCGGAGGACTCGATAGTCGTCTTCATCCAGGACAGGCAGTGCTCTCGGCGCCTCGATCAGTTCCAGATCGATTGCCTGTGCCCATTGCAGCACGGCGGCTAGAGGAGGCAGAGAGCGGAGGGAAGCAGGGATGGAGGGAGAGACCTCGGCGAGTGCATTGCGAGGTCCCGCGTGCCCCGACGCGAGGTCGGGCGTCTGGGGCGTTCGAATGTAGCAATCGACGAACCCGTAGACGCCTCCGAGCACCGCCATATCCTGGAAGAACACAGGGCCGCCATTGGCCGCGAACAGCGCCTTTAGAATCGCCTCGATGTCTTTGCGCTTGCGGTCGTCGGGGGCTCTGGAGATCAGACTGATGGACTTGCCGAAGAGGAAATCCGCCGCGGCGTTCACCCGCCAGGCGATATCGTTCTCGATCACGACCTCCTTCCGCTGAATGTCGCGGACGGCCTGGGTGCCGAATGTGCCGCTGTACGGGGCATGGGCCAGGCCGGTGATTCGCGAGGGCAAACCGTACTCCTGGGCCTGGACGTAACAGCGACCCGACTCGTTGACCTTGCGATCCGCCGAGGTGCCGCCGCAGATCTCGACCATCGGGTTGGCGTAGTAGTCCCACAGGCGCGAGAAGTGCTGTCGAATGCTCGCGGAGTGTACGTCCACCAGCCAGTCCAGGTAGCTCGCATCGATCCGCCCGTCGAAACTGTCCAGCTCGAATGCCATGTCCCGTTGTCCTTTCCGACTGTCGCTTTTCGTCGTCGTCTTTCACTTCATTTCCGGGTCGCTCGCATTGACGCGCCCCTCTACCCTTGCCCGATGTTGCACGAATTTGTCGAAAAATCTGTGTTTTGCTGAGGGTGAAAAACGCGGTAAGTTCAGTCGGGGCAGGGAATAAAAAAAATTGTGCGTCGGAGGCGTTTTCGGTTTTCAGATGTTGCACGAATTGTGCTATTCCCAGTGCAGTGCAGGTGTATCAGAGCGACGCGCAAAGGGGGAGTCTCTCGGGGTGCGTATCACGCGCCGGAACAGCTACCGAATGAGCCCAAGAGGGTGTGTGATGCGCCCGACGAGGTCTGTCTCTGGGGTGAGGTCGGGATCGAGGGTCACTGCCCGTGGTTGAGCAGGTTGATATCCTCGTCCTGGAGCAGTTGGATGATCTCGGCCTTGGTGGGCAGGGCCTCGATAACGCCGAACTTGGTGCAGACCAGCGCCCCGGCGGCGCCGGCGAACTTCACCGCTTCGCGCAGGTCGTATTTCGCTGCACAGTAGGCAGCCAGTGCTCCGGCGAAGGCATCCCCGCAACCGGTGCGGTCCACCCAGTCCACCGCGAAGCCGGGGATGTGATCGGCGCCGTTGCGGTCCACGACGACGCAGCCTCGTCGGCCCATCGTGATCACCGCGCAGTGCGTGCCGCGGGCCACCAGATCGGAGCCGATCAGCTTGGCGGTGCGGATATCGGCGCCTTGCTGGTCGGTGATCTCCGCGGCCTCCTCCAGATTGGCCACCAGGACGTCCGCCGCGAAGTAGTCCAGAGGCAACTCCACGCCGAGCCGGTCCGTCTGCTCGATGGGTCGAGCGGGGTTCAGGATCACACGGGTCCTGTGGAGACCCGCACAGTGGATGGCCGCTGCGATGGCCTCCTGGGGCAGGCACCCGTGGATCAGGCAGATGTCCGCCTGGGCGATCCGCTCCTCCGCCAGCAGGATATCCGCCGGCTGCAGGGCGCTGTTGGCGCCGGTGTAGTGGCAGATGGCGTTCTCGCCCTCATTGTTGACCAGCGTGACGACGACGCCGCTGGCCTTGGACTCCGCAAAGCACACGTACTCCGTATCGACCTTGTACTCCGCGAGACCCTTGAGCGCCATCTGGGCGAAGGCATCGCCGCCGACCTTGCTGATGAGGGACACCTCGCATCGGCACAAAGCCGCCTGGACCGCCTGGATCGGGCCGGGACCGGCCAGGGCGCACGCAAGCGACGAGCCGCTGACGATCCGCCCCGGCGAAGGGATTTCGCAGCACCGGACCGCCAAGTCGATGTAAGTGCTGCCGATGACGACGATCTTCGGCTTCCGTTCCGCCATGTCCAATCCTCATGCCATCGATTCGTGATAATCCGTGACCCATCGACGACTGTCAATATAGTGTCGTAGCTCTACGCCGGCAACGGTTTTTTCCGGACGCAGCCACGGCTGTTGTCCCGCGGAGGTCATCCGCGTTGTTGGTCACAGAGCCATCGTCGGATGACGGCCACCACGTACTGGACTTCTCGGTCGGATAACGCGTGACCTTTAGGAATCGCGTGCCATTTCTCCAGGCAGCCGCGACAGCAGGTTGCGGTCGCATGTTGGGCGATGAAGACCGGGTGGTTTCGCATGGGGGTTTGCTTGCCGTCGTTGGCGGGTTCCGCGGGCGCCAGACGCCGCTCGACGAAGTCCTTCGCGTGGGCGAGGACGGTCTCCAGTCCCTTCTGCTGGAGGTACGCCGCCTCCCGGCCGCCCAGTCGGAACCGGCTGCGGAACTCAGATCGCTTCAATGCCTCGAACAGTTCGTCCAGATCGCGCATGGTGGTCTACGCCGGGACGCCGACGACCGACATGCAGACGACGCTTTCCTCCACGTCATCCACGTCGATCAGCGCATTCACCTCGTCGTCGAACAGGGCGTCGGCAGGTAGTCGCGGGCGCTCTTTCGCCTGCGCAGCACCTCGTCCAGCGCCATCGGTTGGCTCGGATCGAACGTGGGCAGGATAACCTTGGCGCTGTTCGGATAGACCTTGCACGTGTCCGGCCGCAGTTTCCACTGCAATCCCTCGCTGTTCATCGCGTCGGGCCGGTACTTCGTCTGTCGCTGAAAATCGTCGCCAACGTTGCTCATGGCATCCCCTTACCACGAGGACCATCGCTGAACATTACCCGCATATGCCCACAGTGAGCCAGCAGGCACCATCATCGCCAGAACGCTGCTCGGTGCAAGCCCAAAACCAAAGACATCCTCCTACGGAAATGCAGAAATTGACTGCCACTATGCAAAAAGTGCATAGACAGAAAGTCGAGCGGCCGATATAGTGTTGGATGGAGGGCCAGGATGTTCTCTGGTATCGCGGTTCTACTCCACTACTCTTGTGGTAGTGAGACTGAACGAATACTCTTCTTGGAGGTGCACCATGTCTCAGAAGATGTCCTGCGGAGTTATGCTGGCGGTCCTATTGTCGGTTCTCCCAACTGCTTGGGCGCAACCACCGGCCGGCACATTCGTGCCCGGCAGCTTCATCTGCCGCGTCGGCGATTCCGAAGATGCCCTTGCTGTCGGCCAAGCCGCTGTCGAGGCCACCGGTGGAACGCTCACCTACGTCTACAACACGGTGAATGCGTTCTGCATTCAGGTGCCGCCGGGGATTGCCATCGCCAACTTGCGGACGCAGCGTGGCGTGGTAGACGTCGAATACGATCTCGTCTTCCACACGTGCGCCCAGACGGTTCCCACCGGTGTGGATCGAATCGACGCCGAGGGCGTCAGTGCAGTACTCATTGACTGCCGCCGCGTCGGGATCGCCATTATCGACACAGGCATCGACCTGGACCATCCCGATCTGAACGTGGACGCGGTCAATGGCATCCACTACTACACACAGGGGTTCAGACTGAGGTCGGACAACACCTTCGATGATGACAACGGCCATGGTACGCACTGCGCCGGCATCGCCGCGGCCATGAACAACGACATGGGCGTGGTCGGGGTGGCCCCAGGCGCTCGGCTCTACGCGGTGAAAGTGCTCAATTCCCAGGGCTCGGGCAGCCTGTCGGCTATAGCCGCCGGCATCGACTGGGTGACATCGCATGCAGCAGGATTTGACCCTCCCATCCAGGTGGCCAACATGAGTCTTGGCGGGCAGGGTACGAGCACACTGCTTTACGAGGCTATGAGCAAGTGCCCTGTGACCTTTTCGGTTTCCGCCGGTAACAACCACGCGGATGTCTACGGTCCTGACGGTGTGTACGGCGGCGGCGATGACTACATCCCTGCTGCCTATGGCGGTGTTCTCGATAACGTCCTGACCATCTCGGCCATGGCGGATTCCGACGGCAAACCAGGCGGCGCCGGCGGCCCGACCAGCTACGGGCCGGACGACTCCTTCGCCAGTTTCAGCAACTACAGCAAGAAAGGCGCGATTGCGTATCTCCTGCCCGGCGTGGACATCCTCTCGACCTACATGGGCGGCGGCACGGCCACGATGAGCGGGACCAGCATGGCGGCGCCCCATGCGGCGGGGCTGCTGGCGTTGGACATCGCGGCACCGGGTTCCTTTATCGCCGTCGCACAGGACAGCAGCGATGGTCTGTCTGTCAAGAACGATCCCGATAGTCACTGGGAGAACCTTGGGTATTCGATCTACCCGGCTGGTTCCAGCGGCAACATAGCTCCGACCGCTATGTTCACATTCACAGTGGATGGCCTGTCGGCCAGCTTCAATGCCTCCGCCTCGTGGGATTCCGACGGGTCCATCGTCAGTTATGACTGGAGTTTCGGTGACGGTGCGAGTGGCAGTGGAGTGACCGTCACCCACACGTATGCGGTCGCGGGTACATACGCCGTAACGCTCACAGTCACGGATGATGGGGGAGCCAGTGGCATCCTCAGCAAGAGCGTGACCGTCACCGATCCCGGCAGCGGCGGCACAATCGTCTTGAGTCTGACCAGCAGTGCCTCTCGGGTCAACTCGCAGAAGTGGACAGCGATGGTCACGGCCACAGTCAAAGACGGAGACGGCAACCTGGTGGAGGGCGCCACAGTCGCTGGGAACTGGGTGGAACTCGGCATTTTCGCCAGCAAACTAACCGACGCCAGCGGTACTTGCGTGTTCAACTCCGGCAACATCGGCAAGAAGATCCCGTCGGTCACATTCAAGGCCGATGCCACTTATGGAGACGCAACCGACACAGAATCGATCGTGGTCAAGCAGCCGTGACAACGCACGCTACGGGGCCCGCTTGAAGGCGATCGGTTCGCTGCTGCCTTCTTTCACGAGGAGCCGGTCCTGGTCGTCGAGCTGAGCGGTGACGGTCTCCTGCTCGGTGACGATGGTGATCTGGTTGCCTTCGATCCGCCATTTCCCGTCCCAGCTCTTGTTGCCCTCAGTGAGGACGGCCCGTCCCTCGGGCTCGATCCGAATGCCGAGCTGGCCCTCAGTCGGATGGGTCAGGACCCACGCTCCGACGAATCCGGCCGAGCCTGCCCGGACGCGAGATTCGGTCCTGCGATCCTGGACGACGGGCGCCGCCGGCTCCGACAGGTGTCCCGCCGCCGGCTTCTCCGACACGCTCCCGGTCCGAGGTTTGGGGGCACGGAACTCCCGTTCGCTGTGATGCCAGACCTGGCCGGTGGTCGTGTCGGCCAGGTACGCTCCGTTCTGCATGCACGCGATCTGAAAACGCCCGACGGGCCCGCTGGAGGGGTTCGCCGCCGCACCGATCAGCACGCACAGGGCGCCGCCCAACACGGCGCCGAGCAGCACGCTCTTGCTGTCTACACGCTTTGCCATTGCAGGAATCCTCCAGTAACAGGCCGCATGATGGGGGGCCGCACCCGGCGTGTGCCCCGCCTGGACCCCATCATACCGACTTGGGCGGCCCAACGCCATGGTTCGACAGGTTTTGTCCACGCTTGCCGGCGTCTGTGTGGCGAGGGATTCTATGCTCCCGGCGTGCTCGTCGGTCGGCCGCAATTGTCGCAGAACTTCGCGTCGGGGTCGTTCAGCTCATGGCACGCCGGACAGGGCTTCGTCTTCCCGAGCGAAGCGCCGCACGCGCTGCAGAACTTCGACTCCGGCGCGTTGGCGTGATTGCACTTGTGACAGCGGATCTGGACTTCGCCGTCGGACGCCGGGGCGCCGGTTCGCAGACCTTCCCCGATCGCGGAGGCGACGGTCTTGATCCCGTCCTTCGTGCCATGAGCCATGTAGTTGAACGTGTCCTTCCCGACGGGGGCCATCTCCCCGGCTGAGTACCTCATGATCGAGCCCATGAACCCATAGGAGCTCAGGACCAACCCCACGAACCCAATCGGCATCCCGACGAATGCACACCAGAAGTAGCGAGGCGGCTCCATCCCGCCGATGGCCAGGAAGAAGCTGGCAATCCCCATCGCAAACAGGCTCCCGCCGACGATCATCAGGGAGACCCCGACCCGCCGCAGGGTCCTGCGCGTCTGCTCGTGTCTCGGATCGATCCGGTCCATCCGCACTCCTTTCTCACATCGTCAGCCTTCGCAGAGCTGCCCTGCGAAAGCAGAGGCATCGGTTGCTGCTCCCACTTGTTATGATGCGCATCTCCGGAAAAAAATCAAATGAAACCAACGTGGCGGCGCGGCCGGGGGTGCGCAGTGCACTCTTTATCGGCCTTTGGCTGTTTGCAGAAAGGTTCCTTGGATTTGCCTTTGACATGTGTTGGTATTTCTGGTATAGTAATGTCCTATACGTGAGTTCTGCGAGGACGCGAGGGAGAGAGGGTGGTATTCCTGCAGTGTGGTTCCTGCGTGGGTCCCCGGACAGGGTGCGCTGACTGTACATCCGGACAGACACGTGTCTGCCGGGAATGAACAAACAGGTTTTGTCTGAGGAGATTGGTGATGAAGAAGCTGTTGGCATTGTGTTTCGTGGCGATGATGGTTGGCACCGCTTCGGCTGCTCCGGTTCTGGACGCGGGCTGGGACTACGACCAGATCTCAGCGAGTTTCGTTGATTCCTCCGGCTCGCCCTACGTCTACGACTTGGCGGCGCCTGCCTACTTCAGGATCACGGACCAGTATGTAGTGGGCGATACCTACTATGTCTACGACTTCGGGACGCTTATTCTGACGACGACTGCGTCCTACGTTGGCGATCCCACCGGTTTCTCCGGCGACGGGGAGGATGGGTGGGTCAGCTCTCTGTACTCCGGCGGGGAAGTCCTGTTGGTGTCGGGTGCCCACAGTCTGACAGTTCAGGGCGATGGAGCCGGCGGCGTCCCGGCGGGATTCTACACGCAATTGACGAGCGCGGTTCCGTCCGTGCCGGTCCCCGGCGCGGTCCTGCTGGGTACGCTCGGCACCGGCCTGGTCGGCTGGCTCCGTCGTCGCCGGTCGCTCTAATCCCGTCGCCGGAACAACCACAGTGATTCCAGGGGCTGTGAGACTCGAACTCGCAGCCCCTTTCTCGTGCGCCGGTCTGAGGGTCTCGAATGGATAGGAGATCCGCCCAGCGGCGCGCCACACGAGTGAAATCACACCACCTGCGGGTGACAGGCAGCACCGCGTTTGCCCTTGCGGCCGAGCCTGTGACGCAGGGCGCCATCCATACTGCGGTCGCGGGTCGTCAACTGCGCCGACGCAGTCTCCTGGCGCCCCGCAAGGACGACAGCACCCCAATCACGCCCAGCACCAGTGCCCCGGGGGCGGGAACCACCGCGGCGTCGCTGACCACAAACGCCCCCACGGGCAACCCCTGATCGGGTCCTGGATACAGGAGATAGGAGTCCAGAAACTCACTTCCCGGCAGGGCTGACTTGAATGGCTCCGGCATCAGAATACTGAGGGAGACGCTGAGCAAGTAATGGGAGTCGGTCGAGGCGGCATTGTCGTATCGCCCCAAGAATCCGCCGGCGGTCATGGGCGTTGCCCACGTCTGGTTGAATGACGCCAGCAGGTCCCAGCCGTCATACGCCCACAACTCCTCGATGTCCGCGTAGGTGGCCATGCGCCAGCCGCCGGCGATGTTGCCGTAGGTGCCCAGTCCTTCGATAGCGAGAATCTGCTGGTCGTAGGTACTGCCGACGAAGGTCGCGATATCCCAATACCAGTGCTTTCCCGTGGTCGTGTCCAGGGTAACCTTCTGGTCGGGCACGTACTCATGTACGATCAGGCTGGCGCCGGCGACGCTCGACAAAAGCAACACCGCCGCAACGGAACAGAAATGGACTCGGTTCATTGGACATCCTCCTGTTCAAAAAGACCACACGTTGTGACCCCAAGAGTATCGATCCCTCACGAATGCATCGCACAGGCATCGTGCCCACGGTCTCCTCTGCCCTCTCGCTTCGCCCCCGGTCCTCGCCGCTTGGCGAAACCGCGGAGAACAGATCTCGTCATTTTGCAGCCCGAACGGGCCGACGAATCGTTCCTGTCTTATCGTACCGCGCCGTGGTGAAATGGCAAGAGAATTCCGGCGATGCCATGTGGGGGGGGGGGCTCCACGGCGATCTCCCGGCAACCGGATGATCCCTATTCTTTTTTTTGGCCGAGTGTGTTTTTTTTGCCTCCCTAAGTCCGTGTGAATACGGCAGTTATGGTGGATACATCATAATATTCAATATTTAGACAACAAAACGATTGACACATAGGCAGCAGAAGGTAACATATCGATGTGGTTGGTTGTGTATGGAACTGCGACCGGGGCCAGCGAGGCCCGGGCGAGATACGACACCTGGTTGGGTGGCTCGACGTGTTTGAGAGGTGAGAGAATGCGACGGCTCAGCGCGCAACTGGCGGAGTTGGACCTGTATGAAGCGAGGACGCTGCGGGACGAAGCGGACCGCCTCAGACCCCTGGCGGACCTGCTCGTCGGCGACGATAGGACGCTGCTGATGACGTACATCCAGGCCGGGTGCAGCTTCCATCAGCTTGCCCGCCTGACCGGTATGAACCGCTCCTCCGTGGGCCGGCGAATTCGCAGGATGATCCGCAGGCTCTCGGACCCAACGTACAGCCTGTGCCTGGACGATCGCTGGGGATTCAGCGATCTGGAGAGGGCGGTCATCCGCGACCACTTCGTCCGCGGACTGTCGCTCCAGCGGATTTGCCGGGACCATCGGATCTGCTGTTACCGCGCCCGCATGATCGTCGAGAAGGCCCGGCAGGTCGCGCGATCCCAGGAGGCAAGATGAGACGCACCACACAGACACAGAGGACCCAGAGCACGAAGAACGAGCATGTGGGGTGGGCCATGCCCGCCGCAGAACAGGAGGGATTTCGCATGACGACGTACACTGTTTCGAAGCAATTCGCCTGGCAGGGACCGTTGAGCGATCGCGCGGTTCAGGTCTGTCGGATGTTCGGGCTGACCATCGACCGGCTCAGCGAGCGGGCCCCGCACCACCGCTGCGCCGTGGACATCGCGCCGGGGGACATCGTGTACATCATGGGTCCCTCGGGGGCCGGCAAGAGCGTCCTGCTGCGGGAGCTCCAGCAGTGCGTTCCCGTTTCGGACGCGATCAGTCTTTCCGGCGTGACGCTCGCGGACGACCGGACCGTCATCGACTGCTTCCAGGACGACATCCTCGCCAGTCTGCGGACGCTCAGCATGGTCGGACTGGGCGACGTGTTCAGCATTCTGAACCGACCTTCGAGACTGAGCGAAGGGCAGAAGTACCGCTTCCGCCTGGCGCAAGCCCTCGTCTCGGGCCGACCGTTCGTGTTTGCCGACGAGTTCTGCAGCGAGCTGGACCGCATTACCGCAGCCACCGTCGCATTCAACGTCCACCGGTTCGTCAAGCAGCGCGTCTCGCACGGCCCGGCCAGGACGCAGACCACGCTGATCCTGGCGTCCAGTCGGGAAGACATCCTGATCGACCTGGCCCCGGACGTGGTGATCGACAAGGACTTCACCGGCGACGCGCGGGTCATCTACAAGCAGCGGAGGCACTGACGTGAATCCAAGTCCGAAATCCGAGTTTCGAGTTTCGGATTTCGTGCTTCGTGAAGAGTGGAGGTTCCCATGCATTCCTGTTCCATCGAGCGTGAGCTGGAGATCGTTCCCGGCGACCTGGGCGACTACGAGCAACTGGCGGCCTATCACTATCGCGGCGAGCGGCCGGTCGCGGTCAAGGCGGTGTACGTCTTGCGGGCCCGCGAGGCCCGCGGCCTGTTCGGGCGCCGACCCGCGGGCGTCATCGTCTACACGATGCCCAATCCCCGCGTGGAGCTGCGGACCCTCGCAACCGGCGGACGATTCGCAGGTCTGGACCGGCATACCGAGCTGGAGTTGCTCAATCGCAGCGTCCGCTGCATTGCGCGGGTGATCGTCGAGCCGCGACTGCGAGGCATCGGGCTGGCCACCCGCCTGGTCCGCGAGACGATGCCCTTGATGAATGTCCCGATCGTCGAGGCGTTGGGCGTCATGCCTCTGGTGAATCCGTTCCTCGAGCGAGCGGGAATGCAGGCGTTCGAGCCGCGAGTGCCGGTCGAGCATGTCAAGCTCATCGAGGCGCTCGGCGCGGTCGGCGTCGAGGAGTCCGATCTCGTCTCGCCCCAGTTCGTGCAGGCCGGACTCGACGCGCTCGACCGCGTGCAGACGGACTTCATCGAGCGGTACGTGGCCGAGTTCCTCAAGAGCCACGGGACCCGCCGGAACCTGCCGCCGGGCATCGAACGGACCCGCTACCTTCTCGCCCGCCTGACGCACCGTCCCGCCTATTACATCTGGTTCAATTCATTGATGGAGGCCAATCTGTCATGACTACTGCGATCAGAGACATTCCACTGGACCGGCTCGTGCCGCACGCGGACCATCCGAGCCGGATGGGCCGGGCCAGCTTCGACAAGCTGGTCCGCAATATCGAGCGGACCGGGCGGTACGAGCCGCTCGTGGTCCGACCCTGCCCGGATCGGCCGGGGTTCTTTCAGATCATCAATGGACATCGACGCTGCGAGGCGCTCCGCAAGCTCGGTCGCTCGACGGCGCAGGCGGTCGTCTGGAACGTCGATGACGAGCAGACGGACATCCTGCTGGCCACGCTCAATCGTCTCGGGGGACGCGATGCCCTGGACCGAAAGCTGACGCTGCTGCGACGGCTCTGCGCCCGCATCCCAATCCGCAAGCTCGCCCGGCTGCTGCCCCAGACGCTCGGCCAGATCGAGCGTCTGACTGGCTCCGCACGGGTCTCTCAGGCGACGAATCGCCGGACCTGCGTCTTCGCGACGCCCCTCGTCTTTTTCGTCGACGAGCAGCAGCACAGGCGGATCGAAGAGGCCATCTCGACGGCTGCGTCGTCCTGCGACGGCCCGACTCGCGCCGCGAAACGTGCGGCGGCGCTGACCCGTCTGGCCGCGGGGTTCCTCTCGCCCGCGAACGCCGGCGACGCGGAATCTCCGAGGCAGCCGTAGACAACGGTCGCCCTCGCTCCTTGACATGTGCATAACGAGCTTTTCTTCCCGCTCCGGCGGCACGCAAGACGCACCGCGCGCCCGGCGTTCGTAGTGACGCCGTAAGGCGTTCTCTTTCCGTGGCCCGAGTCACGAACCACGGGTCACGAGCCGCGACGCGGATATGCCCTCACGGGCACACTACAAGCGGTTTTCCCGTCGCCGCACGCGTCCGCGTCGGTCCTCAGGAGGCATCCGGACGCACGCCATCGTCCCGGACGGCATCCTCATACCTCGGCTCCTTGCCCAGACCCATGGCCAGCGCCCGTCGGACGAGGTCCGCGAGGTTGTCCGCGCGGAGTTTGCGCATGATGTTCTTGCGGTGGACGTCGATCGTCCGCTTCGAGCGCCGCAGCTCCGTCGCGATGTCCTGGCTGGTCTTGCCCGCGAGGATGGACCGCACGATGTGAACCTCCATCTCCGTGAGCGTCCGGTGCGAGCGGGGCAACGACGCCGTCCGGGCCAGCAGTCCCTGCACCTCCGCGGACAGGCGATCTGCCCGCACCGGCTGTTCCAGGCATTCGCAGACGCCGACCTTGAGAGCCCTTACCGCGACGCCCACGGCGCCCGGGGGGACAATCGCCAGGGTCGAGATCCATGGGGCCCTCTGTTGAACCTGGGCGAGCAGGTGCAGACCCGCGGCCTCGCTCTCGGCCAGGTCCACGATCAGGACGTCACAAGGCGTCGCCAGCAGCGTCTCCAGACAGACCGAGGGCTCCGCGAAATGGCAGACCCGCACATGCTCCGGGTCGAGTGCGGCCTCACAGGCCATCCGGACCGACGGCGCCGTCCCACACCAGCAGATGTGCTTCCGCGGCCTGCGTTTCATAGCGATGCATTACCGGAGGAACCGCGGTCAGAACACATAGTACAGACACAGCGACAGGACCGGGCAGACCTTGATCTTGTCCAGCTCATCCTCGATGTCGGCCTCCTCGTCCGCCAGGTTCTGCTGGAACTCCGCGGTGTCGGCGATGGGACCCGTTGCGGTCAGCTTGACGCCGGGCGACCCGATGAACGCCACCCCGACATCGAAGGAGAACCCCCAATGCCCGTCTCGCGTCAGCGGATTGCCGAAGCCGATGCCGACGTACGGCGCGACCTCGTCGAAGTCCGACTCGCCTCGCAGGCGACCCACTTCATCCGCGGTGTAGGTTTCGTCGCCGATGTCGATCTCCCCGCTCGGCCTCGCGTCCAGGGTGATGTCCGTGCCGTTGAAAAGGACGCCGCCGCTGATGCGGAAGCCGTTCGAGAACGGATACCAGTCGAGGAGCACCATGGGGTTGAGCATCTCCACGTTGAGATCGTAGTCGATGTCGTCGACCTCCGTATCGAGGTCGAGATCGAACCACTGAAAGCTGCCGCGAAGGTTCACGTTCGACAGGAGGTTCGTCGCCAGCTCGCCCCCGACGCCGAGCGTGCCCGCTTTGAGTCCGACGCCCCACTCGTCGAACACCGCCGCCGCCGGGTGGCACAGAGCCAACGTCGTCACGCACGCCAACAGAACCGTTGTCACAGTGTGTCTCATACTTCTACTCCCTTCCCAAACTGATGACTTCTGCCGATCCGCTCGCAGGAGGCCGGTCCAGGTCGCTTTCGCGGCCCCTGGAGATTCACCAAACGATAAAGCCCCTGTGTGCCCGTCGTCAAGTAGGGAAATCCGCACGGGTACGTGACCCCAGTTGCGTGCCATGGAGGTCCGTGGGGACCGGGGATTGTCATTCCCGTCCCACTTGCCCTCGCGGTTTCTCAGGGGCGAGGAACCGTTTCAGGGGTGCACACGACACAGAGGGCTGCCGAGTCTATGGTATTTGCCTGGAGTTCTCTCAAGTGGGACTTCCCATCCTGTCGATAAAGTCGTATAATCTTTGTATTGGAAAGGGGTAGATATGAGTGAGGAGCAAAAACTTGAGAAGGGGAACCGCTTCGAAAGCGAAGCAGCGGAAATCCTTCAACGCGCATTGGAGCGTCCGGGCGTCAGAGAGATGATGTCGGTGTACGGACAATGGGAATGGATCTGCGCAGAAACCCAGGCCTACCGACAGGCCATCGCACGTAAGCGAGTCATCGTAGCTGCAGATACATCGGACCGGACGGTGTTACGCATGGCATAGGGGAGAGAACATGCCAACTTGGAGCGAGATCCTTGGAGAGCTGCTGCAATCACAAGCGGGCGGAGGAATGCCGCAATTCGACGCTGTCAGACGGAAATACCTTGTCAAAATGCATGAAGCCACCGGGAGGAATGTCATCCTTTATGCATCCAAGTGGACTCAGCCTGACCCGAGTGTATCTCCCGAGACTGTGAGCATAGTGGACGAGGATGTCCAGGGACTGATGGAGGTCATACATGGTCTTGTCGACCCGAATCTTGATCTGATTCTCCACAGTCCTGGCGGTTCACCGGAAGCTGCCGAGGCATTTGTGAGATACCTCCGGTCCAAATTCCATCACATAAGGATCATTGTTCCTCACCTTGCCATGTCGGCGGCCACCATGATGGCATGTGCCGCCGACACGATCATCCTCGGCAAGCATTCATTCCTTGGGCCGATTGATCCCCAGTTCGTAGTGAATACTCCTCTTGGTGAGAGGATGGTTCCTGCTCAGGCGATTCTTGACCAGTTCGAACAGGCCAAGACAGAATGCCTTGACCCCGCCAAGATGGGCGCGTGGCTGCCTATGTTGAGCCAGTTCGGGCCAGACCTCCTCATCCAATGCCGGAATGCGTTGCAGATGTCCCGTCAACTGGTCGAGGATTGGCTGATGAGCTACATGTTCAAGGACGATCTGGAGAGAGAAAAGAAGGCGAAAGACATTGCCACATGGCTGGCAGACCACGGGGAGTTCAAGAGCCACGGACGTCATATTCCCAGGGCGGAGGTGGAACGTCGAGGTCTTCGAGTGGAGCCTCTGGAGCAAGATCAGCGTATCCAGGACGTTGTCCTTTCCGTGTTTCATGCTACGACCCATACGTTCACGGGCACTGCGGCTGTGAAAATCATTGAGAACCATCTCGGGAAGGCATTCATAAAACAATCCCGACAGGTTGTTCTACCAGTTTCCCCCCAACTACCACAAGATATTCTGAAGGCACTGCCCAAGGTCCCTCACTGATCGCGTGAGCGCCCCGAGACGGGCTTTCGCCGGTACGTTGCCGTGTTTCTTCTCGAATACGCTCCGGACCCCGATGGACCAGCCAATCGCATGCGCTGTCTACAGGCCAACAACGAGACTGACGCAATGGGGCATTATCCTCCTTGCTCATGAAGACATGCCCCTTCGGCATGCTCAGGGCAGACCCTAACGGGCAGACCACGAACACCACACCACACCTGAACCACGGATTCTTCTGAAGGAGACACATCATGACCCATGCGATCCATCCATGCGCGCACATCGCCGGGACTCCCGATGTTGCGAAGGCAATAAGCGACGATGAAGCCCTCCGGCGGACCCGACCGACCACCCGAGAGGAACTCAAGAACTACGTGAAGACCTTCCTGGGCGTCGAGGTCCCGGACCGTCGGATCTGTCCCGACCACAGCAGTCCGCTCGACTACCTCTGGCACAGCCTCTCCATGGATGATGGATTATGGATGAAGGATGATTCGCTTCGCCAGGCCTGTGCCGAGACCCCGTTGAACAGTCCGCCCTCCGCCCCTAATCATCGATCCTCGATCATCCCTCATCCATCCGGCGACTCCATCGTCTGGGCCAACCGGGCCGGGGGCAAGACCGAGCTGGCCGCGGTCGCGACCCTGCTCGACGCGATCTTCAAGCCCAACTGCCAGATCCGCATCCTGGGCGGCTCCGGCGAGCAGTCTTCGCGGATGTACCAGTACCTGGCCGGCTTCCTGCGGCGCGGGTTCGAGCACGCCCTCGCGGGACCGATGCTCAAGGGCCGATGCCGCTTCCAGAACGGCTCGACCGTCGAGGTCCTCACGCAGTCGGCCACCAGCGTTCGCGGCATGCACGTCCAGAAGCTCCGCTGCGACGAGGTCGAGCTGTTCGACGAGGACGTGTTCGCGGCCGCCAAGTTCACGACGCTCAGCACGGACCAGTGCATCGGGTCGATGGAGCTGATCAGCACGATGCACAAACCCTACGGCATTATGCAGCGGGAAGTCGCCGCCGCGATGAATGCGGGTGTTCGCGTCTTCAAGTGGTGCCTGTGGGAGACCATCGAGCGGTGCGTCGGTCGTGAGTGCTCGCAGTGCCCGCTCTGGTGCGACTGTCGCGGTCGTGCGAAGAACGCGGCGGGGTACCTGCGAATCGACGACTGCATCACGCAGATGCGCCGCAGCAGCCGCAGCGCGTGGGAGTCCGAGATGCTCTGCCTGCGACCGTCGATGGAGCACGTCGTCTTCTCCGAGTTCGACCCCGATGTCCACATCCGGCCGGTCGATTACGACCCGAACCTGCCGCTCTATCGCACACTCGACTTCGGGTTCGTCAATCCGTTCGTGTGCCTGTGGGTCCAGGTGGATCGCGAGGGCGTCGTCCGCGTGATCGACGAATACGTCCGCAGTCGGGCGACCATCGACGTGCACGCGAAGGAGCTGAAGGCCCGCACGCCGTGCCACGAGGAGCAGGTGACCGCGACGTACTGCGATCCCGCAGGCGCGGGACAAAGCGACATCACGGGCACCAGCGCCGTCCGCGAGCTGCGAAGCCTCGGGATCGTCACGAAGCACCGCGCCAGCCCGATCCTTGAAGGCATCGAGCTGATCCGACGCGCGGTCCGCGCGGGCGACGGCTCGACCTCGCTGCTGATCTCGCCACGCTGTCCTCGCCTGATCGAGGCGATGCAGTGCTACCATTACCCCGACGCCGCCCGCGCCGCAGCAGGGGAGTTGCCCTTCAAGGACGGCGTCTACGACCATCCCATCGACGCGCTGCGGTACTTCTTCATCCACGTCAAGCGAACCACGAAGACCGCCTCCCGACGGTACTGACCGATGCACCACACAGACACAGAGAAGAGATGGCGAGTCCATGATTTGCAGTCTCCGTGGCCTCTGTGCCTCTGTGGTGAAATCCTTTCTTACGGAGATTCCTCATGAACCACGGTTTCATCAAACTCCATCGCAGTCCCGAGACGCTGGAACTGCTCAACGATCCGAACGCCTTCGTCCTGCTGACGGTGATCGCCCTGCGGGCTCGGCGCACCGACGAATTCAACATTCACAACCTCCGATCCGGCGAAGCCCTCGTCGGCGACTACAAGAAGTGCGGCCTGACGCGTCGCCAGTATCGGACCGCCCTGAAACACCTCGCCCACTGGGGCTTCGCCGCATTCAAACCGACCACCCGTGGCACAGTGGCAACTCTCCGTGACGCCAGGGTTTATGACATCAACGAGGCGGCAGGCGACCAGCAAACGACCACCAGGCGGCCACCAAGCGACCAACGCGCGACCACTAACAAGAAAGAGAAGAAGGAAAAGAATGAGAAGAAATATTCTCCCCACTCTGACGAGTGGGAGCTTTCTGAATTGCTTTTGAATCTGATCGTGGAAGGCAAAAGGGACTTCCGCAGGCCCGACCTGGCGCGGTGGGCACAGGACATCGGTCGGATGATCCACGTGGACGGCCGGACGCGCGAGCGGATCGAAGCGGTGATTCGCTGGTGCATGAAGGACGCGTTCTGGTCGAAGAACATCCTGAGCGCCGCGTCGTTGCGAAAGCACTTCGACCGCCTGGAGCTTCAGATGGGCGGTCAGGTCCTGAAGGAGAGCCTCCGCGACCGGATGGCCCGCCTGGATCAGGAAGTCGCGATCTGATGCTCGTGTACGAACGTCCAAATCGGCAATCCGAATTCCGAAATCCGAAACAAGCACGAAGGATCGAAATCCCAAATGCAAAACGGGTGATCCGAAGGGCGCCAGCGCTTACCCATCACAGGAGATCATGCTATGACCAGGCTGGAAGTGACGCGGTTCATCGACGAGGAAGTGAAGGGTCTGTATCCGCAGTGGGAGCCGACGGACGCGGAGCTTCGCGTCTGGATGTCCCACCTGGCGCCCTTCGACTACGGTCGGGCCCGCGCCGCGGTGCAGGCGTGTTTCTCCGAGCAGGGGGTCAACTACCATCGTCCCGTGCTGGGCCGGTTCCTGGCGCACGTACGGAGTCTGTCGCGACATGCGAAGGGCCCGGAGGCGCCGTCCGACGACCGGACGACGAACGTGTTCGTGGAGTGCTTCATCCCGCCGCCGGACCGCCCGCACCTGGCGGGCGCGGGGAAGGGGGTCTACGTGTCGCCCGCGTCGAGGCAGAGCGACACGGAGTACGTCCAGTCGTGCGCCGACATCATGCGGGTTCGGTTCGGCCAGCTCTACGGCGGTCACTGGATCACGGTCGTGACGAAGCCCTGCGCCGGCGACGACGTTTGCGGCGAGCCCGCTCGCCAGCGGGCCTATGACCGGATCCTGGCCGGTCCCGACACGCCGGGCAGGCGGTTCCTCCAGGACCATCTTTCGGGTCGAGCCGTTCCCCAGACGGGCGACGCGCCCGGCCTTCGCGGGCCTGAGCGAGAGGTCCCGCACGGTCGCCCGATATTCGATTCATCGAACAGCACGCCCACGCGGATCGGCGAACTGATCCCCAGGCCGGGCGACTTCGCAGAGCCATTGCGCTTGACTGCGACGCCGACATTTCCAGCAGCTTCGTGTTCAGCAACAGCATCATCACAGGAAAGGGCACGGATTCCCTGAGCCTGCTGGCGGATCGTCCCGGTCGCGTTGCCACGACCCTGGATTTCGCCGGCCGGAGCGTGTCTGCCGAGGCGGGGACCTCCTTCGTCATGGGCACGTTGACCTTCCACAACGGCGACGATCCAGATCCTCGGGGCCTTCCGGCTCGCTCGACCTGGTCGGCTTCGGCGAGATCGTCGAGGGTGCGCAGAACAGCTACTGGAACCCCAGCGTGGAGGCGACGGCGTCGTCCGTTCCGGTCCCCGGCGCGATGCGGCTGGTCTCGCTGGGCAGCGGCGCGGTGGCCCTGTGCCGGCGCAAGCGAATCTTCTGAGCGCGGGCACTCACCGCCCAGACGAATCCTCGGTTCGCAGTGACGCCGTGAGGCGTTATCTTCCAGGACCTGGAAGATATGCTCTCACGAGCACCCTACAAACTGCTGGATCTCACTCCCTCCCGGTCGGTCTGCCCTTGCAGGACTTGGCAGTTGACAGCTCCCTCTCCTTGTGCGATGCTGAGTGTGATTGCATACGCGGGCTTGAAACGCCAAGTCATCCCGAGAAGGATGTTGATCGAGTTGCTGTTCCGCGAATTTGGGAGGTGACGATCATGAGTCCTGCGATTTCACAAGACGAGCGAGCGGGATCGGTTCCCAAGGGCCCGACGACGCCGACGGCCCGGGCTGGCGAGAAGGTGATCTGCCCCTGCTGCCACGAGCCCCACTTGAAGCGAATCGTCGTGCTGGAATGCTCCAGTTGCGGCTATCACAAGGTCGAGTCCGAGACCGACGCCGAGAGCTGACGGGTTTGTCTGTGTCTCTCGTGTCGGGGCCGCTGCGAATGCTCTGTGCTTTGACGGGCTTCGTTTTCACGCTGTTCGGAATCCTGTTCCTGCTCTTCGGCCTGAAGCGGTAGCCGAGGGCCACAACTGGATGCACGCCGCGTCGATGAGCAGGACACTGTCATTCCTGGCCAAGCAGGAATTGACAAGCCGTGGGATGCGACGTGTCCCGGGAACCGGATTCCCGCGTTCGCGGGAATGACCATCGAGGGTCTTCACCGCTGTTCCACGCGTGCAGAAACGGACCTACACGCCCGGCGGAAGGAGAACCGTCTCGGCCTGGCTTTGATAGAAGGGGCCGGCGGATTATCCGACCGCCGGCCCGTTCCGAAAGTGTGTATCCGAATCAACAGGCCCGCCGGGCAATGCTTGCCGATCGCGGACGAAGCGACCGGCCGGGCCTGAAGCCTTTCCATCGCCACCTTGACGCGACTCACGGACCCACCGGATTCGCCTTCTCCCATTCGGCGATGAAGACCTTCAGGTCCTCGACATCGACGACGCCGTCGCCCCAGGCATAGGGGCCGATGTCGTAGAGCGTGTCCGACGTGCCCCAGTTGTCGATCAGGAGAACAAGGTCCGCGAGGTCTACGGCCCCGTCGGCGTTGAAGTCGACGATAGGCACGATGGAAGCCTGCCAGAGATCAAGACCGCCATGGCCGCCAGGACGGTTGGAGTTGAATACGAGGGTGGAGCCATCTGCTGATAGGTGGGCGTCACAGTCAGACGCGGAACTGTTGATTTCCGATCCGAGACGGACGGAGGCCTGCCACGGATCAGACCGAGTCGTACGTCTGCTCACATAGAGGTCTTCGTAACCCTGGCCGCCTGGTCGCAGAGAGTCATAGAACAACAGCGAGCCATCGACGGAAATACTCGGCCGGAGATCCTGATAAGCACTGTTTACGATAGAGCCCAGATTGAGCGGTATTCCCCACGACTCGTCTCTCGTCGCTCGCGTTGTCACCCACAGATCCGACTGGCCGAAGCCGCCGGGGCGAGTGTATGCCGTTGAACTCCTGTATCCCGAGAAGTACATCTCCAGACCATCTGCTGAAACCGATGCGCTGGCCTCATCCGCCGAACTGTTGACGACCGATCCGAGGTTCATGCATGTCCCCCAGTCATCGTCCATGGTCGCACGTGTCAGCACATAGATGTCGATGCCACCATGTCCGGTATGCCCCCAGAACGCATTATCCCCCCAGCCGTATTGCTCCAGGCCGTCGGCGGTTGTGAGGCCCACTGCTTCTTGGATCGACTTGCAGGGTAACCAGTTGGATAAGGGCCCAAGGTTTGTCGGAGGTCCCCACGGATCGTGGATACTGGGCCGCTTGGATACCCACAAGGCCTCTACGCCTGATAGGTAGGGCGGCCGACAGAAGTAAAGACTGAGGGCGTCGGTCGAGAACCATCCACCCCACTCGCCGAGCGTGCTGTTGATGACCGGCCCGAGATTCGCCGGGGCGCTGAAGGTGAAATCGGCCCGCACGTTGGATGTGGCGCAGATCGCCACGATGACACACGCTGGAATCAGAATGTTTCTTGCTGCATTCATGGTTGTTACCTCCATTCGTTGGTCGTTTTTGGGCTCTGTTACCCCCGGTTCATTGAGACGAGAGCGGATGGCCGAAGCCGATGTCGTCGATGTAGATCAGGCCGCTTCCGCCGGCCGAAGGTGCGCTCAGGTCGCCGACGCCAATGACCATTCTCTTGACCGCGGCCAGGTTCACACCCGCGTCGGTGAACTCGCTGAGCGGGATGAGCCATTGCCGCCATTCGATGGTCTGCGATGCCGACGGATCGGGATGGGTCAGCGTCTTGGCATGTCCGGCGTCATCCTCAATCCCCACGTACACCGGCGCCGGGTCGTTGTTCGGCTGCTCGACTCCGATTGCCTCGGTCTGCCACGGACCGGTGATCTCGCCTGTCGACGAGACATCGGAGAACTCCGCGATGGTCGGCGTCAGGATGTTGTGACTGGTGACCGCCAGGCCGATGTAGACGTTCTCGGCCATGCCGATGCTCGCGGGATTGGCGCCGTTGCTTCCGGTATTCGCATTGTCGGGCTGGTTGACGATCCACGTGGCGCCGTCCAGCGAGTAGTACCCGGTGAAGTCGTTGCCCTTGCGTTCGAGCTTCAACCAGACCGGCAAGGTGACGATGCCCAGGTTACTGTGGACGGACACGGCGCTGGCGCCGAATGTGTTTCGCGTCTGGAAGGCCCGCCGGCCGTCGGGCGTCGGGCACATGAACGCGTAGGCGGCCTGCGGGTCCAGACTGCCGCGAATCATCACGCCGGCCTTCGCCCAGGAATGGGAAGCGAACAGGCTGTGGATCTTCACGGTCATGGAGCCGTCGCCTCGGAGTGGCTTGTAGGCGAAACGGAACTGGTCGGATGCGTCCCAGATGTCCACGCCGCCGGCGCTCAGTTGAATGCTGCCGTCGGGACGCTCCAGGAAATCGAGCGGGTTGCCGCGGAAGTAGAGGGCCAGGGTGTCGGCTCCGTTGACGGTCCAATCCTGGGCAGGCAGGAAGGTCCTTTCGGCCTGGCTATAGAACGGACTGTCGGCGTTATTGTAGGCCAAAGGCATCGACTGCGTGCCGCTGCGGGTGACGATCTGCTCTGCGAAGGGCGGGTCGATGTACCCGACGACGGAGCTGCTGGTCGACGTGGCGAGACCGTCGATCCAGGATTGACAGATCCGGCTGCCTTCGTCGTTGGCGTAACTCTCGAAATTGTCCACGGTGAGGTATTCGGTGGTCGAGAACTTCCAGATGTCTCCTTCCCAGATGGCGGTGGTTGCAGCCTCATTGATCTCGCCGATCTTCCAGTAGTAGGTCGAGCCCAGATCGAGCGGGCCGGGGTCGAAGGCGGGTTCGCTGACAGAGCCGAGGAGGGCGGTACCGTTTGTCACGGCCTGCGGATCTGTTCCGAAGGAGATTTGGTGCAGCGCCGCCTGCCGGCCGGGCCGCCAGGTGAGAGTCGTGTCCGTGCGCACGTTGCTCTGACCATCGGACGGCGCGGGGTCGCGAGGATGCACAGGGATGCTGTAGAAGCGGACTTCACTCAGGCCGTACTGCGGCTTGGCGGTCGTGCTCCAGTTGCTCTTGGCGGTGAGCCGGACGTATTGGGCCAGGACGCCGCCAAGGTCCACCGTGGTGTTGTGGGCATAGCCGTTCGTACTCGTCGCCTGGGCGAACTGAACGTCCCCCAGGGATGTCCAGGTTGTCCCGTCGAGCGAGTGCTCGATGGCGACGTCCTTGAACCCGAAGCCGAGAACCGACTCCAGTTGCAGATTGTAGTTCCAGACCCACATTTCGTGCAGTACGCGGATCGAATCGAATTCATACCGAATCCACGGCGGCTGCCCTTCGCCCGCGGTGCTGAGCCACATGTCCTTGCTGTTCATCGAGTGCCCGTCGTTTCTGTCCAATCCGGAGGCGTTGACCGTATTCTCCGGCCTGGCGTCCGGCATCGAGCTGGACGCGGTCGCGATGACATTCGTGACGGGACAGGCGTACGCTTCCGTGGTGAAATCCAGGACGGCGCCCCGATAGAGGGTAGCGTCCGGATCGGCGCCGATGCTGTCGATGCGCCAGTAGCAGATCCGTCCGAACTCGAGGAGCCCCGGAGGATCGTACTGAGTCGTCGCCTGACCCTGGCCGACCAGCACGCCCAGCGGATTGTCCCGGCTGGCGTTGCTGACATCCTCCAAGGAAGTCCCGAAGTATACGTCGTGGTTCACAGCGAATGTCGGCGACGTCCAGTTCAGGACGGTGTCCCGCGGGACTTCCACAGCGTGCGGCGGGGGGGCTATGACGAAGCCCGGCCCCTCCATCGTTTCGAGCAAAACGATCTGGTCTTGGGCGTCCACGATTCCATCGCCCCAGGGGAAAGGGCCGATGTCGCAACGCGAATCACTCTGACCCCAGCGATTTGCCATGACCAGGAGGTCTTTCTCATCGACTTGGCCGTCGCGGTTGAGATCGCAGTTGGGGGTGATGGTCGTCTGCCAGACGTCCCAACTGCCGCTGCGTTGAGAGCTGAAGTACAGCGTGCGACCGTCCGCCGACAGCCGAGGCAGGCAATCGTTCGTCAGGCCATTGACGGCGCTTCCCAGATTCACCGGCGCCTGCCAGGGATCGGTGGGGCTCGCCCGCCTCGCCATCCAGAGATCCGACAGGCCGATGTTGCCGGCGCGGGTCCCGGTCGTGCCAAAACCCTGGGAGAACAGCAGCAACAATCCGTCCGGCGAAAGGCACTGCAACGCCTCCATGGTCGAGGTATTCACGACGCTGCCGAGATTCACCACGGCGCCCCAGGGGTGCTCGGCTCGCTCGCGTCGCGCCACGAAGATGTCATAACGTCCGTATCCGCCCGCCCGGTTCCACGAGTTGACGTAGAGTTCCAGGTTGTCCGGCGAGACCCAGACGCCGAAGTCGGTGCAGGAAGAGTCGCTGATCCCCGTGCCCATTTTCGCCGCCGGACCCCAGGGGGCGCTTCTCGTCGGCCGCGTCGTCACGAACACATCATACCGGTCGTCGTCGCCGTAGGGCCGATCGGAACTGAAGTAGAGAGTGAGTCCATCAGCAGAGATAGAGGCCATGAGTTCATTGTCCTCGCTGTTGACGGCGGGTCCCAGATTCTCCGCAGGACCCCAAGGCTCGTCCTGGGAAATGCGTCGCATCACGTAGAGATCGTAGCTGCCCTGGCCGCCGCCGCGATTGGAGTCGAAGTACATCTCCAGGCCGTCCGAGGAGAAGCAATCGATGTCCTCGCCGCCGGAGATGGCCGCTCCGAACTTCACCGGTACGCCGAACGTGAAGTCGGCCCGAACGTTGGACGTGCTGCAGATTGCCAGGAGAGCACACGCCAGAATTGAGAACGTCATTGTTGTCTTCATGGTTGTCTACCTCCGTTGGTTGGTTGTGTTTCGTTCATTGGTCATTCTGTGGGTCCTGCGCATTGGCTTTCTCCCACTCGGCGATGAAAGCCTTCAGATCCTCGATGCTTACCACGCCGTCGCCCCAGGCGCAGGGACTGATGTCACAGAGTGCGTCGTTTTTCAACCAGACTGGTTCGTTCCGTCCTCAAAGGAGGGCTGCGGACGACTCTCGTGTTCACAGCCCTCCACGCGCCAGGTTCCAGCTTGTTCATCCCCACAGGAACGGGGGATCTCCATCAGTTCACTGCCCGGGCAACGGGATTCACAGCGCAGGCACTCCGATCAATTCGACCTCGGCGATCTGCATGCTGTTCGCCGAAGCAGGATCACGCACCGCAGGAAACAGGACCTGATAGTACCTGTAGGCGGTCTCGTTGGGGAACGTGATCGGCGTACTGTTGGGGGTGAGCCGCGGCCATTCGGTTGGCCCGGCGAAATCGGCGATGCCGCCGCTGGCGATCAGCGTGTACGGCCCGTCGATGCCTTCAGTCGCCCCGTAGACCTCGAATTGGACTGGGTCGCGTTCGGGAGCGTCGTTGGCCGTCGTGAACGTCATCTCATGGATGATCGTCGGACCCCTCGCAGGCTGGACCTGGAACCCGGTGGATTGCATCGCGCCCTTGAAGTGAAGGTACTTCGTGTCCACATCGTTGTCGATCGCGTTGGGAGGTGCTTCACCTTCCGGCCAGTCGCCGTCATTCGGAACGCCTCGGATCGCGTCGCCCGGCGCAGTCACATCGGCCGGCTTCGGGGCCTCATCGTGCGGGACCACGACCAGGGCGCTTGCCGTCCTGGCGTTCCCACAGAAGTCGACCGCTTCATACGTGATCATGTAGATCCTGTTCTTGTTCGTCCCGCTGCGTTCGGCCCTCAGGAAGATGCGGCCATCGGGATCCACGTACATGTCGCCAACCGCCTTGTTGCCATGGCCTTGCGGCTCCCCAGCGGGTTCATACGTGGTGATGTCGTCCCCCTCGGTCATGATGATGCTCTTGAGCGTCACCTGGGGAGAGGGATCGTACGCATCCCACACGGTCCACTCGGGGGTGATCTCCACCATCTTGTGGTTCGGGGGCCACAGGACCGTGGGGTTGACTTCGAGCCAGAGGTCCGGCGGGGTCGTATCGCCCAGCAGCAGCGCAAAGTACCCGAACGCATTGTATCCCACTTTGCCGAAGCTGTGCGACGTGGCCATCATCCCCACGTCCTGCGTGGTCTGAGCGCCCTCAAGCGTCGCGCCGCCTACGCCGGTCCAGGGACCATTCGGGCCGCTCGTACTGTACGAGCCGGAGATGTCTTTGCCCGATTTCGTGAGTTTCAGCCAGCAAGGGAAGCTGGCCCAGCCATCCTCGACACTCGAGTCGAGGAAACCGTCCGGACCCCACGTCCACCACTCGCGGAGGAACAAAGTTGCGGGATCAGGATCGGGGACGCCAAATCCGAAGGGCTTGACGTGTTTCCAGCCCGAAACGCTGGGACCCGACCATTGCACGGCCACAAAATCGTCGCCGGAACCTTCTTTGTGCAGGACCTCGATGCGATACAGCCTCTCCGGTTTGAGCAAGATCGGGATCGAGTACTGCTCGGGGTACTTGTCATAGTTGAACGGATACGGCGCCGGCGGGGATTCAAGACGTTCACACCATCCGGACACCTGCGCAATCAATTGCAGGTTTTCCGGCGTGTCGTCCGTGCTCAACCACAGCTCGCTGTTGTCGTCACTGGCGATTCGGAAGGTGTACATGCCTCCCGTCTTCTGGTTCGGCGCCCTGATCCAACCGCTGATGCGCTGCCCATAGCTGTCTCTCCAGGGCCCCCACCACAACATCGTCTCCAAGGGCTCGCTGCCCTCGGGGTCTTCCGGAAAGTCGGGGCGGGCCCTGAGGGCATCGACGCTCATGGAGGGCTCTCCCGCCGCGTCCCAGTGGAATGCGTATCCATGTTCTGGGGTCACAAATATACCCGCATATCCCAGGGATCCGGGGCCGTCGGGGCTTCCGTTCTGGGACATGCTGTTGCGGACGGCGAGGCCGGCCTTCGACCATTCGTTCACGGGTTCCTGGTGCTTCACCTCGGTGATGGCCTCGAAATCTCCTTCGACCGACCTGTATACGGCTACGTGCTCGTCGCTGTAATCCCAGATGTCCGTGCCGTCGGCGACGATCATCAGCATGCTGCCGATTTCCGAGGTCTTCTCGTAGACGAAGCCATCGGTTGAGGCATGCACACTCCACCCCGGGTCGAGTGAGAAGTTGTCGAAATGGTCGTCGAAGAGGACGCATCCCTCGGCGCTCGGACTCGGCTGGTACACGGTGAGGGACGTGCTCTGGGCCTTTCCCATGTTGCCCGGCGCGTCTGTCCCCCGGACCAGAACAAGGTAGTTGCCGGGGACAGACGGCGCGACGACGAGCACCATGACATCCTCGCTCACGGCATCGAAGGCTCCATCTTGCGGATCCATGGGAGTCCATGTGAAGCCGCCATCCAGGCTGCATTCCGCCGAGGCGATCGGCGAACCGCCTGTGCTGCTGTCGTTCACCTTCGCCACAATCAGCACCGACCCACCTGCGGGCGCAGGATTCGGAGCCGCCATGACCTTCGACGTGACGGGGCCCTTCTTGTCGGATCCGCCGCCCGGATCGTAGGCCTGGAAACCGACGTAGACCGAGTCGCTCGAGTTCTCGTGTACGTCCATGCCATACACGCCGACGGTGTAGAAGCCCGGCGCAGAAGGCGCGGTGAAGGTCGCTGTGACCGCCTCGCTGGGCGAATCGAACGCGCCATCCGACGCTGCCATCGGCTTCCATTCTCCACCTTCCATGGCCCACCAGGCCAAGAGGATGTTCGAGCCACCGGTTGTGGTGTCGTCCACCTTCGCCGTAATCCACACCCAGCCGTTGACAGCGACGGGATTGGGCCACACCTGCACTTGGGTCGTGATTGGCCCCTTGGCGGGGGGCCCGCCGTCTTCATAGTATGTAGCAAAGAGTCGGTCGTTGTCCGCGTAGTATTCGGGAGGCCATTCCGGACCCCAGAAAGTCCCCGCGTTCCCGCCAGCGTAGGCATCTCCCGTCCAAAACCAGGTCATGAGCAAGGCGCTTTCGGGCGGTTCGGTCTACTCAATGAAGTAGGTTGCGCCGGGCGTCAACGGCAAGGAGGGGAACCAGAAGTAGGCGTCCACGGCCTCCCCAACCGAACCTTCTACCATTGCCGACGCGCTCCCGAGTTCAGGCCCATCGGGATCGCCCGATCGGATACTGATGCTCGTCTCGTAGCCAGCCGGCGGGAATCCGCCCCCGGGGCAGAACGTGAGACGCACAAGGTCCAGAGTGGACGCGGTGGGCTTGAATGTCTGGAAAAGAACCACCCCCGGACCATTGGATACGCTCACGGGGTTGGGTGCATCGCTCTGTTGGTCGATCACGAGGGCCGCGTGGGATGGGTAGCTCACTGCAAGACAAACAAAGATCAGGAATGTGAGTCTCTCTGCTATTCGCAAGTTGTGCCGTCTCATGACAGTTTCTCCTTCTGAAGTGATTTGGATTTCCGAACGATAGTCGATCGTCAAGTCAGTGCGTTCTGCAGGGAATGTTGGCTCATCCGGTTTTCGCGTACTTCGGTGGTTCTCGGGGACCTGTCCCCAAACCCCTGAGGTTTATCGCTTTGGACCAATAGCATGGTATGGATAAGAGGGCGACGTCCCCTACAGGCGGGGTCGGCATACCCTGCGCAACTGAGCACGAAGGGGGCTCACCGGGGTTCCCGCCGACCGATCCAGAAAGGCCCAAGGCATTCGCACGGGCGTGTCCTGCCGCCTTCCCGCCATGCTATTGGCGGAAAGCGGAAAATCTCCCTTGCACGACCGCTTCGGGCGTGCCTGGATCACGAAAGCACGCGAGAACCGGATGAACCGGATGTTTGCCTCCGGCCTAGGGCGGCCTCGGCAGATAGTTGGGAATCCGAAACATGGTCTGTCGCCTCCGTGCCTCAGTAGCACTTGATGATGTAATTCACGACGATGTAAGGCTGCAAATTGTTATGGGCTGCGTCCGAGCCTTTCGATGCTTCCGAGACACCGACCCCAACGCTCTGTGCCGATGCGCCGACCGTAACGCTGGCGGCAGAGGCGGCAGGACTCGTCTGGCGGGCAACGATGCCGGTGGAGGCCTTGTTGATGCTGATATTGGCGACGGCCTGGTTCACGGAGATGCCAGTCTTGCTCGAGCCCGTCTCGGTATCCTGTCGGTAGTTGACGCCGGAATCGTCCACCCCATAGAGTTCGCCGTCGCAGAGGAGCCATCCATCGGGCGGCTCACTTCCGGCATATGCGAGGATCGACCCCGTCGGCATGTCTGCGACAACCTGCATTTCCAGTGCCGCCTGCGTGTCACTGCGTTGAACCAGCCAGAGTGTCGACAGAAGCACCGCTGCGATTCCGATGATGGTTCGCGTCTTCATCTTCCCACCCTTTCGACGGAGAGTTCCTATAGCTTGTCCCACGCCGCTGGATTGGGCCGAGGATCTCGCGGAAAGGTGCTTCCGTACCGTCCTCTATGCCTTGAGGTCCGGGGCCTCCCGATGTGCCGGCGGGCCTCGGATCGCCGGATTCGATATGAACGTCTCTATGACAACCGCGATCCCGCGTTTCATGGCAGACTGTCCTGTCTTGTCTATCGTTCCTCGTCACCCCTGCGACCGGGCTCTGTTGGTTGTGCTTTCTAGGGTTTCACGGCCCGCCTGTAGATTCGCACGTCGTCGATCAGGCCGGACCAGAAGGCGCCGGGGGCCACTTTCGCGGAGGCGCCCAGCAGCAGTTTGCCGGTCGAGGACGCCAGATTCTCCTCGGGGTCGCCGGCGACCTCTGTGTCGTCGACAAACAGGATCCGGCTGGCGCCGTCCCAGGCGAATCCGATGCGGTGCCAGTTGCCGTCCGTGATGACGGTCTGGGATACCAGCGGGGAGTTCGCCAATCGCCCGATATGGCGGAGTTCCGTCGCGAGGGCACCGCCGGCCGTGTCGGCCATCAGCCAGTTGGCGCCTTCCTGCTGGGCGACGACCACTTGGCCGGGAGCGCCGCCCTTGACCCAGGCGAAGACGCTCAGCGGCCCGTCGCACGGGTCCTGGATGTACGGCGCGAGGACGAAGTTGGCCTGGCCGCTCAGTTCCAGTGCCCCGTCGATCATGCCGCCTGTCGGCTGCCAGGCCGCGATGCCATAGACGGTCCCGTCTCTCCCTTGGACGTTCTCGTGGGCCGTGTTCCCTTCGGTTTCGTCCAGGGCCCAGTGGGCGATCAGAGTCGGATCGGTGAACTCCGTGCCGATGTACATCTGGACCATCGCGACATCGCAGGCATCGACGATGCCGTCGCCCCAGAGGGTCGGAGCCATGTCGCACGTGGGCTCATCCTGGCCCAGGTACTTCGTCACGACGAGGATGTCCTGGTCGTCGGCCTTGCCGTCGCCGTTGAGGTCCACAATGGGCATCACGTCCAGGCTCCAGAGATCGGATCCGCCCAGCCCGTCGGGGGTGTCCGCAGTGAAGTAGAGCGCGTAGCCGTCGGGGGAGATTGTCGGGCAGCCGGCGTTCCCGGGCAGAGTGACTTCCTTCGCCAGGTTGCGCGGAATTCCCCAGCGCCCGTCCGCGCCGAGGCCGGAGACCATGATGTGGTTATATGTGCTCGGGTTATTCGCGTAGATCGAGGTGTAGAACAGCCATTTGCCATCGGGCGAAAGGCTGGGACCGGCCTCGTATCCGCTGGTGTTCACCGGCGCGCCGAGATTGACCGGGGTGGACCAGGGGTCCGCCACGGCGGTCCGTCGTGTCATCCACAGGTCGCCGCTGCCTTTTCCGCCCGTCCGCTCGGAGGAGAAGAGGAGCGTCAGCTTGTCGGCCGAGAGGGTCTGGTTGCCGTCGGGGGAGGGGCTGTTGACGCCGGTCCCGAGGTTCGTCGCGGGACCCCAGGGGGTGTCGGTCGTCGCGCGGGTGCAGACGAAGATATCCCAATCGTTCCCGATGCAGTTGTGCTCTGAGGTGAGGTACAGTTCGAGCCCGTCCGACGAGATGCACGGCGCCCAGTCCCAGTCGTTGCTGTTCACCGCGGGTCCGAGATTCACCGGGTCCTGCCAGGGTTCTGTGGGCGAACTGCGGGTCGCCATCCAGAGGTCCTGGTAGCCGCATCCGCCGGCGCGGTCCGAAGCGAAGTAGATCGTCAGGCCGTCGGCGCTGACGCTGGTCCAGATGTCGTTGCTCGTCAGGCCCAGGGGCTCGACCCAGGGGTCGGAAAGGCTCGCTCTCTTTGCGATACGGATGTTTGCGCTCTCGTCGTAGTAGAGGGTCAGGCCGTCCGCGGAGAGGCACGGCGCATAGTTGCCATAGGGCGAATTGATCACGTCGCCCGCGTTCACCGGCTCGCCCCACGGGCTGTCGAGCGAGGCTCGCGTCGCGACGTAGATGTCCATGGCGCCGTAGCCGCCGGCGCGGTTGGAGCAGAACCAGATCGAGAGCCCGTCCGGCGTGATATACGGATGGCAGTCGTTGCCCTCGCTGTTCAGGCTGGATTCGACCACCTTGGCCGTGTCCCAGGGCATGGTGATGGAGTCGCGCCGGGCTTCGTATAGAGTGGTCTGGCCGCGGTCGAAGTAGAGCGTCAAGCCGTCCGCGGAGATGGTCGGGTCCTGGTCGTTGGACCCCGAGTTGACCGTCTCGCCCAGATTGACGGGCGCCTGCCAGGGGGCGTCGAGGGCGGTCCGTGTCGTCATCCAGATGTCGGCGCCGCCCTTGCCGCCGGAACGATTGGACTGGAAATAGAGAGACAGGCCGTCGGGCGAGAGCTTCGGCGCCCAATCCTCCCCTGTGCTGTTCACGGTGCTCAGATTGACGGGCTCGCTCCACGGATCGTCCTTGGACGGGCGAGTCATCATCCAGAGGTCGCCGCCTCCGAGTCCTCCCGGACGCGACGACGCGAAGTACAGCGTCAACTCGTCCTGCGAGATCGTCGGGTCCACTTCTTCCTGTCCGGAACTGGAGTAGGAGGGCCCGAGATTGACGGGGGCCCCGACGTTCGTGATCTTGCCGAAGAGGAAGTCGGCTGCCGTCGCGGACACGGCGCACGCCGCCACAACAACACACACCAGAATCAGAATGTTCTTTGTCGCATTCATGGGGTTTACCTCCATTTGTTCGTCGCGTGTGCGACCTGCCTCTGTTGGTTGCACTTCCTACGGTTTCATCGCCCGGTCATAGATCCGCACGTCGTCGATCAGGCCGGACCAGAAGGCGCCGGCAGCGGAGTCCTTGGCGCAGCCGATGTAGTGGCGACCATAGGAACTCGCCAGACCGGTCTGTGTGTCTGCCGCAACCAGCATGTCGTCCGCATAGAGCCTCCGGGTCGAGGTATCCCAGGTGAAGCCGATGCGATGCCACTCTCCGTCGACAATCTCGACCTGCGAATACAGGTCGCTGCCGACCGCCGTGGCGCCGAGTTGCGTCATCAGTTTGCCTTCCGCGTCGGCCATCAGCCAGTTTGCGCCGGCCTGTTGTGAGACGACCACCTCGCCCGGTCCACCGCCCTTGGCCCAGGCGAACACGCTGAAGGGACCGTGGAGGGGGTTGAGTATCCTGTCGATTGCGACGCAGTCATCGACTCCATCGAATGCAAGGGCGCCGTCGATTCTACCGGACTGGGGCTGCCAGACCGGCGAACCCATGAGCGTGCCGTGCTTGTTGCCCACGCTGTCGTGCGCAGTCAGGCCCTCCGTCTCGTCGAGCCTCCAGTGCGCGATCGGTTCGACCGCAGGCGGCGTCAGGTCCTGACCCCAATACTCCATCAGGACCTTCAGATCCGCCGCATCCACCACGCCGTCGCCCCAGGCAAAGGGCCCAATGTCGTAGAACGGATCGTCCGTGCCCCAGTGGTCGATCAGTAGCACCAGGTCGTTGATATTCACGGTCATGTCGGAGTTGAAGTCCACGACGGGGATGACCGCTGCCTGCCAGGTGCAGTAGCCGCCCGCTTGGTTGGACCAGAAGTACAAGGTGCGTCCGTCCGGCGAGATGCGAGGATAGAGGTCGTTGGCGGTCCCATTTAACTGGGGGCCCAGATTCACAGGTGTTTGCCAGGGCTTGGAATGGCTTGCCCGTCTCGTCATCCACATGTCACAATTGCCGTACCCGCCCGGTCGGGGAGGGTCGCCCCCGAAGGGATTGTCCGAAAAGAACAGCACCAAGCCGTCCGGCGAGAGAGAGCACCATATATCCTCCGATACGCTGTTGACCGTGGCGCCAAGGTTTGTGGGCGGGCCCCACGCATGATTCACCGTCGCACGTCTGGACACATAGAGATCGCTCCGGCCGTATCCGCCGGACCGATAGGAGGAGAAGTACAGTTCCAGACCATCTGCGGAGATCGAAGGGGAATAGTCCCCCGCGTTGGGACGATTCACCGTCGAGCCCAAACTCACGGCGGGGCCCCAGGGGGCATCTGGGGTCGCGCGCGTCGTCATGTAGATGTCATGCTGCTCATGGTCTCGGTTCGAATCGAAGTAGAGTGTGAGGCCATCCGCGGAGATAGAGGCGCATTCTTCAATGCTCGCGGTGTTGACAACAGCCCCGAGATTCTCCGGCGGGCCCCACGCTTTGTCCTTCGAGGCGCGTTTGAGTACCCACAGGTCGGCACCACCCTGTCCGGTGGGGCCCGCGGTCATGATGTACATCTCCAGCCCGTCGTAGGACAGGCATTCGATATGGTCGTACGTGCCGAGGTATGAGAGATCCACCTTCACTGGTTCGCCGAACGTGAAATCGGCCCTTACGTTGGACGTGGCGCAGATCGCCACGATAACATACGCCAGAATCAGGGAGTTCTTCGCAGCTTTCATGGTTGATACCTCCATTGGTTGGTTGCGTTGCGTTCTGCTCACTGGTCATTCTGTCAATCGTGCGGATTCTCCTTCTCCCACTCGGCGATGAAGACCTTCAGGTCCTCGACGTCCACCTTGCCGTCGCCCCAGGCATAGGGGCCGATGTCGTAGAGCGTGTCCCCGGTGCCCCAGTGGTCCATCAGCAGTGCCATGTCGGCGAGGTCCACTTTCCGGTCGGCGTTGAAATCGACGATTGGCAGGATGGGCGCCTGCCACATTTCCCAGACCGCTCCCTGGAGGGTGCCGCCGTAGAGCATCAGACCGTCGGGAGACATGCAGGCGACGACGTCGCGTCCGGACGTGTTGATCGGCGGACCCAGATTCGATGGAGTCTGCCAGGGCTCGTTGAGACCCGTTCGTCGGGTCATCCAGACATCGCAATCGCCGTGTCCGCCGGGACGGAACGGGGCGCTGTAGGAATCGGTGAAGAGCAACAGCAGGCCGTCCGGCGAGAGGGTCGGGTTCATATCTCCGTAGGCGCTGTTCACGACCGGGCCGACATTGACCGGATCGCCCCAGGCGTCCTTCGGGGCGCCGCGCATCAATACGTAGAGGTCGCGACCTCCGCTCCCGCCGGGGCGCGAGGAGTCGAAGTAGAGTTCCAGGCCGTTTGAAGAGACCCGCGGGCAGGCATCGATGGAATCGGTGTTGATCCGCGAGCCCAGGTTTACCGCCTGGCCCCAGGGTTGCGATATCCTCGTGCGCTTGGCGTGCCACAGGTCGGAGCCGCCATACCCGTTGGACCGGCTGGAGGCGAAGTACAACGTCAGCCCGTCGGCGGCCAGCGAGCAGGTATTGTCGTCCTTGGAGCTGTTGATCGCGGAGCCCATGTTCTTCAAGGGTCCCCAGCCCTCGGCGACGTGCGTGCGTTTCGACACCCACAGGTCGAAGCCGCCGGACCCGCCGGGCCGGTCCGACTCGATGTACATCTCCAGGCCGTCCGCGGAGAAGCAATCGGGCCCCTCCGCGTACGCGGGATCGATCACCCCGAGGGTCGATTGGATGGGCACCCGGTCGCCGAAGGTGAAATCGGCGCGGGCCTGTGCCGCAAGCAGAGCGCAGAACACGATATGGGTGGAGACATTCAGCGTTTTCATTTCCGTCGTCCTTTCAGGTCTCGAAGCCGGCGTCGGCATTTGTCTGCACGCGGGCTTGCGGTTCCGGCTAGAGCAGTGCGTCGAGGGCCGCCGTCAGCTCTTCTTTGCTCGTGACGCCCACCCAGATGTTCTGAATCTGGCCGGCGTCGAACAGGATGAACATGGGGATGTACTCGATCTCGTACTGCACCGAGAGATTCGGGGCGTTGTCCACGTCGACGGTGCAGACCTTCGCCCGACCCTTGTATTCATTGGCGATCTCCTGGAGCACCGGGTACATCGCGACCGAGGCGGAGCACCACGACGCGGAGAAGTCCACCAGGACCGGCACATCGGACTGCAGAATGATCTGTGCGAACGTGGCTTCGGTCACCCCGATGATGTTGCGCCACGGTTCCCAGTAGCGCACGAAGACCTCCACGTCCTGGAAGTCGACGACGCCGTCGCCCCAGGGCATCGGGCCCACATCGACGGACGGCTCATCCTGGCCCCAGTATCCCATCAGGACCATGAGGTCGTCGATGTTCGTGAACCCGTCCTCCTGGAAGTCCACGACGGGCAGGAGGGGCGCCTCAAAGAGTTCATAGCCGCCGTAGAAGTATCCGGCGTAGCCGGCAAAATAGAGCGTGGAGCCATCCGACGAGAGGGCCGACGTGACGTCGCTGGCGTCCCAGTTGACGGCGTATCCGGGATTCGTCGGCGTGTCCCAGGGATCGTCCGGCTGCCTCCGCTGCGCCATCCAGATGTCCATGCCGCCGCAGCCCCCGGGCCGGTTGGACGTCATGAACAGCACGCGCCCGTCGGCGGAAATGCTTGGCTCGCCGTCACTGTACGGCCCGTTGACAGGCGTCCCGAGATTCACCGGCGCGGTCCAGGGATCGTTCACCGAGGGACGGGTGGCCACCCAGATGTCCCAGCCGCCTTGGCCGCCGGGCCGGTCGGAGTCGAAGTACAGGGCCAAGCCGTCCGGCGTGATGTGACAGGCATCCTCCCCATACTCCGTGTTGATCGTGGACCCGAGATTGACCGGGGTATTCCACGCGGCCTCCTTCGTGGGCCGAGTCGTCACCCACAGATCGAGACCGCCGCGTCCGCCCGGCCGCTTGGAGCAGAAGTACAGCGACAACCCGTCGGCCGAGATCTTCGGATCGCTGTCCTCCGCCGAACTGTTCACCTTCTGGCCGAGATTCGTCGGAGTGCCCCAGGCGCCTTCTTTCGTCTGACGCGTCGTGACCCACAGGTCGTGGCTGCCCGACCCACCGGGCCGGTCGGAGCCAAAGTACAGTGACAATCCGTCCGACGAGATGCTCACGCCAAGATCGTCATACCAACTGTTGACGGGCCAACCGACATAGGTGGCCGACCCGAATGTGAAGTCGGCCTGCACGTTCGTCCCCGTGCACAGTGCGGCGATCACGCACGCCGGAACCAGGAACCTCATTGTTGCTTTCATGGTTGTTGCCTCCATTGGCTGGTCGCCTCTGCGACCGGTTCTCATGGGTGATGCTTCCTACGGTTTCACGGTCCGATTGTAGATTCGCACGTCGTCGATCAGGCCGGACCAGAAGGTTGCAGGGTCCAGCGTGCTGCCGGCGCCGATGCACAAGGCTCCGGACGCGATCGGCGGAGGGCCCGGCTTATCCTCGGCCACGATCACGTCATCCACAAGCAGCGTCCGGCGGGGGTCCTCCCACGTCAGTCCTACGCGATGCCACCGGCCGTCGGTGACGAGCGTCTGCGAAGAAAGGCTCGCGGCGTGTCGGCCGGACCCTTTCAGATTGGTCATCAGCCCGCCGGTTGAATCGGTCAAGAGCCAGTCCTGTCCTTGAAACTGCGAGAGAATGGCCCGGCCTGCGACATCCGTTTTGATCCACGCGAGGACGCTAAAGGCGCTGCTCACAGGGTTCACGGGCGACGACATGGCCACTCGGTCATCGATCCCGTCGAATTCGATCGCCCCGCCCACGGCGCCTCCCTCGGGCCGCCAACTCGCACCGATGACAATGCCGTCATTCGTGCCGGCGCTGTCGGAGGCGACGGCGCCCTCGCCTTCGTCGAGCTTCCAGTGGGCCCTGAGCGTGGTATCCTGGATCTCCTGTTTCCAGTAGCCCATCAGGACATCCAGGTCCGCCGCATCGACGAGGCCGTCGCCAAAGGGCTCGGGTGCAATGTCCACGGCGAGGTCGTCTGTGCCCCAGGACTCAATGAGTCGCAGCAGGTCATGGATGTCGACGATGCCATCGCCGTTGAAATCCACAACCGACCGCGGGCGAAAGACCGCCAGACCGCCGTTGGCTGTGCCCACCCAGGCGTTTCCCTGGGCATCGAAAGCGACACAGTAGACGTTGTTGTCGGGCAGGCCCGAGTTTGTGCTGTCGAAGAGGGTCCAATCCATGCCGTCGAACGCGGCCAGTCCGCCCTCGGTGGCTGCCCAGACGTTCCCGCCCGCGTCGACCGTGACATTCCAGACCATATTGCTTGGCAGGGGAGAATTGGAGGTGACAAACGTCGTCCAGGCGCCTTTGGCGAAGTGGATCAAGCCGCCCCCATAGGTTCCCATCCACAGGCTTCCGTCCGGCGCGGCGGCCATGAAGGAGATGCTGTTGTAGGTCAGCCCGGAGTTGCCTGTGTGGTAGCGGGTCCAGTCCTTCCCGTCGAACTTCACCAGGCCGTTGCCGAACGTGCCGATCCACAAGACGCCCCGGGCGTCGAGGGTCACGCCGGTGACCAGACCGGCCGGTATGCCGGAGTTCGTCTGGTTGTAGACGGTCCAGCTCTGGCCGTCGAACTTGGCCAGACCCGCGCCGGTGCCGATCCAGGCGTTTCCTTCCATGTCGAATACAGGGGCGCCCGCCTGATTGTTGGGCAGTCCGGAGTTTGACGTCCGGTAGACCGTCCAGTTCTGGCCGTCGAATTTTGACAATCCGGTCTCGGTCCCGCTCCATATGTTGCCTTCGGCGTCGATGGAGAGACTGATGTGATCGTTGCCGGGCAGGGGCGAGTTCGCTGTATTGTAGACGGTCCAGCTCTGGCCGTCGAATCGGGCCAGACCGCCGCCGTCGAACGCATACCACCGCCCGGTCCCGACCCACACGACCCCTTGGGCGTCGAACGCCAGAGCGGTGACGCCGTCGTAGGGCAGTCCGGAGTTGGCGGTGTTGTACACGGTCCAGTCGCCTGTCTGACTCCACGCCACGACGGGCAGACACGAAAACAGACAGACCACGAACAGAATCCCTTTCACCCTCCCGGTTGTCTTTCGCGTTCTCATGGCAGGATTCTCCTTGCTGAGATTATTGTGTTGGTCCTTTGCTGCGGTTTCACCTCGTAGCTGCGAATTCACGCGTCGTCGATCAGAATCCGATGTGGTTGGCTCTCCATGTTGCCCCTCGGCTATTCACTGCGACTTGCTCGCTTCGGGCGTTGGTCCAGTACCCCGGGAAGTACAACTCCAAGCCATCGGCAGAGACGGTCGGCAGGATCTCGTCCGTTGAACTGTTGACCACCGAACCGAGGTTCGCCAGGGGTCCCCAGTTGTCGGCGGTCGTCTTCCGCGTGGACACCACAATGTCGCTGCCGCCATATCATGTCGGATTGGTTTCCGGGCCGCACATTCCCAGTCCGTTGGCGGAGGATCTCGCGTTGTACTCCGAGCGAGAACTGTTCATGACCGGCCCGAGGTTCACCGGCTGGCCGAAGGTGAAATCCGCCTTCGCGCCGGACGCGGCGCAGGTCGCCACGACAGCGCACGCCAGACTCAGGAATTTCCTCGTCGTTTTCATAGTTGTGTACCTCCAATTTATGGGTGTTCTCGGGAGACAGTTCCCGCCTGGAAAACCCGGATTGTCATAGGACGCCGGACCCGCCTCCCTCTGGCATCGCAGCGGCCGGCGATTCGGTCCGTTGTTTAGATGTGTCTCGTGCACTACGGGGCTTCGCCCGCCCAAGGGCGCCGTGCCCCACATAGGGGAATACTCCGTCTCTCGTCAATCCTGCGCGCCAGTGCAAGAATTTCATAGAAATGTGCATTTCCGGATGGACAAATCGAGCGCCTCAGCGGGATAATGGATGGCGATTCGTTGAACACAGAACGGAGGGTTCGACGAGTGGACAAGCGGTGTCTTTGTGAGGTGTCCATGAGGCACAGGGATCACACAGACATCGGTGGCACGTGCGATCAGTTCCTCAGCACGGAATGGTCGGTGATCAGGAGCATCCAGCAGGGAGAGGATGCTGATGATATCCTGATCGGACGGCTCACGGAGCAGTACTGGAAACCGGTGTACTGCTATCTGCGTCACAAGGGGTTGGACAATGAGACGTCCAAGGACCTGACCCAGGGCTTCTTTCAGCAGATCGTCCTGGGACGAGATCTGATCCGCCGGGCGGATCGAACCAGGGGCAGTTTCCGAAGACTGCTGCTGACCGCTCTGGAACGCTACCTGCGGAGCGAGCACCGCAGGGAAATCGCGTGGAAGCGACACGGAAAGGGCTGGCAGATTCCCTTCGATGAGACCAGCCTGACGTGCATCGGGGGGCCTATGACGTGTCTGACCGCGGAGGAATCCTTCAACTACACCTGGCTGGCGTCCTTGCTGGATGAAGTGCTGGCTGAGGTCGAGAAGGAGTGCCGCGTGCACGGCTTGGAGACGCACTGGCGGGTGTTCCATGATCGGGTTCTGGCCCCGATCCTCAACGAGACGGAGCCGCCGCCTCTGAGCGAAGTAGCCGGGATGCACGGCGTCGCCGATTGCGCCACGGCCTCGAACATGATCGTCACCGTCAACCGGCGTCTGCAGACCGCCTTGAGACGGCAGTTGCGGCGGCATGTGAGCATGGATGCCATGGTGGAAGAAGAACTGGGCGACTTTCTGAGGATGTTCTGCGATTAGCGCGCAAGATCGCGGCGGAATCGCGTATTCAGCCTATGGACAAGTGTCTTGCCAATGTGTTCAATGCTCCACCTGAGCGGCAATCCCGGAAGGCGCCTGCGTTGTCATCGGATGGGCAAGCGATGCTGACGAAATCGGCTTTCGGCTTGACCCCGGCCCAACTGGGCCGGCTTTTGGCGGTCAGCGCACGAGCCGCAGACTCGGCGGATGCCATGGCAGAAGACCAAGCCAGAGAGATGTTGTTGCAGGAATACCTGAGTCGCCGCCTGTCGGAGGAGCCCTTGCTCGCGCAGATCCTGCTCCAACAGACGTGTCGTCCCGTCGCCGAGATTCAGTCGTTGCTCGAAAGATCCATGAAAGCGACTCTGTTGGACCCCCGGTGCGATCTGGCCTTCCTCCAGGCCATCAAGGATCACAGCAAGAGACTGTCGGCCATGATCGCTTCCGGTCCCCAGACCCTGATGACCGCGACCCTCTACTACGCGGCCGTCGCGGCGGCGCTGGTCTATCACAATCAGCGGATCAGTCAGTACACGATCGAGAACCTGGCCGAGCGTTTCTCGGCGCTGACGCAGCGATCCTGGATCGATGGCGAACTCCGGGACCTGTTCCTTCACGCGGCGGCCGTTTGTCGACGAGCCGGACCTGGTCGGCAATGAACCAAGAGCCAGACAGCTTGTCTCCACAGCATGAGGATTTGCTCTCGATCAGCCGGCTTGGTCCGGAGGAGGAGAATCTGTTCTCTGCGCCGGCGCCGGAGATCGAAGGCTACCAGATCATCGAGAAACTGGGCGAGGCCGGCCAGGGGCAAGTCTGGCGGGCGGTCCAACAAAGCACGGGGCGGCAGGTCGCCCTGAAGGTGCCTCGCATCGGCCTATTGGCTTCCAGGAGGGTCCTTGCCCGCTTTGAACGGGAGGTCAGGATTGTCGCTCAGTTGAAGCACCCCCATATTGCCCGGATCGTCGATAGCGGCGTCCATCGGGGCATGTACTTCTACGTCATGGACCTGATCGAGGGAACGCATCTCGACCGATATGTGAAAGAGAACCACTTGTCGCAACGGCAGATCCTCGAGTTGATGAAGGTCGTCTGCGAGGCGGTCCAACATGCCCATGCGAACGCTGTCATCCATCGGGACCTGAAGCCGTCCAATATCATCGTCACACGGGAAGGCCATCCCCACATCGTCGATTTCGGTCTGGCCAAGAGTCTGGCGGGCGCCGAGGCGGGCGCTACGGTCTCTCTGGACGGAGACACTCTGGGCACGCCGGCCTACATGTCGCCCGAGCAGGCCGCAGGGCACACGGAACAGGTGGATGCCCACGCGGATGTCTACAGTCTCGGCGCGATCCTGTTCACGCTTCTGACGAATCGGTATCCGCATGATCTGTCGGGTTCCCAGATCGAGGTGCTATGCCGTGTTTCAAAAGAGGAGGTTACGAAACCGCGCGAGGTCGATCCCATGATTGACCGGCGTCTCGAAGGCCTGTTGCTCAAAGCTCTTGCGCACGACATTACCGGTCGGTATGCATCGGCCGGCGAACTGGCAGCGGACATCGACAATTACCTCCAGGGTGCGCCGCTGCGTGCATCGCCCGGACCGAGGAGACGCCGGGTCCTTTTTGTGTCTCGGGAACACCCTGTCGTCACGGCGTTCGGCGTACTGATGGCGGTGATCGGTCTTGCGGCAGGGCTGTTTGTTTTCATGCGCGCGGATCGGCTGCTGTGGTGGAGAGGACGACCTCAGCAACTCCAGCCGAACGAAGGGAGTGCCCTTGCGACCCCGCAGGAGGCCCCTTCGCCGGGCGAAACCGCCGCTGCGGAATCCACGCTGGACGGTTCCCCCTATAGCATTGAGGCTCTCGCACGCTACAGGGCGGGACAATGGCAGGAGACCATCGACGCGTCGCAGACCGCTCTGGATCTATACTGCGGACCGCGGTGTTTCGAACTGTTTCTTCAAACCATGGCCCACTGGCAGCTTGGCAACCGCCAGACTGCCGCGAAACGGTACTGGTACGCGATCCAGCGGATGCCCGAGGAGCCGTCCCCTCCTCCGTTGGCGGATGAACTGCGCCGCGAGAGCACCGCACTGCTGCGGATGGAAGCCGCGGCGCTCGGATTCGATTTCTCTCTCCGCGGCGCGTTCATCGGGGGGGCAACCGCGACCAGCACGTGCGATTCGACGTCAGGCATCGATCCGAGTGTTCTGCTGGGCAGCGATGGGCTCACGGATTCCGACCGGGACACCGATCTCGAACAGGACAGCGACGGCCTCCACATGTGGCTCGCGACGGCGAGCACAGATACCGCCTCCCTGGAGTTCGACCTGCAAGGCGTCTGGAATCTCGACGCGATCAGGGTCTGGAATTACAACGCGACGCGGCAATCCCACCAAGGAGTCAGGACCGCACGTCTTCTCGCGTGGACGACGGCGGGCGGCTGGAGGACGGTCCTGGACGAGGTGCTGTTCGATGCAGCGCCTGGCGCAGACGGCTATGACGACCCTGTCGTGATCCCGCTGGGCGGGATGGAGGCGGAGAGGTTCCGCCTGGAGCAGATGGCGAGTTTCAGCGATCCGCAGCATGTGGGACTGGCCAAGGTGCAGTTCTTCGACGTCAGGAACCACCGGGCGAGCAGACCCGTTCCGCCCGACGGATCCGACGTGGGCGCCGCAAAGGCGGTGAACCTCCGATGGACGCCCGCATTGGGCGCCGTCACTTACCGCGTGTATCTGGGGGATGACTCCCAACTCATGCCGCTTCTGGGCGAGGTCCAGAAAGACAGCAGCATTCAATGCTCCATGCTGAAACCCCGTCGATGGCATTGCTGGAAGGTCGATGCCATAAGGGCCGATGGCTCGATAGAGGAAGGCGACGTGTGGACGTTCTCCACAGGGGATCTGGTGGCGTGGTGGAGACTCGACCGCATGGACAGCGGCCTGGCGGTTGATTCCTCCGGCCGCGGCAACCACGGACGCCTGCTCGGTTATCCTCAATGGCAACAGGAGGCGTCGGGCGGTGTGCTTGCGTTCGACGGCCGGGACGATTATATATCTGTGGGCAACCAGGCGGACTTCGATATCACTTCGGAAATCACGCTCGCGTGCAGAGTGAAAGTGGACGAGTTCACCGCACCCTGGCAGCCGATTCTCACCAAGGGCAACTACTCCTGGCGGCTCCAACGGGCGGGAGAGGAGAGGGGCATTGAATTTGCCTGCACCGGCCTGCGCGTTCCAGGGACGGTCTGGGGTAATGTGTCCGGCAAGACACCGGTGGATGACGGTCAATGGCACCACATCGCCGGAGTGTGCGACGGGAGCAGACTGTACTTGTATATCGACGGCCGCCTGGATACATCCATCCACTGCTCGGGCAGCATCAACGTCAGGAGTGATCCTGTACTGATTGGGGCGGCATCGAACGACTCCCTCTCTGTATCGAATCGGAGACCTTGGCGAGGCTCGATTCAGGATGTCCGCGTGTACAGCTACGCATTGACGCCTGAGGAAGTGACAGCGGTCTACAATGGCGTCGGCCCTGGTCTGCTGGCTCGTCCCGGACCCGTCGCCGAAGAGGCGGGAGAATGAACCGTTTCGGGCGGCGATGGGACCACAATGCCCGAAAGAGAACCAAGGGGCCAACGAATCCTCCGCGGCTCACTGCGCCGGACCGAGGCGGATGCTGTCGAGGGCGAGCCGGCCGAGCGGATTGACGCCGACATTCGTCAGCTCAATGCCGATCTTCTTGCCGACGCAGTCGGGCGCAGACGCGGCGGTCAGACGCAGGGTGTACTCCGTCATGGTGTTGGTCAGTTTGACCGTCTGGATGGCCGCCGGGACCCGTGCGCCGCCGTCCTCGCAGTACAAGGCCATCAGCAGCGTTGTGGCGTTCGATATGCTCTTCGCATCCACTTCCACCGCTCCCTTCGCCTCATAGTGTACCATTTCGCCCCCGGATGTCAATCATTTCCTGGAACGAGGCAGGGGAATTGGGCAGCGCGTGGCCGGATTGGGAATTGCGGCGGGGGCCCTTGGCCGGTACACTGTGGATTTGAGAACTGACGAATAGACGGGGTTCAGATGAAGATCGCATTGGGCACGGATCACGCAGGATACGAGTACAAGGAACGGATCAAGAAGCACCTGGTCGAGCGGGGCCACGAGGTGAAAGACTTCGGGACCTTCTCCGCCGAATCGTGCGACTATCCGGATTTCATCTATCCGGCGGCCCTGGCCGTTGCGCGGGGCGAGTGCGACCGGGCCATCGTCCTGGGCGGCAGCGGCAACGGCGAAACCATCGTCGCCAACAAGGTCCGCGGCATCCGCTGCGCCGTCTGCTGGAACGAGGAGCTGGCCCGCCTGAGCCGGGCCCACAACGACGCGAACGCCATCTCCATCGGCGCGAGGATGGTGTCCATCGAGCTGGCGCTGAAGATGATCGACATCTGGCTGGTGACTCCGTTCGACGGCGGCCGCCATGCCCGTCGGATCGAGAAGCTCGCGGCGCTCGACAAGTGCTCTGTGTAGGGTGCGTACCACGCACCATCTTCTGTTCCATGCGGTGTTTGAATGGTGCGTGATACGCACCCTACATGATCGGAGGATTGCATGAATTCGGTTCTTCTCCGTGCCCTCTGTGCCTCTGTGGTGATCCCGTCGTTCTTTGCGACGCTGGCCGCCGGACAGATCCTGGTAGAAGCGGAGGGCTTCGACGATCTCGGCGGCTGGGTCGTCGATCAGCAGTTCATGGACCAGATGGGCTCGCCCATGCTGCTCTCGCACGGGCTGGGCACACCGGTCGAGGACGCCGTGACGCTGGTCGCGATGCCGGCGGGCCGATATCGCGTCTGGGTCCGCACGCGGAATTGGGTCCCGTCGTGCAACGGGCCCGATGCGCCGGGCAGGTTCCAGGTCCTCCTCGACGGCGTGCCGCTGGATCCCACGTTCGGCACGGAAGGGGCCGCATGGCACTGGCAGGAGGGCGGCCAGGTCGAGATCAGGAAGGACAAGGTCAAGCTTGCGCTGCACGACCTGACCGGCTTCGAGGGTCGCTGCGACGCGATTGCGTTCACGAGCGATCCGGGGGCTGCGCCGCCGGAAGGCGATGCGCTGGCTGCCTTCCGGCAGGGGGGCACACCCCTGGACGCGGGACAATTCGACCTCGTCGTGGTCGGCGGCGGGATGGCGGGGACCTGCGCCGCGATCTCCGCCGCGAGGCTGGGACTGAACGTGGCCCTCGTCCACGATCGGCCCGTCCTGGGCGGCAACAACAGTTCCGAGGTCCGCGTACACCTCAACGGGCAGATCAATCTGCCGCCGTATCCGCGAATCGGCGACGTGGTCCGCGAGCTGGACCCGGACAACCAGGGCAATGCCCAGGCCGCGGGCTTCTACAACGACGAGAAGAAGCTCCGCATCGTCCGAGCGGAGCCCACGCTCCACCTGTTCCTCAATGTGCACGCGTATCGCGTAGAGAAGCAAGGCGACCGGATCGTCGCTGTGATCGCGAGGGACATTCGGACCGGTCGCGACATGCGCTTCTTCGCACCGCTGTTTGCCGATTGCACAGGGGACGGGACCGTTGGCTTCCTGGCGGGCGCGGATTATCGCATGGGTCGCGAGGGCCGGGACCAGACGCACGAGACGCTCGCGCCGCAGGAGGCGGACCAGATGACGATGGGCGCCTCGGTTCAGTGGTACACGGTCGAGACGCTCAGGCCGACGTCGTTTCCCGAGTGTCCCTGGGCGCTCGGCTTCACGGACGCCAGTTGCGAGCGGGCCACGCGGGGCGACTGGAACTGGGAGACCGGCCTGAACAAGGACCAGATCGCGGACTTCGAGTCGATCCGCGATCACGGGTTCCGCGCCGTCTACGGCAACTGGTCCTTCCTCAAGAACCGCAGCTCCGACAAGGCGAAATACGCGAATCGCCAGCTCTCCTGGGTCGCGTACATCGCGGGCAAGCGGGAGTCCCGCCGGCTGCTGGGCGACGTGATCCTCTGCCAGCAGGACGTCCAGGAACAGCGTCCGTATCCGGACGCCTTCGTGACGACGACGTGGTCGCTCGACCTGCACTACCCCGATCCGAAGAACACGGAGCACTTCCCCGGCGAGGAGTTCAAGACGATCTGCAAGACGCCCGCGATCAAGCCGTACCCGATCCCGTATCGATGCCTGTACTCGCGGAACGTCGAGAACCTCTTCATGGCGGGTCGTGACATCAGCGTGACGCACGTCGCGCTGGGCACCGTCCGCGTGATGCGAACGGGCGGCATGATGGGCGAGGTCGTCGGCATGGCCGCCTCGATCTGCAGGAATCGCAACACGACGCCTCGCGGCGTGTACACGGAGCACCTGCCCGAGCTGAAGGAGTTGGCAGCCCGCGGCGTGGGAAGACCGTAGCACCACAGAGACACAGAGGACACGGAGAGGAAGAGAATGGTGGATGTGAATGAGATCACTGAGCAGATCATCGGCGCTGCCATCGAGGTGCATCGAGCCCTCGGGCCCGGCCTGCTGGAATCGGCGTATGAAGAGTGTCTGTGCCATGATCTCAAGCTCGCCGGTCTATCCGTTGAACGACAACGGGCACTGCCTGTCGAGTACAGGGGAATTCGGCTTGAGTGTGGCTATCGCCTTGACCTTCTCGTCGAGAATGCTGTTGTCGTGGAGATCAAAGCGATCACAGCCATTGAACCCATTCATGAAGCTCAGTTGTTGACGTACTTGCGTATAGGCGGCTGGAAAGTCGGCCTGCTGATCAATTTCAATGTCTCCGTTCTGAAGAACGGCATTCGTCGGAGGGTCCTATGATTTCTACGCTTCTCCGTGTCCTCTGTGTCTCTGTGGTGATGTCTCTTGGTATGGTCGTGTCGGTCGGCGCTCAGCCGCAGGTCGATCAGGCTGTCTTCGACCAGGCGACGCGGTCGGGCCAGATCGCGGGGTATGCGCTGAGCAAGGTGCAGCGATGGCTGCACGAGACGGCGCTGCCGGTGATCGATCCGAACACCGGGCTCTATCCCGCCGACGGGAACTGGGATTACCGGGATACCGCGGCCGACTGCTATCCCTTCTTGTGCTGGGCGGCGTTCGTCGTCGATCTCGACGCCCTGAACGGCCCGGTGCGGAACGTCCTGCACGTCGAGCAGAAACTGTGCAATCATCTCGACCGCGTCCCGGTCCCGTACGATTGGCGCCACGGGAAGAAGCTTGTCCCGAACTACGACGAAATCGTCTTCCAGGCGTCCGAGTACGTCAAGGACGGGCTTGTCGCGGTCGTCGAGGTCACCGGCAAGGACGAATGGTTCGACCGGATGGTCGCCATCGAGGAGGACCTGTGGGGCAGCGCGAGGATCGACACGCCGTTCGGCAAGGTCCCGTCGATGAACGTCGAGGTCAACGGCGACAACCTCCAGAGCCTGCCGCGATTGTTCACGATGACCGGACGCGAGGAGTTCGTCGTGTGGGCGGAGCGGCTCGCGGATTACTACTTCGCCCAGCCGGACTATGTGCCCGAGCGGCTCCGCGATCACGGCTGCGAGATCCTCGGCGGACTGGGCCTGCTCCTGGCGGTCGAGCAGCAGACGAACCGGCCCAAGGCCAAAGAATACGAGCCCAAGCTCAAACGCATGTTTGACGCGGTCCTCGCCCAGGGCTGCAACGAGGACGGCCTGATGTACAACCACGTCACCCGCCGCGACGGCTGGTGGGGCCTGCTCAGCGACGGCTGGGGCTACAACTACGTCGGCTACCTCTGCTATGACATGGCGGTCGGTCGGTCGGTCTACCGCACGCAGGTCGAGCAGACGCTGCGAAACCTCATGAAGCCGACCTACGACAACTACAACTGGGAGGGCAACTACTCCATCGATGGTTTCGCGGACTCCATCGAGGGCGCGATCTACCTGCTCAGCCGCGTCCCGGTCCAGGAGGGCTTCCAGTGGGTGGATCGCGAGATGGCCCGCAGCGTCACGCGGTCGAACGAGCCCCTGGAGACCGCAAAGCTCTGGGGCACGATGAAGCTCGAATCCAACGGCGTCCGCACGGTCCTCATGCACTCGCTGATGCACACGCAGGGCGTCATCGCCCGACCCTGGCAAAAAGGGCTTCAAGTCGGCGCCGTTCGCACAGGCGATGGCCTGGTGATCGCGATGAAGTCGGACAAGGACTGGTCGGGCAGGCTCTGCTTCGACATCCCGCGCCACAAGGTGTACATGGGCTTCGCGCAGGACTGGCCACGAATGAACACGCTGCCCGAGTGGTTCACGGTCGAGTCGGCAAAGGAATACACGATTCGCGACCTCGACTCCGGCTCGAAGGCCACCCGCACCGGCAAGCAGCTCCACGAGGGTATGGGCATCATGCTCCCCGCCGGGACGGAGAAACGCTTGATCGTCGAGTGAGACGACGATAGGACCGGCAACAGAGAATGTGCATATCGTGCCGCTCTGCTGCGTGTTGACACTATGGCTCTGATTCGGTATGATTGAGGTATGAATCGAGAGGGCGATCTGTTTTTGTGGGGTACCGCTGTGGCCAAGAAGAACCAGAGGGCCGAGGGGCTTGTGGCCGATGCCAAGTACGAAGGCAGGTACGTGGCTTTCGATCCTGCGGCTGGCAAGAAGGTTGTTGCCTCAGGAAGAAACGCCGGTGCGGTAGTCGCCCGGGCTCGAAAACTCGGCGTCAAAGTGCCGGCCATCGTCTTCGTTCCGAAAAGCAACGAGTCTCTGGTCTACTGACGACAATGCCTATCCGACAGTATCCATTCACACGGATTGCGCCCAACTGTTCGCGCCCCATGTTGTGGATTCCCGTGAGCAATGCTCAAGCAGACGTATCCCCAATCGTTGTGAAGGCGGTTGTAGATACGGGTGCCGATGAATGTGCGTTTCCGGCTTCGATTGCACCTCATCTGGGGCACAGGCTGCGAAAGGGTCTGGCCAGAAAGACGGTGCGCACGGCCAGCGGGACGACCTGGGCCTACTCGCACACGTCGTGCATTGAGGTGTTGTCTGTGCGTCCCGACGGGTTGCCTGGACAGGTCGTTCTTTACACACAACGGGAGACCTCCATCGATTTCATCCAAGGCTGTGAATGCTTCCTTCTCGGTGTGGGCGATTTCCTCAAGTCCTTTGTGCTTGAGATTGACTATCCTCGGGAAGTCTTCTCGCTTCGAGGACCCGCGGAGAGGCGACGAAGATGAGTCGGAAACTACTCGTATAGGCGGTGCTTACGGCAGTTCCGGTTGTCGCGGGTGCCGTTGTTCTACCCCCCCATCGTGCGGTTCATGGCATCTACGAGGAACCTGGCGCAGGCTGCAGACCGTGAACGAGATCACCTGTTCTTTGATACGGATTACCGCGAGGCGTATCCGGAATACATGAAGTGGATCGACGCCAAGGTCGAGGAAGGACGCCGGATGAGGGAGAAACGTAAGTTGGCGGAGACACCCCAGCAGGCGATAGAAGCCAAGCCGGGAAGCCTGTGATGCCGAGGGCGGACGTCAGAAGCCGTACGTCCGCGCCCGGGACGCCGTGGGTCTCTGGGGGCAAACCCTGGGAGTGGGGCTCCATCGCATGCCCTTCGTCGCAGCGACCAGGCGGCCCTTGAGGCTCTCCGGGTGCAACTGCTGCATCGTTGCGACCAGGTCGCGGGCGGCATTGGCCCGCTCCCAGACGTTCCAGAGCAGCACGCCGCGAACCCGGTGCTGCTTGAGATAGTAGACGACGCCTTTGTGGAAGGGATCTTCCCAGTCGGGTGCGGTCTGCAGGCGGGAGTCCACGAGGCCGACGGCTTCATAGCCCAGGTCGAACAACTTGGAATGGAAGCACGGCAAACAATGGTAGGGCTCGCTTGCTCCTGCCATGTTCCTGCCCGCCATCCGGCCCATCGCATTGGCGTTGTCCTCATGTTCGACGCGGAGGCTCCTGCCCAGGGCCGGACTGTAGAACCTCGCGACATCGCCCGCGGCGTAAATGTCCGGATGGCTGGTCCGCAGGCATTCGTCGACGCAGATGCCATCTTCCACGGTCAGGTTCGCCTGTTGCGCCAGGTCCGTGTTGGGCTCGATTCCGATTCCCGCGACGATGCCGTCGACGACCACCTGCCGCCCGCCGGAGGTGTGCAGAACGTACTCGTCGCCGCTCCGGTCGAGTCCACTGACGAACTCGCCGGCAACGATCTGGGGCGCGCCGCTGACGAACTCGCCGCTGAGCACCTGGACGCCCTTCTGGCGGTAATAATTGTTCAGGAACCGGTAGAGTTCCGGCGGGAACATGTGCCCGCCGATGCCGATCTCCGGGAAGATCATCGTGACTTCCTTGCCGATCGTGGCGAGGGCCGCCGCGATTTCCGAGCCGATGAATCCGCCGCCGATGACGGCAAACCGCCTGCGCTGCTCCGCGGCCGCACGGAGTTGACGGTAGTCTTCCAGCGTGCGGAAGTAGACGATCGAGTCCTGGCCAAAGGGCAAACGGCGAGGCCGGCCTCCCGTGGCCAGGAGCAGCTTGTCGAAGGTGTACATCTCGCCATGATCGTCGACCACCACGCGACCCTGCGCGTCGAGCTTCTGGGCTCGGCGCCCCAGGTGGAGATTGACGTTGCGCTCCTGCGTGCGGCGCCAGACCGCCTCCAGGGATTCCCGGCCCGTCCAGAGTCCTTTCGACAGCGGCGCGCGGTTGTACGGCGGGTCTTTCTCCTCGCCGATCATTCCGATGCTCCCCTGCGGATCGAGATCGCGAATGCCCTGCACGGCGGCATCGCCCGCCATCCCGCCCCCGATGATGAGATACGTGTAATGCGTCATACCGTCCCCATTGCCGAGAAGGTACAGCCGCACCTTGTACGCCCAGCGCAGCCTGCCATTTCCTCCAGTACGTTCCGATGCCCCGTTGCGTTCGCCCGATGCACCACAGACGTATTGAGGGCCCAGAGAAGGATGATCTGGGAGTATGGGAGGACTAGTTGTGGTCTTTATGGTATTCCCTACATTGCCATTCTCTCCACGTTCCTTGTGCCTCCGCGGTGGAGCCTACGGCGGGGGGAGCCGGTCCTCTTCCGGCGACAAGTTGGCGATGCAGGTCAGGATCTGGCGGGCGACGACATAGGCGTCGTCGGCACAGGCCTGCCCGTCGGCCATGTCGCTGATGAGGCCTTGTGCCGCCCGATGGGCCGCTTGCTCCTGCGGACCCTGACCCAACAGGTAGTAGATCGCGCCGGCGCCCATGTAGACGGCCTTGGCGATCTCGGTCTTGGCCAGGCCATCCTCGTCCTGCTCGAGGTACTGGCGGGCGGATTCGAGTCTCGTCATCGCGAAGTTCCAGGCTTCCGCGGCTTTCGGATTCATGTCGGTACGATACCCGCCGGAGACGGAAAGGGCAATCCCATGCCGATTCCGTGATTGTGTACGCCGCATTTTTCTCTTGTCTTCGGGACGCGTCCCGTGCACAATACCCCCCCAGTGGAGTTCTCGGCAGTACGAGATGTGCCGAAGCAGATAGAAACATGATCGCGGCAATGCTGCTCCCTATGGGTTGTATGGTGGGCGACATTGTGCCGACGCGGTCCGGGGAAGTGCCGGCGGTGACGAAAGGGGGCCTGCGGGTTCCGTGGGATGCACCGAGGTCGCGGCGAGGGCATCTCTCTGGATTGAGAGAGGAATTGCAATGAGCAACTGCAAGCAGTTCGAGTGTTGCGAGTGCCATGAGTCGTTTGCATATGACCCCGCGCCGGCGATCCGTCAGCGCTTCGAGGAATTCCAGAGTCACACTGCCCATCGTTCCGGCGTGGTGGTCGAATGTCCCTACTGTTCCGCCTCCCTGTATCTGGACCTGGCGGCCGGGGTCGGTGTGCCCGTTCTCCCAGGTGCGCGACGACCTCGCGGACGCCGGCGGCGTGTTCTGGGATCTGTCCCTGGCGCAGGAGGCCAAGGCCAGGGTGCAGGAGCTCAATCGAGAAGGGAATCGCCTGATGGCCGCGGGACAGTTCCGAACCGCGTGCGGACAGTTCGAGCAAGCCATTCGTCTCCGCAAGCATGATCCGCTGAGCTGGTATCATCTCGGCGTCAGCCGGATGCAGGATGACGACCCTTCCGGCGCGAAGGAGGCCCTGCGTCACGCACTGCGCTGCGACTCCAGTTGCGGACCCGCATGGAGCCGGCTCGGGATGATTCTCCTGGCCGAGCGGAAGATGGACGAGGCGTGCGACGCGTTCGACAAGGGGATCCTCGCCGATCCGGAGTGCCGCGAGTGCTATGTGGGCAAAGGCAACGTCTGTCTCTCTCGCGGCGACGTCGTGGGCGCGAAACGATGGTTCGACTTCGCGCTCGAGAAGGGCGAATCGGACCCCGAGTTTGCCGGGCCCGGCGCAGTGCCGAATCCGGGCACAACCTCGACCGGAACGACTGCTTCGCCGTGATCTCAGAACGTGTATGAGAAGTAGCACGGGCATCTTACCCTGGGCGCCCCGCCCGTGGGATAAGACAGTCCTGGCAGGGCCAGGATGGCCCTGCGACTCATGGGCAAGATGCCCATGCTACGACGACTCGCCTTTTCACACACCGTTCTTTGGCTTCTTTCGGCGGGACTCCCCCGGCCTCCCTCGGTCCTCGACAACGCGGATCGTCACGCGCAGATTCCCCAGGGTCGGTCTCGCGGCGTTCGTTTCACACCCGTTTTCCCTTGCCCGCTCCGGTGGTTCGCGTCATAATGATTTTGGGAAGGTGCCGTGGGTGAATCTGCGGTGGACGAGTCGAATGGCCAGATAGGTCCGAGGGGGCTGGAGAGGCCGGAACGAACAGAGTGGATGCAAGACTGGATATGTCCGGTCGCAAGCCTGTGGAGCAGGCAGACAGGGGGCACGCAGTCCCGGCATTCCGGAATACACACAAATGCTGGCTGGTGACAGAAGTCGTATTGCTTGCTGTGGCATTCCTGGCTTCGGGTCTGGCTGTCGATGTGGCGGACTACTTCTCCTCGGATTGGTACTGGCAGAGGAGGAACCTGTATGGGCAGTTTCTGGGAAACGTGAACATGGGCCAATGCAACGCGCACATACGCAAGCTACAGCAAGAGTGCGACCGGAGAACTGAGGAATGGCGGGAGGTTGTGGTCAGGGGATTGGTCAGCCGTTTTGGAGAGAGTGTGGACGTCAGGCAGGACCCCCCAGTCCTCCAATGGCCCTATGCCGGTCTGTACGTCCAGCACATTGGGCACACGACACTGGATGTGAACGACTATGCCAAGATCGCAGAGTATGTGTTTCCACGTCATGTGGTGGAGCGAGAGGGGCCGATCCTGATGTCCGAGAGGACTGCATCCCAAAAGGTGATCGAGGAACTGAGAGGTTATTGGCGGTACAGGACAAGGGGAAAACGGTAGAATCTCGTGAGTCCCGTCACCATAGGAGATCCCCGGGGACACCTGCAGATTGCCAGGGGTGATCGGCTCCGGGAGGGACAAGTACCGTGCGACCATGTGTTGAGGGCAAAGGAGAAGCAGATCATGAGGAGCGAAAAGACAGGACAGACAAGGGGCACTGAGCCAGTTCCCGGCCATTTGGCGGGGCTTATCGGGTGGCTGGCGATTGCACTTCTGACGTGCGGAACGATGCAGGCACAGACAGGATGGCCGCGTGTCGTTCCCTCGAAGGACGGGGTCCCGATTTCATATGAGGTCCACGGCGAGGGGGAGCCGACTCTGGTCTTCGTACACGGGTGGAGCTGCGATGCCCGCTACTGGCGGGCCCAGGTGCCGCATTTCTCCGCGAAACATCGCGTCGTCACGCTCGACCTCGCAGGGCACGGCCATTCCGGCCTGGCGCGAACGCAGTATACGATGAAGGCCTTCGGCGAGGACGTGCAGGCGGTGACCCAGGCTGTGGGCAGCAGGCGGGTCATTCTGATCGGCCATTCCATGGGCGGCTCGGTGATCGCGGAGGCCGCGAGACTCATGCCGGACCGCGTGATCGGCCTGGTCCCTGTAGACACGTTGGAGAACGTCGAATACCCGATGACCCGCGAAGAGGCCGCCAAGATGATCGCTCCGCTGGAGAAGGACTTCCGAGCCGGGGCCCGGCAATTCGTCGAGCAGATGATCTCGCCCATCACGGAACCCGAGCTTCGCGAGTGGATTCTCGCGGATATGTCCGCTGCGCCGCCGGCGGTGGCGTTGAGCGCGATGAACGAGCTGATGTCGCAGTACGTCACGGGCGAGGCGGCCAAGATCTTCGAGCAGGTCCGGCTTCCCGTCTTCGCGGTGAACGCGGATATGTGGCCGATCGACTACGAGGCGAACCGACGGCACATGCTCTCGTTCGACGCCATCGTTCTCAAGGGCGCCGACCATTTCCTGATGATGGATCGTCCGGACGAATTCAACCGCGCCCTGGAGAAGGCCATTCAGACGCTGGCAAGCAGGCCGGCCGAGAACTGAGAATCGGGACCCATGTCATGCGTCTTGCAACGATAGCAAAACGAGCCGCAGCGGTTGTCGCATTGACCGCCCTTCTCCTGGCGATCCTGGTGTGGTTCACGACGTTTCATCCGCGCGACGGACAGTCTGAGACTGTCTTCTGTGATGCCAATACTCCCACGTTGAAGTCGGGACAGACCGTCAAGGTCCTGTCGTACAACGTTCAGTTCATGGCCGGCAGGGGGTATCTCTTCTTCTTCGAGTTGCCAAACGATGCCGGTCCGGACGAACGCCCTCTGCCTGCGGATGTAGCCCGCACCACGGACGAAGTGGCCAGGATCATCAGGGAGGAAGATCCGGACATCGTTCTTCTCCAGGAAGTCGATGACGGCGCCAAACGAACGGGCTACGCGGATCAGTTGCACGCGTTGTTGTCCAAGCTCCCCGCAGCGTATTCCTGCCATACTTCGACCTTCTACTGGAAGGCAGGATTCGTGCCTCACGGACGCATCATGGGATCCGTCGGCATGAAACTGAGTACGATCTCCAAGTACCGGATTGGCGCCGCCACTCGTCACACGTTGGCCCCTGTGCCACGCAATGTACTCGTCCGGCAATTCCATCCCAAGCGGGCCATCCTCGAGACGAGACTGCCGGTTGAAGGGGGCAAGGACCTTGTGGTCCTCAATCTCCACCTGGAGGCATTCCCGGAAGGCAGCGATGTGATGCGCAGGCAGGTCCAGCAGTTGGATGGCGTGCTGACGCGTCTGTGTGAGGAGAACTGCCCATTCGTGGGCGGAGGGGACTTCAACCTGTTGCCCCCCGGTCAACGTAGCCGCCTACGGTCCGCGGAGGCCATCGCGTACCGCGAGGATACGGAAATGGCCCTGTTGTATACGAAGTACCGGGTGATCCCGAGTCTGGCCGACGTGGATGGTCCCATGCGTGCCAACTGGTTCACACATTTCCCGAACGGAGCTGGTGTCGCGGGACCGGACCGGACAATAGACTACTTCGTGCTCTCTTCGCAATCACAAGTGCTGGACGCCCATGTCAGACAGAGCGACACGCTGGAGATTTCGGATCATCTGCCGCTCATTGTCGTGTTGCGGCTGGACCTATGATGAACAACATGGACCGTGAGTCGGGCCCCGTGTTTGCGGAGAAATCGAAATGAGCCCGATGGGCACAAAAGTCGGAGAATCCGGAGGAAAGGCAATGATCCGGGAAGCAGATATGAGTGTATGGGGATGACCCCACAAGTGTCCAAGGCCTGTCTCCCGTTTCGCCTCGAATTCCTGGCACCTGCCTGGAGGGCTACAGTGTCCGACGCTTGCGGAGCCAATGCACGAAGCCAATCCCCATGCCGCCAAGAACGAGAGCCGCCGGAGCGGGAACCGCGGTCGATTCGTATTGCCACAAGACGGCGTGCCATTCTCCCGTGGCGTGGTACGCCGATCCGACAATGTTCCCCTGCGAATCAATGCCATGTGCCGAGGAGGCAATGTAGTCCTGTGGCAGATAGCTGTGCAGATCCAAATAGCTGTCAGGCGTGCCCGACCACAGCAAGGCGTGCGACTCGCCTCCTGTGGCAGTCCCGCGGCCATTGCCGACCTGTAGGTTGTCGAAGATGGCGATGGCCACCGAAGACTCGAACCCACTGGGGTTCAGATCCACGCAACTGTCGGGCGTGCCCGACCACAGCAAGGCATGCCACTCGCCCCCTGTGGCAGTCCCGCGGCCCTGGCCGGCCTGCTGGCCGTCGGAGATGGCGTTGGCCCCCGAAGACTCGAACCCACGGGGGTTCAGATCCACGTAGCTGTCGGCCGTGCCCGACCACAGCAAGGCGTGTGTCCTGGATCCTGTAGCATCCCCACAGCCAGTGCCAACCTGCTGGCCATTGGAGATAGATAAGACCGTCGAGAACTCGAATCCGCTGCCGGGGTGGAGGTCCACGTAGCTGTCGGCCGTGCCCGACCACAAAAAGGCATGCTCCCCCCCAAAGCCCACCATATAGCCAGCGCCGGCCTGCTGGCCGTCGGAGATGGCGTTGGCTAGTGTGTACTCGAACCCACTGGGGTTCAGATCCACGTAGCTGTCGGCTGCGCCCGACCACAACAAAGCGTGCGTTTCTCCCGTAGCGGTCACGAAGCCACCGCCGACCTGCTGACCACCGGAGACACCTGTAGCAGACGATGACATGAATCCACTGGGGGTAAGGTCCACGCAACTGTCTGCTGTGCCCGACCACAGCAAAGCGCGATCTGTCCAGGGGTCCGTCCTGCCATAGCCGACCTGCTGGCCATCGCAGATGCCTATAGCCTCAGAAATCTCGTATCCATTGGGGTGCAGGATTACAGCCGTATAACTTGCGGCAACAGGTGCCGTGGTAAGGATAGAAACGAGAACAAATCGGATTCCAAGCCTTGCCATGATCGATCCTCCTCTATGTCGCTCGTACAATCCCGTCGCTCCAGCGACAGAGCGACGGTTCTCGACCGATAGGCTTTATCCCTGTTCCTCAAACGCATCCATGTCCTGTGAGCCAACAGGCAAACTACACATCCAGCTTCCATCTACAGTCAATCCTACCTCACAGCCTCGTTCACGTCAAGAAAAAGACACAGTTTCCTTCGAACATCTCCATCTCACAGGGGTACTTCCGTTCTGAAGGATAACGCTTCACGGCGTCACCATGAACGATCACAGGACCCGATCCACGAGATACCTCGCGCCGAGGAAGATATCCACTCCCATCGCGGTGCAGAGGATCGCCCAGCGGAGCCAGTGGACTCGGAGCTTCATGTGCGTCAGGAGAAAGATGATGCCGGTCGCGAGGGCGCCGAGGAGGTAGACCATCGCGGCCTGGACGAACAACCTCGCGTAGCCGTCGCCCAGGCCCAGGAGGACCTGGAAACACTGGATCGCCAGCAGGAGGGCGACAATCGCCAGTACGCCCAGCGTGATGACCGCCGCGAGGATCCACTTGCGGTCGGCAAAACCCGCTTCGATCAGGCCGTGAAGGCCGATGCCGCTCAGGACTGCGCACCAGAGCATCGGAATGCTCACCCACAGGATGGGACTGACCCCCAGCCTGGCGATCTGGGCCGCGCTGAGGAACCCGTGGGAGAATGTCATCACGAAGCCTGCCAGCAGGACGATGAAGATGCTGTATCGTCGAGCCTTCCACATCATCACTACGCCCAGGACCAGCGCCGCCATGGGGACGTGGTAGAGTCCCAGCAGGGCAGTGCTCCGCCCGAGCATGGCCAGCGGTGCGACGAAGCCGACGAGATCCGCGAGGCGAACCTCCGCGTGGAGCGGGGCCGCGAACAACCGCTGTCCCGCGGACAAGTGCGAGAACAGGACGATCGCGACGAAGGGCGCCAGCAGCAGAGGGAGGCCGAGCGCCTTGCCGAACCTCCGTCCCAGGATCGTCGCGGGGACGAACAGCCAGGGGACGCCTCCGGCCAGCAGGCCCGCGCTGGGATGCACGCGGGTCAGGCCCAGGAAGAAGGGTCCGAAGCCATAGACCAGTCCCGCCAGCAGCGCGCCGGTGAATCCGCCCACCCAGCGGCGGCTCAACGCATAGACGCCCAGGGCGCCGACGCAGGAGTTCACCGGGATGAGCCATTGCCAATCTGTGAACGTCGCGAATCGCGGCTGGTACAGGTAGACCGCCAAGGCGACGTACAGGGCGGCCGCGATGAGATGCCGGACTATGGTGCGCGGGGCTGAGTTCATTCCTGGGAGCGGCTCCAACCCTCAGAAGAGAAGCACGAATATCGAAATCCGAAATTCGAAACAAACTCAAAGCGCCGAAATCCCAATGACCGAAACGCTGCCGCCCATTGGATGGTCCGTTTGGGATTTTGGGTTTTGGTCATTCGTGCTTGTTTCGGATTTCGGAATTCGAGTTTCGGATTTCCAGCGGAGCGGGCGTCAATTCCTGAGCACGACCTTTCCGGTTCCTTCTGTAATGTGGCCGATGTTGTAGACCTTCTCGCCTGCGCTGATGAGCAGTCGGGCGGCGGCGTCCGCGAAGTCCTCCGCGACGATCACGACGTAGCCGATACCCATGTTGAACACGTCGAACATCTCTTTCTCCTCGACGGGCCCGGTCTTCTGGAGGAAGTCGATGATCTTCGGTCGCGGCCAGCTCGACTTCTTGATCACGGCGTTGCAGTCTGTTGGCAGGATGCGAGGGATGTTGCCGGGCAATCCCGCGCCGGTGATGTGCGCCATCGCATGGACGACCCGCTTGACCTTGTACTTGTTCAGCAGCTTGAGGATCGGGCGGACGTAGATCCGGGTCGGCGCCAGCAGGGCCTCGCCCAGCGTGAGTCCATTGAGTTCGTCGATGGTGTCCGTCACCTTCAGCTTGGCCCGTTTGAAGCAGATGTTTCGGGCGAGGGCGTACCCGTTGCTGTGCAGGCCGGAAGAGCCCAGGCCCAGGACGACGTCGCCCGGCCGGACGTGCTTGCCCGTGATGATCTTGTTCTTCTCGACGACGCCGACCGCGAAGCCTGCCATATCGAAGTCGCCCTTGCGGTAGGTGTCGGGCATTTCCGCGGTCTCGCCGCCCAGGAGGGCGCAATCCGCCTGACGGCAGCCGGCGGCGACGCCTTTGACCATCTGGGCCACCAGAGCGGGTTCCAGCTTGTGCAGCGCCACGTAGTCGAGAAAGAACAGCGGCTCGGCGCCCATGACGAGCATGTCGTTGACGCTCATCGCGACCAGGTCGATGCCGACGGTGTCGAACTTCCTGGCCTTGGCGGCCACCTGGACCTTGCTGCCGACGCCGTCGGTGCAGGCGACGAGGATGGGATTGCGGTAGTTCTTCTTGAAGAGCTTCTCGTCGTAGTCCAGGCGGAACAGGCCTGCGAAGCCCCAGGGGACGTTGATGACCCGCGGCCCGTACGTGCTGGCCAAGTGCGACTGGATGCTGTCGACCATCACGTCGTTGGCGTCGATGTCGACGCCGGACTGTGCGTAACTGACGTACTTACTCATTGACCCTCGGCGGTTCCTCGAACATGTAGAGTTGGTATCGTTCCATGGAGAACTTGTTCATCTTGACATCGACCGGAATGGGGTACTTGCCGCTCCAACAGGCGGTGCAGTAGTGATTCGCGGGCAACGCCGCACAGGAGAGCATTCCCTCGATAGACAGATAGCCCACGCTGTCCACCTCGAGGAAGTCCTTGATGTCTTCGAGGGTCCGCCCGTTGGCGAGCAGTTCCTCCTTCGTCGGGAAGTCCACCCCGTAGTAGCAGGGGTAGCGGATGGGCGGGCAACTGGCCATCATGTGGATCTCCCTCGCGCCGGCCTTGCGGAGGGCCCGGACCTTGCCGCGAGTGGTGGTGCCGCGAACGATCGAATCGTCCACGACGACGATCCGCTTGTCGCGGACCACGTCCGGAATGATTGCCAGCTTCAGCTTCACCTCCAACTCGCGAAGCTTCTGGTTGGGCGAGATGAACGTCCGCCCCACGTAGTGGCTTCGGACCATGCCCATGTCGAAGGGGATTCCGCTCTCGGCGGCGTACCCGATGGCGGCGGAGGTCCCACTGTCAGGGATGGGGATGACCACATCCGCCTCGACCGGATGCTCCTTGGCCAGTTGTCGGCCCAGCTTCTTGCGGAGTTCGTGGACGTTCTCACCGAAGATGTGTGAATTCTGCTTGGAGAAGTAGACGTGCTCGAAGATGCAGTGGGCGGGCGCAATGTCGCCGCGCTTGACGAAGAACCGGCTGTGCAGCCCGTTCTTGTCGAGGCGAACGATTTCGCCCGGCTCGACTTCGCGGATGAACTTGGCTCCGATGACGTCGATGGCGCAGCTCTCGCTGGCGACGACGTAGGCTCCGGCGTCGGTCCGCCCGATGCACAAGGGCCGGATTCCGAACGGGTCCCGTGCGGCTTCGATGTGGTCGGAGAACAGGAAGATCAGCGAGTACGAGCCCTGCAGGTGGTTCAGAACGTGGCCCAGCGGGTCCGGCTTGTTCTGGTGCGTGGGCTTGGCCATGAGGTGGATGATGATCTCCGTGTCGCTGGTGGACTTGAAGATGCTGCCGTAGGCCTCGTACTCGTCGCGGAGCAGTCCGGCGTTGATCAGGTTGCCGTTGTGGGCCAGTGCGACCTGCCCCCGCGAATACTCGGCCAGCAACGGCTGGCTGTTCTCCGCGCAGGACGATCCGCTCGTGGAATATCGGACGTGCCCGATGGCGACGGGGTTTCTCAGCGTCTCCAGCGTGTCCGACCCGCTGCGGAAGACCCGCATGACGGTCCCCATGCCCTTGTAGCATTGGATGTAGTCCCCGTTGCTGGAGGCGATTCCTGCGGATTCCTGCCCCCGATGCTGCAACGCGTGCAGACCGAAGTAGGTCTTCTGCACGGCATCCGGATCCCCGAAGATGCCGAACAACCCGCATTCTTCTTTTTTCTCTGCAAAGACCTCGTACCCGTCACACTCCGAAACTGGCTCAGGCATGGTTCTCACACTGACCGCTAACCAAGAGTAACCTTTACGAATCGCCCAACCCCCCTCGTCGAACCGACAGTGTACCGACTGGGCGACCACAAGTCAACTGCCGACCGTGTGATCCGATTCGATGTTGATCACTTTCCGTTGCAGAGCATCTCGCAATGTGATATCCTACGTAATCATCGAGGTTTTGCTCTGTCCCAGGTGAATTGGAGGAAGGACGTGCGGAGGAACGGGCGGCATGTCGGATTTGAACGTCCTTCGATCGGGGTCGGGTGATTTCCCCTGTGCGCGTGGACACAGGAAGCGTTTTGGAACGATCACGACTTCTTTTGGAAGGAGGCATCTCATGCGCAAGACAGGAGTCTGTCTGGCGAAGTAGAGATCACACGTCGTCCAAGATGGCGGAATGTCTATTCTTCGAGAGGTGGAGCAATGCGCACGAAAACTGTATTGGCGTGTATCTGTCTCATGTCATGTGCCCTGACGGGGATCGCAAGGGCTCAGACTCTTGTCGGTTGCTGGAACTTCGACGGGAACATGAACGACTCGACCGGCAAGAATAACGGCGTCTTCATTGGCGGCGAGCCCACCTACGTCGCGGGCAAGTTGGGTCAGGCCATTTCTTTCGATGGCGTCGACGACTACGTGAGGATTCCCTCGACTACAAATCCCTCGGCCTACTCGATTGCGGTGTGGGTGAGGCCCTCTTTGACGGATGCGGCCGGCATCGTGACGCGGACGGACGCGGCGGGGCCGACCACCGACTGGTCCCACCAGTTGCGAATCCAGAACGGCGTATTCCACCATTACCTGTGGGTCGGTTCGGAGCGGAACGTGCCGGGCACGACTGTCGTGTCGCCGGATACATGGTATCACGTCGTCATCGTGGCCATGAACAACGGACCGATGCAACTCTATGTCAATGGGGAGGAAGACGCCGAATCGATCAGCACTGCCGGCACCCTGTGGGCCGGCGGCGACCGGATCCACGTCGGCTCCAATTCCGGGCATGGCATGGGCTGGTTCAAGGGGCTGGCGGATGACCTGTACATCTGCAACCGGGAGTTGACCGCCGTCCAGGTCAGCGGTCTGTTCAACGGAACGACCCCCACCTTTGCGAAGGCCGAGAACCCGAACCCCGCCGACGGGGCGGTCGGTGTAACGACGGGCCTTCTGCAATGGACCAAGGGCGAAGGCGCCGCGAAACATGACGTCTATCTCGGGATCAGCCCCGATCTGACCGAGGCTGATCGTGTTGCGTCCGGCTCCAAGAACGTCTTCTAC
>DAOQWL010000012.1:0-92167 GCA_035342095.1 Sedimentisphaerales bacterium | reverse complement strand
CCAACAAAAACCCGCACCCTCACTGCTCCATTGACGCAAGTCCGTGAACGGCTACCACCGACTGGCAGCACCAACTTGACCCAGCAGGCGGTTAACGCGTCGCAGGTATCCTTCTACTCTACGGATGTCACCCGGATGAAGCAGGGAGCAGTCGATGAGGACCAGAATGTTCAGGCCAATGAATGGTTCCTTCGCTATCAACACCATCATTGGAATCCACTGACCAATGCCAAGTCAAAATGGCCAACCTCCAAGACAGCGTACATTTATGCAGGTGAACTGTGGACGAAGGCGTCGAACGCATTCGGTAGTGAGTCTCGACGCCACGGCGGTGATGAAGTAGATGGGACACAGGGCTCCTTTCATGCGATAGGCCGTGTGCTGCACGTATTGCAGGACATGGCTTCGCCCCCCCATGTGCATGCACCTGATGGGCATGGATGGCTTGCCCCTGGCAACACCGGCCCAGGCGGTAGCTCTTATGGCTACTACTCCGACTTTGAAGAGAAATGGTCACCCAGTAGTTCTGTCTATGCAGGATGGGGGTATCCCGCTGTCACCGGCGGTGTGCTTACTCCTTCCGATGCGATTAACGCCTCAATACCAAATAGTAGGCTGGACAATGAATCCCTTACCGAAATGCGCAACAGATTGAGTTCGATCCCGTCGAGCGAGAGGAGCAAGATTGAAGGGTACATGAAGGCCCAAGCCTGGATGAGCTACTTCCACACATCCTTCTATGGTCAGATCAACAAAGACGAGAACAACCCTGCTCCATCATCGAGCGGCAGCAGCCGCATAAGCATCTTGCGAAGGCTGTTCCCAAACAGGATTTCCTTTACCTCGGGTAGCCTGGGGAATGCATGGGACGATTACTGGACAATCGATGGGGTAGGCTATTATGACAAGAGGTTGCAGTACTTCCCCGAGGATTGGTGGCCCTGCCCGGGGGCGTATCCAATCGGCAACAAGCAGGAAGGCTCCGGCACAAGTTGGCGCATACTCGGGCGTTTCTACATCTATCTGCACTACTACGAAGGGAGCACATCGGGCTATTGGAACCGGGCCACACGACCAAACTACTATCCCGATGGGACCAGCAATAGTCTGGACTTGGCTCAATATTATGGGAACGTACTCCTTCCGCTATCGGCTCGATTCGGAGCGGGCCTTCTCAATGGACTATTTCCAGCCCCGTCATCGTTGTCGTATCCATCGTCCAGTAGCACGGGACAGTACACCGTCAGTTGGGGAACGGTTCCGAGTACTGATGCCGGAAGCCCCACAGGCTATATACTTGAGAGGTCGCGCAACGGTGGCTCATGGACCGAGGTCTATGCTGGACCCAATCGATCCTATTCGGAGAATGTTGGGGACGGGAGCTATCAGTACCGTGTACGAGCGCGGTGGTTCAGCAGCAATTTTCTGTACGGCGTGACCAGGACAGAGACATCTACATGCAATGTAACTATACCCACCCGGATCATCAGCCTCTCCGGTGACCTGGCTTTCGGAAATGTGATCGTAGGGCAAGGCCCCCAGCGCACGATGACAGTGAGCAACACAGGAAACAGCACGCTCTCGGTTAGTTCCATCAGTTGTCCAAGCGGATTCAGCGCCAGTCCACAGAGCTTCACTGTCGGCGCTGGAGGCAGTCGGGACGTAACGATCACCTTCAGCCCCGCGGCCGCGCAGAGTTACGGTGGTACAATCACAGTGAATTCCGATAAGACCAGCGGCACGAACACGCGTTCCTGCTCTGGGACAGGAATAGCTCCAACTCGCGTCATCCGCCTGACCGGCGACCTATCCTTCGGAGGCGTGACTTTGGGGCAGAGTGTGCAGCGGACTATGACGGTCTACAATGATGGGAACAGCACGCTCGCGGTCAGTTCCATCAGTTGTCCCAGTGGCTTCAGCGCCAGTTCACAGAGTTTCACCGTGAGTGCAGGAGGCAGCCGGGACGTAACGATCACCTTCAACCCCACAGTCGCGCAGAGCTACAGCGGCACAGTCACTGTCAATTCCGACAGAACCAGCGGAACAAATACGCGGTCGTGCTCCGGCGACGTCATCAAAGAGATCCTCACAAATGTCAACTCAGTTTCGGTGCCGGAGGGTGGCACAAACACCTTCGGGGTGCGGCTCGGCGTGCAGCCACCGGGGGATGTCGCCGTTTCGGTGAGCCGGGTCAGCGGGGATACGGATATCGCCGTAAGCGGAGGTGGTACGCTGACATTCACGCCAACAAACTGGAATACGTACCAGATCGTCTCGCTGACAGCAGCGGAAGATGCGGATGCCATCGACGGCACAGCCACGATAACGTGCAGCGCCAGCGGCTGGACGAGTAAGAGCATGACCGCGACGGAAAGCGACAATGACCGGGAAATCCTCACGGATAGACAGACGGTCTCCGTCCCCGAAGGGGGTACCGTAACATTCCAGGTCCGGTTGAAGGCCCAGCCCGGAAGCAATGTTGTCGTTTCGGTCAGCCGGGTGAGCGGGGACAGCGATATCTCCGTCAGTTCAGGCAGCAGTCTGACGTTTACGACAAGCAATTGGAGTACCTATCAAACAGTCACGTTGGCGGCGGCTGAGGACGCGGACGCGAAGGACGACGTGGCCACCATTCGCTGCAGCGCCACCGGCTGGACAGGCAAAGACGTGACGGCGACTGAAAACGACAACGACAGGGAGTTCATCACGAACACCAACGCGATGACTGTGCCGGAGAAGGGAACGGCCTCATTCCAGATCAAACTGAAGGGGCAACCGTCGGGGTCTGTTGTGGTTACTGTTGCACGCGTCAGTGGTGATCCGGATATCACAGTTCAGTCCGGGGCTCAATTGACCTTCGACTCCGGCAACTGGAACACGTACCAGACGGTGACGCTGGCGGCAGCGGAGGATGCGGATGCTGTGAACGGAACCGCCACGATTCGCTGCAGCGCCACGGGCTGGGCGAACAAAGACATAACGGCGACTGAAGATGATGCTCAGGGTTCCTTGACCGTCACCTCACCCAATGGCGGCGAGAAATGGGAACAAGGGACTTCTCACAACATCGTCTGGACAAGCAGTGGCAATCCGGGACCGAATGTCAAGATCGAGTACAGCCCAACCAATGGCGGCACGTGGTTCCAGATTACTGCCAGTACGGACAACGATGGCAGCCATCCGTGGACCGTGCCCGATGTCGCATCGGCCCAGTTCCTGGTCCGCGTCACATCCACGACCAAGCCGGAAATCTCAGGGACCAGCGGTGCGGTGTTCACGGTCATCGGCTCTCCTCACCATCTGGCGTTCGGGACACAACCCACGAACACCATCGCCACGGAGGGACCGACTCCGGCCATCAGTCCCAGCCCGACTGTGAAGATCTGTGACGCGGCCAACAATACGGTCACATCCAGTTCTGCAAACGTGTCGCTTGCTTTGGTCGGAGGCGGCGGTAGTGGGGCGGAACTGCGTGGCACCGCAACGAAGGCTGCCGTTTCGGGCGTGGTGACGTTCAATGATCTGAGAATCACGCGCGCCGGGACGGGCTTTCAGTTGCAGGCGACCTGCGGAGGGGTGACGGCCGCGAGCAGCAGTACCTTCAATGTGACCGCTCAGCCTGCTCTGACCATAGCGATGCAAGACAACGCCGATCCCGTCAACGCCAACGATCAGGTGACCTATACGATTACCTACGGCAACACGGGCCTGGCCCCCGCGACCGGTGTCGTTGTTACCGAGACATTGCCTTCGAGTCTGACCTTCGTCAGCGCCACCGGTGGCGGTACATATAGCGCCGCCACAGGCACCGTCACGTGGAATGTAGGCACGCTTGGCGTCCAGACTACCGGCCAGACTGTGACCTTCATCGCCAAGGTGAAGGCCGAGATGGCGGACGGCGGGCCGATCACGCACAACCAGTTGACGATCCGCTGTGACCAGACGGGTACGGTAACGGCGTTGGCGGAGACGACAACGGTGCGGGACACCAAACCGCCTCAGGTTTTGGGATGTACCCCTGGGGCGAACGCCGAGATGGTCCCTTGCGGCGGGATCATTCGCCTGCACGTCACCGACGGAGGTTCCGGCGTCAGGTACGATGGTGAAACGGTAACGATCCGCATTGAAGGCGACCTGATCTACGATGGGGCGCACGAGACCGCTTCCGGCGTGTACAACACGAAGTCGCGGGACCAGGCGGTCAGAGGGATCTGCCGCCGGAGCGGGACAGCGGCGGACTATGAGTTTGCCTTCACACCGTCCACCCGGTTCGATCATGAGCAGAGTGTGGATGTCGTCGTGACCGTTGCCGATGTCGCGGGCAATACGGACACGATCAGCTACTCTTTCACGACCGAGACCCGCTTCTTCGGCAAGAATGCCAAGGTCAACAGCGACAGCGGCAAGCTGATCCAGGACCATCCCGCAACCGCTGTGGATTCAGCGGGGAATATCTGGGTGGTCTGGGATCAGCAGGTGACGGGCACGGATACGGATATCTACATTGGCAAGCTCGCGGCCGGAGGCAGTGCCTTTGGAGCCAGTGCCGCCGTGTACACGGGGGCGAACGTGCAGAGCCACCCAGTTATCGCGGTGGATCGTAATAACGGCCTCTATGTGGCCTGGCAGAGTTTGGGGACCAACGGCAAGTGGGACGTGTACGTGTCGCGTTCCAGCAACGGGAGCACATGGACAGAGCCGCTGGCGGTCAACGTGGGCGATCCGAACAACACCAGCAGTCAGAGGTTCCCCTCGATTGCCGCCGACAACCGTGCGCCAGGCACGGTCTACGTCGTCTATGAGGATGATCGGGCCGGGAACAAGGATATCTGGATCGCAACTTCGACCAACGGCACGGCCTGGACCGAGACCCGGATTACGACGCATTCCTCAGACCAGACGCTGCCGAGAGTCTTCATCGACCCCAACGACAGCACAGCATACGCCCTCTGGACCGACGCCCGCAACGCCGCCACCCAGGGCACGAACATTTACGCCGCATCGTCTGCGAATTCGTGGAACAATATCGCTGTGGTAACCGGCACCAGCAACGAAGCCAGCGGTGTTGGGGCGGCCTACGGCACGATCTATCTCGCTTGGGTTTCTCAGCAGAGCACCCCCGCGAGCGTCTACTACGGCAGCGATGCTGGCGGTCTCCCGATTGCAGGGACCAGAATCGCCGACGAAGCCGGGGTGAGCCAGGCGTCGCCGTCGCTGGCGCTGCGGCGCGACACCAGGGGCACGAAGCTGTTTGCCGTTTGGCAAGACGGTCGGGATGCCAAGAATGGCGACGCCACGGATATCTACTTCGCCGAGAGCGGCTCTCCGTTCGGGACGAACATCCTGGTAAACGACGACACGGGCAGAAACGCTCAATCTGCTCCTGTCGTAGGAGTGGACCATAAGGGCAACCCCTACGTGGTGTGGGTCGATGAGCGCAACGGCAACAAGGACATCTACTATGCCGGTGCCGTGAGCATCAACGACCCCTTGCCGACGACGGTGGTCACGACGGGTGGCAAGACCACGGTCAGGGCGACGGGCCAGGCGAATCTCGAAGTGGAGATCCCCCAGATGCCGAGCGGGGTCCAGGCGAATGAGATCACCATCGCCGAGGTGAGCAATCCGCCGCAGATGCCGTCCGGAACGAATGCAGTCGGCTTGAAGTACGAGTTCGGGCCGACCGGGTTGCAGTTCGCCGAGCCGGTGACGATCCGCATCCCGCTGACGGAAGACGGTGGGTACTCTACTTATCGTGTCTATCGGTACGATCCGAACGACCTGACCAGCCCATCGTTCCCGTGGACGGAGGATGGAATCCATAACCCGGCCACTAATCAAGGGACGTACCTTGAGGTCCAGGTGGATCATTTCAGCATCTACGGGGCGGCTGGCATTACTGTGCCCCCGCCCGGCGGTGGTGGAGGTGGTGGCGGCGGTGGATGCGCCATTTCCCCGTACGACGGATGCGATCCAGTGGAGTTCATGCTGCCCTTTGTTGCGTACGTGCTGATCCTGCTCAGCATGGGGCTGGTACGTGAGCGTGTTCACTGCAAATGAAGGAGAGATCGTCTTTTCGTTGGCTCTCAGAGCCAATAACGGTTACGGTCTTGGTCGTTGGATCGCTGGCCATTATCGAGCGTCTGGATTGGCCCGGTCGATGGTTTCTGGGACCTTCGGTATTGATCGCAGGGACGCTGGTCCCGATGGGGCTTCGACATGGTGGGCCGACCGAGCTTGGCCTGCGAATGGGCCGGTTTCGACAGACCGTGCGATTGACCGGCATTGCAGGCGTGGTTCTGGCGGGGTTCGGTTTGCTCGGCATGGCGGTTCTCGCCGGTATGGGCGTCGAGCTTCCGCTTCGACCGCCTGTGCCTGAAGGAAGATGGGTACAGTGGATTCTGTTTCAGTTTCTGTATGTGGCCCTGCCTGAAGAACTATTCTTCAGGGGATACCTGATGGGTGGTATAATGCGCTCGTCGGGTTCGTTGATGGGCAGGAGCATGCTGCGGCTGGAACACACCGCAGTGCTGATCTCGGCTGCCGTTTTTGCGCTGGCCCATATGTTGATTCTGGGGCACACCGCTGCGGTGGTCACGTTCGTGCCCGGACTGGCGTTTGCATGGCTGTTTGTCCGGACGGGGTCATTAGCCGGACCGATCCTGTTGCACGGTGTTGCCAACATCGGCTACGGATTGATAGGGATGCGTTTCGCTTAGCCGCACGCACTTGGAAGGCTCGAAAATGCGTCATTTCGGACAATCCGGCAGGCTCTTGTGGGCCGTCGGCCTTGGCTTCGCGGCAGGCGTCGCCGTTGTGATGTTCGGCCCGTGGTTTCAGGGGCTGTCCACCCCCGGATCGGCCGGTTCTTCGCCACGCACAGCGGCCGACACGCCCACAGACCACTCCGCCGGGTTCGCGAAATCTCCCACTGCTGAAGATCACGGTTCCTTGCCCGAGAGGCCGGAGGACTCCCCGCTTGACCGTCTGGCCAGGGCGGAACAGGCTCGCGAAGCTGTCCAAGTCATCGTAGAACGGAATATCTTCAACAGACGCCGGACCACGGCTTCCAAGAGCAGCAGTCCTTCACCGTCCGAAGAACCATCCGCGACTGCCGGGACCGGTACGCAAACGCAGACTCAGGCACGGCAACCTCTTCCGTTCAGGCTTCTCGGAACCGTGGCTTCGGAGGAGAGGGACTCCTACGCCGTGTTGGAGGCTACCGAGACGAAGGTACAGGACATCTACCGCGTCGGCCAGACCATCGGTGACGCCCGTATCGACCGGATTGAGCAGAACAGGGTGGTCGTTCTGCGTGACGGCAGGCGGGAAGTCCTTGAACTCGTTCTGACCGGGCAACCGCCCGCGCCGACACCGGCGGCGGCTGTGGCAGCGTTGCCGCCCCCTGTAGCACCGCCCAGTCCAGAGGATTTAGTCCGGGTGGCGACCAACGGCAATCGGCAGATCAACACCGCTGCATCCTCTTCAGAGGCGAGCCAGGCGGCTCAGTCCTTTCTCAGCAGGATAAAGCTGTCACCATCGATTGTGGACGGCGAGAGCGTGGGCTTGCGCATTTCAGGGTTGGAAGATTCCACGATGGCCCAGTTGATCGGGTTGAAGGACGGGGACGTGATTCAATCGGTCAACCGCCATCCTGTTACGAGTCGGAGCAAGGCTGTGCAGGTGCTCAGCAAGGCCCGTCGATTGGGCTCCGCAGAGCTTGGCCTGATGAGAGATCAACAATCGAAATCATTAGTCTTCCGGACCAGTTCATGGTGAGCGGCTGAACCGGGCACTGATTTCGCCCGGAGATCAATATGCTGAATGACAAGGGTGCAATTCGTCACAAGACCATCGTCGTGATCCTTTGCGTGATTGCCTGTCTGCCCCCGGTTATCCCCCCGGAAACCACCGCCGCAACTCAGATGCCGTTTCTTGAAGAGCCAGGAGCGAAAGACGCACTGATTTCGATGGACTTCAACGCGGTGGATATCCGCATCTTCATCAAGACCATCGGCCAGTTGACGGGCATCAATTTCCTTGTCGATGATAAGATCCAGGGGACCGTTACGCTTATCTCGCCCAGCAAAATCCGGGCGGCCGATGTCTACGCGGTATTGGAATCGGTTCTTCAGACCAAGGGCTATGCTGCCGTTCCGTCTGGTACCCTTGTGAAGATCGTGCCCCGCGCCGAGGCAACCAGAGGTGAAGTACCGACACAGCTTGGGCGCGACCCCCAGGCCATTTCCAAGGGCGACAACCTCATCACCCAGATCATCCCTTTGCAGCATTGTGATGCGGCCCAGACTGGAACCGCTGTCTCCACTCTCCTTTCGACCGGTGGGCAGGTCGTGACTTTTCCGGAAACCAATGCGGTTGTCGTGACAGACACAGCATCATCCGTGTATCGCGTGGCCACGATCATCGCCGCGTTGGATATAGCCGGGCCGCAGGAATCCATTGAGGTGGTGCAACTGAGACACGCTTCGGCCAAGAGTATCGCAGGACAGGTCGTCCAGATCATGCAACGCGGACAGGTGCAATCCCGGTTACGCCGCACACCGACGTTGTCTCAGACGCCCCTTGATGCGCCCAAGGTCGTTCCCGATGATCGCACCAACTCTGTGGTTGTTGCCGGTCATCAGGCGGATGTAGATGCTGTCAAGCAGGTAATCACCAAACTTGATGTCGAACGTCCCGTTGAGGCGGGCTATATTCACGTCGTCCACTTGGAGCACGCGGAGGCCAAGGAGGTTGAGAAGGCCGTTTCAACGGCACTGGGCCGAATCACCGGAGTCGTCGGGGCGGAAGATAGGGAGCCTTTTCAAGTCACGTCGGATGAAGGTACCAACTCGCTTGTCGTTGTAGCTTCGTCCCAGGACTACAAGCTCGTTGAAGACATGGTAGCGAAGCTTGACGTGCCACGGGAACAGGTTCTCATCGAATTCCAGATTGTCGAGGCCAGCAACAACGTCCTCTCCGAATTGGGATTCGATTGGGCTACTCTTGACCAAGCCGTTGCGAATAGTGTCCGAGGATTCGGATTCACGAATCTTGGTCCCAGAGTCGAAGCAGCGTCCGGAGACCTTCAGGGTTTGGGCGTGGGCCTTTGGAAGGGAACGGATGGCGCACCCCAGATCGGTGTTATTCTCCAGGCATTGCAGAAGAACTCGGCCGTCAACATACTCTCGACTCCCCACGTATTGACTTCCAATCATCAAGAGGCCCATATCACTGTCGCGGACAATGTGCCTTACGTCAGCCAGTCGCGAGTCACCGAATTCGACCCAGCGACGCCGACTGCGATACGCACGTTTGATTTCAAGGACGTAGGCATCGAGATGACCGTTCGGCCCCACGTCAGTGGCACGGGCTTGGTTCGTATGGAGGTCGAAGCCAGTTTCAGCAAACTGATCGAAGGCACGACAGGTCTGGGGAGCGAGACACCTACCACCGCCCAGCGAAAAGCCAAGACGACCATATCCATTATGACTGGTACGACGGTGGTCATCGGCGGTCTAATGCGAGACGATAAGGAGACCATTCAGAAGAAAGTCCCGCTCTTGGGCGACCTGCCTCTCGTCGGTGTCCTCTTCCGAGCCAATAAGGACCGCATACAGAAGACGAATCTGCTCCTTTTCATAACGCCTCACGTTCTGACAGACCGTGATAGTCTCAACGCAATGACTGAGCGTAAGAAGCAGGAGCAAACCAGCAGCGAATCCGCTGGAGCTAAGCGACAACCCTAACCAGATCGTAGAATGTCCTAAGCTCTGCCTCAGAGCACACGTCTCCGGTGCCACTCCTTTTGGCCTCTTCCATGGGGGTGATCCCCGGACGTGCCACCATAAGCCACAACCACGTCAACGTGCAATCCCCCGCTCTATTCGCCGCCCAGCGACCTCCATCGTCCGGTATTCTTGAAGCTCTTCAGAGAAGCTCCCTTCTTTGAGGTCCACGCCGTCTGACTCCCTCTCAAGGGTCAGGACGCCGCATTCCTCCTCCAGGAACGGCTTCAGTATCCGCCGCCGCAGTCGCAGGGCCTCGACTGGCACCGGGCCGAGCCCGGCTGTCTGCCGTGCCCGATTCACGGCCCGGAGAATGTTCAAAAACTGCCGCCGGACAGGAGCATACGGTTCAAACGGCAAGTCCCGGAATTCCTTCTGAATCTGCTCCACCGACCGATGCGTGCAGATATCGAGCATGTAGCTCTTGATCATGCTGTACTGTTCCGGGTGAATCCGCACCGACGCGTGCCACTTGCCGCGAACCCCGCGACGGTAGCCGATGCTGTAACCAGCAAAACGAATCGGCTCCCGTCTTATGTCCCGGATCTCAGGCCCTTCGGCTTCGTAGAACGGATGCCACCCGGCACTCGCAATCAGCACGAAGAAGCGCTGACAGCGCAGATAGTGAACGTTGGCGAGCCCTTGCCCCTTTCGGCGGGCACGCCGCCATTTGCTGATGCCGATCCCGTATTTCTCCATGAGCTTGTCATCCACAAGCTTCACGTCCTTGTCCGGCGGGATGACCCCCGCCACATAGTACCAGTACCCGTGGTTGACGTACGCCACCGCCAACTGCTGAACGAATGCATTCTCCGACGCCGCTTCATATCGATACACCATACTCCCTCCACTGCTTACAGACGGGAATTGTTCTGGCACAATTCCCAAAGCCCAAAGCTCAAAACCTCCTGCAAAACCTCCTTTCAACCTTGTCACACCGATGCTTTGAAAAACCTTCGCGGCCCCTGAATCCAAAGGCCTAAAACCTCCTGCCCTGCACCACCCAGAACGGCTAAATTCCTTTAATGGTAGAATCGCAATTCATAGGCGTTGCGGAGCAACAACCTTTGTGAACGTCTGTTCACTCCTGCTACATTCAAGACGCAGCCAGAGCAGACCGACCTTCCAGACCGGTCTGCTCTGACCATGTAGCTCCCTTCACGGGATGCCGACCTGCTCCCTGTTCCCCAGGAAACCGGCCGACAGCATCATCAATGCGGGGAAATGCACGTCACTGCTTTCGTGGTCGATATGTGCCCGGCACCACCCGTCAGCACTCGAACGGCCCATGACTGCCAGCCAGGGACACGCTCCCCTTGCGGGGACTCCTACTTGCAGCACTCTCCCAGGCTGAGGCATTTGAAGCACCTGTCTGACCCGACAGGCACCGGACATCACTCCGGCCGCCTCAGTCCTTCCCCGGTTAGTGGGACTCTTCGCATAAGCGGTCACGTCGCTTGACCAGTTCCCGTATGTCCAGGGCTCCCGCCCCGGCATAGTCTCCGCTCAGGGCTCCTGAGCGATTTCTGGGGGCAGAATCTAGAAGCTCCCCCTTACCCATCAGGAACGGTCTTTCTAACGCGGTTTGGCACCGTCTCCGCTTCTGCTTACCGCCAAGGGCCTTACGCCCCTTTCATGGTTGAGCTATTCGCCGCTGGCCTTTTCAGCCGAGCGCCGAGCCTTGTCATCGGCCCGGTTGCACGCGTCGCCGCGTGCAGGCTCCCCACGACGGCCAAGGTTGAACGAGCCGAACGAACGTTCGTCCCGAACCCCCCGGAGGGATTAGCCGAGGCAATCGGCCTCACCCCTTTGAGCACCACGGCTGGGCCTGCGGCCCAGTCTGTCCCGGTCGCCCGCCTTCCACCCGCCTCATGGGATAGAAGCTGTAGATTGACTCTTGGTGAGCTTTACTTACAGCAGCCTCCCTCGAACCGGACGAGCGTCTCTCGACGCATCCGGCTCTACGTGCCTCCAACGTGGCGGTTGATGAGACCGCCCCCTTAGCCCGGCTGGTGAGGCCGGGTTTGCCGGGTGCTGGAGCCCGCATTGATGACGCCGGTCCACATGTTCGCGTCCCGACGGCAGTGAAACACCGTTTCACCAGCCCCAGGATAGCGCGAATCCAGCCCTTAGTCACTTCACCCGGCCCCATGACTTCTTCTGCCCTTCACATCGCCCCCAACTTGCTCGTTCTGTGCGCCTACATGCAGTCGAATCGCCATAAGGGGTCGTGAGAAAATGGGACCGTGCAGAAGAGAAGACACATGGCGTTTTGGCCACAACCCAGCACCGAAGCTGGGCGGGCCGAGAACCGCGACCACGCGCCGCGTTCGCTTGCTGTCCTCTATTCCAGCGCAACACCCGACTGGAACACACCCCCTCACGTGATTGATCGTGTGCCTGCCGAAATCCACCGATACTTCCAGCGAAAGGAACATCCGATGAGCTTGATCGCAACGGTCCGCAGACTCTTGAAGCAAAAGAAGATCCCAGTTTGCCCAGATGCCACTGGTACGTTCTTGCTTGGTTTCCCCGATCCGCAGGGCCCTTTCTACGGGGATCTTCAGGTGAACGAGGAAGACCGCGTCATCTTGATCCAGACGGCCCCACCGTTGCGGGCACCTCAGGACAAGCTGATGCACATGGCTGAATTCGTCACACGCGCCAATCAGCACATCCTGCAGGGTAGTCTTCGCGTCGGCTTCCGCAGCGGACTGATAGTCTGCAAGACGAGCCTCATTCTCGGCAAAGCCCGGTGCCAGCCGGACCTCTTCTACCACGTGCTCGCTTCCAACTGGTGGGAGATCAAGCGATGGTTCCCCGCCATGAAGGCAGTAATTATCGATGGTCTGTCTCCGGAAGAGGCAGTGAAAATGATTGCTCCCGGGCAGCAACGCTCCCAGGGGAGCATTGTGCATACCAATGACGCTTGGGATCGCCACATCGGGGGCATTCAGCACGGTTCGGTGAACTGACCGACCGACCGGACAGTCAGCAAGAACTGGAGGACAACAAATGAACGGGTTGGCAGATCATGATCGCCAAGCCGACTGCACTGTGGTCCAGATGGCCAAGCCGTCGCCCCACCCCAGCCTGCCCGCTTATCCTCTCCTGCTTACCGAGGACGAGTTGATCGCACTGCTGCGAATCCCAGAAGTGAGCGGAGCCGCCTGTCCCCACAACGTCATCGAGAACCTCAAGAGAATGCACGGTCTACCGTGCATCCATATCTGCAAAACGCCCCTGTACCCGTACGAGGCAGTCCGGCAGTGGATACTCGACAAGGTCGAGAAGGAGCGACGATGATTTTTCGATCCACATCGCGGAGGGTCCGCCGTATCATAGAGGCGGACCGGTCTTACCAGCTAAGGCCTAACAGAAAGGAGGCATGACGATATGCCCAAGAAGCTGGTAAGGCTCAGAACACGGCCGTCACGCGACGGCACAGAGTTTGTTTATATGCTCGACTACGTTGACGAGAATGGTCTCCGACACCGGATTTCCCTGGGGCATGCGGACAGCCGCAAGGCTGAACTCGAAAGAGCCCAGAAGGAACGCGAACTGCGCATGGGGTTTGTACAGCCGCAATCCATGAAGTTGACCGACTTCACCGACGACAGCCTGACTCGCACTGGCGATCAGATCCGCGAGAGTACCCGCGAGGAGTACGCGGCTGCCATGACGGATTTCGTCCAGGTCGTGGGCGATCTCGACTACCAGAGCATCGCCCACAAGCATGCCGAGCGGTTCCTACAGGCCCGACTCGATGCTGGCGACAGCGCGGGCACCGTGGCCAAGAAGATTCGGCACCTCAAGCGTTTCTTCCAGTTGGCTGTTGACCGTGGGCAGCTTGACCGGAACCCTTTGGCACGCATCCGGCAGCCGAAGACGCCGAAAAAGAAGGTGAGGGTCTACAGCCGCGATGAGTGCGACCGCTTGTTGCGAGCATCGCTCGAAGTACGCGACCGCTGGGTCGTGCAATGGGATCTGCTCATTGCCTTCGGTCTCGTTACCGGCATGCGAAAGAGCGAGATGCTCAATCTCGTCTGGGGCGACATCGACTTTGACGCCGCTCTTGTCGAGGTCCAGCCGAAGGCGAATTCCGCCGAGACTTGGCTCTGGCGGGTCAAATGTGAAGGGCGGAGCAAAAGTGCGGCGGCTGGCCGGGCACTCGAAATTCGAGACGACCCACCGGTTCTACCTGGCCGTTGCGGATGATTTGGTGGATCGTGCCCGGCAGGCGAGCGACGCCGCCGTGGGCCAGGTTTTGGCGCGCGCTTGGCGCGCGCCCCTGATTCCGCCCGGAAACGAAGAAGGCCAACAAACACAAGTGCTTGCTGGCCCTCAACTTACGGAACGAGGCCGAAGGGTCTCGAACCCTCAACCTTCGGATCGACAGTCCGATGCTCTAACCAATTGAGCTACGGCCCCGAACGCTATAAAAACGCTACTATAGTGGGTCCTACCCCACCCTGTCAACCGTTTTTCGCAGAATTTCGGGAATCTGCCGCGACTCCTGTGGCGCGAGCCTCCGAGGCTCCATCCTGCGGTCCATAGGGTCGTCTGAGCTTGCGTGAAGCCGAATCCCGCCGCTTCGAGAAAATGCCTTCCGCTCTAATTCGTTGTATGCTAGAGACTTGCGTGCGTTTGCCTGCGATCGCCGTGGGAATCCGAAGAAAGCCTGTTGACATCTTAAACATTTGTTTAAAATGGGTGTATGAAACGCTTGTTTGGAGATGGGTACCATGGGATCTGAGCATCAGGACAGTCATGGTGACGGCGGCGGACGAGGAGTACAGGACCGACTGATCGACGCCGCGGAGGATCTCTTCTGCTGGCGGGGATTCAATGAGACGAGCGTCCGCGATATCGCTGCTGCGGCCGACTGCAACGTGGCGTCCGTCAACTACTACTTCGGCGGCAAAGAGAACCTGTATGTGGAAATCTGGCGTCGTCGCCTAGCCAAGATACGTGACCTCCGGCTCGCCAGTATTGAGAAGGTCATGTCCGCCGGCCAGCCTGGACTCGAAGGACTGCTCAGAGCCCATGCGGTCTCGTTCCTTGAACCCCTGATTGAAGGGGGCCGCCAGTGTCGATTCATCAAACTGATGGCCCGGGAGATGATCGACCCTCGGCTCCCGCGAAACCTGTTCCTGGCGGAGATGGTCATCCCGGTGGTGTCGGCGATGAGCAAGGCCCTGATGGAGATCTGCCCTGGGCTGAACGAAGCCGACGCCAATGTACTGATCCTGCTGCTCGCCGGGCAGTTGGTACACGCCGTGTGTGCCAAGGAGATGTTCGAGGAGAGCGGCCTTCCGGGGCTGTTCCAGGTGAATATCGAGGACTTGGTGGATCACATTGTGCGGTTCTCCGCGGCCGGCATCCGCGCGTACGCGAGCGAGAATGGGGACTGATAACGAGCTTTGCACTGACGGAAGGTAGGAATGCGATGGGAGCGATGGTCCGTTGTCTCGTGGTCATCAGCATTGGATTGGTGTTCTTGGCGGGCTGTGGGGACCGCAGGCAGATGGCGCGGGAGGTTCGACAGGCCAGGGCGGCTGCATACCGCCAGTGGAAGAGTCGCCAAACCGGCCAGGATGAGCAGCAGCCTCTCATCAGCGGCAAGCTGAGCCTCCTCGACAGCGTCAAGCTGACGCTGGCCAACAACAAGATGTTGCGCCAGGCGATGGAAGAGCGAGAGTCCGCACGCGGCGCCAACGTGGGGGCCCATTCGGCGTATCTACCGAGCTTGTCGCTCTCCGCGGAATACCAGCGGCTCGACGAGGTATCCTCCTTCGAAGTGGGCACGGAGACGCTGCATTTGGGCGATGTGGATAACTATTCCGTGGGCTTGACCGTCAGCCAGCCACTCTTTGCGGGCGGCGCCATCACCGCGCGGGTCCGTGCCGCGAAGCTGTTGTCCCTGCTGGCGGACCAGACGATTCTCGCCGCGACCCAGGACGTGGTCTACGCGGCGGAGACGGCCTATTACAACCTGTTGCTCAGTCAGCACCTGGTCGAGATCAGTATGGACGCGGTTCGTTCGTCGAAAGCCCACCTGGAGAATGTCGAGAAGCGTCGGGCCGGCGGCGTCGCCTCCGATTTCGACGTCCTGCGGGCCCAGGTCGAGCTGTCGAATTTCGAGGCCGACCTGCTGCGGAGCAAGAACGCCATCATCATCTCCCGGGCCAATCTGATCAAGGTCATGGGGATTTCGCAAAACAGCGACTTCGTCCTCTCCGACGAGTTTGCCTTCGTGCCGATGACGGTGTCGACGGAGCAGGCGGTCGAGACGGCGTTCACGCATCGTCCCGACCTGTACAGCCAGGAGATCCAGATCCGCCAGCAGCGGGAACAACTGCGGATCGCCCGCAGCCGGTACTTGCCGACCGTTGGCGCCTATTTCACCAACACGTGGGCCAAGCCCGATCCGAAGAGTTTCGCCAGTCCTACGATTGAATGGGGTGACACCTGGGTGGCGGGCGTGCAGGCCGCTTGGCCGCTCTTCGACGGGTTCCAGCGCGAGGGCCAGATCATCCAGGAGAAGGCCAAGCTGCGACAGGCGGAGCTGGGCCTGGTGGATATCGAGGAGACCGCCCTGTACGAGCTGACACAGGCCTTGCTGAGCATGGAGAACGCCGAGGAATTCGTGCGGTCGCAACAGATGAACTTCAAGCGGGCGACTGAAGGCCTGCGTCTGGCCGAGGTGGGATACGAACAAGGCATCAACACGCAGGTCGAGATGATCGATGCCCAGGCGGCCCTCACGACGGCCCGCGTGAATTACTATGAGGCTATCCACCGCCATGTGGCGGCCAAGCTGGCGGTGCAACGGGCCATGGGCACTCTCGTCGGTCCAGGCCAGGCGGGTGGGGCGAGCACCGAGGCGTCGGCCCAAGTCGAGCAGAAGTAGAATATGCGAGACTTGCAGCTCGAAATCGCCGATGACGCGCAGGATCTCGCCCGACGGATGACGCGGTTGTTCCTCTCCGCAGCGGAGCAGGCGATCTGCTCTCGCGGCGTGTTCCGAACCGCGCTGTCCGGCGGGCGGACGCCGGAGTTGTTCCTCCGACAGTTGGCGAGCGAGCCGCGGGCACAGACCCTTGCCTGGGACCCGATCCACGTGTTCTGGGTGGATGAGCGTTATGTCCCGCCTGATTCTACGGCCAGCAACTACCGGCTTGTCGTGGAGAACCTCCTGGGCCGAGTCAAGATCCCCGAGACGAACGTACACCGCGTTCCCACCGAGTACGAGGACCCGCGAGATGCCGCTGTCGCCTACGAGAGGACGATACGGGTGGTCTTTGGCCTGCAAGAGGGCGAGATGCCTCAGTTCGATCTGATCGTGCTGGGCATGGGGCGTGACGGGCACACCGCCTCGTTGTTCCCGAATTCACGGGTGTGGTGCGGCGCAGACGGTCTGGCTGGCGTGGTGCGTGCCGGGGGCGACGTGAAGATCGACCGGATCACGCTGACGCGGCTGGTTCTACAGGCTGCCCGGCGACTGGTCGTCCTCATTTCGGGGCAAGAAAAGGCGGAGACCTTCGAATTGGCGGTTGCCGCCGATCCAGACGAGAGACGATACCCGATTCACGTGCTCTGGCCGGTTCTTGATCGGGTCACCTGGCTGGTGGATCGAGATGCGGCGGGGCGGAACGCCTGATGCTGCTTTGGAAGGGCGCGTGTCTGAGGTCGCCTCGCAGGTCGGATCACTCCGGAATGACCAATTTGGTTCCCAACGCGATCCTGTTGGGGTCCTTGATGGCCTTCTGATTGGCGGTGACGATCTTGCGCCACTTGTCGGGCGAGCCGTAGTACTGCCGGGCGACCGACGACAGCGTCTCACCCCTGCGGACGATATGGAACCGGGTCGTCTTGATGGGTTCGTTCATCTCGTGGATCGTCAGGTCGGGCGAAACCGCCGGAGGGGTGGCCTCCGGCGGCTTCGTTGCCGCGAATTGTTGGATCTCTGGGCGTTCCTGGCGGTCAGGAGTCTCCTGAGGAGTCGAGGGCCCTGAAGGACCGGCAATCACCGGCGCAGTTGCCTCCGCGACGTCGGGGTTCTCCCACGGTAGAGGACCGTCGGACACGGTCTTGGCCCCCGACGGAGCCGCTCCGGCCGGAGCGATTCTTGCCCGGGGACTCAGGCTCGGACGCGTCGCCACCCAGATCAGGGCGACGACGGCCAGCACGACCCCCGTCATCAAACCCACTCTGAAGTCCTTGCCCATCATTTCCTGTCATCGGCCGACGACTTACTTGGCCTTCACTTTTGGCTCGGTCGCGATGTTCTCGATCTTGGTCGCCCGCGTGGTCTTGTCCTGCTGTGCCGTCGGAAGATTGACCAGCAGCAGCGGCGCCGCGATGGCGATCGAGGAATACGTTCCGACGACCAGGCCGAGGAAGATCACGAAGTTGAAGCCTCGCAGGCCGGGACCGCCGAAGATGTACATCACCAGCACGACCATGATCGTTGTGACGCCCGTGATCAGGGTTCGCGACATGGTCTGGTTGATGCTGTTCGTCACCGACTGGGGCGTCAACTGCACCTTGCGCCGGTTCTCGCGAATTCGGTCGAACACGACGATCGTGTCGTTCAGGGAGTAACCCAGCAGGGTCAGGACGGCCGCGATCATGGTGCTGTTGATCCGGAAATCGCCGATCAGCAGGAGGGAGCCGACGATCGTCGTAGCGAGGAAGGCCGAGGCGGCAATCGCACCCAGCGCGATCGAAACATCGTGGAACAGGGCGATGATGGCCGCCAACCCGAATCGCAGGTTGCCGAACCGGACCCAGATGTAGCCCACGATGGCTGCCAGCGAGAGAACGATGGAGATGATGGCCCGCGTCTTGGCCTCCGATCCGACGAACGGATCGATCTGCGTTACGCGAGGCAGCGAGGTCTCGCGTTGGGCGGCCAGGAGGACCCTGGACTTCTCATTCTCGACGAACAGTTGCCATTCGTCGTCGCTGAGTTCGCGGAGTCCGGCTTCCGGCTCGATGCTGACGAAGGTGAACGTGCTCACCGGCTGGCCCGGCGCGATGGCTTTCAGGCCGGGACCGAACACCGCGTAGGGATACCAGACGAGTTCCTGCGTGTCCGGGCGGAACCGCAGGTCCTTGAGTCGCTGGTCGATCTCAGCCAGGGGGGCCGGGGTCTTGAGCGTCGTCTCGATCCGGACGCCGCCGATGTAATCGGCCAGCTCGGGATACGTATCGACGATCTCCTCGGTGATCTTGTCGGTGGCAGTGATCGCCGGCTGGAGGTTCTGCTGGACCTCCAACTGCCCTTCGAACGCCTGACGGATCGCGTCCGTCACGACGGCCTGGATTTCCGACTCGCCGATCTGTGCCTCAGGGAAGGCCTTCGCCAGAACGCTCTGGGTCATGGTGGGATTGATGCGGGTGGTCGTGACGACGTACGCCTTGTCCCCGCTGGCTTTCAGCTCGATCTTGCCTACCTCGCGATGCAGCTCCGTCTCGGCCTTGCGGAGGTCCGCGGTGGCGGTTTCGACCGTGGGCCGCGGACCCGGCTCGAACGTCACCGTCGTCTGAAGCTTGTTGACCGCGACCGTGGTGATCTCGTATTCATCGTAAATCTTGTCGCCGTTGGGCGCCTGACCGATGGGGTCGCCGACGCTGTACACGGTGGCGGCCTTCAGGTCGTCATTGCCCGAGGCCGCGGCCACCTTCATGAGCAGGTCTTCCGCATTCTGGCGGGTGAGGGATGCGCCCTCTTTCAGATTGATCTGGACGCTGGTTCCGCCGGTGAACTCGATGTCGTACTTCGAGCTGCCGCGGGCGACGAAGAGAATCAGGCCGCCGAAAACGAGGATGCCGGAGACTGTGTAGAAGATGTGGCGCATGCCCATCCAGTTGATGTTCGGCACCCTGATCAGACGCAGCATCGCCAGGCGGTCCTTGATGATCCGCTTGGAGACCAGAACGTCGAGGATGACACGGGTCACGAAGATGGCGGTGAACAAGCTCGAACCGATGCCGAGCATGAGGACGATGGCGAAGCCTTTCACGTCCTCAGATGCGACGTAGTAGAGAATGGCCGCCGTGAGGATCGTCGTCAAGTTCGAGTCGAAGATCGCGCTGAAGGCCCGCTGGTAACCGTTGCGAATGGCGGTTGCCAGGCCGGAACCCTTCTCCTGCTCCTCCCGAATTCTCTCGAAGATCAGCACGTTGGCGTCGACGCTCATGCCGATCGTCAGGATCAGACCGGCGATGCCGGGCAGAGTGAACGTCGCCCGGATGGCGGCCATGATCGCGAGGGTGAACAGGATGTTCAGCAACAGGGCCACGTCCGCGATGGAGCCGCCGATGGCATAGTAGACGAGCATGAAGGCGACGACCAGCATCAGACCGATGATGCCCGAGCGAATCCCCTTGGTCAGGTTGTCGGCGCCGACGGACGGGCCGATGACCTTTTCGGAGATCGGCTGCGGGATCAGTCGGGCGGGTAGCGAGCCGGCGTTCAACTTGTTCACCATGTCGGTGATCTCGGTCGGGGTGAAGGTGCCCTGGATGATGCCTCGCTGGCGAATGCCGCCCTCGGCGGTGATGTTCGGCGCCGAGATCGCCACGTCGTCGAGCAGGATGGCCAGCGGGCGGTTCGGGTTCTTGCTCGTGATGTTGTAGAAGAGGTCGCCGCCCCGGATATTCAGGGTAAACCCGATGGCGCGACGGCCCATCGAGTCCTGGGTGGGATAGGAGTTCTCCAGCTTCCACTCGCGGGTGGTTATGCTGTGGAGCATGGTCTCATCCTGCTGGTTGCTGGCCAGGACGTAGTACTTGTCGCCGAACTGGCCCACGATCGAGTCCTGCACGTGCCACTCTTCCATGTTCTCGATCTGGATCCAGACGTACCGGTTGTCTGAGGCGGCCTTGGGACCCTTCTCCTTGAGGTTCTCGATGTACCGCTCTCTCTCGGCGATGCTCGGTTCCCCTCGGTCGGTTGTCGGCAGAATGCGGAACTCCAGGATGCCTGCGCCCTTGAGCATTCGCTTGAGGTCGGCAGGGTCGTCGAGTCGGCCGCGATAGGGCTCGTACTCTTTGTAGGCCGCGACCACCTGATCGATTGCGTCCTTGCGGTCGGCGAACCTGGCCTTCAACTCTCCGATCCTCGCCTCCTTGTCGCGGCCTTTTATGTCCAGCATCGAAGTGACCTGCTCTTCGGACATGTTCAGGCGGTCCAACTGCCGCCGGGCCTGCTCGTATCGTTCATTGAGGCCGCCTTGCTCCGTAAGCCTGGTGAAGGCCTCGGTCAACCCGCGATAGGCTTTGACGTAGCTGGTCAACGGCTCCAACTGGGTCTCGGAGCCGAGGAAGTCGGTCAATTCCTTGCGCAGCGCCTCATCGCTGAGCTTGATCCACTGCGTGCGATTGGCCTGGACCCGTTCGAGGTTCACCTGCGCCGCAGTGAGGGTCTGGCCGAGGGTTTCGAGTTCCTTGTTCAGCGTGTCGCGTCGGGCCTGCAGTTGCCTGCGTTCGTCGTGAAGGGTGGTCAGCTTGCTGAGGGTCTCCATGCGATTGGGATCGCCCTGGGCGAACTCAGCAATCTCTCGGGTCCGCTGCTCGGCCGGCAGTTGGAGGACGCGCAGGACGACTGCGGGGTTGATGTTCTTATCGAGCAGGCGATCCAACGCGGTCTGGTACGCATCCTTCTTCTGCTGCGTCTCCTTGCTGGCCAGGGGCATCTGGATCTCGAATCGCGTGTTGCCCAGGGGACGCCAGACGAGGTTCTGGATGTTGGCGGGGTCGATTCGCCGCCGCAGGACGGTGATCACTCGCTGGGAAAGGCCCTTCTCTTCGGCGCCGCCCAGGCCTTCGGTATCGATGGCGTAGATGAGGCTGGTTCCGCCGGCCAGGTCGATGCCGGGCTTGAGGGTCTTGCTCGGCGGGTACAGGGCCAAAACGGCCACCGCCACGAGAACGAGGATCAGAATGATCTTGGGCGTCAGATTCCTGCTCATAAGGCTTTCCTATCGAAATAGCTGTTTGTCATCTGTGATTGACCGTAGACCGCCGCATCCGGCATCTCCTTGTCACTGCCACTCCCATCGGCAGTGCGGGCCGGCGGGCCAAATAGAAAATGGCCGACAGAAAACAGTTCGTCACGATTCCTTTCCGTCTTGCGAGAGAGTCTTGCCGATGGCCGAGGTGCTGACCCGGATCTTTGTGTTGTTCTGCTCGTCCACCTTGAGAATGACCTCGTCCCCGCGGATGTCCACGATGGTTCCGAAAATACCGCCGATGGTGCGGACACGGTCATTCTTCTTAAGGGACTGCACCATTTCCCTGTGCTGCTGTTGCTGCTTCCGCGGGCCGCGGAACATCAGGAAGTACATGGCGACCATGATGACGATGAACGGCATGAAGGTCCAGAATGACCCGGACGGCTTGGGCTGAGCGCCCTGGGGCGAGCCGGCAGGGGAGTCCGGCACCGCGACGGTTGCCTCGCCGCCGCTCTGCACCGGCTCCGACTCGATCCGCGCGGGGGCCTGCCCGGTTTCCGTCTGTGCCAATATCCACACATGATCCATTACGGGTTCCTTTCCAAAGTAAAGACAATCGTGATAGCCTATATCAGAGGGCGGGAAATGTCAAATTCAAATGCAGTTTGGGCGGTGAAAAGCAGGAAATCCTACTGATCGGCCTTGATTTCGGCGTACTTGCCCATCTCGCCGGCCGCCCAGGCGGCGAAATCGCCCTGCTCGATGTGCCCGCGGACGTCGGCCATGAGTCTCTGGTAGAACCGCAGATTATGGATGGACAGGAGGATCGGGCCGAGCATCTCGCCGCTGTTGAAGTAGTGTCGCAGGGCGCCCCGGCTGAAGTGCCGACAGCAGTAGCAGTCGCAGTCGGCCTCCAGGGGTTCGCGGGAGTCGATGTGCATGCTGTTGCGAAGGCGCAGCGGGCCATTGCGGGTGAACGCGAAGGCGTTGCGTCCATTTCTTGTGGGCAGGACGCAGTCGAACATGTCCACCCCCGCCAGGACGGCCGCCAGGATGTCGATGGGCATTCCGACGCCCATCAGGTAGCGGGGGGCCTCGACCGGCAGACAGGGAGTCGTATGGCGGACGGTCTGGGCCATCTGCTCGTGGCCCTCGCCGACGCTCAGGCCGCCGATCGCGTATCCATCGAATCCGATGTCCACGATCCGCTCGGCGCACTGGCGGCGGAGCTGCGGGTCGATGCCACCCTGTACGATCCCAAAAAGAAGGCTGGGGGCACGAGGAGTTGTATTTATAGGACCCAGTGAGCCTGAGGGATTTGCGCGTGCGTCGAGTTCAGTCAACTCGGCGTGGGCGGTCTTGCACCGTTTCGCCCAGTCCAGGGTTCGAGCGACGGCCCGCCGGAGTCGCTCCTCTTCGACCGGGAACGGCGTACACTCGTCGAAGCACATGATGATGTCCGCCCCCAGGCGGAACTGGATCTGCGTGGCGATCTCTGCGTTCAGATGGATCGGGGCGCCGTCGAGATGGCTGGCGAATCGCACCCCTTCGTCGTCGATTTTCGTCAGTGCGTTCAGGGAGAAGACCTGATATCCGCCGCTGTCCGTCAGGATGGGTCGGTTCCAGGCCATGAGCCCGTGGAGGCCGCCCAGCTTCTCGACGACCTCGACGCCGGGACGCAGGAGCATGTGATATGTGTTGGCCAGGAGGATTTGGGCGCCTGTGGCCTCCAACTGGTCGGGAGTCATCCCTTTGACGGCCCCGACGGTGCCCACCGGCATGAAAGCGGGGGTCTGGACCTGCCCGTGGGCGGTGGTCAGCACGCCGCGACGGGCACTGCAGTTCGGATCGGTGCTCAGCAGTTCGAAACAGGCCATGGTCAGTAGACGCTCACGATCTTGGCGCCGGGGTAGTAATGCTGAAGAATCTGCTCGGCGCTGTGGCCCTGTCGAGCCATTCCCTCGGCGCCGCACTGGCACATGCCGACGCCGTGGCCCCAGCCTCGTCCGGCGAGAAAAGCCCAGCCGTCGCCCCAGCGAACGATCTGGCAGATCGTGCTCTTGAGACGCCGGCCGCTCGAATCGATGGCCAGACGCAGGTCCTCGGCGCGGAGCGTCTCGGTCTGGCCGGTCGTGCCGACGAGGCGGATCTTCGTCAGTCGCGCGAACTGGCCGTAGTCGGTCTTGTCGGCAACGACGACTTCCTTGATTTCCCCAAGTGCCTTGAGTTTCGGGTAACGTGCGACCAGTTGCTCGGTCACCGTCTTGCGGCTGAACTGGGCCATGGGCCACAGGAACAGGTCCAGACGAGCGACGTCCTTGCAGTAGGGACAGGGGACTCCCGCCAAGGGCCCGAACGAGTCGCCGAACACGTCCTGGCTGTTGCTGGTATGGCCGCCGCAAACGGAGCTGAAGTACGCGGGGAACAGCCCTCTCGCCAACAAGGGGGAGGCGGCGTCCCGCCCGGCTCGGGCGCGATTCTCGGCCAGGACTTTTCCGACCGTGCCATTCACGGCCTTCCAGACCTGCGAGGACTCCGCGGCAACGCCGCCGTAGACCTGGCTGGCCTGGGTCCGGCTGACATCGTAGCTGCGATTGGGTCCGAAGCGGTTCTTGATGTACAGGCAGTACGTGCGGGCAGCGATCGCCTGGGCTCGGAGCGCCTGAGGTTCCCAGTAGTCGGGCATTTCCTCCCCGACCACACCGGCCAGATAGGGTTCCAACGGCACCAGGTTCAGGACATCGAACGCCTGCCCATCGCCTTTGATGATCAACTTGAGACTGCCGCGGTAGTTTCGCCCGTTCAAGCCGAAGACAAAAGGGGACTCCGGATGGATCACGACCTCGCGGTTCGGGATCGGTGTTGTGCCCAGCATGAGCTGGCCGCGAACCATGCTCAGTTGGGTCGGGCCGCCCAGCGGCTTCCTCGGGGGCGATCCGGGTTTGATTCCCGGTCCCAGGTCGGCCTGTACGATGTGAAAGGGGGAGGGAATCTCGACGGTACACTCGGATGCGTTGGCCAGGAGCAGCACACGAATCCAGAACTGCGAGTCGGCGTCCATCTGCGGGGTGGGTCTGATAATCTGGCGGTGCTCGCAGCCGAGAAGGAGAACCATCGAGAGACAGCAGAGGACAGGAACGAGTGCATTCGGCGTGCTCAGTCGGCGGCGCACCGGCGCACAACGATAGCGAAGCGCGGCGTTCCCATGCCTCATCGCTTCATCGCTCCAACCGCTCTGCCTTTTCACTTTCCGCTTTTTCCTATCGTGGGCGCCGGGCCTAGTCGAGGTTCCGCAGCGACAGGCCGAAACCGGCCAGCGCCTTTTTGATCTCGTTCAGGCTGGTGACCCCGAAATTCTTGCAGCCCAGCAGCTCGGCATCCGTCGTGCGAGTGAGCTCGCCCAGTGTGCGGATGTTGAGCTTCTGCAGGCACTTGCGGGCCCGTACGGACAATTGGATGTCCTCGACGGTCTTGTTCATCAGACCCCTGTCGTCGGTCGCAGCCCGCTCGGGAGTGGTTTCCACCTGGAGTTGCTTATCCTCCAGCGCCTGGCCCAGGCGGAGACCCTTCTGGTCGAGGATCGCTTTGATTTCCCGCAGCGAGGTCTCGCCGAAGTTCTTGTAGGAGAGCAGTTCCGCCTCGGTGATGTTGAGCAGATCGCCCAGCGTGCGGATATTCATCTTCCGCAGGCAGTTTCGACTGCGGACGGACAGTTCGAAGTCGGAGATCGGCGTCTCGAGGATCTGGTTCTTTCGGCTTCGCTTCTTCTCCCGCTCCTCGTCGTAGAGCATCGTCTTGGAGCTTTCCACGTCCTTGTGGAAGAGCGACGCACGTGGGTGATTGGGGTGCGATTCCAGGACCTTGTCGATGCAGGCGCTTGCCTTGTCGAAGTCCCCCAGATCCTCGTAGAGGACCGCCAGGTTCAGCAGAGCGCTGACATAGGTCGGCGAGCCGGAAACCACCTGCTTATAATGCTCGATCGCCTGGTCCTCGTAGCCGGACAGGTCGTACCGATAGGCCAGATGAAACATCGCCCGATGGTGCGTCGGCGCCAGTTCCAGGGCCGTCTTGTAGTTGGCGACCGCATTGTCGTACAACCCTTGGGCCTCCTCAAGACGGGCCAACTGGTAGTGGTACTCCGCACTGACGTTCTGGAAGTTGGCGCAGGACTTGATCTCCTTGGCCGCTGCCTCCAGATTTCCGGCACTGCGGTAAGTGGCTGTCTTTTCAAGGCTTACGCTCAATGCCTCGGCGCCGTGGTCCTTTGCCCGCTGGAGGTTCTGGATCGCTTCGTCGTGCTTTCTGAGCTGGCGGAGGGTGAAGGCCAGATACAGGTACTTCTCTTTGCAGTCCGGCCCCTTCTGGAGCTTGGCGAGCGCTTCGCGGTTTCGGCCCAGGATGAACAGACCGATGCCGGTCTGAAGCGAAGTCATCGCCGCGTTGCTGCTCACGTTCTGCTGGACCTGCTCGGCAAAGCGCATTCGGTTGGCTTCGCTGGCGTGTACGAGGTGCGACAGCACTCGCAACTCTTCCAACGACGGCAGTTGTTCCCGAAACAGGTTAATCTGCAACTCGGCAGTCTGTTCCATGGATATCGTCTCCAAAAGGCAACACTCATGTGGGGCATCGTAATGACCCGCGATTTTTTGACAATCGGGCATTATAGGGGATACTGCGAGTTTTGCAAGAGGCATTTTGCATCTCGTCTGTGCGACCGCGACGCGGTCGGCATGCAGGCGAGATCCCGTCAGGGCGCTGCGGGCCTCTGCCGGGTCGTCGATGGAATCAGTTGCCTGGGCCTGACGCGCTCCACCAGGGCGACCCAGTCCTTGTCGGTATCCTCCAGAGGCTGGCCGATCTTGGCCTTGCCCGGTCCGGTGACCGAGGCGACGGTTCCCATCTGGATGACACCGCCTTGCCGTGGACTGAACCATCGGATCTGGAAGGTCTCCGAGGTCTCGCCCAGATCGAGTTCCGGGGCGCCGCCCGACGGCAAGTATACGGCGTAGACGTTCCCGGGATCCGCCAGGCAGTAGTCGTCCTCGCCTGTGGTCAGCTCGTCGTTCGGATCCATGTTCGCGAACGGCAGCCAACTGTGGAAGAACTCGAGAGCATATCGCGTCTGCTCCCACATGTGGTCGCGGCTGCGCCAGTCCTCGCAATTGAGGTCGTTGTGGGGATGGTTGTAGCCGAAGTACCATTCGACGCCGGCGCCGCCGGCCATGAGATTGCCCCAGAGGTGCTTCGTCCTGGGCTCATCGTGCCAGTAGTCGTCTCTGTCGAGCTTGACGCCGGTCTGTGAGGGACCGATCTCATCGAGGCAGACGAACCACCGTCTGCCGGCTGCCGCGGAACGCCGGACCCAACGAAGCGTCTGCGCGTGCGTATCGTTTGTCTGCAGCGACACGCCCTCGAACCACTCATATCCCAACAGCGGCTCGTAGACCTGGTCGTACTGGCCCGGGTAGGTGTGGCACACCACGGGGTGGTCGTACGGGTCCACGTCGTGGAAGTGCTTGGCGAAGGCCTTCCGCTGCTCGGGGGTGTTCGTGTTCTCTTCGCCCAGGTTCCAGATCACCGCGGGGTGGTGTCCGAACCGGGCGATCAACTCGCGGTAGTAGAGCTTCGTCAGGGGGCCCAGGGCGCCTTTGTCGAGCGCGTGGTCGTTCTCCTGTTCCTGCGTGACGACGTGCATCGCGATGCCGAGCCGGTCCATGTGCGAGAAGACGATCTCCCACTGGTCCAGCTTGCTGCAATCGAACCGACGTCGCTCGCGGGGATGGGTCCACATCCAGACGTCCTTGCCGTCGCCGCCGTCGAGGTTGTAGGTGAGGAAATAGACGCTGTTCATGCCCTTGGAGGCCAGGTAGTTCAGTGCGCCGATGATGCCCTTTCCCTTGCCGTCCTTCCAGGTGGGGTCGCCGGGGCGCCAGTCCTCGATGTGCGGCTGATACCTGTGGACGAACTTGCCGCCGGCGGCTTCGCCTTCCCGTTTGAGCTCGCCGGCGTCGAACGTGCCGTCGAAGTCGGCATAGGCCAGGAAGTTCTCCGGGCTGTCGGCGCCGCCTTTGAGGAAGAACGTCCCGGTCTGGGCAAACTGGAGATATCGCTGTCCGATGTAGCGGAGCTGTCCCTGGGCGCGGAAGTCCCGCCCGGTCTTGTCCGTCGGGAGGATGGAAATGGTCCCGGTGGCCCCGTCGAAGAAGGCCGGCTGGCCTGCGCTCGCATTGGGATCGACCGCGATTCCCGGCGCGTATCGGAAGGACGCCGTGTATGTCCACACTCCCGCCTCCGGCGGCAGGAAGTGTACCCGCCATTTGTTGCCTTCGGTGGCGCCGGTCTGGCCGGCGTTGCCGTCCGCAGCGTAATACCCCGGTACGACGAACTGCCGGCCGTCCTTCGTGAATGTGACGTTCAGGCGGCAATCGAAGAAGGGATTCGGCTCCGCGCTCTCCCCGAGCAGGGGCCCGTCGAACGTCAAGACCACGTTGTGCCACTGCCTCAGTTCGCCGGACACCGCCGCCTTGCCCCTGCGCGAGCCCAACGTGCATCCGCTTGTCAAAACCAAGGCAACCAGGACCGCCACGATCGATCCACGCCGTGCCATAGTGAAGCTCCTTACTGGAGACCCAGCTTGATTGTCCCTGTATGGTAAAGGGCCGCTGTGATTCTGACAACACAATCTCGCCACAGAGAGCCGCCCCGGCCTGAAACGGCTCGTCGAGTTGCCCGGGTCGATCTCGTGGGTCTGCACGTCTGTCAGGGGGGTGACAAAGTCGGCCGTCCTGGTCCATCCATTGGGGCATCCGTCTGTCGCGTTCTTGTGCATCGCTGTTGAGGTTGCCTTGGGTATACCCTAGTGTGCATCCGGTGTTTTCGAGTCAAGTATTTTTCGTCAGATGACGATGCAGCCAGAGAGGCCCGGAACATAGCGGTGGATTCATCGAGCGGACCAACTTTAAGGTGTCACTTCGGCCAGCTTCCCCGGTGTGGGAATGGACTGTTCTGGCACACCATGATCGTCAAGAAGGAGACCATGATGAGCGAGTCAGAGCCGACCGTGTTCGTTGTTGACGGCGACAAGGAGGTACAGGAAAGGTTACGGCGACTTGGGCAATCCATTCGACTGCCTGTGGAGAACCACTCTGACGCGCAGGCGTTCATCGAGAGACACGACCCCGCCCGTCCGGGCTGCCTGATCCTGGAGGTTCGCCTGCGGGGGATGAGCGGAATCGAGCTGTTCCGTTGGGTGCGAGATCGGGGGAATCGGATTCCGGTGATCTTCCTAACGGAATACGGTGACATTCCGATTGCGGTGCAGGCCATCCGCGAAGGCGCCTTCCATTTTCTTCAGAAACCGGGCAACGATCAGTACCTCCTGGACCAGATTCAGGCGGCCGTGGCATGGGACCTGGAGAGCCGTCGGACACAGGAGGAACGCCGGGCCCTGGCCTGTCGCTTCGAGAACCTCAGCGTCCGGGAGCAGGAAGTGCTGGCCCGAATCGTCGCTGGGACGACGAACAAGGCGATCGCGCATCAATTCGGAGTCGGGATCAAGACGGTGGAATTTCATCGGGCCAACATCATGCGGAAGGTCGGTGCGGAAAATGTCGCCGACCTCATCGGCCTGCTGTTCCGCAGCGGATGGGAAGAGCAAGGTCGCAAAGACCGCGACCCATGAGACGTGCCAACGCTATGACTTACCCTAGTTCGCACATGGGAATTCATAGTGAAGAGGGTCCTGCCGCCGGCCGATGGCAGGAACGTTTTCCCACGCGTGGGTGTGCGGAGGTCGCGGCCCCCGTCGGATTCTCGTGATCGCGGCGTCATGCGTCGCTTTGCGGCGCTGTCGGACGCGGATGCGTGGGAATCCATCTGAATCAGGAGAGAGTAAGGAGATAAACTATGGCGGAAACAGCGGAAGCCCGGTGCGGTCGGACGATAGATCAGTTCAAGAACGACAACAAGTACCTGACGTTCGCCCTGGGGGCGGAGGAGTACGGCCTGGAAATCCTGAAGGTCCGCGAGATCATCGGGTACATGGACATCACCGCCGTGCCGCAGACGCCGGCGCACATCAGGGGGGTCATCAACCTCCGCGGCCAGGTGATCCCGGTCGTGGATCTGCGCACCAAGTTCGGGATGCCGACCGCCCAGATTACCGACCAGACGTGCATTATTGTGGTCGAGATCAGCCAGGCCGGGCACCAGTTCAACACGGGGATCATCGTGGATCGTGTCCAGGAAGTCCTGGATATTGCCGGCAAGGACATTGAGGGAGCCCCACAATTTGGCGCATCTGTGGACACCGATTTCATCCTGGGCATGGGCAAGATCGGCGACAGGGTGAAGATCCTGCTCGATATCGACCGGGTCCTGGCCGGCGGTGACATCGGCGCGATCAGCGCCTGTGTCGGCGCCGGACCCTCTCAGTCCGCCGAGGCGGTTGATTTGGACAGGTGATCCGGTCGGATGCCTGCGACGAAAGGCAACTCTCATACTCTTTTGGAAAGGAATAGCGATGTTCGGAAAGATGAAACTCGGCGCCAAGATCGCACTGGGATTCAGTACGTTGATTGTCATTGCGGTGGCCTTGGGCGGCTTGGCTGTCTTCAGCATGTTCAACGTCAAGAGGACCGCCATCAAGCTGTCGGAGCAAAATGTCCCCGAGGTGGCAATCGCCAACGATATCGAGCGATCCTCGCTCCAGACGATGTACCAGGTCCGTGGTTACGCCTTTACGGAAGACAAGAGCTTCCTGGATGCCGCCAGAACCAGTCTGGAGGAGGTGCAGAAGCACCTGGGCGAGGCGAAAGACCATGCGGACAAGTACGGCATGACAACGCTCGGGGAGAACGCCGCCAAGGCGGAGGCAAAGGCAAGGGAATACCAGCAGTTGCTGGATGGCACCGTCTCTACGACGGATGCCATGGGACAGGAAAAGGCAGCCTTGCTGATCGCGGCTGACAAGTACATGGAGATGTGTGGCGGGTTTCTGGCTGACCAAATGACGAATCTCGATGAGGAGATCGACGCCGTGTTGAAACCGGAAACTGCGCCGGTCGTAACGGCGGGTTCAACGATCAGCGTCGAGAAACTGAAGGAGCGGGTCAGGAAGACGGTGCTCTGCAACGACATCATTGACTTGGGCAACCTCATTCGCGTCGGAACGTGGCATGCCATCGCCACACGCGACCTCAAACTGTTTCAGGAGGCCGAAAGGAAGTTCGACGCGGTCAACAGCAAGCTGGACGAACTGAAGGCAATCACGAGGCTGGAAAAGAACCTCAAGCAGATCGAGGAGTGCCGCAGGGCAGGGCGGGATTATCTCGGCTGCATGGAGCGATTTCTGAGCAACTGGCATGCCCGCGAGGAATTGAACACGAATCGCAACAACGTGGCGGTTGAGGTTCTTGAGGCTGCGAAGGATACGGCGGATCTGGGCATGAAGGACACGCAGGAGGCCGCTGGTGCCGCAGCCAGTTCTCTCTCTACCGCGTCGACAACCATGATCGTCGGTCTTGGCATTGCCGTCGTGGCCGGTGTCCTCATGGCCGTGTTCATCACGCGCTCGATCACCGGTCCCGTTCGGCGGATCATTGCCAGCCTGACGGAAGGCTCCGAGCAGGTGGCCGCCGCATCCGGACAGGTCTCAGCGGCGTCGCAGTCGCTGGCCGAAGGTGCCACAGAGCAGGCGGCCGGCCTCGAAGAAACGAGCGCCAGTCTGGAAGAGATGTCCTCAATGACCAAACAGAACGCGGACAACGCCCAGCAGGCCAACACCTTGGCCGCTGATGCGAAGAAGGCCGCGGGCACCGGCGCCGAATCAATGGCCCGAATGAGCCAGGCGATCCATGAGATCCAGAAGAGTTCGGATGAGACCTCCAAGATCATCAAGGTGATCGACGAGATCGCATTCCAGACCAACCTGCTGGCCCTGAATGCGGCCGTCGAGGCCGCTCGGGCCGGCGAGGCGGGCAAGGGATTCGCCGTCGTCGCGGAAGAGGTGCGGAACCTCGCCATGCGTTCCGCGGAGGCCGCCAAGAACACCGCCAGCATGATCGAAGAGTCGGTGAAGAACTCCAAGAACGGCGTGGACATCGCGACCGAGGTCAGCAAGGTCCTGGAGGAGATCGTCCAGAGCGTGGGCAAGACGACGGACCTGGTCAGCGAGATCGCGGCGGCCAGCCAGGAACAGGCGCAGGGGATCGATCAGGTCAACACCGCCGTCTCCCAGATGGACAAGGTCACCCAGCAGAATGCGGCCAATGCCGAGGAGTCGGCCAGCGCCTCAGAGGAACTCAGCGCCCAGGCCGAATCGATGCAGGAGATCGTCGGCCGGTTGGTGGCGATAGTCGGCGGTACAAGAAACCAGGCGGCGCGTCCGGAGGGAGCCAAGGCCGAGCGCCACCCGATTCACCTGAATCTCGAACACAAACATCATCCGGCCGAGACGCCCAAGTCGAAGACACGCACCTTCGGCAAGTCGGACGAGGTGCTCCACAAGATCGCCAGCCATTCGGACAAGGTGCAGCGTACTGCCGCCAAGCCTGCGGGCAAGGCGATCCCGCTGAGCGACTCGGAAGAGAGTTTGCACGACTTCAACGCTTGATTCAACAGCCCTTTCACCGAACTCTCCTGGGCGTCTTCTCTCTCTCTGGCGCCCAGGAGAGTCTTCTCATTTGTGGCTCTGCCCGGCTTCTGTCGTTTCAGATCTCTTGACAAGGTCCCACGATTGCGCTTACCGTTTGCTGTCTTGTGAACCGTCGAGACCCGATGCAGAGGAGTCCGGGCATGAATGGATCGGTAAGAAGTGTGTGTTGTTCGTTCGGTCGCCTGAGCCTGGCGGCGGTGTTCCTGTGTACGCTCGGCGTCTGTGCCGTGGGAAGTTCGCCCGCGGGCGAGCGGCCGGGCGACCGCTCCGCTGGGCGCGAGCCGTATGCCTATCTGTTCCCATCGTCGTTGCGCGGCCTGACCGAGCGTCTGCAACGCAGGGGAATCGAGGTCCACGAACTCCGCGAAGACGTCGATCTGGATGTCACGCTGTGGACCATCGAGCGAGTCGTCCGGGACGGAGAGACCATCCGTCTGGAGGCTCGATCCGAGCGGCAGGTTCGACGCTTCGACGCCGGGACAGTCCTCGTGAAGACCGGCCAGAAACTCGACGCGGAGATTCGCCGACTGCTCAACGCGAAGGCGAGGAAGAGACCTCGCATCTGGGAACTCCTGGACCAACCCGCGGAAGGGGACATCTTTCCTGTCTGCCGAATTGACTCCTACGCGCCCCTGACTCACGGCCTTGTCAGGCCGCGGGCTCAGACGCGGGAGTGCGTCAAGCCGATCACCTTCGAGACCGTGTACGGACCCGAGAACCGCGCGAACTTCAGCGGCTCGCCTGTGGGCGGCCTGACCTGGCTCGACGACGGCGAGCACTACCTCCAGACGCGCGACGGCCGTCTGTACAAGGTCCATGCGACGAGTGGTCGTTCGGCCTTGTTCCTGGATCCCAATGCCCTGGGCGCGGGGTTGCGCCGTCTGCCTGCGATGCGCCCGAAGGATGCGGAAGCGATCTCTCGGCGGACGTGGCTCCACATGACGGACGACCGCACTGCGGTCCTCATTGACTACGAGAACGATCTGTACTACCTCACGACGGACGGGCAGACCGCGGTCCGCCTGACGAGTACGCCCCAGGCGGAGCAGCACGCGGAGTTCGACCCGCACGGCAAGTTCGTCGCCTTCGTGCGAGAGGGCGACCTGTACGTCGTGGATGTCGCGACGCAGACGGAACGGGCGCTGACCGAAGACGGCGGCGGCCTGATCCTCAACGGCCAGGCGGACTGGGTCTACTTCGAGGAGATCCTCAATCGCCGGTGGCGGATGTTCTGGTGGAGTCCGGATTCCTCGGCCATCGCCTTCCTGCGAACGGACGACACGCCCGTGCCGGAGTACGTCGTGGTCAACGACGCGTCGTCCCCAAGGCAGGTCGAACCGACGCGGTATCCGCGGGCGGGCGAGCCGAATCCGACGGTGAAACTGGGGATCGTCTCCGTCGCCGGCGGGGCCGTCCGGTGGGTCGATCTCTCGGGGTACACGGAAGGCGACTATCTGGTTCCCGGCGCGGGCTGGACGCCGGACAGCGAACGGATCTACTTCTTTGTGCAGGATCGAGCCCAGACCTGGCTCGATATCAGCACGACGTCGAGATGGGGCGGCCGGCCCAAACGTCTGCTTCGCGAAACGACCGAGGCCTGGGTGGAGCCGCCGAGCGAGATGAGGTTCCTGGCCAATGGGTCGCTCCTGCTCACCAGTGAGCGGACCGGCTGGAAGCACCTCTACCTCTACGACAAGGACGGCCAACTGAAGCACTCGATTACCGACGGGCAGTGGGAAGTGCGGGGTGTCCAGCACGTGGACGAAGAGGGGGGCTGGGTCTACTTCACCGGCACCCGCGACAGTCCGATCGCGGAGAATCTCTATCGCGTCCCTCTGGCTGGAGGCGAGGTCCGGCGGCTCACCGAAGCTGCGGGCCAGCATAACGTAGACGTCAGCCCGAACGGGAAGTACTTCATCGATTCGTGGAGTGACGCGAACACGCCGACCCAGGTGGCCCTCCGCGCGACCGACGGCGCGAAGGTCCGCACGCTCGACACGAATCCCGTGTACGAACGCGAGGAATACGCGTTCGGCGGCTACGAGCAGTTCCAGATCGAGATGTCCGACGGCTTCCAGGTCGAAGCGAGCATGGTGAAGCCGCCCGACTTCGACGCCGGCAGGAAGTACCCGGTCTGGTTCACCACGTATGCCGGTCCGCACGCCCCGAGCATCTCCGACTCATGGCAGGGGGGACGGACCTGGGACCAGATGCTGACGCAGATGGGCGCGATCGTGTTCCACTGCGACCCGCGTCCCGCCAGCGGCAAGGGAGCGTGCTCCGCCTGGACCGCCTACCGGCAGTTGGGCGTGCAGGAACTCAGGGACATCGAGGAGTCGATCCGGTGGCTGACGGCCCAGCCGTACGTGGACGCCGAGCGGATCGGCATGAGCGGCTACAGCTACGGCGGCTTCATGACCGCCTACGCCCTGACGCACAGCAAGCTCTTTGCGGGCGGGATCGCCGGCGCGCCGCCCACGGACTGGCGATTCTACGATTCGATCTACACCGAACGGTTCATGGACACGCCGCAGAACAACCCCGACGGCTACGAGCGAACCTCGGTGGTGAAGGCCGCCAAGGACCTCCACGGGCAACTGCTCCTCGTCCACGGCGCGATCGACGACAACGTCCACATCCAGAACACCTTCACGCTCGTGGACGCATTGCAGCGGGCGGACAAGCCGTTCCAGCTCATGGTCTACCCGCAATCACGTCACGGCGTCGGCGCCATGCACTACAACCGTCTGACGGTCGACTTCATACGGACCGTGCTCAGGCTGCCCGAGCCAGCATCACAGCCGAAAGGGCAGTGAGCCGGCGGAGTCGAATTGCCAGGCGGCTTCTCAAGGAGTCGATGGCGAATCTGCGTGGGCGGTGTGGCACGCTTGTCGTGTCGCCTGATCCATGGCCTCGTTCAATACACGGCCTTCAGCTTCTGACCGAGCACTTTTCCGCTGAGCATGTTGAGATCTCCGGTGGTCTCATCGACATACACCTTGAGTTTGGGCATCTTCGGAGCCGACAGGGTCAGGCGGTCTTCGCTCTTCTTGGCAACGGCCGTGCCTTTGACCGCATATGCGTAGATGTCTCCGTTGGACAGCTCCAACTCGGCGTCGCCCAACAGCTTCTTGCCGTTGGCATCGTAATCGAGACGCATCTTGAACGAGCCATTCATGCCGGCGGGCAGATCCTCTTCGTAGTCGTCCCGCCAAGTCTCCTTGTATCTGCCCATCGCCACGGAGATCTTGATTGTCCCGGTAATCAACTGCACATCGGGGTCCAAATCCGCGTTGACCGTGGCCGACGCCTTGAATTTGTATGTGTCCCATCCGTCATAGGCCGTGCCCTTGATCTTCATGGTGAACTTGATGTAGGCGATGCCGTTGCGCTGCGTGACCGACCCGGTGATCGTGTACGTCAGGTAGAAGTCGATTCCCATCTCGCTGGCGCTCGCGCTGCCGTAACCGCTCAGCTTGCCTTTGGAGTCCTGCGTGACGGTGTAGTCCATGTTGATGCCGAGGAAGTCTGTATCGCGTGTTTCGCTCAGATCCCAGATGCACAGGTCTCCCGAGAAATCATACTCATAGACCTCGGCGACGGCCGTCCCAGGGAATATGATTGCTCCCAGCAACACACAAGCCAACGCACGGAACAGATGTCTTGCTACACTTCGCATGGTGGTCCTCCCTTTCAATGGGTTGCGCCGGTGTTCCCGGCTATTGCATCCAGGATCCGTTGATCCACGCTGACCATGGCAATGCCCTGCAACGCGGCGTCCGCCTCCGGGGTCCGTGCCTTCTGCAGGGCGATAACGGCCTCCAGCCTCTCGTTGAGCGTGTCGGCCGTCATGACGATTTCGCACAACTCCGGAATGGCGACTTCATCAGCCCACTGACCGATCCCAGCACCTTCGGCATCCTTCAGATTCTCCAGAATCAGGCCATATCCGCTGACCTTCGCCTGTCGGTCGGTTTCCCGCTGCACCTGCGCCTTGACCGCCAGAAGATCGACCTGTTCCTGGTTGCCCAACGCCTGATACAGCCGCTTGCGGACGGCGGCATCCCGCTCCCCGGCGAGAAGACCGAGGAGTTCCGGCGAGAGTTCGCCTGGTTGCTCGGCCACGGACAACACCCACGCGGCTTCCTCGCGGATGTCACTGTCCTGCGCCGACAGGTACTTCAGCAGCAATGGCCCCACCTCGCCCGAGTAGTCCTGGAGTGCAGTGATGGCCGCCAGACGCAGAGATCCCGCGGTGGCCTCGTCGTCCAGAACGTTTTGCAGAAAGCCGACGCTCTCCTCGTCAGATTCCCGCTGCCCGATCGTCGATAGGATTTCGGCTCGGAACTCCATGTCCTCGGCGAACGTCGCGTGGGCATAGGCCCCGACAAGGACTTCCATTGCCTGGGGGTCCTCGATCCGTCCCAGCCCCCTCGCTGCCTCCTCGCGAATCCCCGCCGACGATTTGGGCGAGTACATCAGGTCCGACAACCGCTCGATGCTGTCCTTTCCCCCGATCGCCGACAGTCCCTTGATCGCGCCGCGCACGACCGCTTCACTGGGGTTGCTCAGCGCTGCGGTCACGAGGTCTCTGGTCTCGGGCACCGAGGAGTGACCCAGCGCCTCGGCGACCGTGGCCTTCAAATAATCGGGGAAGCTCGGATCCATGAGAAGATCGGACCACACCTGCGTATCGACGCTGTTGGCATCTCGCGCCAGGAGCCAGGCCGCTCTGCGACGCTCCTTGGGCTCCGAGCCCTGGTCAAACAACACGTCCAACGCAGCCAGACGAGCCTCGTCGGGATTCCCGTTGCCCGAAGCCGACTTGCGGGAGAACAGGCTGCGCAGCGCGGGAAGCACATCCTGCTGCATCCTGTCCGTCCTCGACGGCCCCGTCTCGTCAACGGAAACCTCGACCTCGGCGCCCCCATCCGCTTCCCTGAGGGCGTCCTGTGTCGTTGCCGCCGCTGAATCGGCGGGCCTGACGGCGGTTCCCACCTCGCCAAGCGGCATCGATTCGATCCGCTCGCGAGGTGCGGGCAAATGGACGACTCGATCCGCCGCCGAGACGGTTCTCCTGGCGGTACCGGGATTCTCCGATCCGGAGTTGTCTGACACAAGAGCGATGGTGATCGTCAGAGTCGTGATACAGACAACCACCGATACCGCCATCCAGCGCCAACGCTTGCTGCGATGAGTGCAGCTTCCTGCCATATCGCGCCTCCCGATTCGCAGGTCCTTGCAGCTTTCGGCCATCCAGCGGTCTGGGGGTCTGGCTCACCACCGGCCACGGGATGATATTTCCATTCTAAGGAGCTACTATGGGGAAATCCAGTCGTTCTCGTGCGTTGCGTGGAAGAAAATGCAGGTAACAGAAGACACAAAGGGCAGCCGGCCCAAGCCGAGTCCCGCCCTTTGCGCCTCTGTCGCTTTGCGTGCGACCCGATTCCTCGCCCCGGTGTCCTTCCTCAATCGTCAATTCCCGTCGGCAGAGTGTCCGGAGCCGGTGGAATTGTCAAAAGGAAGATGTCGGAGGCATCCGGATCGAATGCGTATTCTCGTAGTCGGGTCAGAAGCCGTAGACGACCCGCAGTTGTTCATTGGTGGGCATTTCAGCGTAGTACTCGCCTCGCGGGCCCACGTACCAGGCGCCTTGGCGAGTCAGGCGAACGGTGGTCTGCGAACCGTTGGAATTGGTGATCCAGACGGTGATCGCGATCTCCTCGACGACCGGCACGGCGGGTCGGATTACGACCGTCGGCGCGGGCTGGACGACGACAGGTCTGACCACGGGGTACAGGACCGGCGGATGCACGACGACCGGTTCGATTCGCGGCGGACCCATGTGGACGCCGTGGTGTCGCCACGGACCGCAGACTGGGCCGTAGTAAGGGACCGGCGGATGGTATCTCGGCGCCGGCACCGGCGAGCCGATCCCCACTCCCAGTCCGATCCCGATACCGCCGTACGAGTGCGAAATGACGAGCTTCGTGTCTGCATGAAGGGCCGCGGTGAGCGACAGAACCACAACCACCGCAAACATCGTCTTGACTATTGTGTATCGTGCCATGGTCGTATCCTTTCTCCAACTGACGTTCCTGCCTCGTCGGAGACCCGCGTCAACCGGGGTTGACCGGCCAGCCGACCATTTCTTTCCTTTCACCTAGTAAAGGCCGCAAGTGGGCCGGTGGTAACGGTTTGCCGGGAACGTACAGGTCCCAAGAAGGGGATCGAACCTGGGGAATAGAACGGGGTCCACGTCCGCAGACGCAGACCCCGTATTCACGTATGACACGCTAGGGATTCTCGGACTACTACATCCCTTTGGTCAGACAAATATCGTCGATGAAGATCATGCCGGCGCCGCGCGCCGTCGGGTTGGTCTTGTCGCCGAGAGTGAGGGAAATCTTCTTGATCTTGGCGGGGTTTACCGTGGCGAACTCGGTCAGCGGGATCCTCCAGGCGTTCCACAACAAGGTCTGCGCAATCGCAGGGTTGCTGTGCTGGATCGTGGCGACGTGCGAGGAGGAATCCCGGAGCGTGACGTACAGCGGCGTGATGGGATTCGTCACCTTGCCGCGGATGAACAGAACGAGGGTGTTGACGCCGCTGGCCGTCCAGTCCTGCGGCGACGTGTATTCCCGCTCGATCTCCGAGTAGTAAGGCGAGTCCACGTTGTTGAAATCGAAGGGCATGGACTGCCAGCCGCCGTGGACGATGGCGATTTCGCAGAACGTGCCGCCGTTGGCGTTCTCGTAGCCGACGAGCGAGCCGGTGCCATTGGTCCACCCGTCGATCCAGGTATTGAAGACCGCCTCGCCGGCGTCCTGGTTGTCCGTGTAACTCTCGAAGTCATCGATCGGCAGGCACGTGGTGAAGCTCCAGACGTCGCCGGTTCGGACGGCTCCGCCGGTCAGGATCTCGTCCACGCGCCAGTAGTAGGTCGTCACGACCTCCAGGCCTTCCGGGGCGAAATTGGCGTCGGCCAAGGCTCGGATGCCCTTGTCCGCTGCGGCGGTTCCCTGAGTGACCGCGTCGAGATCCTCGCTGAAATACACCTGGTGCTGGAGGGCCCCCGTGCCGGGCAGCCACGTCAAATCCGCGTTGATCGAGGCATCCACGGCCCCATCGGCCGGCGTGGGATAGTAGGCCGTCGGCGCCTGCACCAGGAAAGTCCACACCTTGCCGACGTGAGTCGTGACGCGGTCTTTCTCGACCTCGTCCACTCGCCAGTAATACCGGGTTCCCGGCGTGATCCCGAACGGATGATAGTACATCGTGATGGCCAGTTTCTGCAGGGTGCTCACCCGGTCGGCCTCCGTCAGGTCGGGAGTCGTGCCGAAGTAGACATTGTGGAACATGGCCGTGTCGCCGGCGGTCCATTGGATCAGCGGGACCTCCGGATTGAAGTCCAGAGTACCGTCGGCCGGGATGGGCTTGCGAGCTCGGAGGTTCTGCACGGTGGTCGGCGAAAGGACGATGGCCGGCACGATCTCCTGCTCGAAGCCGGGACCGGCCCAGTAGAACTGGCAGACGGCGTCGCCTCCGTTCTCATAGAACTCCAACTGGATCGAGACCGCCTCGCCGGCATCGAGATGGACGGGCCGGCTCGTGTTCAGCGTTGCCGAGTGGTCCCCCCAGTTGTAGATGACGCTGTCGCCGGCCACCCACAGGCGGACGCCGTCGTCGGATCTCGTGGCGAACGTGTACTCGCCCGTCTCCGGCGGCATCAGGCTGCCGGTCCATCGCACGGAGAACAGGTCGGTGCCGAGGGGATCGCCCGGGGAGTTGCCGCCCCAGTTGAAATCCACGTTCTCCGTCCGGGTCAGTACCGGCGATCCGGACAGCGTCATATTGCTGAAATACTCCCCCTTCAACCCCTGGCCGCAGACCACTGTGCAGGATGCCAGGAGCAACGCGGTGATGAAAAGAAATCTGGATTTGGTTGACATCGTGATCCTCCTTCTACGCCTTGCGAGTTCGTTGTTTGCGATCCGTGTTCTGACAACTTTGTGGCGTGGATCCAACGTGGATGACAATCAGGCCGAACGGTTCTCTTCGGAGCGGGCATCACCTCCTTCCACGAGCGCGGCACGATCTGGCACGCGATGGGATTGAGCCGTTACTGTTCGTCTCGAACGCGCATTGCAGGATTCTCCGTTCCCGCATGGCGCAAACCAGCCATCGAGCCTCTGCGGGCACTCTGCACACCGACCACAACGGGCAAATCACGAAATACCGGACCAGACTCCTGTATAACATATCGTCGTCTCGGCGTCAAGACTCAAACGACGAATCTCCAGTCCGAGAAGGTGGTGGGTCCAACCCGCGTGGCGGTCTGGTCCCGCGGCGGGCGGGAGGCCCTGATCCGGTGATTGTGGAGCGATTTGGCCTTGCACGAGGATGTCCGGCGTGGTATGCTGAGGTCGGATGCCGGATTTTGTGGGACGGATGATTTCAGTCATGGGGTCTCCTGTGGCCAGATCGAAGCGACACACAAGACGCAGGCAGGAATCGGGAGCGGGGTCGCCGACCTTCAGAGGCGGTCCGGGCAGGTTGACCGGGCGGCGGCTGTGGATCGTGCGGCTTGGGGTGGCATTGGTCTCGCCGGGAGTGTTTCTGCTGCTCCTGGAGGGCGTTCTGACCCTGCTGGCCGTGGGGTATCCGACCTCGTTCTTCGTCCGGAGCGAACGGTCCGGCTACCTGACGACGAACAGCCATTTTGGCTGGCACTACCAGCAGGAAACGCTCTCAGAACCGCAGCCGTGCCTGATCCCCATCGAAAAGCCCCCTGGCGGCATCCGCATCTTCGTTCTGGGGGAATCCGCCGCGATGGGTACGCCGGACCCGTCCTTTGGCTTCGTCCGAATCCTGGAGGTCATGCTGCGCCATTGTGTCCCCGACCGTTCCATTGAGGTCGTCAACGCCGCGATGCGAGGCATCAATTCGCACGTTATCGCAGGGATTTCCGGGGATTGCGCCGCCCTCGAACCCGACCTGTTTATTGTATACGTTGGGAACAACGAATTCAACGGGCTCTACGGTCCCAGGACTTCACTGAGCTTCCTGGGCAGATACCCGACTTGGATTCCGGTGTTTCATTTCGCCAAACAAACTCGCACGGGTCAGCTCCTCCGCAAGCTGTTTGGCGCCAATCCCGAGGCTCGCCAAGCCCGGCGAGGGCATCGGGATCGGGAGTACTTCGAGGATCGTCGCACCGCGTTCGACGATCCGCAGCGGGCATACGTGTACCGCAACTTCTCTATGAATCTGGATCGGATTTGTCGCCGCGGACTCCAAGCGGGGGCCGGCGTGATTGTCTCGACGGTTGCGGTCAATCTGCGGGACTGCCCGCCGCTGGGTTCCCTGCACCGCGGGGACTGGACCCCGTCCCGGCAGGAACAGTGGGATCGGCTGTACCGGGAGGGCGTGCGCATCGAGACCGCCGGCGACAGGGAGCAGGCGGTGTGTCGCTATCGGGAGGCGATGGAGATCGATGACCACCATGCGGAACTCCACTTCCGCATGGCTCGCTGCCAGCTCGCGCTTGGCGAGCGGGGGGCGGCCGAGCGGGAGTTCGTCGTCGCGAGGGACCGGGACGCCATGCAATTCCGCGCGGACGGCCGGATCAACGAGATCATCCGTCAGGTTGCCGCTGGGAGGGCCCGACTGGTGGAAGTGGACAAGGCCTTGGCTGAAAGCGGTCTGTGTCAGGACGGAATCCCCGGCGGTGAGTTCTTCTACGAGCACGTACACCTGCGTTTTCCAGGGGACTACGAGGTGGCCCGCGCGATGCTGCCGACGATCCTGGAATGCCTGCGTCAGCGGGGCGTGTCGCAGGCCGGATCGGGGGAGATCCCCACGAGCCGGCAGTGTGCCAAGGAGCTGGCCTTCACGCCGTGGGACGAGGTGAACACCGCCGCGGCCATGGCGAAATTCACGGCGAATCCGCCTTTCACCGGGCAGCTCGACCACGCGGAGCGACAGGCGCAGGCCGAGAAGGACATCGCGGCCGTCATGGCTCGCGTCGATGAACGATTCGTCGAGGAGGTGATTCAGGCCTACCAGCAGGCCATTGCCGCCAGGCCCGAGGACTGGGTCCTGCAATACAATCTGGGCACGTTTCTGCACCAGCTCCGGCGGTTCCAGGCGGCTGCGGTCTGCTTCGATCTGGTCGTGCAAACCCTTCCGGATTTTGCCCCGTTCCACGTCCTGCTGGGCCAGGCGCTGGGTCAGGCGGGCCTGCAGGACCGGGCGGCCACCCGGTTCCGCGAGGCCCTCAAACGCGATCCGGGCTGCAAGCCGGCTCGCGAGGGGCTGGCCTGGGCAGGAGGACGCCGGAGAGCGGGTCGCTGAGGACTCCGCCCGGACCACTGGGAAACCGGGACGATCGCCGGCTCGATTCGGCAAAAGAACCGGGGCCTGCATCCCGTTGGATACAGGCCCCGAGTTCATTCCGCGATGTGCTGCGAATCGCGAGTCATTGCTGTACGCCGCAGCGTTCTACGGCTTGATGACGCGGATATCGTCGAAGTACACCGTGCCCGTTCCGCCCGCGGTTGGGCTGGGCCGATTGCCGATTCCGATCGCGAGCGACTTGATCGCGGTGACCTTCACCCCGCCTGCGGTGATGTCGCTCAGCGGGATTAGCCACTGCTGCCACTCGAACCGTCCTGTCGCCATGAGATCCGGGCACAACAGCGTCACGCTCTTGGAGTTGTCCTTGGCGGTCAGGTAGATGCGTTCGACCGAGTTGCCTTCCACCTGAGTGCTGCTGATGTCCACGGTCGTCCAGGCGCCGGTGACGTTGCCGGTCGTGGTGATGTTGGAGAACGACGCGCCGGTCACAATGGCCGCGTCATGGCTGGTCACGGCCAAACCGATCAGAACCGGATCGGTCATAGTGATCGTCTGGGCTGTGCCCAACTGGGTCCAGGTGGTCCCGTCCGGTGAAATGTACCCGGAGAAGCTGTTGCCGACCCGCTCGACCTTCACCCAGTAGGGGAACGTCGCGGTCATACCGACACTGCCGGCATCCGCATTACTCGATGCGGCTGCGGCCGTCGGTCGCCACTGGAAGCTGGCGCCGTTGCCGTCGAGGGCGCTCTTGGCCATCATGGCGTTGGGGGCGCTGACCGCGGTGCTCTGGCGGATCATGACGCCGGCCTTGGCCCACGTGTTGCTCCGATACAGGCTGTTGACGCGAGCCACGATCGAACCGTTGCCGTTGAGCGTCTTGTAGGCGAAGCGGAAGGCGTCGGAGACGTCCCAGATGTCGGCGCCGATGCCGTTCATGAGGATCTCGCCGTCGGTGCTCTGGGCGAAAGACGGCGCGATGCCGCGGAAGAACACCGAGATGGTGTCGGCACCGTGCGAGGACAGGTCCTGGGCGGAGCCGAATGTCATGGTGCCTTCCGAGTAGTAGGGAGAGGCTGTGTTGTTGTAGAACAGGGGCATCGACTGTCTGCCGCCGTGAACGATGGTGGTTTCCCCGAACGTTCCGTTGAGGGAGTCGAGCAAGCCGACCTGCGAACCGCTGCTCTTGTCCACATAGCCGTCGAGCCAGGCGTCGTAGAGCCGGTTGTCCTTGTCGTCGTAGCTCTCGAAGTCGTCGATGAGGAGGAAGTCGGCCGTGGTGAACGACCAGACGTTGCCCTTCCAGGTCTCCGAGGCGCCGACTTCGTCGACGCGCCAGTAGTAGGTCTTGTTCCAGTCCAGATCGCCGGCGTCGAACGTGGTCTTCGTCTGCTTGCCCATGAACAACGGGCTGGAGGTGTCGGCGGCTGCTACGAGGTCGGCGTCCTCGCCGAAGTAGACCTCGTGCTGCTCGGCCAGCTCCCCGGCCTCCCAGCTCAGCGCTCCGTCCTGCACGACGTCAACCTTGCCGTTCGCAGGAGTCGGGCCGAAGGACTGCAAGGGTTTGAGCGCGTACAGATCCACGTAGTCGCTCGTGATGATCTCGCGGGCGTCGATTCCCGGGCCCTGCCAGGCGGCGGATGTGCTGTCGCCGCCGGTGCCTTCCTTGCCGATGACCATGAAGAAGTACTTCTCACCGGCAGTCATCGCGATCTCGCTGGACTTCTGAGCCGCCGTGGCGGTGCCGCCTGCGTTGTCGAAGTCGCGAGCGCCGGTATAGCCGATGACGCTGGCCACGACAGTGGCGTTTGCGGGGTTGGCGTCGGTGCTCAGCCAGAACTCCTGGTAGTCATCGCCGGCCACCCAGAAGGTGTAGTTTCCGGTCTGCGGCGGCTTGAGCCATCCCCAATACCGCTGACCGTAGTTGTCGGCCCAGTTCACCGGGCTGTCCACCGAATTGACATACTCCGCATGGTTCGGGTTGTTCGGATAGCGGGCATTGCCGGTCAAGGCGCTGATCGCGGTGCCGCTGATGTTCAGCCAGTACTCGTACATGATCTTGTTGGCGGGGCCAGCGTCACGTGTGGTGAAGCTCCAGACCTTGCCTGGCAGCACAGCAGCGCCTGTCCCCGTGTCCACGCGCCAGTAGTAGGTGGTGGAGGCGCGAAGGGCGCCCGTGTTGAATTGCGAATCCTGGACGGCGCCCTGGTCCACCGAGGCGGCGCCTTCGGCCACTGCATCAGCGTCCATTCCAAAGTACATGTGTTCGCTGACGGAGTCCTTGCCGGGCACCCAGGTGAGGATCAGGCCGGGCATCTGGTTCGTGGCGCCGTCGGCCGGGGTGGGTGCGAAGGCGATGAGCGCCTGGGCCGTGAAGCTCCAGACCTCGCCGGGGCGAACGGTGCCGTCGGCCTCGATTTCGTCGACCTTCCAGTAGTAGGTCTGGCCCGGCTCGAAGGCGCCCGCCGGGTAGTAGTAGAAGGTCGCTGTCTGACGACCGATGAAGGGCGGATTCGGATCCGTCCCGAAGTAGAAGTCATGCCACACAGCCGTGGCGCCCTTGGTCCACTGTATTACGGGCATGATCACGTTGATCGCGCCGTCCGCGGGACTGGGATCCTTGGCGCTGAGCATGGGCTCCGGGTCCCGGATCCAAGGGGCCAGATACTTGCCGGCTACGAGGACAGGACCCGCGCCAATGCCCGGGCCGCCCCAACCGACGCTGACAACGCCACCACCGGTGCCGTCCGAGTGGTAGACCTCAACATAGTACTTCTGACCGGCCGTCAGTTTGATGGCCGCCGACTTGTAGGTCGTGCCCGGCGAGCCGGTGTTGTACTGCCAGTTCTGGTAATCGGTCCAGCCTTCGACGTTGCAGATCATCGTAACGTTCGCCGGATTCTCGTCCGTGCTGAGCCACAGTTCGCTGTCGTCGTCGCTGCACGTCCAGAACGTGTAGTCGCCGGTCTGGGGCGGATAGATATAGCCGCGCATTCGGTTGCCCCAGTAGTCCTCGCCGCCGTCGGGACGGTCCATCGCCTGGATCCAGCGGGATCGGCTTGGCGGATTCCCGGCATTGATGTAGGCGTGGAGGGTGTCTACATTGTCCGTAACGGCGCCGCCCGTGTTGAACCATTCTTCGATGAGGATGTTGCCCTTGCCGATGTCGGCCGCGGCTGCAAGGCCCGCCGACCCTGCGACCACAAGGGCCACGATGAGATAAAACGATCTTCTGCCCATGATGCTCCTCCTTCTGAGGAAGTGGAAATGTACGTGCCGGCCACACACCAGACACACGAGATTCTCGCCCTGGCCCCCCCTGGATCTGAGGGTTGCGCCCGGCGAATTGCATCGTCACGCGATTGTCGCAGAGGATGCCGCAGGTCCCTTAGGGACCCCCATAGTGGGAAAAATCAAGAGCGTGCCACCTCCTTTCTGCAAACGCCGCTCACTCTGGTCCCATGCAGAATGGCCGAGCCGTTTCTGTTGGTGTGGAACACCCACACAGGGAACCCTTCTCCCTATCAGGAAGCTCCACCGATCCTTCGAACCGGGCCCACATCATCCCCGGTCAGAAACCATCCTTCCATCACGTCAGCCATACCGTGTATATCATATCGGCGGTTTGGCGTCAAGGCTTTGGCGATTATTTCGGACCTCGGCGTCACCGCCGGAGCGGACGGAATCCACTGAAGACGCGGTTCGCAGGTTGCAGAGAGGCCGGTCCACGCGGATAATATCCCCTTTGCCACGACGGGTGTTTCGTTTTTTCGCGGAACGAGGAATCCACAGGATTCCGCAGTAGTGAAGGAGACCGACGATGAGATCTTCCAGAGGCAGGGCCGACACATCAACGATCCGGTTCATCATGGTTATCGGGGTGCTGGTTTTTCTGTGCTTGGCCGGGCGTTGTCCCGCCGCGGACGGCCCCCAGGACGGCAAGCTGCGGATCATCGTGTTCGGGGCGCACCCGGACGACTGCGAACTGAAGGCTGCAGGGACCGCCGCACTGTGGGCGGCCCAGGGCCACCACGTGAAGTTCGTCTCGGTGACGAATGGGGACATCGGGCACGCCGAAATGGCCGGCGGCGAGCTGGCTCAACGTCGCACGGCCGAGGTCCGCGAGGCCGCCAAGGTCCTCGGGATCGAGACGGAGGTTCTCGATATCCACGACGGCGAGCTGCTGCCCACCCTGGAGAATCGCAAGCAGTTCGTTCGTCTCATCCGCCAGTGGAAGGCGGACATCGTGATGGGACATCGTCCCAACGACTACCACCCGGACCACCGATACGTGGGGGTCCTGATGCAGGACGCCGCCTACATGGTGACGGTGCGCTTCTTCTGTCCCGATGTGCCCCAGTTGGCGAAGAATCCCGTGTTCCTGTACCTGGCGGACAACTTCCAGAAACCGAATCCCTTCGCGCCGGACGTGGTGGTGGCCACCGACGCGGTGATCTCGAAGAAGCTGGACGCCATCTGGACGCTGGAATCGCAGATCGAGTCGACGTGGGCGACCGGCAACTTCGAGAGCATCGTCCCGGTCCCGCAGGACCCGCAGGGTCGCGAAGAGCGCCGCAAGCAGGTCAACGAGCGGATCGCTCAGCGGGACAAGAACATCGCCCAGAAGTACCGCGGCAAGCTGATCGAGATCTACGGCGACGAGAAGGGCAAGCAGGTCCGGCACGCCGAAGCGTTCGAGCTCTGCGAGTACGGCCGTCGGCCCTCGCCGGAGGAATTGAGGATGCTGTTCCCGATCTTGTCTGGGAAATGAACTGGGATCATGGACATGACTCCTGCGAAGATGCCCGGTTTCACGTCCTCTGGCGGATGGTGCGTCTGGCCTTCCTGTTGTCTCACGAGATCGGTTGCGGTATAATCTCTGTTGTCGGCCGTGGGGATACGGACACTGTTGAGCCTCCGTGTGCCAAAGGGGGAATTGAACGGTGAAGAAGCTGCGGATATATGCGGATACCTCGGTGATCGGCGGTTGTTTCGATCCGGAGTTTCAGCATTGGTCGAATGCGCTCATGGAGGACTTTCGTCAGGGGAGATTCGCTTTGGTACTCTCCGATATGATAGCGGCTGAGATCGAACCCGCACCCAGAGCGGTGCGGGCGCTCTATGGCGAGCTTCTCCCGATTGCTGAGGTCTTGCCGGTTACGGAGGAGGCTATTGGAGTCGTGAACGAATATGGGCGTCATGGCGTGCTTGGCCCTCGGTTTCGCAATGATATGCTTCATATTGCGCTGGCCACTGTAGCCGGAGTTGATGTTCTGGTGAGTTGGAACTTCCGCCACATTGTTCGTCTGGATAAGATGCAGCAATTCAATGGGATCAATCTTGAGCTTGGGTACAGAGCCCTTGCGATTCATTCACCTCGGGAGGTGACAACCTATGGCAGAGAAGACGACTCGAATCAATGCGATTGAAATGGTCAGACGCATCCGTGATGAGCAAGGCCGGTCATTCGTGGGCAAGTCGGATGCCGAGATCATTGACTTCTACAGGAAGGCTGGCCAAGCATCTCGGCGGAACATGAAAAAAACGCGGTCAGCACCCCCGAAGTCGTGATGAATCGGTCTTGAGAAAAGGCGTGTACATCTGATTCGCACGGCTATCGCGCGATATGGGAGCCTGCAATGAACTCGGACGTCGTTGCATTTCATGAGTTCGTGCAGCGGCTTCTGGCCAACCTCGTTTGTCAGGAGACGGAGAAGGCCCACGTCGCATATCCCTCATGACTGTCCATGCATGTGGTGTTTGCGGATCTTGGCGAGCTGTGCCCAGAGAGAATGCGTCTACCGGGCGGTCTTGACGCCCACGTACTGCGTCCGGGCCTCGCCGAGGAGCTTGAGCATCTGGTCCGCCTGGCGGCGGATCGACGGGTCCGTGCTGATGACCCGCGAGCTCCACTTGGCGTACTCGCGGTTCAACTGCACGCGAGCTTCGTCCTGGCTCATGGTCTCGGTAACGCCCAGGATCATCTCTGCATCGTGGCCCTGGTGCATCTCGACGGGCAGGATCTTCTCCGCCATGACTCGAAGTCTGGCGCGGTCGATCTGGAGCCAGTCGGAGAGCTGCTTGAGCAGTTGGAACTCCGCGGAGGACACCTGTCCTTTGGCGGCTGCGACGCGCAGGCACAAGTCGAGGATTTCGATCCGCCCGATGAGCGGGGCGATCTCGACGATCTCGCTGCAGATCGGCTCCACATTGAGAGTTCCGCCGTGGCGGAAGAAGTTCGCGGTCTTCTGCAGGGCGCGTTCCAGTTCCAGCCTCGCGCCGGCCGAGGCGTCCGCGGACCCGAAGTTGGTCTTGGCCCAGGCGCAGATCACGTTGACTTCCGGATCGAGCAGGTGCCCATTGGCCGCGCCGACGCTGAAGGCCAGCCCGACCGCGAGGGTCTTGGCCCGCTGGATGTTGTCCTCGACGTCGAGGTATCCGGTTTCCGTGTTTTCATAGGTGACGAGGCAGTCGGATTCGGCGAGGCATTCGCCGGTCTGACGGGAGGCGACCGCTACGGCGCATCGGAGTCGTCGCTGGCCGCTGCGAGGCAGAACGAACCAGTCCGGCGAGATCTGACCCACCGCCGTCCAGTCTTCGAGCACCGTCGTCTGGCGGCACAGCCTCCCCATGTCGCACCGGTGGCGGAAATGGGAGGAGGGGTTCAGCGGGCCGTGCTTGGGACGGTTCAGGATCGGCAGGGATTCCGTCTCGTTGTCCGTCACGTCTTGGATCGTTACGTGAAGCTCGACCTCGTGTCCGTCGGCCGGGGCCTGGATGGTGCCGCAGGTATCGATCACGAGGACCGACTTCCAGGACTCTCCGTCCGGCTGGCGGCCGATTCTCGCGCGGCAGTTGAATGCGTTGAGGTCCACGGGCCGGCACAGTTCGGCGGGCGCCTGCGACGCACCGCGACCGGCCGCAAGCCTGCTGACCTGGTCCCAGGCCTTGCCGATGCGGGCGCTGGCGGCCGCCGGCAACTGTGGGGCCTTGCCCGAACGCAGGCGCTTCAGAGCGCCGCAGCACGCGTTCTTGACCGTCAGAATGATCTTGCTCAGTCCTGCCTGCATAGGTCCAGCCTGTTTCCTGGGGACAGACTCATTGCACCTTGAACGGCTCCAACTGTGCGGTTGCCTTCTCGTTGGCGCCTTCCGCGTCGTTTTCGTCCATCGAGAAGTCCAGCTCCAGCAGCCGACCGGACTCGACATCCCGGAATGCGCAGTGCATTCGCTGGTTCAAGTCGTAGCTGTACGTCACCTGGATCGGGCGTTCCGCCGGACGGTCCGGCGGCAGTTCCAGGCTGTGGGTGGCGATCCGATTGACGTAGGCCGGATCGGCGTCCTCGCCCTGCGTGATGGTGACCTCCACGCGCTTCTGACCCTCGGAAACCGTGTAGAACGTCTGCGAGATCTCGCACGGCAACGGCGTGTTCTTCTTCAGAATGATCCGGTTCTGTACGACCCGTCGCCCGGTCTCCTTGTCGATCGGGGCGCAGATCGTGCCGTAGCTGTGGTTGCACACGTCGGTCAGGCTGATGTCCTTGAGACCTTCGCGGATTCCGGTCGCCACGTCGTCGGGGTTCTGACGGAGCTTCGTGATGCCCGCGTGCAGCGCGGCGCCGAGCGCGACGCACTCGTCCACGTTGATCGAGCACTCCGGGGGGAAGCCGAAGATCCCTTCGAGATGCGCGCGAATCAAGGGCACTCGCGTGCTGCCGCCGACCAGCAGGACGGTGGTCACGTCGGACGGTTTGATCCCTGCCTCGTCCAGGACCACTTCCACGAGCATGTCGGCCCGGGACACCAGCGGGGTGATTCCCTGCTCGAACATCTCCCGGCTGACCTCCCCGCGCATGCTGCCGGCGGGTCCGTACAGCATTGTCTTGGCCACCGGCCGGCGGGAGAGCGTCTTCTTGATGTCTTCCGCTTCATCCTCGTATTTGGCCCGATCCTCTTCCGTCGCGATCAGATCCGCGTTGAACTTCTCGCGGTACATCTTCTGCAGGAGTTCGAGCACGGTCCTGTCGAAGTCGATGCCGCCCAGGGCGTGGTCGCCCTGGGAGCAGAGGATCTCCATGTCCAGACCCTTGACGTTCATGAGCGTGACGTCGAAGGTCCCGCCGCCGAGGTCGTAGACGAGGACCCGCCCGGCGACGTTCTTGGTCGTCGCGTAGCACAGGGCCGCCGCGACCGGCTCATTCACGATGCCGATTACGTTGAAGCCCGCGGCCGTGCCGGCGTCCATTGTCGCCTTGCGCCGAATCTCGTCGAAGTGCGCGGGCACCGAAATCACCGCGTCGTGCATCTCACCCGCCTGGGCGGCGCCGTCCTGTCGCAGCTTCCTGAGGATCAGCGAGGACAGTTCCGTCGCGGTCCAGTCCTTGCCGTCGATGGAGACCTTGAAGTCGGGGTCGCCCATGTGACGCTTGACCCAGCGGACCGAACGCGAGGCGTTGAGGTGTCGCGAGTTGAGGGCCTCCACGCCCACGCGGATGACGCCTCCGTCGTCCTCGTCGAAGAAGATCGCCGACGGCGTCAGCCGATCCCCATCCGCATTCGGAACGATTTCCGGCTTGCCAATCGCGTTGAGCATGGCCAGGGACGAAAACGTGGTCCCGAGATCTATGCCGACGATGTTGCTCATGTTTCTCTCCTGTGTACAGCCAAGCCGTGCAGCGTCCCCTGGCGTGGATGCGACGCATCACCCGAAAAGCCGGACCTGCGCGGTTCGTACCACCTTATAGTTCTCGTCGTCAATCATGTATCGATACCCCGGTCGAAGGACCTGGGCGATCCTGCCGGCCTGTTCGGGCTTGCTGGCAGGTTGTTTCTCCCTGACGGCTTCCGCGAGCTTCTCCTGCCCGCGGTACTCGCTGTGGAGTTCGGGTTTGAACTGCTCGATCCCGCTGGATTCCATCGCGAACAAGAGCTCGTCGCGGACTTCCTCCAGGTAGATCAGATCGTCGCAGTCCTTGGGCGGATTGTCGATCCGACTCTCGATGTTGTCGATGCAGCGGATGACCCGCAGGCCGAACGTCCGGATAATGCCCCAGTCGTAGCCGTCCTGGAGTTTCTCCACGCGGTCCTGTTGACAGGCTGCGTATTCGCGAATGGCCGACACCTGCTGGGCCAGCTCCTTGAGCGTGCTGCTCAGAGGCGCCGATTGCTCCCGCGTGGCCTGCTGGACGCTCTGTGCGACCTCCTTGAATTCGGCGATTTGTTTCTGCAGACCCTCCGCCTGCTCTTTCAGTGTGTTCTCCACCGCGGTCTCGTTCGCGTGGGTCGGAACTGCCGCCGTCTTCACTCGGGGCGTCAGTTGCGGCTCCTGCGGGATGGCGACGATCGAGGGTTCGGCCTGCCCCTGGACCGACCATTGTGCCTCGGCCGACCACTCCGTCTCCTGCGAGGGTTCGTCCGCCAGCAGGACAGCGACGCCGGTCTCCTCCTCGGCAGCCTGGACCGCCATCGAAGCGCGTCCCATTCTCTCGCGCGCCGCCACGAGGGGCGAAAGGAATTCCTCGCCCGCCAGCGGGTGCGGCGGCGAGGGGTCGCTGCCTTGGTAGGCTGTGGCCGATTCCGACATGGCCAGTCGTCTGCGTCCCTGGCGCGGCCGTTCCTCCGGCGGGGGAATCTCCTCGACGGGTTCTTCGGGCTCGATGTCCATCAGTTCGGATTGCGGCGAGGGTTCCGGGGCGCTTCGAGGAACCCGCCGTCGCAGCTTCCGGACGATCCTCACGAACGTCCGGATCGTCCAGAAGACGGCGCATAGGACAAAGAGGACGCCGCCGATGGACAGGCACACGGCGGAGATGATCTGCACGATCTCCACCTGTTCCTTCTGCTTCTTATACTGCTCGACCTCGTTCTGCCAACCGGGGCCGTAGAGGATGTCCGCGATGTCGCCGGGGTCCATCTGTCCGGCAGCCAGCTTCTCCAGATCCGCTCGGAGCCGGGCCTGCTGCTCGCTGGCGAGCTGCTCCTGCGTCTTGTCCTGACGGTCCTTGTCCAGCTCCAGGACGAGCTGATTCTGCTGCTCCGGACTGAGCTGGTACCAACGCCCGTACTTTTCGAGGTACTCCTCGGGACCCAGCGATCTCTTGACTCCCGGGGCGGGGGCCTGTGCCTCTTCCGTTTGCGCCTCGCGGTAGACCCACGCCGTGGCGAGACCGCCAACGAGCAGCAGAGCCAATCCCAGGATCACACACTTCTGGAGCATGGTTACGTCAGTTCCCAAATTCTATTGAAGCCAATCTGCCTATTCAATCGGCTCTCCCGACGAGCCAATTGAGCAGGTCCTGTCGTGGATGCCGGGTCCCGGACACGGGGTTTCGTGCCCCGGCACGGTTCCTGTGCCGATAACCCGGGCGTCCTGCGACAAGAAGGCTTTGCGACGGGGCGCTCTCCGCCCACAGTCACGTAAAATATAAGAAACGCGGTTTCCCCGCCAAACGGGGTCGAACGAGCGGACGAACGCGGGAAAAATTGCGAGAGCGGGTCATCGTCCTATAACGGAAGGAATCTGGGGCGTTGCGAAGAAAGTGTGGTCGATTCCTGCAGAAAAACCCCTTGCAATCCCAGCGTCGAGGTGGTACACTCCCCGTTCTGGTGCGAAGGACGCACCGAGATCCGCCGGCCTCGGTCGGCGGATTCCGGGTGATTAGCTCAATCGGTAGAGCAGCTGACTCTTAATCAGCAGGTCGAAGGTTCGACTCCTTCATCACCCATTCCTGCGCGAGGAATGGGCGGTTTCCATGCTAACACACGTCTTGTCATGGACTTATGATGCCCTTCCCGGCCCCCCGCGCGAGGGGATACAGCGCGACGGGAGGGCGGTTCGTTTCCGGACTTGGGTCTTTACAACGGGCCAGCATTTCGTAAAATAAATGCTTTTGCCGCCGGTCGGTCGAGCGATGGACGTACCTGTGAGCCGACGCCCGCGGCGACGTGAACCAGAAGTTGGGACGCAGTATGACAAGAGTTGCGCTGTACGATACGACGTTACGCGACGGCATGCAGGCCGAAGGGGTCAGTTTCTCTCTGGAAGACAAGCTGGCCATCGCGAAATGGCTGGACGGCCTGGGTCTGGATTACATCGAGGGGGGCTACGCCGCCTCCAACCCCAAGGAGATGCAGTTCTTCCAGGAAGTGGCCAAACTGGGCCTGAAGAACTCGAAGATCGCCGCCTTCGGCAGCACGCGCCGGGCCGATTGCAGCGTGGGCGACGATCTGTCGCTCAATTCCATCGTCGCCTGCCAGTCGCCGGCGGCCACGATCGTCGGCAAGACCTGGGACCTGCACGTCCAGCATGTGCTCAACTGCTCCCTCGACGAGAACCTGGTGATTTGCTGCGAGTCCGTGCGATACCTCAAGCAGAAGGGGATCGAGACGATCTTCGACGCGGAGCACTTCTTCGACGGCTACCGGGAGAACCCCGAGTACACCATGAAGGTGCTCCAGGCGGCTGCGGAAGGGGGCGCCGACGCGCTGGTCTTGTGCGACACGAACGGCGGATCGCTGCCGGAGCAGATCCTCGAGATCACCGAGCAGGTCTGTCGGGCCTTCGGCTCGCTGGTCGTCGGGATTCACACGCACAACGACTCCGACTGTGCCACCGCCAATTCGCTGGCCGCGGTCCGCGCGGGCGCCCGCCAGGTCCAGGGCACGATCAACGGGATGGGCGAGCGATGCGGCAACGCGGACCTGTGCTCGGTGATCCCCGGCCTGACTCTGAAGATGGGCTTCGAGGCCCTGAGCCCCGAGAAGATGCGGATGTTGACGGAGACCTCACGGTTCATCTACGAGATCGGCAATGTCGCGCCGGTGATGAACCTGCCCTATGTGGGCGGCAGCGCCTTCGCCCACAAGGCGGGCCTGCACGTCGATGCCCTCCGCAAGAGCAAGCGGACCTACGAGCACATCGATCCGCAATTGGTCGGCAACGAGCGTCGGTTCCTGATCTCGGAACTCAGCGGCAAGTCGAACGTCCTGGCGGAGATGGAGAAGGCCCAACTGGCCCAGGACCCGAAGCTCGCTCGCAAGATCCTCTCTCGCGTGCAGGATCTGGAGAACCAGGGCTACCAGTTCGAGGCGGCCAACGCCAGCTTCGACCTGTTGACCAAGAAGGTGATTGGCACGTACAAGCCCTCCTTCGAGCTGATCGAGTATCACGTGGAGGTGGAGAAGCGAAAGAACGGTGAGATCCTCACGGAGTCCACCGTCAAGCTCAAGGTGGGCGACAAGGTCGAGCACGTGGTGGCGGAAGGCGACGGCCCGGTCAACGCGCTGGACGCCGCGTTGCGCAAGTCGCTGGAGAACTCCTATCCCTGCATCCGCGAGGTGCACCTGATCGATTACAAGGTCCGCGTGGTCAACGGCAAAGCAGGGACCGCTGCGAGGGTTCGCGTCGTGATCGAGTCCCGCGACAAACAGTCCCTCTGGGGCACGGTGGGGGTCTCCGAGAACATCATCGAGGCAAGCTGGCTGGCGCTCGTGGACAGCGTCGAGTATAAGATCCACCGGGCGGCGGCACAGTAGCCCGGCTGTTCGCCTCGAAAAGACACAGGTCCCGGAGGGTTTCGCGACCCTGAGGGACCTGTTGGCTTTTCGCACGTCGCCTGGGAGCGCTGGTTCTACTCCGCGTGGACGACTTCCTGGACCGCGGTCTGCTGTCTCCGCTTGCGGCGGTTGACCGTTCTGCGGTCCGCACCCGGCACCGGCTGCTCATCGGCGGCCACCTGAAGCACCTCCGCTGCGGTGGCGGCGAATCCATCGGCTCCAATCTCTTCCCACAGGCCCTCGGCTCGGTTGAACAGTCCGCCGGAAACGACGATCCGCATGTCCGGCCAGGCATTCACGGATCGCACCCGGTCGATCAGCCGACGGATATCGGGCGCCTGTTTCGGCGTCGTTCCGTAGACCAGCAGCACGTCCGGGGCGTACTCGTTGATGTACTCGAAGATATCGTCGTTGGACAGCCCGCCGCCCAGGAATCGCACCTGCCAGCCGTCGCTCTCGAACAGATCCGCGATCATCTGGGCGCCCAGCTCCTGCAGCTCCTCGCGGGAGCAGCAGACCGCGACTTTCTTGTGTTTCGCGGGCCGGCGGGGCAGCTTGTTCTGCAGTTGATCGACGATCGTGCGGTTGATTCGCGTCGCCAGGTGCTCCTGCACGGAGGTGATCCGATCCCCGCGGGACAGGCGCTCGATTTCGCTCATCACCGGCCAGATCAGGTGCAGATAGACGGAGTTGGCGGGCACCCCTCGCTGCATCGTCTCTTCAATGATGGAGCGGCAGGAGCCGCGATCCCCATGGAGCAGGGCTTCGAGATAGCGGGCAAGTACTTCATCCTTAACCATTCGATTCTCCTTTGTCATCCTTTACAGTTTCACGCCGGCCGTTCGGAATATGCGTAATGCTGAGCTGCTGTTGTGTGTAAATCTGGGCAATATGAACTTGTCTGGAGTGGTATCGGAGACCGCCATCGAAAAACTTGAGTGAAAATGGGAAGTCCTGGGTAAATGGATTGTTTGTGTCGCTCCAGCGGCCGTCTGTCGGATTCCCGCGAGTTCTGATCGGTGGGCCGGTCCCGGTGGCGTCTGCCGATGTCTCGACAACAGGTCCGAGAATAAGGTTGTTCGTTTCGCCTTCGCGAGCGGTGCCGTCCGTCGTGAGCCGGGCGCACCATGGACCAGGGCGCGATTTCCCTTGTAATCCCCTCCAGGCGGGGGTATAAGAGACTATATGATGTTGAGGCTCAAGCCGTTCTCAGACGGCGAAGTGGTAGCGCAGAAGCACGCGCGGGGGAATCACATGGGGAGGCGCGCTGTTCGAAGTCCGTGATGGTGTTTATGCCGGCGCCTGCGTAAGGGCGGATCTTGCCGCGTCGCAGGGCGCCTGTGGGACCATATCTCTTGACAGTGAGTTGACGCGCGAAGGGGATTCCTGGCGTGTGGCCGGGGGCGATCCTCCGTGCATCATCGTCGAGGACTTGAAGGAGGACACGCATGGACACGAGAGCATGGCATCCGATTGTGGCGATCCTGGCAATGGCTCTGTGCATCCCGGCGTGGGGGCAGAAGGCCAGCAACCCCACCCCTGCGGACGGAGACGTTTATGTGGAGGCGCCCTGGTTTCAGTGGACTGCCGGGCTGGGAGCGGCGAAGCACAACCTGTACATCGGCACGGACCCGAATCTGGGCGCCGAGGACCTCGTCATGTCTGGTTTGACGGTCGCGGCGTGGTGGCATTTCCCAGGCATCGTCGCCGGCACCACCTACTACTGGCGCGTGGACGAGGTGGAGGGCGATGGCGTGACGATCCACACAGGCGACGTCTGGACCTTCCTGGCATGGCCGCGGACCGCGTTCCTGCCCGATCCCGCGGACGGGAGCAACAACGTCGCCTTGGCACCGGACCTGACATGGCTGGAAGGCCAGGTTGCCCAGGAACACCACGTGTATTTTGGCCTGACGCGGGCCGCAGTGGCCGCCGGCGATCCGGAGACGGACAAGGGCATTTTCAATGATCCCAACTACGCGCCGGGCGAACTGGAGCCCCTGACGACCTACTTCTGGCGGGTAGACGAGATTCTTCCCCTGGATGAGATCGTACCCGGCGACGTCTGGAGTTTCACGACGGTCCTGCCTGTGGACGACTTCGAGAGCTACACGGAAGTCGAGGGCAGTCGCCTCTACGAGTTTTGGATCGACGGCGTCACGAACGGCACCGGCTCGTATGTCGGCTATGAAAATGCCGGCAACGGGACGTTCGGCGAGACCGTCATCGTCCACACCGGGTTCCAGTCGATGCCGCTGACGTACGACAACACCAAGGCGCCGTACTACAGCGAGGTCGAATATCCCTTCGATGGATCTCAGGATTGGACGGCCGACGAGGTAGACACGCTGACCGTCCATATTCGCGGCAACGCGGTGGACTTCCAGATCAACCAGACTGCCACGCCGCCCGTGATCGACGGGCAGGTCGATGCCCTCTGGGAGGCGGTCCAGACGCATCCGGTCGTCACGAAGATCGACGGTGCCGATCTCACCGGGCCGGACGATGCCTCGGGGCAGTTCCGAGTCCTTTATGACAACGACTATCTCTATGCTTTGGTCGATATCAACGATACGGTGCTCAAGAATGACTCCAGTTCCGCCTACCTCGACGACAGCGTCGAGTTCTACGTCGATGGCGACAATACAAAGAAAGGGGCGGGGCTGACCGGCAACAACCGCCAGTACACCTTCGGATGGACAGCCACCGATATCCAGGGCACCAACCAGAACGCCACTGGGGTCACGTTCGCCCAGGTCAACACCCCCACCGGCTGGCGGATCGAGATGAAGTTCCCCTGGCAGTCGCTGATGAGTTCCAGTGCGCCGGTGGGCAAGCTCATCGGGATCGACTGCTTCTACAACGACGATGACGACGGCGGCGATACCCGCGAGACGCAGATCGCCTGGCATTCGACGTCCGGGGCGGATTGGCAGATCCCCGCCAGTTGGGGCACGGCCTTAGTGGCGTCGCCGAGTGCGAGCAGCAGTTCGGATCGGGTCTACGCGGCGATCCGCGATGCCTCCAACCGCACTGCGGTCGTGGTCCATCCCGATCCGGGTGTTTTGTCGGTCAAGACATGGGTTCCGTGGCGGATTCCGCTCACCGAATTCGCAGGGGTGAATCTGGCGACGGTTCGCAAGCTGTACCTTGGCGTCGGCGACCGCGACAACCCTGTGCCGGGCGGCACGAGCACCATCTACTTCGATGATATCTTTCTGACTCGGCCCTCGCCCGAGGAATAGACGAGACGAGTGTCACCGGGGCCCGTTTCCATGCGCGACGGGCCCCGTTTTCCATGTTCTCATTCTGCGACTGACGCCATCCGTTCGTCGCTGGCAGGTTCCCATTGTCTTGGGTGGGCGACGGCGGTATCGTAGGGGGGTCCGCACGTGCGGATGGATCGCTCATGTGACGGAGTGAGAATCGAATGGCTCGAATCGCCTTTGTCGTCGGATTGCTGCTGGCCCTGGAGCCGGTTCCGCAGAGTGACGTCAAGCCCCTGCTCGGGGCCCATGCCCACAACGACTACCGGCACGATCCTCCGCTGCTCAGGGCCCTCGGACAGGGCTTCACCAGTGTGGAAGCGGATATCTTCCTCGTGGGCGACCAGCTCTGCGTCGCTCACGATTCGAAAGAGATCGCGTCGGACAGGACGCTGCAAACGCTCTATTTGCAGCCTCTCCGCGAGCGGGTGAAGAGGAACGGAGGGCGGGTCTACCGGGACGGTCCTCGCTTCACACTTCTGATCGATCTCAAGACTGCCGCGGAGCCGACGTATCGAAGGCTCCACGCGGTCCTCGAAGAGTATCGGGATGTGCTCACGACGTACGGCCTGACCGGCCGCAAGGAGGGGGCCATCCTCGTGGTCCTGTCGGGGAACAGTCCCCTGGAGCAGATGCGATCGCAGGAGGTCCGCTATGCAGGCTGCGATGCTCGCCTGACCGATCTGGACTCCGATCTCCCGTCCGATCTGCTGCCCATGATCAGCGACCACTGGGGCAGGCACTTCTCCTGGCGGGGCGACGGACCGATGCCGCCCGAGGAACGACAGAAGCTCGACGAGATCGTTCGCAAATCCCACGCGAAGGGCCGCGTGGTGCGGTTCTGGGCCACGCTGGACAGGCCGTCGCCAGCTCGCGAGGCCCTGTGGAAAGAGCTGCTCTCGGCCGGCGTCGATCTGATCAATACGGACGATCTCGAAGGATTGCGGAGGTTCCTCCTTGAGCAAGGACGTTGATGCCTTCATCGAAACGACGGGCCTGAGCAAGGTCTACACCCTCGGCGAGGTCCAGGTGGCGGCGCTGCGGGACGTGACGCTCTCGGTTGCCCGCGGCCGGCTCGTGGGCGTCACCGGCGCCTCGGGCTCGGGCAAATCCACCCTGATGAACCTACTGGGCGGCCTGGACACTCCCTCTTCGGGCACGATTCACGTCGCCGGCAGGCAGGTCTCCGACCTGAGCAAGAGGGAACTTGCCCTGTACCGTCGCAATACGGTCGGCATGATCTTCCAATCGTTCAACCTGGTGAACGCCTACACCGCCCTGGAGAACGTGGCGTTTCCGCTGTTGTTTGCGGGAGTGCCGAAGAGACGGCGGCGCGACCGGGCCGCGGAGCTTCTGGACGCAGTGGGTCTCGACGCCCGCAAGGACCATCGTCCGACCGAGCTTTCCGGCGGGGAGCAGCAGCGGGTCGCGATCGCCCGGGCCCTGGTCAACGAGCCGCAGATCCTGCTGGCCGACGAGCCGACGGGCAACCTGGACAGCAAGACCTCGCGTCAGATCGTGGAGATCCTCGCGGACCTGAATCGCCGCCGCGGCCTGACCATCATCATGATCTCCCACGAGCAGACCCTGCTCCGCGAATTTGCTCACGAGGTGATCGCCTTGCAGGACGGCACGGTGCTCGCCCGCGAGGCGGTCGCGAAGGGCAACTGACTGATTTGGAACTCTATGCGGATTTCGGATTACATCGAGCAGGCCGGCGCCAATCTGTGGCGCAAGAAGCTGCGGACGACTCTCACCACCACCGGCGTGGTGATCGGGATCGGCGCCCTGGTCTGCATGTTCGCGTTCGGCCAGGGCATCCAGCGGAATATCACCGACCAGTTCAACAAGCTGGACCTGTTCAACTACGTCAACGTGGTCGCCCGCAATAATGGCGGGGGGCCTCGCTCCCACGATCCGGACGATCCCGGGGCCGGGATGGACGACGCGGATCTGCCCCCGCGCGGGGCGAAGCAGGACGGGCCCACGCTGGACGCCAAGTTCCTGGAGGAGGTGACTGCGATCAAAGGGGTGGTCGCGGCGTTTCCCGAGATGCGGTTCCCCGCCCAGATCCGCCTGGGCGACAAAGAGGAGTTCACGTTGGTCCAGGTCCTGCCGGCAACGGTGTCGCAATCGGGCTTGGTGCAATTGTGTGCGGGCGGTGCATATGCGTCGGATGAGCCGAACGAGCTGATTGTCAGCGATTCCTTCCTGCGCCGTCTGGGCGAAAGGGACCCGAACGCGGCGGTCGGCCGCGAGATCGAGGTGTCCACGCTGACGCTGGATTTCAGTCTGGGCCGGCTGTTGCGCATGGCCTTCCCCAAGGGCGATCAGACGCTGCCCTTCGCCCGCAAGAACTACCGGTTCCAGGTGGTGGGCGTCGCGCAGCGGATGGGTTTCGGCGGGTCGATGCCCGTTCGCAGCGACGTGTACCTCCCGCCGGGGGCCGCCGCCAGGATGCACAAGCTGGCTTTGACCAGCATCTGGGACTTCTTCAAACCCGCCGGACAGGAGGACAACTACTCCATGGTCAGCGTCAAGGTCGAGTCGCCCAAGGACGTGGCGACGGTCAAGAAGGAACTCGAATCGCGAGGCTACCGCACCTTCGCCTTGATGGACCAGTTGGACCAGATGCGGATCGGCTTTCTCATCATGGACATGTTCCTCATCGCGGTCGGCATGATCGGGATCACCGTGGCCTCGCTCGGGATCGTCAACACTATGGTGATGTCCATCCTGGAGCGATACCGCGAGATTGGCATCATGAAGGCGGTGGGCGCCACGGACGGCGACGTGCAGCGGATCTTCTTCTTCGAGTCTGGCGCGATCGGCTTGCTCGGTGGCACGTTCGGCCTGCTCCTCGCAGGGGCGACGAGCTTCGTCATCAACGGAGTCATCAACGCCTTCATGGCCCGCCAGGGCGCGCCGCGCATGGCCTACTTCAGCTTCCCCTGGTGGCTGTGCCTGGGCGCGATCCTCTTCTCGATCCTCATCAGCCTCCTCGCGGGAATCTATCCCACGCGTCGCGCCGCCCGCGTCGATCCCGTTGTCGCCCTGCGGCACGATTGATCTGCTCGGCACGAACCAACTTGCGAGGAGACGTGGGGGGGGGCTACACGTCAAGATTGTGGCGCAGGAGATTCTGAGTCAATCGTGGGTGCCACGCCCAAGCGTCAGATTGAGCGTGTCTTCCTCAGCCACGGCACATGCTCAAACAGGCACGGTCAAACGAGTCTGGCCGTGCCACCCAACGCCCATTACCACCTTCTTGTCGTACACCCACGCAGGGACGCAGAAACGAATAGCCGCTGAGGAGCGCCGGTAACTGAGAGCCGACAATTGGGAACTGCGAACCAGAAAAAGATGTTTCTCGCTTCTTGCCTTCCTTTTGGCGAGGGTCTATAATGTGACGCGCGCAGGTAAGAACCCGAATTGTCCTGAGGACGACCTAAATGTACTACTACTGGATACCGATAGCGATCTTCTTGTTGATTGCCCTATTCAGCGACAGCAATACGTGGTCGCCGTTCCAGTCGGATCAGGTGAAAGAAATCTGCTCGCACATGACCCTGGCGGAGCGTCGAGCAGCGATCAGAAGAGGCGCCGTGTGGGGCCTTCTGATCGGTGCGGTTCCAGGAATGGTTGGGCTCATTCTGGGTGTGGTGGTCTTCCGGTCTCCCCTGGTTGTCGTAACCGTCTGCTTTCTTGCATTCTTTCTCATCGCTCTGGTGCTGTACGGGAAATGGGCGCCCACGGTGCTCAAGTCACAGCAGAATTTCCTTGCGTCTACAGAGTGGGCAAGAAGCCAAGGCATCAAAGCAGAGGGTATCCGCCTCTATTGTTGGCAACAATGATCCTGCACGACAGCGCCTATGGGCGTCCGCACACATTTCGGGGGAACGCCGTCTGAGCAGGTGATAGAGCGTGTCCGCCTCAGCGAGAAGGTCGCTCACTCTCGACAAGCCATCCAATAGCCCGCTGAAGAAGATGGGCTGATGGTGGTGGATGGTCTTGTCTGTGAAGCAACACAATTCTGTTCGATTCCTGCGGTACGTTCGGCCGTATGCGAAGTACCTGCTTCTGCCGTGATGGGGGGCGTCGTCAAGTTCACCGTTCCGCTCCTGGTGCCGCAGGTTACTCGGTATCTGCTGGACAATGGCGGCCTCTATCGCGAATACCACAGCAAGCAGTTCGCCTCCGCCGAAGCTGGCTGAGAACCTCTCCCGGAAGGAGCAGCGCCCCGGCGGTGTGTTCCGGGTGGCCGTCGCCTGGCCAAAGGCCTTGGTACTGGTAGACTTCGCGTGGAGGGCGTTTGAGGAGTCGATTCATCGTAGCATGGGCATCCTGCCCATGAGTTGCAGGGCCATCCCCCGCTTCTGCGAGGACGAGTTCTGGCCCTGCCAAGCACAGGGTCTTTCCACGGCGTCCATCGTAAAATGGTGGGTGAAGGTCGCGGACACGGTTTGGAGTTCCGCCTTCAGGCGGCTCAGGACCGCGTAAACGCGGAACTCCGAACAGGCCACACGCCGGCGCGCCGGCCACCATTTTACGATGGACGGCGTATTCCCATGTGCGGGACGCCCATGGGACTCACGGGCAAGATGCCCGTGCTACTTTTCGAACGTGCTTGCGTAGTGCTTGTAGAGTGCGACGATCTCGTCGTCGGAGATGGTTTTCGTGATGACAAGGCGGACGTGGGCCGTCGCGGGTTCGCCTGCCTTGATGTCCCGGCCGAAGAGGGATGCGTAGAGCGAGTAGTGAGTCTCGCCCTCGTGCGGCGTGGCGATGGCGAAGCAGTCGGTTGCAGGGGACATGACGACGGCGGTCAGGCCGTGGGTCGTGTCCCGCCGCAGAGCGATGGGGGCCGCGAGTCGCGAGCGGATCGCCCAGTCCACGGGATTGGGTTCGATTGTCCATCGCCCGTCGCGGATGATGGGCAGCACCTGCGGCTCCCTCGGGAACATCTGCCAGTTGCCGTCGGATTTCCCCGCTGTTAGGAAGCCCGGCTTGCCCGGGCCGGCGGGACTCTCCGCGATGTACACGAAAGGCGACGGGAACGCTTTGTCGAAATACGACGCGAAGAACGACTCGAAGCGGCTCAGATCCGCACGGGCCGTGACCGTCGTTTCGACGTCCAGGGTCTGCGGGTCCGCCCATCGGTACTGGGCGGTCATGTCGAACGGGCGGTCCTGGGCGGCCGGCCAGGTGGTCCGCACGCTTCCGTCGGGTCGCAACTCGGCCGTGCTGGGCCAGTCCCACGCCGCGGTCCCATAGCGTTTGTTCGTGGTGAAGACGCGATAGTGGCCCGCAATCCCGACGCTGCCGTCCAGTCTGGCGCCGGAGGGGATGTGCACGACTGACGACAGGCCTCGCGATTTGCCGTCCTGGCGCAGCGTTCCTCGGAGGACGCCGGTGTCGAATGTGTACTCGCCCTGGCTGTTCGCGAGGAAGGCGAGCCGCTGGGTTGTCTCGTCGCCGGCTGCTGCACCGGCGACGAGGGATACTGCTGCAACGATATGAATGCCCCACTGCCGTGCGGAAATGCCGAACATGGGTGTCCTCCGACTACTTGCCCTTCGGGACCTCGCAGGCGACGCGGAAGCCAATGCAATCGATCTGGGGCAGCCACCACTTGCTCTTGGGGATCTGCGGGTCGTTCATCCGCCACCAGTCCTCCTCGAATCCGCGGGCGGCGCATCGGAGCTCGCCGGCGGGACTGTCGTAATAGCCGCCGCGTGCGACGTGTACTTTCCCTTCCTTCGGGCCGGCCGGGTTCTCTTTGAAGGGCAGCTCATACCCGGTGGGGTTGTAGAAGTCCTGGACCCACTCGCGGACGTTGCCCTGCATGTCGTAGAGGCCCCAGGCGTTGGGCTTCTTCGTCGCGACCGCGTGGGGCTCCATGTCCGAGTTGTCGGCGAACCAGGCGTAGTCCTCCAGGCCCTCCGCGGATTCGGCCACGCCGAAGGGGGTGCTCGTGCCGGCTCGGGCTGCGTACTCCCACTCCGCCTCCGTGGGCAGGCGGTACTGCTTGCCGGTCTTCTGCGAGAGCCACTGACAGAAGGTCATCGCGTTGTGCCAGGTCCCGCCGATGGACGGGTGCTTCTTGCTATAGCCCATGGTCATGTCGCCGTAGACGGGGGTCGGGCCGGTGATGGCGTTGACGCCGTCCTTGGGCCTCTCCTCTTTCTGGGCGGTCTCGGTCTCGACGAAGTCCTTCTTCGCGGTCCCGGTTTCCTGGTAGTAGGCCAGGAACAGGTCAATGGTGGTCTCTGTCGTGCACAGATAGAAGGGGGCCACCTGCACCTGCCGTTGCGGGCCCTCGTGCTCGGCGCGGTCGGCCTCGCCGGCAGGGCTGCCCATCGTGAACGTGCCGCCGGGGATGAGGACCATGTCGAGGGACAACTTCGACCCGTCCTTGGCGGTGATGGTCTCGGTGTACTTCTTCGGGGCCTCGTTCCCCGCGGCCGAGGCAATTGTGACCGCGACCAGGGCCAACAAGGCAACACACGACAACAGAACGATTCTCTTCACTTGGCAATCTCCTCAAAACAGCACGGGTTTCCGGCCCGGGGCTCCAAATACATGGGCTGAATGCCCATGCCACTATATCATCTTGGTCCGGCCGGGCAGAGGCACGGGATAGCTGCCGTTCGGTCCCGGCGCCGCCGGCGGGGTCATTTCGTCGTAGCAGTCCTCGGGTTTCGGCGCGTGGAAGTACTCGGAGGCGTTGATCTGCTCCCAGGTCACTTCCTGGCCCGTGTAGCAGGAGATCTGGCCCATCAGGCCGATCGTTGTGCTCGGGACCATGTAGTCGCCATTGTTGACGGGCTTGCCGTCGCGGATCGCCTTGAACAGGACATCGTGCTCCCGCTGGTAGGGGTCGCACCTTCCGGTCCATCGCCAGTTCGTCTCGCCCGAGATCCGGCAGCCCATGATGTCGGCCTTGCCCTTGGTGCCGAACACGAGACTGGAGTACTCGTCGTAGCACCCGGTCGTGGTCCGGCAGAAGGCGTAGACCCGCACCCCATTGGCGAACTCGTAGACGACGCTGTGATGATCGAACACGTCGCCGTAGATCGGCTCGGTCATGGAGGACCGCCCGCCCAGGCCGTGACATTTGACCGGGACCTGGTTGTGCAGGACCCAACTGGCGCGGTCCAGGTTGTGGACCAGCGACTGAATGACGTCGTCGCCCGAGAGCCAGCGGAAGTGGTACTGCGTGCTGCACTGCCACTGCACCTCGGTCAGGCCGGGCTTGCGGTCGATCACGCCGTAGGGGCCCCGCAGGAAGTTCTCCTCGATGGAGATCACGTCGCCGATCTGGCCGTCGTGGATTCGCTGCACCGTCTCCGCGTAGCCCGTGTGATAGCGGCTGTGCAGACCGGAGACCAGGCACAGGCCTTTCTGCTTCGCGAGGTCGGCGGCCTTCTTCATGATCTTCATCCCGAGCGGATCGATCCCGTGGGGCTTTTCGACGAATACGTGCTTGCCCGCCTGGATGGCGGTCAGTGCGTGGTGGGGATGAAACTTGGCTGCGTTGGCGATCACGACTACGTCGGAGGCCTCGATCACTTTCTTGTAGCCATCGAAGCCGGCGAAGCAGTGGTCGTCGTCGGCGATGACCTGTTCCGGCTTGCCTTTCTTGAGGATCTCGCGGACTGCCTTGACGCGGTCCATGAAGATGTCGCACATGGCGACGAGTCTGACGCCCTTGTCGGCGGTGAGGGCCTGGTCCGCGGCGCCGGTGTTGCGACCGCCGCAGCCGATCATGCCCAGGCGGATGATGTCGCCTGCCCCGGCGTATGCGCCGACGTTCAGCACGCCCAGCGTGGCGGCCGAAGCCACTGTCGTGGAGGCCTTCAGGAAGTCACGCCGTGTTGTTGCGACTCTGCTCGATGCATTTGACCGTGCCATCTTGCCTCCCTTTCGTAAGCCCTTGTCCAATCCGGTTCCTGGTCGGCGAGCGTCCCCGCGCGCCGGTCCCCCATAGTACCCGCCGGGCCGGCCGAATTCAAGTCGCACCTGAGGAATCAGACGGCCCGCGGCCCTTTGAAATTGCACGAAACCATGGTATCGTATCGCCAGCATCAAGGAGCCGATCATGAGATATGCGAGCATGGTTCTGTTGGGTTTGGCGACGACCCTGCACGCGGCCGGGCCGCAGTTGATCGTCCACAACGCCAGGATCGTCACGGTCGATCCCGCGTTCTCGATCTGCGAGGCTATGGCCGTCGAGGGCAGCCGGATTGTCGCCGTCGGGCGGGAGGAGGAGGTGCTGCGTCTCCAGACCGAGGATACGGAGTTGCTCGATCTCGATGGCAAGATGGTCCTGCCCGGCCTGATAGACTCCCACGTGCATCCCTGCGACGCCGCGATGACCGAATTCGACCATCCGATCCCCGAGATGGAGTCCGTGCAAGGCGACCGAGCAGGATCGATACGACAGGCTCCTGACCCTGCTGAGAGATTACAGTTCCGTCGGCATCACCGGTATCTGCGACGGCGACGTGGTCCAGGCGGACCTCGATCTCTACAGCCGGATGCTGGAACGACGCGAACTGCCCGTCCGCGTCGCGGCGCAGTACCACGTCGAGACGATCGGACCCATCGAGCAGATCGAGGAGAACATCCGCAGAGTGGTTCAGAAGCCGCTCCGGCGGGGCGGGCCAATGCTCCGTGTCATCGGCGTCAAGGTCTATCTCGATGGCGGTATGTTGACCGGCAGCGCGTACATGAGCCGCCCATGGGGCGTCAGCAGGATCTACGCCATCGACGACCCCAACTACCGCGGCGTCCTGTTCATCCCGAAGGACCGGCTCCTGCCCATCGTCCGTGCCGCGACCGAGTCGGGCCTGCAGTTCACCGCCCACACGGTCGGCGACGGCGCGGTCGAGACCCTGGTCGATGTCTACGACGAGCTGAGCAAGACGATGCCGATCCGCGACATGCGCCACTGCATCACGCACTCGAACTTCATGAGTCCCGAGACGGTGAAGAAGGTCGTCGATCTGAAGGTGATTCCGCTGGTGCAGCCCGCCTGGCTGTATCTGGACGCACGGACGCTGGCGGGTCACTTCGGTTACGACCGGCTCCGCTGGTTCCAGCCGCTCAAGAGCATTCTCGACATGGGCGGCATTGCGGCCGGCGGCTCGGACCACATGCAGAAGATCGGCTCGCTTCGTTCGAACAACCCGTACGATCCCTTCCTGGGGATGTGGACGACGTTGACCCGCCGGGCCAGATGGTACGAAGGACAACTGCACCCGGAGGAGGTTCTCAGCCGCGAGCAAGCAATCCGGTTCTACACCATCTACTGTGCCAGAGCCCTGTTCCTGGAGAAAGAGGTCGGCTCTCTCGAAACGGGCAAGCTGGCCGACTTCATCGTGCTCGATACGGACCTGCTCGCGTGTCCGGTCGATGCGATCCGAGAAGCCAAAGTCCTGCAAACGTACTGTGACGGCCGCCTGGTCTTCCAGCGTTGAACCTCGCTTCCAGGAAGCATTTGCGTTCTCGCGTCGGCTCTGGTAGCCTGCCGGTGTCGGACGAATCAGAAAGAACTCTTCTGGCCGGAGTGAATATGAAACGTGGATTTCGTTCCTGGTCATTGTGGCTGTGTGCAGGCATACTCGCGTCGGGCTTGGGTGTGTGCGTCCGCGCCGGAGACAGGGAAACCCGCAAGGTCGTGATCGTCACGGGGAACGACTACCCGGGGCACAAATGGAAAGAGACCGCTCCCGTCCTGGCAGCAGAGCTTCGTAAGGACTCGCGGCTCGTGGTGGACGTGGTCGAGACGCCGGACTTCCTGGCGTCCGAGAAGCTCGCGGAGTACGATGTCGCGGTTCTGCACTTCATGAATTGGGAGACCCCCGACCCCGGCGAGAAGGCCCGACAGAACCTCGTCGATTTCACCGGCAAAGGCGGCGGTCTCGTCGCCGTCCACTTCGCCTGCGGCGCCTTCCAGGGCTGGCCCGAGTTCGAGAAGCTTATCGGGCGGGTCTATGATCCGAACATGCGAGGGCACGATCCGCACGGGGCCTTCGAGGTCCGGATCACCGACCCGAATCACCCAATCACACAGGGATTGGCGTCGTTCGAGACGACAGACGAGCTGTACACGTGCCTGGCGGGCAAGACCCCGATCCACGTGCTGGCGGCGTCGAAATCGAAGGTCGATGGCAAGGACTATGCGATGGCCTTTGTCCTGCAGTATGGCAAAGGCCGGGTCTTCCATTCGCCCCTCGGCCACGATGTTCAGGCGTTCGGTCCTGCGGTGGGGGAGCTGTTCCGTCGCGGCGCCGCTTGGGCGGCGGGCTTGACGCCTGTTCGTAGCACGGGCATCTTGCCCGCGACCCCAGATCATGGGCGGGACGCCCATGCCACGAAGAAGATCGCGTTTCTCGCGGGCAAGCCCAGCCACGGCGACGACTGCCATGAATGGTACAAGGACGCGGAGTGCGCCAAGCAATGGCTGCAGGGCGCGACGAACATCGAACCGCCGCAGATCGAGATCTATCGTGACGGCTGGCCGCAGGACCCGTCGGTTCTGGACAGCGTCGATGCGGTGGTGTTCTTTGCCGATGGTCGCGAGCATCATCCGCTCGCGGTCCCCGGCCGGATCGAGAAGATGCGAGAGCTTGCCAAGAAGGGCAAAGGCATCGCGTTCCTGCACTACTCGGTCGATCCGCCGGAAGGGGGCTACCGGGACCTGCTCGACTGGATGGGCGGCTCGTACGAAGTGGGCGTCTCGCAAAACCCGATCAACGTCGCGAAGGTAACGCCCGTCGCGAACGGCCACCCAATCACGCGAGGTTGCGGCGGATATGTCGCGGAGGACGAGTGGTACTTCGACATTCACCTGCGGGACAACGACGCCAATGTGGTCCGGCTCCTGACCGGGAAACTGCCTCCGCGCGACCCGCAGGACAAGGTCCTCTCCTGGGCATATACTCGTCCCGACGGCGGGCGGGGCTTCGGCTTCACCGGAGGCCATTTCCACAAAAACTGGTCCATCGGGTCGTTCCGCACGATGGTGCTCAACGGCATCCTCTGGACCGCGGGGATCGAGGTTCCCGAGGGCGGCGTCGCCTCCATGCATCCCTGGCGGTTCGTGAGCATTCCGGACTTCGTGAATGCGGATCTCGCCTATCCGCAACCGGGCTGGGAGGATGCGCTCGACCACGTGCTCAAGGCGATCAAGGCCGAGAACCCCGAATTCGTCCTGATCCCGGGCGATCTGGTCATGGGCCACTGGCCCGACAAGGACACCATCGAGAAGTTCGCGGACGTCTATTACGGCGCGTGGGTCCAGCGCATGAAGGATCACGGGCTGAAGTTCTACGCGACGGTCGGCGACCATGAGATCGGCGGGGCGCCCTGGCCCGAGGAGAAGGCCAAGCTCGCGAACACCTTCCGCCGGCAGTTCACCAAGCATCTCGGTATGCCGCTCAACGGCCCGCTGCGGATGAGGGGCACCGCCTTCTGGTTTATCCACGAGAACACCCTCTTTGCGGCGGTGGACGTGTTCGAGAAGGGGACCGGGCCGCAGGGGGGGATCGTTCCGCAAGTCACGGGCGAACAGCTCGAATGGCTCGAAGGGGTCTTCGCGGACAATCCCGGCGTCGAGCACGTTGTCGTGATGGGTCACACGCCGATCCTGGGCCCGGTCGAGTCCGAGTGCTCGACGTACCTGTCGCTCGCCGGCGGCAGGGACTCTCCGTTGTGGCAGAGCCTCAAGACGCATGGAGTCGGACTCTACCTGTGCGGCGAAACCCACGCGATCTCCTGTACGCAGGCCGATGGCGTTCTCCAGATCGCCCACGGCAGCCTGATTGGAGCCTCACCCAAGGTGAACTATCTCGTTGCGACGGTCCATCCTGACCGGATCGATCTGGCGATCAAGGAGATCGCCATCGTCCACGAGGGCGGCCGGCTCTGGCAGATGGGAGACGAGCGCCCCTGCAAGACGGTCCGAATCCCCGCCGACGCTATGGATAGGGGCTTCCAACCGGTGGGGAGCGTGACGCTCCGTCGCGGCGGCCAGGGGACGGGCTACACCGATCTGACCGGCTGTTTCGAGCGAATCCGAATGCCGTGAAAAAGACGGCGCGATCGGGGGGTGTTCTGTGCTATAATAGATGGCATGGAACTGCACGTGTATTGGCAGGAGGATTCTCGGTGGATGGTGTGAACAGGCAGTCTTCGCGTCCTGGCGTCTTGCTCTTCTGTGTTCTCATGATGTCCCCAGCCTGCTGGGCCGACAGCGTGATCGTCTTCAACGAGATCATGTATCATCCCGCAGACGGCGCCCCCGAATGGGTGGAGCTGTACAACCAGATGGGCATCGACATCGACATGTCCGGCTGGGCCCTGGAGGGGGGAGTGGACTACACCTTCGCGGACGGGACGATCCTCCGAGCCGGGAGTTGCCTCGTCGTCGCGGCCGATCCTACCAGCGTGCAGACCAGGACCGGCGCCCCGGTTCTCGGGCCTTTCACCGGCAAACTCGCCAATGACGGCGAAACCCTTCGTCTGGTCACCAATAGCGGTCGGCTCCTGAACCGCGTGAAATACGAGACGGAGGGCGATTGGCCCGTCGCGCCGGACGGTTCCGGCGTGAGCCTGGCCCGGATCAATCCCATGCGAGGGGTCGAGGACGCCGGCAATTGGACCTGGAGCAATCAGGTCGGCGGTACCCCCGGCGCCGAGAACTTCCCCGGCGCGATCGTTGCGGATCGGTCCCTGCGATTCAATGAGATCGACGCCCCCGGCGGCAACAGCTTTCGCATCGAGCTGGTGTACACCGGGTCGGATTCGGTCTCCCTCCAGGACTACAGCCTGGAGATCCGAGGCGAGGTCGATCTTCTCTGGACCCTGCCGGCGGTGAGCCTCCAGCCCGGCGCGACCTATGTGATTTCCAACGCGAACTTCGGCGTCATTTGCGTTGCCGGCGACCGGCTCTTCCTGCGGCAGGGGGATACGGCTGTATCGGATGCAACAATTGTAGCGAAGTCGGCCCGCGGTCGCTATCCCGACGGCGCCGACGCCTGGTACAACCTCCAATCCACGACCTTCGGCGCGTCGAACCACGTCGATCTGTGCGAGGACATCGTCATCAACGAGATCATGTACAATCCCATGACCCTGCCTGTGTCCGACGCATCGCCCGATACGACGACCGACATGGTGACGCTCGTTGCCGAGGTCGCGTCGGCCAGGACGCTGATTCCGCAGGATGCCTCCGTCGGCTACGCCTGGACGGGAGGGGCCGAGCCCTTCGACGATTCGAGCTGGACGAGCGGCACGACCGGCGTCGGCTACGAGAGGGGAACCGGTTACGAATCCTACATCGGCACGAACACCGCCGCGATGTACGGGACTCAGGCCTCCGTTTTCACACGGATCAAGTTCAACGTTGTTGACCCGACACAATTGGAGTCCGTGACGCTGTCGGTCCGCTATGACGACGGTTTCGTCGCCTGGCTCAACGGCGTCGAGATCGCGAGGATCAACGCTCCCGACGCGTTGGCATGGAATTCCAGTGCCACCACGTCGCACGACGACGTCTACGCGGAGATCTTCCAGGCGTTCGATGTTTCCACCAGCGTCGGCCTGCTGAAGGCGGGCAGCAATATCCTCGCCATCCAGGGCCTGAACAACTCTACGACCAGCAGCGACTTTCTGATCCAGCCCAAGCTGGAGGCGGCCGTAAAGGCCCAGGAGACTGAGACCGATCCCGATGCCGGCAAACCCTACTCCGCGGCGGATTCGCCCACCTGGATCGAGCTGTACAACAAAGGCTCCGAATGGATCGACCTGTCCGGATGGAGCCTGACCCAGGGGATCGGCTTCGTGATTCCCGACGGGACCGTGCTGGAGCCCGACGGCTATCTCGTGATCGCCCAAGACGCGAAGTATCTCGCGGCGAAGTATCCCGACGTCGAGATCGTAGGCGACTTCTCGGGCAAGCTCTCCAATTCCGGCGAGACGATCGTTCTGGCGGATGCGCAGGGCAATCCCGTGGACCGCGTCCGCTATTACGACGGCGGCTCCTGGCCGAGCTACGCCGACGGGGGCGGGTGCAGTCTCGAATTGAAGGACCCGCGTGCGGACAACAACGTCGGATCGGCCTGGGCTGCCAGCGACGAATCGTCGCGGACCGCCTGGAAGGACTTCTCCTACCGCGGGACCGCAACGGGCAGTCCGGTCGGCAACGACGATCTCTACAAGGAGTTCGTCATGGGGCTCCTGTATGACGGCGAGATCTTGATCGACGACCTGCGTGTGATCGAGGACCCGGACGGCGCCACGGTCGATCTGCTCCAGAACGGGGACTTCTCCAGCGGGACCAGTGCCTGGCGGATCATCGGCAACCACCGCCACTCGCAGGTCGAACCGGACCCCGAGGATGCATCCAACCGAGTTCTTCGTCTGGTCGCCACGGGTCCGACCGAGCACATGCACAATCACGCGGAGACGACCTTCGCGAACGGGCGGTCCGTTGTCAACGGTCGGCAATACGAGATTCGGTTCCGCGCCCGCTGGGTGGCGGGTTCGCCGTTGCTGAACACGCGGCTGTTCTTCAACCGGCTGCCGGTGACGACCGTCCTGCCGGTGCCGGAGCAGACGGGTACGCCGGGACGGCGCAACAGCCGGTGGCAGGCCAATATCGGACCCACGTGCAGCGGTCTCCATCACGAGCCGGCGATACCCTCCATTCGAGGACGAGCCCTCGTGACCGTGCAAGCACACGATCCCGACGGCATTGCCTTGATGACCCTCTGGTATCGCAAGGACGGCGCTTCCTGGTACGCCGTCGCCATGGAGGCGACCGAGGAAGGCTATCAAGGGTGGATTCCGATCCATTCCGCCGGGACCCTGGTGCAGTTCTACGTCGAGGCAATCGACTCGCGGGGCGACCTGTCGTGGTGTCCCGCGGCGGGCCCGGAGAGCTTCGCCCAGTATCGCGTGGAGGACGGCAAACCCCGCACCACCGGCGTCCACAACTACCGCATCGTGATGCGCAACGCGGAAAAGAACTTCCTTTACGCCTCGACGAACCTGATGAGCAACGAGGGCGTCGGCGCCACGCTGATCTACAACGAACGCGAGTCCTATTACGATGTCGGCGTACACATCAAGAGCAGTGAACACGGGCGCCCCAAGACAGGTCGCGTCGGCTTCACCATCTTCCTGAGTCCGGAATATCCGTTCCGCGGCGTCCACGACAAGATCTCGTTCGACCGCTCCAACGGACAGGAGGTCGGCCAGCAGGAGATGCTGCTGCACACCGCCATGAATCGCTACGGTGGTTTCTCCAAGTACCACGATCTCGGCTACGTCATCGCTCCCGACGACGCCCACACCAGCGGCGTCGAGGTCCAGATGGCCCGCTACGACCGTCTCTATTGCGAAGAAATGTATGGCGACGACGGCGGCGACGGCACCCTGTTCGAATACGAGCTGGTCTACAGCCTGACGGCGACCGTGGGCAACAGTCCGGAAGGCCTCAAGATCCCGCAGGAGGGCGGCGGCGTCTACGGCCTGGACGTCGCGAACTATCTCGGCGACGACAAGGAGAAGTACCGTTACCACTTCCTGATCAAGAACAATCGGGCGCTGGACAACTATGCGCCCATCATGCAGATGACGAACGTCCTGGCGCTGAGCGGCTCGGCCTTCACGCAGACGGTGGACCAGTACATCGATGTGGAGGAATGGCTCCGTGCCTTCGCCATCGGCTCGACCTGCGGCGTCTCGGACAACTGGATCAGTGGCTCCGCCCATAACGCGCTGTTCTACCATCGTCCCACGGACAACCGGATGCTGTTCTTCCTCCACGATCTGGACTACTACAACGGCGGCGTGTCCCTGAAGAGCAACTCCATCCTCAACAAGCTGACCAGCGCCACGGCGTGGAATCGAGTCTTCTACGGGAACGTCTACGATTTCCTGGCCGTGAGCTTCAACCGCGACTACATGGCCTATTGGACCGCTCACTATGCGACCCTGCTGCCCGAGCAGCCGTGGAGCAGTTGGCTGAACTACATCAACAGTCGCCATGCGAACGCGATGTCCCAGGTCCTCGCTGCGATGCCCGCCCAGGTGGCCTTCAGTGTGCTGACCTCGGTCGATGGAGCGCTGACCGGTCGGGGATGGATCAACGTCCGCGAGATCCGCCACATGGAGACGGACACCGTGCTCGACGTCGTCTGGCGGGACTCGACGACGTGGGCGGCCACGCTCCCCGCCGGAGTCACGTCCGGAACGCTCAATGCCTACGACTCCGCAGGACGACTGGTGGGAGTAGCCCTGATCCCGTAAGATGCGGCGCCCCGCCGGGACCCTCTGTCCCATGCCGCCCGAATCCCTCTGGCGTTTGCGAGACCCCGACAGTATGATCTGGCGTCGTATGGGTGGGTTGAGACCGACTTGCCGGCTTGAACGCGTCGTTCCGTATCCGTGCATCTCGCCCGCTGTGCCATGCAGGATGATGGTTGTGATATCTGTGGGGTAGGACGATGCACACGAGGTTTGTCGCGTTTCACGTGGTTGGATTGCTCCTGACGGCGGCCTGCTGCCGCGGGGTCGAGACCGAGGCGAGCGAGGACCAGGGACCCTCGATTCGCGTCGGCGCCGGGGTGGTTGTCCGCTCGCAGCCCTACATCGGGACGGACAGTCGCGTGCATCCGGTGCCGTTGTTCACCTATGAAGGCAAACGCCTGTACTGTCGCGGCATCTCCGTGGGATACTGGCTGTTCCAACGCGACGGCCTGTCGATTGGGCCGGTGATCCAGCCGCGACTGGCCGGGTACGACGAGGATGACAGTTCCGAACTCGATGGCATGGACGACCGCGACTGGTCCGTGGATGGCGGCATCGGCCTTAACTGGCGGACCCGCGTCGGGCTCTTCGCGATCTCCTGCGTCACCGATCTGCTCGGCCGGCACGACGGCCAGGAAGTGGATCTCAGCTACTCGATTCTCCTCGACCGGGCGGGATTCACCTTCATTCCCTCCGTCGGCGTGCGGTACAAGAGCGACCATCTCGTCAATTACTACTATGGGGTCGAGAACGACGAGGTCCGATTGGACGCCAGGGTGTCGCGTCCCGCCTATGAGGCCGACGATGCGGTGGACCCCTATCTTCGATTGGCCGTGCAGCGCAAGCTCACCCAACGATGGCGTCTGCTCGGCGCCGTGCAGTGCGAGTGGCTGGACAGCGAGATTACCGCTAGCCCGATCGTGGACGACCACTACGAAGCGTCGTTTCTGCTGGGCGTTCTTTACTCCTGGTGACGAACCGCTCGGCCTCTGCGTTTCTTCCCGGTGCAACGGGGCGCAAGAAAAAGGGGCCCCGGTCGGCGAGACCAGGGCCCCCAATCATCCGTTGTACAGTCGGCATGTTGCCGGGCTGCCTCGTTCTCGCAGGGATTACTTCACCAGGCGGATGTCGTCGATGTAGACCAAGCCGGCGCCGCCGGGGGTAGGATTGGCCCGGTCGCCGACGCCGAGGTACATCTTCTTGATCGCGGTGATCTTGACGCCGAACTCGGACAGCGGGATCGTCCACGTCGTCCAGGTCTCCGTCGTCAGGAGGCTGGTGTCGGCGTTCTTGATCGCGACGGTCTTGCTGCTGTCGGCCAGAGCCACGTACAGCGTGCTCGCGACGTTGTCTGCCTTGCCTCGGACGGCCAGGGTCAGCGTGGTGACGCCTTCCGCGGTCCAGTCCTGGGCGCCGTCGAAGGTGTACACGGCTTCGGCAAAGTACGGCGAGTTGGCGTTGTTGTAGTAGAACGGCATGGCCTGTCGTCCGCCGTGGACGATCGCCTGCTCGGCAAACGGGACGGCTTCGTGCCCGACGACCGAGGTGCTCAGGCTGTCGGTGAGGCCGTCGACCCAGGCGTCGAAGATCGTCTCTTCGGCGTCCATGTCATTGGTGTAGGTCTCGAAGTTGTCGACGATCAGATACGCCGGAACGCTGAAGCTCCAGACGTAGCCGGTGTAGACGGCGCCATCCGCGGCGACCTCGTCGATCCTCCAGCAGAACGTGCCGCTGCCGAACGCGACCACGTCGGCGACCGAGAAGGTCGTGCCGGCCTGGTTGCCCTTGAACTCGGGCGAGCTGTGATCGGCCTTGGCGACGGTATCACGGTCGGTTCCGAGGTACACGTCGTGGGACACCGCGGAAGTGCCGGCGGACCAGGACAGCTCGGAGATGTTGCGGATGTCCACCTCGAAGCCGTTGGTCGGCGAGGGGGCTGCGGCCAGCTTCGTGTTGCCGAGCATGATGGTCGCGATTTCCGCATCGGTGGAGGCCTTGTCGTAGACGCGGACCTCGTCGATCAGACCCGGGAAGGTCCGGTCGGTCTGGGAGGAGTACTGGCGTCCGATGTGGAAGAACTGGGAGCTGGGGACGAACGAGATGTTCGTCGTAGCGCCCTGCTTGACGCCGTCGACGTAGAGGGTGTTGGCCAGGCCGTTGTGGACGCCGGCGACGTGGTGCCAGTCGGTGTCGGTGTAGGTGACGTCGCTGCTGACGGCGCTCTTGGCCAGGTCGGTGGTGCCGTCGCCGACCCAGAGACGGAAGGCGTTTCCGCTGTGTCGGACGATGCCGAAGCCGTAGTAGTTGGTGGCATAGTGGAGCTTGCCGGCGATGCCGCCGTAAACTCCGGCGTTGCCCGGGTTGAGCTTGACCCAGGCGGCCAGGGTGAAGTCGCCGGTGACGTTGAGGGCGGCCTCGCCGCAATCGACCACGCGGCCGGCGCCGAATTCCAGGGCGCCGCCGAAGTAGCCTTCGGTCCGCACGATGTCGCCGGACAGGACGCCGTGATGGGCGTAGCCCGAGGAGTCAACGGCGGTGTCGGAGACGCCTTCATCGAAGCCCCAGTAGCCGACGAGGCGGGCGTCCGTGATGGGGATCACGGGCACGGTGCTGAAGCTCCAGACCTCGCCTTGCGTGATGCCCATCGGGGCGAATTCATCGACTCGCCAGTAGTAAGTCTTGCCTGCTTCGAGAGCGATGCCGAAGGCCTCGAAGTCAAGTGCCGCTTCGACGCTTTGCGAGGTGGGTTCCACCGCGTTGGCGACTTCGTCATAGCTGGCGCCGAAGTAGACGTTGTGGAAGATCGCGCCGATGCCTGCGCTCCAGGTCAGGTCCTGGTCCAGTCGGACGAACGTGGCTCCATTCGCAGGGGCAGCACCCCAGGCGGTCAGCGGCTGAACGGTGAAGCTCCAGACCTCGCCCGTCCACGGGCTGTCGGCATTGCCCTCGGCGATCTCGTCGACTCGCCAGTAGTACGTCGTGCCGGGCGTTAATCCCGCTTCATATCCCGGTATCAGGGAGACGTCCAGGGAAGCCGCCGTCGTGGTGATCGGGGTCGCCTGGTCCGTATCGACGGCCTCGAAGCTCTCGCCGAAGTAGACCTGGTGCGAGGTCGCGAAGTCGCCCGCCTTCCACTTCAGGACGAACTGCGTCTCGCCGATCATGGCGCCGTCGGCCGGAACGAGAGGGAGCGCTGTGGCGAACGGGATGTCGTTGTTCATGGCATCCACGACCGCAGCGTCGTTCAGACGCGTGTTGTAGATCCGCACGTCGTCGATCTTGCCCGCGAACTCGCGATCCGTTTCCCAGGTCTTCCCGATGACAACGCTCGACGTGTCGCCCGATCCCGGCAGGGTGATCCCGCTGCCGCCGCTGCCGGCGATTTGTCCGTTGATGAAGTACAGGTGTCCGCCGTCGATGACCTCGGCCGCCACGTGCACCCACTCATTCAGCGGGACCGTCTTGGTGCTCGTAGTCCCTATGCCGTTCGTGCTGAAGTGGAGCACAGCATCGGACTGCAGGTAGAGGCTGTAGGACCGCGGGCTGTTCGATTTTGCGACGATGCCCTGATAGCTCGAGCCGTTCGGGCCGGTGTAGCTGGTGGGGCAGATCCAGGCCATCACGGTGACTTCGCTGTTCACCGTCAGACTCGCGGCGTGGGGAATCTCCACGAAGTCGTCCACACCGTCGAGCTGCAGGGCGCCGCCCATTCTGCCGGTCGTCCATGTCGGACCGCCCTGAAGGGCCCCGTCATTGCCGTACCCGCTGGTGTCATAGGCTATGGCGCCGGCGCCTTCATTCATCCGCCAGTGCCCCACGAGTTCCGCGGAACCCAGGCCCGCCATCGGTCCCAGCAGCGCCGCCACAATCAAAGTGAGAATACATTTCCGGTACACGGTAGACCTCCTCAATACCAAGACCTAGTGAATACGCGCGTCGACGATACACAATCCGCGCGTGATGAACTCCCGAAGGCGATGTGAACCCTGCATGCTGCCCTTTCCATCGCGCCCGACATGTTCCTATATCGGGCCATACCCTTCCTTCCATTAACCGAGGCCGCTCGCGGAGTCCAGACACAACAAGACACCGAGAGGGACCCCGGCGGCAAAACCCATCCAACAGCGCGCATTATACAGTCTGGAAGGGTAGCTGTCGAGTGGACGCCCCAGAAAAACGGTCGTTGTTCCGCAGAAAACGACAGGGGCCTGCGTCGTTCGACACAGGCCCCGAAGTCGCCTTATTGCTGTGTTCTTCCTGCGATACGAGTGCGTCGGCATGTTGCCGGACTGCCTCGTCCTCGCAGGGATTACTTCACCAGGCGGATGTCGTCGATGTAGATCAGGCCGGCGCCGCCGGGGGTAGGATTGGCCCGGTCGCCGACGCCGAGGTACATCTTCTTGATCGCGGTGATCTTGACGCCGAACTCGGACAGCGGGATCGTCCACGTCGTCCAGGTCTCCGTCGTCAGGAGGCTGGTGTCGGCGTTCTTGATCGCGACGGTCTTGCTGCTGTCGGCCAGAGCCACGTACAGCGTGCTCGCGACGTTGTCTGCCTTGCCTCGGACGGCCAGGGTCAGCGTGGTGACGCCTTCCGCGGTCCAGTCCTGGGCGCCGTCGAAGGTGTACACGGCTTCGGCAAAGTACGGCGAGTTGGCGTTGTTGTAGTAGAACGGCATGGCCTGTCGTCCGCCGTGGACGATCGCCTGCTCGGCAAACGGGACGGCTTCGTGCCCGACGACCGAGGTGCTCAGGCTGTCGGTGAGGCCGTCGACCCAGGCGTCGAAGATCGTCTCTTCGGCGTCCATGTCATTGGTGTAGGTCTCGAAGTTGTCGACGATCAGATACGCCGGAACGCTGAAGCTCCAGACGTAGCCGGTGTAGACGGCGCCATCCGCGGCGACCTCGTCGATCCTCCAGCAGAACGTGCCGCTGCCGAACGCGACCACGTCGGCGACCGAGAAGGTCGTGCCGGCCTGGTTGCCCTTGAACTCGGGCGAGCTGTGATCGGCCTTGGCGACGGTATCACGGTCGGTTCCGAGGTACACGTCGTGGGACACCGCGGAAGTGCCGGCGGACCAGGACAGCTCGGAGATGTTGCGGATGTCCACCTCGAAGCCGTTGGTCGGCGAGGGGGCTGCGGCCAGCTTCGTGTTGCCGAGCATGATGGTCGCGATTTCCGCATCGGTGGAGGCCTTGTCGTAGACGCGGACCTCGTCGATCAGACCCGGGAAGGTCCGGTCGGTCTGGGAGGAGTACTGGCGTCCGATGTGGAAGAACTGGGAGCTGGGGACGAACGAGATGTTCGTCGTAGCGCCCTGCTTGACGCCGTCGACGTAGAGGGTGTTGGCCAGGCCGTTGTGGACGCCGGCGACGTGGTGCCAGTCGGTGTCGGTGTAGGTGACGTCGCTGCTGACGGCGCTCTTGGCCAGGTCGGTGGTGCCGTCGCCGACCCAGAGACGGAAGGCGTTTCCGCTGTGTCGGACGATGCCGAAGCCGTAGTAGTTGGTGGCATAGTGGAGCTTGCCGGCGATGCCGCCGTAAACTCCGGCGTTGCCCGGGTTGAGCTTGACCCAGGCGGCCAGGGTGAAGTCGCCGGTGACGTTGAGGGCGGCCTCGCCGCAATCGACCACGCGGCCGGCGCCGAATTCCAGGGCGCCGCCGAAGTAGCCTTCGGTCCGCACGATGTCGCCGGACAGGACGCCGTGATGGGCGTAGCCCGAGGAGTCAACGGCGGTGTCGGAGACGCCTTCATCGAAGCCCCAGTAGCCGACGAGGCGGGCGTCCGTGATGGGGATCACGGGCACGGTGCTGAAGCTCCAGACCTCGCCTTGCGTGATGCCCATCGGGGCGAATTCATCGACTCGCCAGTAGTAAGTCTTGCCCGCTTCGAGAGCGATGCCGAGGACCTCGAAATCGAGCGTCGGATCGACGCTCTGCGAAATGGGTTCCACCGCATTGGCGACCTCGTCATAGCTGGCGCCGAAGAAGACGTTGTGGAAGATCGCGTCCATGCCCGCGCTCCAGGTCAGGTCCCGGTCCAGTCGGATGAGCGTGGCTCCATCCTCAGGGGTGGGGCCCCAAGCCGTCAGCGGTCGGACCGTGAAGTTCCAGACGTTCCCCTTCCAGGGGCTGTCCGCCTCGCCATCATTGATCTCATCGACGCGCCAGTAGTACGTCTTGCCCGGCACGAGGCCGTCGGGTGCAGGGCCGCCCGCCACGCCCATAGCCAACTGTGTGGTGGCTTGCCTGCCGACATAGATCCCGGTGGTGTCCGGCGTAGCAGCACTGACTTCGTCATAGCTCTCGCCAAAGTAGACATCGTGCTGGGCGGCCAGATCGCCCGCGAACCACGAGGCCTGTACGGTCGTTGTGTCGACCACGCTCCCAATCTTCGGGCTGGGCCTGCGAGCGAGCGGATTAAGGGCGCCGACCTTGGGGAGATACCAGTTGTTGATCCATTCACTCATGACCTCGCCGCGAGGCAGAGTGTCATCGGTAGACTTCTGGTAGAAGATGCCGATGCGACCACCCGTCACGGAGTTGTGAAGGATCACGGGGTCCGCTCTGTTGTTGTCGGCGGCCACAGCCAGAATTAGTTCCGCAGACCAGTTGTTCTGAAGCACATCGAAGTGAATGGCGCGGTCCGTGTTGAAATTGACCAGAGACGGCGTGTACTTCGCGCCGTCGGCCGTCACAGTAACCGGCGTGGCGTCGTCCCACATGTCCATACTGGGAATGTCCATGACGTAGGGCAATGCAGCCGTACCGTTTGTGCCGGCGCCATCGACGACGTAGAAGATCCAGTCGCCGGTGTTGATGATGCAGTTGCCGTCATCCAGGAACAACTCGAGCAGGGAGCCATCGGGCTGCGTGTTACCCGGTGCGTAGATCGTTGCAGGGCACTGCCCGCAGAGGATCAAGAGGTCCGACACGCCGTCCCCGGTGTGATCCCTCACCCAGTCTGCCAGGGCGACCTGTTGGCTCGCTGTGAATCGTTCGACGGACGCAGCGTTTACGTTGTCCACAATTTCCTGCATCTCGCGATCAGCCGCTTCTTGCGTCCACCAGTTTGCCTGTGTGGAAATGGCTATGTCAGAAGCTGTCGCCATTGTGCTCAACGCCAATGTAGCGATCAATACCGACACTATCTTGTTCATGTGCGTTCCTCCTAAAATCTTGCCCTCATTCCAGTTTGTCTGTTGGCAACAGCACGCGCACCGATCTCCTCCGCCGTTACGTCATCGTCGTCAACAGAAGCCCACGATACGTTCAACTCGCGCGTCATCCGGCTGAGCTTCGGTACATCGCCGTTCCCCAGGGGATAGCGCAACCCAAGAATCCATCCCTTCCGGGCCGGGACGCAGCAACCGGTGTCCATTGCTGGACAGTGAGAAGTACACACAGGCCAATCCAGGTAGCATCCTAGCATCCTTTCGCCCATTTTGTCAAGCGAGATTAGTTCGATGGCGGATTTCGTGCGGCGTGTGTCTGTAGCGGGACAATTCCGGTCAACGGAACCGGATGAAAGGGACGCATGGCGGTGCGTTCCATCGGGTGTCTACGTGCCGGGCGTCTGAACAGGACGATCACAACCGCCGGGACGTCCGGTCCGCAACAGTACCCGAAAGCACACTACACCTTGGGGGATTCCGGGTTTACGTTCTGGACGCGATGCTCGGGAGGAACAGCAGCATGACGAACAAAGCGAGAAGCATTTCATTCATAGCTTGGCACCACCCCATAAAGGATCTGACTCATTCTACCACGACGGTTGTCAACAATCAAGAGACAGTTTGACGCCGGTCCGCTCGGAAGCGAAGAAATGTCGCGGCACCCGCGCTGGAGGATGCAGCACGCGGGTTTCTGGGACCAACCTGAGAAAATTTTTCCGAGGTTTCGTCGGCCCTTGATGTTCCCATGGGGCGTAGGACTTCGGGTAAGGCGCCCGGGTGGCTCCACAGGCACCGGGAACAAGCCTTGCCGCCGCCGCTCTGCGCGAGTACATTGGCAGTACTGTGTCTGCTACAGGACGTTTCTCACCGGATGTCGGAAGGTTGACAGAATGGGCATTGAGTGGATTCGAGTGACACTGTTGGGAATCGTTTCTCTTTGTCTTTCGCTGGTCCTGCTGCTGGTGCCGGCCTGTGGGAAGTCCGCAGAACCGTCGCAGAAGGCCCGCAGCGGAGCCCGGCCTTGGACGCGAATCGAGCCGACCGGTCGATGGTCGTTCAGGGGGCAAGTCGCGGAAGATCAGGATCTCAGCGGCCTGGCCTGTATCTCGGAGCGATTCGGCCTCGTCGGCGCCGATGAGTCACGCGACGTGCAGGTGGTTGAACTGTCTCGTCAGGCCAGGACGCTGCGAGTCGTCGAGACGATTTCGCTGGCCCGCTCGGGCGACGAGATCGACACGGAGGCCATCGCGTCTGAGGGGAATCGCTACTACATCATCGGCTCGCACGGGATCTCCAAGAAGGAGGGTCTGCCGCAGGGGAATCGGTTCAGTGTCTTTCGTCTCACGGTGGACCCGGCGACGGGCCTGCCGGTCCGAGCGGCTTCGCCGGACCGGGCGAGTCTTGCCGCCGTGCTGCGCGCGGACCCGGTCCTCGGGCCGCACTTCGGCCAACCGCTCCAGCAGCGGGGGGTGAACATCGAGGGCCTGGCCGTGCGGGACGGGCGTCTGTTCGTCGGACTGCGAAGCCCGAACCTGGAGGGGGATGCGTTCGTCCTGGAGATCCCGGCGGACGATGTGTTCCGCGGCAATCCCCAGCCGAACTACGTGCTCCACAGGCTTCGCCTGGGCGCCGGGTTCGGCATCCGCGAGATCGTTGCGGGTCGTGCGGAGTTCCTGATCATTGCAGGCAACTCGGCCTCCGAGCCTTCGGAGAAGTACACGCAATCCATGGACTACGACGAGGATCGCGAGTTCCTGCTGTGCTCGTGGGACGGCAAGGGTTCGGAGGTGCACAAGATCGGACCCATCCCGGACGTTCGCGGCAAGGCGGAGGCCATGACGATCCTGGAGGAGGCCGACGACCATGTCACTGTCCTGATGCTGTTCGACGGTCCCCGCCAGGGCCGGCCCACGGAATATCGGATTTATTAGTTGTGTCACATCGTGTTTTATGGGAGGCGGGCGTATGCGCGCCGCGAGGCTGCTGGCGGTTGCACACGTTACTCTGGCTCTCTCCGCGGACGGCGGAGTCCGCAGAGGCTGCGTCTGACGAATCCGCTTGTGGTGACGCCGTGAGGCGTTATCTTCCCTGCCCATGAAGAAAAGACCGAGGCCCCGACGTTCGACATCGGGGCCTCGGTTCTCTGATTCATGTCGTTGAACGAACCTGTGCGACGAATCCTTACTGGTTCGTCACCCAGATGTCGTCGACGAAGATCCTGCCGGCGCCGCCGGCGGTCGTAGCTTTCCGCTCGCCTACGCCGATGTACATCTTCTTGATCTTGGCGGCGTTCACGTTGGCGAACTCGGACAGCGGAATGTCCAACTGCATCCACTGGGGCGAGTTGACCGCCTTGTCGTCGTACACGACGGCGAGCTTGCCGCTGCTGTCCTCCAGGGCCACGTAGAACGGTCCCTGGCCGTTGTAGATGCGTCCGCGGACGAACAATGTCAACGTGTTCACACCCGCGGCGGTCCAGTCCTGAGCGCTGTCGAAGGTGCGAACCGCCTCGGCATAGTAGGGCGAGTTCACGTTGTCGTAGTCCATGGGCATCGACTGGCCACCGCCATGGACGAAGGTCGTTTCGCCGAATGTGCCGGCGACGGCGGTCTCGTAGCCGACGTAGGAGGTGGTCCCGTTTTCGACGCCGTCGATCCACGTCTGGTAGATGGCCTGTCCGTTGTCCTCGTCGTTGGTGTAGCTCTCGAAATCTTCCACGACCAGGTGGGCGGGCACGGTGAAGCCCCAGACATCGCCGGCGTATGTGCTGCCGTCGGCCTGGACTTCGTCGATTCGCCAGTAGTAGGCGCCGCCCAGTTGCACCAGGCCATCGAGATCGAGGCTGGCGCCGGTCTGATTGCCCTGGAACTCGGGCGAGGTCTTGTCGGCTGCGGCGACGGCCTTGCGGTCCGTGCCGAAGTAGACGTCGTGGGAGGCGGCTCCGTCCCCTGCGGTCCAGCTCAGTTCGACCGCGTCACGGATGTCCACGATGGCGCCTCGCGACGGCGACGGGTCCTGTGCCATCAGGGTGTCGCCGCGGAGGAGATCGTCGATCTGGCCCGCCGTGAGAGCCTTGTTGTAGACGCGGACCTCGTCGATGGTCCCCTTGAAGAAGGCGACTCTCGGGTTGGTCCAGGCTCGGGCGCCGATCGAGATGATCCGCGTGGTGTTGTAATTGTCGTTCTTCGTGTTCGTGTCCTCGGCCTTCAGCTTGCCGTCCAGGTAGAGCTTGTGACCGACCGCGCTGTCCTTGGTCGCGACGACCATGTGCCACTCATCGGAGTCCCAGATGATGTTGCCGGCGCTGATGGCTTGGAAGCCGGGCGTCGTGTCGTAGTAGTGCAGGGACAGATCGCCGTTGATGCCGACCCCGTCCTCGATGCCCAGGACCAGGTCGCTTCGCGATCCGAAGCACAGCAGATACTGGGCGCCGCTGTTGCCGTAGATGTTCTTGGCGACTTTGAACCAGAGGCTGTAGGTGTAGTTTCTCGGCAGAAAGAGGGCTGCGGGCGCGCCGAAGGTGGCGCAGTCATCGACGCCGTCGAGCTGCAGCGCGGCGCCGCGGAAACCGGCGGTCCATGTCGCGCCGCCGGCGAGGGCGCCGTGATGGCCGTGGCCCGACCAGTCTGCGACCGCCGTGCCTTCGCCTTCATCGAGCTTCCACCAGGCGAGGAGATTGGGATCGGCCACCTCCGTGATTGCAGGTCGCGTCCGGAAGCTCCAGACCTCGCCTTTCTGCGTGCCGGATGGGAGGAACTCGTCGACTCGCCAGTAGTATGTGGTGTCTGCGGCCAACTGGCCCGGATCGTAGGTGGTGCCGGTGGTCATCGTCGCGCCCACGGTGGCGGCGTCTACCTCATCGAAGCTCTGGCCGAAATAGACCGTGTGGAACAGGGCGCCGGTGCCGGTCTGCCACGAAAGATCCTGATCCGGGTCGACGTAGGCGATTCCGTCCGCCGGGACGGGACTCCAGGCGACCAGCGGCTGAACGGAGAAGCTCCATACCGCGCCCTTCCAGGGGCTGTCCGGATTGTCGGGATTGACCTCGTCGATTCGCCAGTAGTAGGTTTTGCCCGGCGTCAGGAGCCCCGCCGCAGAGGTCGCGAGGGCGAGACTGGTGGCGGTGGTGTTGCCCAGGAAGACGGCGGTGTCCGCCTCCGTCGCAGCGGCCACCGCGTCCTTGCCGTCGCCGAAATAGACGTTGTGGGACGTCGCCAGTTCGCTCGGCTTCCAGGTCAGCGTGACCTGCTGCGAGGCGACCATCGCACCATCTTGGGGCGCTGTTGCCGACGCGAAGGGATAGACCTCGCCGGCCATGGCCGCCAGGATCTCGCCGCCCGACAGGATGTGGTTGTAGACCCGCACGTCATCGATGGCGCCGGTGTACCATTGGCTCCACTGGTTGTTGGCGATGCGGAAGGGGCCTGTGCCTGCGGCCAGTGCGGAGCTGGTCAGGCGCGAGGTTACGCCTCCGTTGAGGTAGAAGATCGCGCCGTTGGTCGTGCTCGGCTGGAAGGTCACGGCTACGTGCTGCCAGACACCCGTCTCCAGGACGGTGTTCGTCGCTGTGTGGTCGAGAATGCCGGGCGTCGTGAATCGCAGGCTCGTCTCGTAGGCTTTGAACGCGTAGCCCGCGTCCCGGGCCACGAAGGACTTGTCGCCCGACAGCACTGTCGGCTTCACCCAGCAGGCGATGGTGATCGGTCCCGTCGTGGCGAGTTTCTCCGTGTTGCCGCAATCCACGCAGGAACTGCCGTTGAACTCCAGGGCGCCGTTCTGCATGCCGGTCACCCAGACCGGGGCGCCCACGAAGGTCCCGTTGTTTCCATTGCCGCTGGAATCTGCCGCGACTGTGCCGGTCCCTTCGTCGAACGTCCACCAGCCGATCAGATTCCCACAAGCCGTGGACGCCACGCCCAGGGCGCAGACCAAGGCCACACACACACTTCTCCTATACATAACCAACCTCCCAGTAGAAACAGAGATGATATTGGTTCGCTGCCTGCCGACAGCGTTACGCTCTACCCATGTGATCCTCTTCCACGGTGATCGACCTACCCTGCACTCCATCCTGACGAGAAAGCCGTCACGCTTCTATTCTACCAGTCGCTGCCTTCGTGAGTCAACAGCTAATCCCCGCCCATTTCACGTTTCACGGAGCCTGTCTGGCGTCGGGCCCTTGGCCCGCATTGGGGGGTCTTTCCGCGGCTGTGGTGAGCGAGGAAGTGCCTCCTGAGCCACCCCGGGCGGTTGGTGGTGATCCCGTCCACGCCCATCGCGTGCAGGCGGGAGGCGTCGGCCGGATGGTCCACCGTCCAGGCGTAGAGTTTCAGGCCGGCCCGGCGCATCGCCTGGGCGAACCGCCACGTTACGCCGGACCAGTGGATGCTCATCCCGTCGAGTCCGTGCTCCTTTGCGGTCTTCGCCAGCGAGCGACTGAACGGCCGCCAGAGCTTCTTGTCGCACAGCCAGTGGGCGGGAATGTCCGGCATGACCTGTTTCGCAGCCTTCATGGTCTGGAGGTCAAACCCGATGATCGCGACCTGCGACCGCTTGCCGCTCTGTGCGAGGACCTCGCTCAGGACCGCCAGGATCTCCGGGCCGCACTTGATCTCGATGAACAGGTGCCGGCCCGCCGGGATCGTGTCCAGGACCTCCTCCAGGAACGGGATGGTCTCGCCCGTGAAATCCTCGTGCTTGTGGCTGCCGACGTCCAGGCGTCGCAGATGGCGGGAGTGCGTCTTCGCGACCTCCAGACCGGCGCCTGCGGTCCGCTCAGTGGTCGGGTCGTGGATCGCGACGATTCGCCCGTCCTTCGTTAGGTGGACGTCCACCTCGACGATGTCCGCGCCGTGCTCCCAGGCCAGGTTCACGGCGGCCAGCGTGTTCTCCGGCGCCAGGTGCGAGGCCCCGCGGTGGGCGATCACCTTGATCCGACGGGCCAGGTGTACTTGGCTCAACCGTCGCGGCGCAAAGCGACTGCACACCCTCAGCCAGCCAGCGTAGGCTCTCGCGAAAGAGGTCCTGCCCCGAGCAATGATTTCATGCCACATGAGTCCAACCGTCCGAACGGTCATCGATGATCGTGAGTGCATTTTACCAGATCCGCTGGGCCGGCCCAGGCAGAATCTGTGCCGACGCGGCCCCAGAAGAGGCGATCGACACGCCGAACCCTCATCAGGCTGCTCTGAAGAGTGCGGTTCAAGTTTGCAGGTAGTTTCTGGTTTGCTGTGAAAGGGGTCGATTCCCAGGGGGTTGGAAGAACCTGCCGACAAACACGAATTGCGCCCCCTCGGAGGGGCACGCCCGCGTTTACGTTGACAGAGGCCGTCGTTTCTGCTATAAGAGATGATATGGGGCGACGGCAATGTACCCGTTCATCCTTTCAGGAAAGGGGTTGATCATGAAAAGGCAAATCGCGGTTTCGGCATTCATCGTTCTATTGGGCCTGGCGGGCGGCGCGTGGGCGAGCGAATTCTCTGAGGACTTCGAATCGTATGCCGCCGGGACCGACCTGCACGGCCAGGGCGGATGGAAGGGCTGGAACAACTCGGCGTCGGCCGGCGCCCTGGTCTCCAACCTCTACGCCCACGGCGGCAGGCAGTCCGTCGAGATCGCGCGCGACTCCGATCTCGTGCACGAGTTCCGCCTGTCCGGCGGCAAGTGGGTCCTCACCGCCTGGCAGTACGTTCCCTCGCATTCCAGCGGCCTCAGCTACTTCATCCTGCTGAATACTTACAATGACAGCGGGCCCTACGACTGGTCCATCCAGACGCAGTACAATCTGGCGACGGGGGCCATCATGCCTTTCTCCGGCGACACCGGCAGCGGAGCGAGGATCGCATTTGACCAGTGGGTCGAGATCCGGCTCGTCATCGATCTGTCCGCCAACACGTTCGAGGAGTACTACAACGGCACGCAGATCGCGGTCGGCGAGTGGGACGACGACCTGCACGGCACGCTCCAAGCCATCGACTTGTTCGCGAACGAGGCGTCCTCGGTCTACTATGACGACATCCGGATCGACAGCGGCACGACGGCCAGCGTCTCCTGTTTCCCTCGACCCGCCTACAACAGCGGCTGGATCGTCACGCCCTTCGGCGACCCCAGCGACCGCTACGGCGTGATTCTGGTCCACAACCTCGGCGGCGACACGGACAACTACGTGATCGATCTCCAGTGGAAGGTCTCCGGAATCGCCGGGCCCAACCTGACCAACCAGGGCCTCGGTTCCACGTTCTCCTACGGCTTCCTGACGGACTCCACGGTCACCCTGTCCGCCCCGTACAGCGCGGTCGATCTGGTGACCAGCATCCGCATCCGGATCTGGACGTACGATTGCGACGCGGACTCCGGCGAGGGCGAGCCCAAGACCAAGTGACGCGCGAATGACGCGAAGAAGAGTCGTCGGGCACGACCGCGTCGCCATTTGGCCGGCCGCGATGTCCATTCTCTTGTCATCCCCGCGGAAGCGGGAATCCAGGCTCTTCCTGCCGCAGAGGCTGCGGCGGGTTGCAGACGGAAAGTGCAAGAGCATGGAACTCGGTGTCGGCGCCCAGTACGCTGTCCATCTTGAGATAGTGGGCAAACGTGGCGGACACCCTTTGGAGTTCCGCCTTCAGGCGGGTGCAGACCGCGTAACCGCGGAACTCCGAACAGGCCATACGCCGATAGGCTGCCCACCGCTTGTCTCATCTGGCTGCCACAGAACACGTACAGCGGCAGGAAGCACTACGGGTCATCCCGGCCTATTTGCTGCCGTGCGGGCACTTCTTGAGGCAGATGAACCAGTCGAGGACCTTCATATCGGCCGTGGGTTTCTCGACCCGCTCCTTGGCTGCGCCGCACGAGCCCGGCGGCGGCACGATCACGTCGTCGCCGAGTTGCCAGTTGGCCGGGGTGGCGATCTTGTGCTGGTCCGAGTGCTGCATCGCGACGAGCAGCCGCTTGACTTCGTCCATGTTCCGCCCGTTGCTCAGCGGGTAGTACAGAATCGCCCGGACGACGGCATTCGGATCGATGATGAACACCGCCCGCACTGCCTGGGTGCTGCTGGCGGCCGGTTGGAGCATGCCGAACGCCTTGGACACCTCCATCGTCAGGTCGCTGATGACCGGGAAGTTCACCTCGACGCCTTTCATGCCCTTGTACTCGATCTTCTCCTTGATAGTCCGCAGCCAGGCGATGTGGCTGAACGTGCTGTCGATGGACAGTCCGAGCAGCTTGCAGTTGAGCTTCTCGAACTCGGGCTGCATGGAGGCGAAGGTCATGAACTCCGTGGTGCAGACCGGTGTGAAGTCGGCCGGGTGCGAGAAGAACACGACCCACTTGCCCTTGAAATCATCAGGGAAGTTGATGGGCCCTTGGGTGGTCTCCGCCTTGAACGACGGGGCCTTCTCGCCGATCAACGGCAATCGGTTCTCATTACACATTAGCGATTCTCCTTTCAGTTGAGTTGGCTATTGGATTCTGTGGTCACACAGAAGGATATCGACATCCACACACCGATCAGACCAGGTCGAAACGGTCGAGGTTCATGACCTTGTTCCACGCTGCGACGAAGTCGCGCACGAACTTGTCCTGGGAATCCTCACAGGCGTAGACTTCCGCGAGGGCCCGGAGCTGGGAGTTTGAGCCGAAGATCAGGTCTACGCGGGTGCCGGTCCACTTCCGTTCGCCCGTTACGCGATCACGACCCTCGAACACGTCAGCATCTTTGGAGGTTGGCTTCCACACCGTGCTCATATCGAGCAGATTCACGAAGAAATCGTTGGTGAGCGATTCGGGCCGTTTCGTGAAGACGCCATGCGGAGACTTCCCGAAGTTGGCGTTCAAGACTCGCATGCCGCCCACGAGCACGGTCATCTCGGGCGCCGTCAGGGTCAGGAGTTGTGCCCTATCGACCAGCAGTTCCTCGGCCGAGACAGCACAACGGGCCTTTTGGTAGTTGCGGAAGCCGTCTGCCTTCGGTTCGAGCACGGCGAAGGAGGCTACATCGGTTTGCCCCTGCGAGGCATCCATGCGTCCCGGCGTGAAGGGGACCGTCACCTTGCAGCCGGCATTCTTCGCGGCCTGCTCGACCCCCGCGCAACCGGCCAGAACAATCAGGTCCGCCAGAGACACTCTCTTGCCGCCGGACTGCGCCTTGTTGAACGCGCTCTGGATGCCCTCCAGGGTCTTGAGCACTTTCCCCAGTTGGGCAGGCTGGTTGACCTCCCAATCCTTCTGCGGCGCCAGGCGAATGCGGGCGCCGTTGGCACCGCCGCGCTTGTCGGACCCGCGGAAGGTGGACGCCGACGCCCAGGCGGTCGAAACCAGCTCCGAGACGGACAGGCCGCAAGCGAGGATCTTGCTCTTGAGGGAGGCGATGTCCTGTGCATCGATCAGCTTGTGATTGACCGCGGGGATGGGGTCTTGCCAGATCAGCTCTTCGGCCGGAACCTCGGGACCGAGGTAGCGCGAGCGCGGACCCATGTCGCGGTGCGTCAGCTTGAACCACGCCCGGGCGAACGCGTCCGCGAACAGGTCCGGATTCTCGTAGAAACGTCGCGAGATCTTCTCATAGGCTGGGTCGAACCGCAATGCGAGGTCCGTGGTCAACATGGCCGGTGCGTGGCGCTTCGATTTGTCGTGCGCGTCCGGCACCGAATTGGCGCCTGCGCCGCCCTTGGGGATCCACTGATGCGCGCCGGCCGGGCTCTTGGTCAGTTGCCATTCGTAGCCGAACAGGTTCCAAAAGAAGTTGTTGCTCCACTTCGTGGGCGTGCTGGTCCAGGTGACTTCCAGGCCGCTGGTGATCGTGTCGCCGCCTTTGCCGGAGCCAAAGCTGCTCTTCCAGCCCAGACCCTGCTGCTCGATGGGGGCCGCTTCGGGCTCAGGTCCCACGTGGGACGCAGGGCCCGCGCCGTGGGTCTTGCCGAAGGTGTGGCCGCCTGCGATGAGGGCGACGGTTTCCTCGTCGTTCATCGCCATGCGGGCGAAGGTCTCGCGGATATCCTTGGCCGCCGCGATCGGGTCCGGGTTGCCATTCGGGCCTTCCGGATTGACGTAGATCAGGCCCATTTGGACCGCCGCCAGCGGGTTCTCGAGGTC
>DAOQWL010000011.1:0-92438 GCA_035342095.1 Sedimentisphaerales bacterium | reverse complement strand
CATCTACTTCAGCGGCTGACGGAGCGTGCCGCATGGATCGTGAAACGCGAAGCGACAAGCAAGAGCTTGCGAGTGGTGCGATAAAGGGGATGTGACATGAAGTGTGCGATAGGGTTGGATTACGGCACGAACTCCGTGCGTTGTGTGATTGTCGATACCGCCGACGGGCGGGAGCTGGGAACGTGCGTCTACGAGTATGAAACGGGCCAGGCGGGCATCCTCCTGGATCCCGCGGACCACAACCTCGCCCGCCAGAATCCCGCGGACTACCTCAAGGGCGCGGAAGTCACCATCGTCGGCGCGATCGCCCAGGCAAAGAAGGCCGAGCCCGCCTTCGATCCGAAGGACATCGTGGGAATCGGGGTCGATACGACCGGCTCGACGCCTCTGCCGGTGGACGGCAACGGCACGCCCCTGGCGATGCTCGACGCGTTCAAGGCCAATCCGAACGCCCACGCCTGGCTCTGGAAAGACCACACCGGGTATGCGGAGGCCGCCGAGATCACCGAGCTGGCGAAACGGGAGCGGCCGCAGTATCTGGCGAAGTGCGGCGGGACCTACTCCTCCGAGTGGTTCTTCAGCAAGATCCTGCACTGCCTGCGCGTGGACCCGATGGTCTACGACGCCGCCTATACGTGGGTCGAACACGCGGACTGGCTGCCTGCGGTCCTGACGGGCACCGATCATCCGGACCAGATCAAGCGGTGCCGCTGTGCGGCCGGTCACAAGGCCATGTTCAACGACTCCTGGGGCGGCTACCCCGACGCGGAGTTCCTCTCGCAGCTCGATCTGAAGCTCGGCCAGTTGCGAAAGACCCTGAGCAACCAGACCTATGCGGTAGACCAGGCCGCGGGAAAGCTCACGAGCGCCTGGGCGGGCAAGCTGGGCCTGCCTGCGGGGATTCCCGTCGCGATGGGCGCGTTCGACGCGCACCTGGGCGCCGTGGGCTCGGGCATCAAGAGCGGCGTGCTGGTCAAGATCATCGGGACGAGCACGTGCGACATGGTGGTCTCGCCCAGCGACGCGAGCCTGCCGGACATCCCGGGCATCTGCGGGATCGTCGATGGCTCGATCCTGCCGGGCTATTATGGCCTGGAGGCTGGCCAGTCGGCGGTGGGGGACATCTTCAACTGGTTCGTGAACTACCTCCAGCCCGGCGGCAAGGAAGCCGGCTCGCACGCGGCCCTCACCGAGAAGGCGGCGAAGCTGAAACCCGGGCAATCCGGCCTGCTCGCGCTGGACTGGAACAATGGCAATCGCACGATCCTCGTCGATCAGCGTCTCACCGGCCTTCTGGTAGGCCAGACCCTGCACACGAAGCCCGAGGAGATCTACCGGGCGCTGATCGAGGCGACCGCGTTCGGCGCCCTGACGATCATCAATCGGTTCGAGGAGTTCGGCGTGAAGATCTCCGAGATCGTCAACTGCGGCGGCATCGCGGAAAAGAACGCCATGCTCATGCAGATCTACGCGGACGTGACGGGCAGAGAGATGAAGATCAGCCGGTCGGCGCAGACCTGCGCCCTGGGCTCGGCGGTCGCGGCGGCGGTTGTCGGCGGTGCGTACCCGACCTTCGGCAAGGCCCAGGCGGCCATGTGCGGGATCAAGACCCAGACGTTCAAGCCGATTGCCGCCCATCACAAGGTCTATCAGAAGCTGTACAAGGTCTACAAGCGTCTGCACGACGGCTTCGGGATCAAAGGCAAGGTCCTGGCTATGGGCGACGTGATGAAAGAGCTGCTGGCGATCAAAGAAAAGGCAAACACGTAGATCTTTCACCACAGAGACACGGAGGACCCAGAGAAGGCAAGAATGGTGAGGAAGTACGCACTTGTTCGTTCTCCAAACCTCTGTGATCTCTGTGTCTCTGTGGTGAGTTCTAGGATTGAGAGTGTCGCCATGTACGAGAAGCTCAAACAGCGAGTGTATGAAACGAACCTGGATCTGCAGCGACACGGCCTGGTTGTCCTGACCTGGGGCAACGTCAGCGCCATCGACCGTGCGGCGGGCATCGTTGCGATCAAGCCCAGCGGCGTGCGCTACGAGGACATGCGTCCCGAGGACATTGTGCTCGTGGATCTCGACGGGCGGGTCGTCGAAGGCAAGCTGAAGCCCTCGTCCGACACGCCGACGCACGTCGAGCTGTACAAGAGCTTCGAGAAGGTGGGCGGAATCTGCCACACGCACTCGATGTATGCAACGATGTGGGCGCAGGCCCGGTGCGCCATCCCGTGCTTCGGCACGACCCATGCGGACGGTTTCTACGGCCCGGTCCCCGTGACCGATCCGATGACCGATGAAGAGGTGGCGGGTCCCTACGAGGAGAACACGGGCAAGGTCATCATCCGCCGATTCGCGGGCGCCGATCCGATGCAGATCCCTGCGGTGCTCGTCGCCAACCACGGTCCGTTCACGTGGGGCGCCACGCCGGAAAAGGCGGTCGAGAACGCGGTGGTCCTGGAGCAGGTGGCGAAGATGGCATTCGGCACGATCCTGGTGAACCCGCAGCAGCAGCCGATCAGTCAGGCGCTGCTGGACCGCCACTACCTGAGAAAACACGGCAAGGGAGCCTACTATGGCCAGGGATGAGGCAAGAAGTCCATGAGGGTCCGGCGCAGCCGGCCCGGCCAACGTAGAGGAGAACTGCGTGGATAAGGCGTACAGTATGGTCGATGAGATTGTGGAGAAACGGTCGAAGTCGTCCCATCCCGCGGAGACGCCCTCCGTGCTGTTGTTCGTGGAGACCGCACGGGAGTTCGGGCGCGGTCTGCTGCACGGGATCGCCAAGTATTCCAGAGTACACGGGCCCTGGCGGGTGTATCGCTGGCCCGGGGCGCTGGATTCGTCGCTGCCGGAGTGGAAGCACCTCAAGATCAACGGCGCCATCGTTCGCGATGTGGGCGTGGTCGAGGGTCTGGCCCACTCGGGCATCCCTGTGGTCTTCGCACAGCACAACAAAGAGAGCTATGCGCCCTTTCCCGCGATCATCACGGACAGTCATGCCATCGGCGCCATGGCGGCGGAGCACTTCCTGGACCGCGGGTTCCAGCACTTCGCCTACTGCGGATTGAACGATTTCGCCTGGTCTCGCGGGCGGGGCGATCATTTCGCTCAGCGACTGGCCCAGGCGGGCTTCGAGGTCAGCGTGTACCACCGTCCTGCGACGCCCGAGGGCCGGCCGCCGAGGAACGACCGGAACGAGCAGAATCTGATCGCCGACTGGCTGCGGTCGCTGCCCAAACCCGTCGCGGTGATGTGCTGCAACGACGACCGCGCCCTGCAGGTGGTTGAGGCCTGCAAGCTGACGGGCTGCGAAGTGCCCGACCAGGTGGCGGTGCTGGGCGTGGACAATGACGTGCTGGTCTGCGACCTGGCGGACCCGCCCATCTCGAGCATTTCGCTGAACACGGAAGGGGCCGGATACGAGGCCGCCCGTCTGCTGGACCGTATGATGCAGGGCGAAGCCATGGCGGGCCAGGCGATCCCGGTCAGTCCGACGCACATCGTGACGCGGATGTCGACGGACGTGCTGGCGATGAGCGATCCGGACGTGTCCGCGGCGTTGCAGTTCATTCGCCGCAATCCGAACCGGCTGATCCAGGTGGACGACGTGGTGGAGGCGACGAATGTGTCCCGGCGCGTGCTGGAGAAGCGGTTCAAGTCGATCGTGCGCCGGTCGGTGCACCAGGAGATCCGACGGGTCCGCGTGAACAACATCGTGCAACTGCTCATCGGAACGGACATGAACATCACGGAGATCGCACTGCACGCGGGCTTCGACGGCGTCGAGCACATCGCCCGCTATTTCCGCAAGGAGACGGGGATGAGCCTGCGGGATTACCGCAAGAAGCATGCACCCAGATAGGGAAAACACGAAATTCGAATCTCGAAATCCGAAACAAGCACGAATGACCAAAACTCGAAATTCAGAACGGGTCATCCGATGTGGCGTTCGCGTTTCGATCATTCGAATTTCGATCTTTTGGATTTGTTTCGGATTTCGGATTTCGGATTCTTGCCCAAGGGAGGTTTGGACGCATGAAGAACGTGGTCATGTTGATGGTGGCGGTTGCGGCGTTGTCGATCTCGGTCTCGGCCCAGCAGACGATTCGTCTGACGGTCGATCCCGGGACCGTGGTGAACAAGGTGGATGAGAAGGTGTACGGGCATTTCCTCGAGCACATCTACCGTTCCTGCAACGGCGGTCTGTGGGGCGATCTGGTCTGGAATCGCAGCTTCGAGCAGAGCGCATCCGGGCAGTGGACGGTCCAGGACGGCGCGGTCGTCCAGGAGGGGATGGGCACGAACGTCCGTCTGACCTTCGGCGACCCCGGTTGGAAGGACTATGAGTATACTCTGGAAGCGAAGAAGACCGGAGGGCAGGAGGGCTTTCTGATCCTGTTCCGCGTCAAGAACGACAACGAGTTCTATTGGGCCAACCTGGGCGGCTGGAGCAATGAGCGTCATGCCATCGAGCGGGGACTGGCAAGCCAGAGCCGTTGGGGGGCCGTCGGACCTCAGCCGCGAGGGCGGGTCGAATCGGACAAATGGTACACGATCAAGATCCGCTGTGAGGGCCCTCACTTCCGGATCTGGCTCGGCGACGATCTCGTCATTGACTACACGGACGACCAGCAGGCGCACCTGTCGGGCAAGGTGGGCATCGGCACGTGGGCCACACAGGCGGCGTTCCGCAACCTCAAGGTTAAGGCCCTGGACGGGACCGTCCTGTATGAGGGTCTGCCCAAAAGTCTGACGCTGGAGAACGCCGCGATGTTCTGGAAACAGGGCGGCGACGCCAAGGTGTACCTCGATCACACGAATCCTCTCAACAGCAGTACGTCGCAGAAGATCGTCCTTGACTCCGATGGCGGCGGTGGACTGTCGCAGACCGGCTTCTGCATCCGGGCCGGCGAGGTGTACGAAGGCTCAATCTGGGCACGGGGGACCGCGGACGATGGGTTGGCGGTGCAGCTCGTGAGTGATGGCGGGCAGAGGACTACGCAGAAGCTTGATGCCCCGTCTTCACAATGGAAGGAGTTCAAGTTCTCGCTCAAGCCGGACTGGTCCAGCACGAATGCGGAACTGCGCGTGGGTGCCCCAGGGACCGGCGAGATCTGGATCGATCAGGTGAGCCTGATGCCCCAGAGCTGGGCACAGAAGGGCGGTTTCCGTCCCGACCTGCTGCAGGCGGTCGCGGACCTTCGGCCGCCGGTGATTCGCTGGCCCGGCGGGTGCTTCGCGTCGTCATACCAGTGGAAGCAGGGGATCGGGCCGCAATACAAGCGACTGCCCCACCCTCGCGAGATCTGGGACGACCTCGACGTCTACAACTTCGGCACGGACGAGTTCATCGAGATGTGCCGGCGCGTGGGGGCCGAACCTCTGATTGTCGTCAACGTGGGCTTCCCCTCGTGGAACAACGATTCCGAGACGCACGACTACACGCAGGACGTCCTGGACTGGATCGAATACTGCAACGGGCCGGCCGACTCGACGTGGGGCAAGGTCCGCGCCGCCAACGGCCATCGCGAGCCGTACAACGTGAAGTACTGGGAGATTGACAACGAGACCTGGCACACGTCTGCGGATCGGTACGCGGAGTTGGTCTTGCGGATCGCGCCGCTGATGAAGAAGGCCGACCCCTCGATCAAGCTGGCGGCTTGCGGCAGCGGCGGCATGGGGCGCGACAGCCGCGAGGGAATGCCGTACAACCGCGCGATCATCGAACGCTGCGCGGGAGTCCTGGACTACCTCAGCATCCACCACTACGAGGACCCGGGCCAATTCGTTGAGGGCCCGCGCCGGTATGAGGCCTTCTTCCGCGAGATCGGCGAACTGATCGCAAAGTCGCCCAATCCGAATCTGAAGATCTACGTGTCCGAATGGAATGCCCAGAGCACGGACTGGCGGACGGGCCTCTATTGCGGCGGGCTGCTCAACGCCTTCGAGCGGTGCGGCGACATCCTGGAGATCGGCGGTCCGGCCCTGTTCCTCAGGCACGTCTCCGCGACCGCGTGGGACAACGCCTTCATCAACTTCGATCAGTCGTCGTGGTTCCCGGCGCCGAACTACGTGGTGATGAAGCTCTGGCGGGACCATTACGCCCCCGAGCGGATCGGGATCTCCGGCGAGGCCGGCCCGCTGAACGTCTCCGCCACCCGCCGGCCTGCGGATGGCGCCGTGATCGTGAAGGTGGTCAATCCGAAAGGTGAGAAGGTCGCCCTTGAGCTTGCCGTGTCCGCCGGTGCGTCCGCGACGGCGCAGGTCGTCGCGCCGGGCAGTCTCAGTGCGAGGAACACGCTGGCAGAGCCGAACCGCGTCAAGCCGGAGAAGCTCGCGGTCCGAGTCGATGGCGGCAAGGTCCTGGCCGAGATGCCGGCCCTGTCGGCGGGAGTGATTGTCGTGACAGTTGCGAAGTGAAGCGGTGTGCACAGCGCACCCTACTACGCTGTCCGTCCTAAAATGTTGGGCACGATTAGCGTAACGTGTCGCGGGCAAGATGCCCTCGACACAGACTTGGCCGGTCCCCAGATTAACGTGGACGGCGTACTGCCGCTGTCGCGTGGCAATGAGTACCCTTTGTAGGTGGGAGGTTAGCTGTGAGACGCTTGTGTTCGTTGTTCATATGTCTTGGTGTCGTGTCGTGGAACCTGCAGGCGAGCGGAAGTCAGCCTGTTGTTCCACTAAAGGCCCGGGCGTTCTCGTTGCCGGACGTGCGGCTGCTCGACGGGCCGTTCAAGGACACGATGGAACGGGACCGACAGTACCTGCTGTCGCTCGAGCCGGACCGGCTGCTGCACGGATTCCGAGTCACCGCGGGCCTCCCCGCGCCGGGACGGGCGTATACCGGCTGGGAAGGCTCCGAGCTTCGCGGCCATACCCTGGGACACTATCTCTCCGCCTGCGCCATGATGTACGCCAGCACGGGCGACGAGCAGCTCAAGACACGAGTCGATGGGATCGTCGCAGAACTGGCGAAGTGCCAGAAGGCCCTGGGCGCCAGCGGCTACCTCAGCGCCTATCCCGAGTCGTTCATCGATCGCGTCGAGAACCGCCAGCAGGTGTGGGCGCCGTATTACACGCTGCACAAGATCCTGGCGGGCCTGCTCGATTCATACGAGTACTGCGGCAATCGGCAGGCACTGGAGATCCTCGAAGGCATGGCCCGCTGGTGCAAGGGACGCTGCGACAAGCTCTCCGAGGAGCAGATGCAGCAGATGCTCAACAGCACCGAGCAGGGGGGCATGAACGAGGCGCTCGCCAATCTCTACGCGATCACCGGCAACCCGGACCACCTGGCCCTGTCCCGGCGTTTCGTGCAGCGGACGTATGTCGAGCCCCTTGCGGCCGGAAGGGACCAGCTCAAGGGCCAGCACGTCAACTCGTTCATTCCGAATGTGATCGGGACCGCAAGGCAGTATGAAATGACGGGCGACACCCGGGACCGTTGGATTGCTGAGTACTTCTGGCATCAGGTCGTCGGGCATCGCTGCTACTGCACGGCCGGCACGAGCAACGACGAGCACTGGCGGACCGATCCCGACCAACTGGCCACGGAACTCGGCGACCACACGCAGGAAACCTGCTGCACCTACAACATGCTCAAGCTCACGCGGCGCCTGTTCTCCTGGGAGCCGAAGGCTGAGTACATGGACTATTATGAACGGGCGCTGTTCAACAGCATCTTGAGCACGCAGGACCCGAAGACCGGGATGATGATGTACTTCGTCCCGCTTGCTACCGGACGCTGGAAGACCTACAACCTGCCGACCGAGTGCTTCTGGTGCTGCACCGGGACCGGGATGGAGAACCACGCCAAGTACGGCGACACGATCTACTATCACGACGAGGATGGAGTCTTTGTGAACCTGTTCATCGCGTCGGAGCTGAACTGGGCCGACAAGGGTGTCCGCATTCGCCAGGAGACGCGATGGCCCGACGAGCCGGCCACGTCGCTGACGATCCATACGAAACGGCCCAAGGAGTTTGTGCTTCGCGTCCGCGTCCCGGCCTGGGCCAGGCAGGGCGTCGCAGTGACGTTGAACGGCAAGCCATTCTCCGCGGTGGCCCGGCCTTCGAGCTACCTGGCCATCCGAAGGACGTGGGCCGATGGCGACCGGCTCGATATCCCGATGCCCATGAGCCTGGGCGTCGCGCCGATGCCCGACGACAAGACAGTCGTCGCCTTCACGTACGGCCCGCTCGTCCTGGCCGGCAAGCTGGGGAACGAGGGACTCACCGACGACGTGGTCTACCTGAAGGACCAATGGTACCAGTTCCCGCGAGACCGGATCGCCGAGGCGCCGGTCCTGCTGGCCGACAGCGACGACCTCACGACGTGCATCGAGAAGGTCTCCGACAATCCGCCGACCTTCCGCACCGTCGGGCTGGAGAAGAACATCACGCTCGTGCCGTACCATCAGCTCTTTGGCGAGCGATACGCGATCTACTGGCGGGTCTTCCGCAAGGGCAGCCCGGAACACGAGCAATCCCTCGCGGAGCAGAAGCTCCAGCGCGATTTGAAGCTGCGGACGGTGGACGAGGTCGCGATCGGCGATCCGCGGTCCGAGCGTGCCCACGCGATGAAGGGCGAACGAACCGCCTCCGGGCTCCACTTCGGGCGGGCGTGGCGCCACGCGAGCGAAGGCGGCTGGTTCTCGTACACGCTCAAGGTGCTGTCGGAGGTCCCGCAGGAGCTTCGCATCGGCTACTGGGGCAGCGATGCCGGCGGGCGCGAGTTCGACATCCTCGTGGACGACGTCAAGATCGTCACGAAGAAGCTGGAGAACAACAAGCCCGGCGTGTTCTATGATGAGACCTATCCGCTGCCCAAGGACCTCGTCGAGAACAAGACCGGCGTGACCGTGAGGTTCCAGGCCCATCCCGGCATGACCGCCGGCGGCATCTTCGGTTGCGCGATCCTGAAATCCGTGAAGTGACGGATCGGTGGGCTGTGCCCACCGATGTCCTTGTAGTGTGCCCGTAGGGGCATTTCACAGCACGGGCATCTTGCCCGTGATCCGGAATCATGGGCGGGACGCCCATGCTACGGAGAACGCCTCACGGCGTCACTACGAACGCCGCGATTTGTCTGAGGTCGTTATGAAGATCGCAGTTTGTTCTTGGATTGTGTTGGGTGCAATCCTCTCCGCGGCGGCGACGGGGTGGGCTCAGCCTGTCGGCCCTTCCCGGCCGGGCCGCCCGCCGGAACCTCCCGCCGATCCGAACGCGGTCGCCCACGTGCTCAAACTGGGCAGTCGCGGGATTCGCGTCCACGACCCGTCCACCATCGTCCCGTGCAAGGACGAGTACTGGATCTTCTGCACCGGTCGAGGCACGCCCAGCTACTGCTCGAAGGACCTCGTCACGTGGACCCGCGGGCCGCAGACGTTCACGAAGTCACCCGAGTGGGTGGCCCAGGCGGTGCCGGGCAATCGCGGCGGCCTGGATTTCTGGGCGCCGGACGTCATCCATTTTCGCAATCGGTACCTGCTCTACTTCTCCGTCTCGACCTTCGGCAAGAACACCTCCGCCATCGGACTGGCGACGAACGTGACGCTCGACCCGTGCGATCCTGCCTACGAATGGAAGGACGGCGGCATCGTGATCCAGTCGAGCCCGCGCGACGATTTCAACACCATCGACCCTGCGGTGACGCAGGACGCTGACGGCAACTTGTGGCTCGCCTTCGGCTCCTTCTGGGGAGGCATCAAGCTGATCCAGCTCGATCCCGCCACCGGCAAACGGATCGCCCCGGATTCCCCGATCCACGCGCTGGCGCATTACGATTCCATCGAGGCGCCGTTCCTCTACTATCGCAACGGCGCGTACTACCTGTTCCTGAACTGGGGCATGTGCTGTCGGGGCGTCAACAGCACATACAACATGCGAGTCGGACGCAGCCCGACGGTCACCGGGCCCTACCTGGACAAGGAGGACAAGGACATGCTCGAAGGCGGCGGCACTCTCCTGCTCGACACGGACGGCCCGTTCATCGGGCCGGGCCACGCCGGCATCCTCAAGAAGGGCGATCAGTACTGGCTCGGGATGCACTTCTACGACGGCAGCACCCCCTGGGGCGTCTCGAAGTACGCCCTCCGACCCTTGACCTGGACCGACGACGGCTGGCCCGTCGTGGGAATCCCCGAATCGTCGAAGTGAGCTGCCTATGAGAGTCCACTACCTGCAACACGTGCCGTTCGAGGATGCCGCCAACATCGCGGTCTGGGCGGAGAGCCGCAACCATGTCGTAACCCAAACACGGCTCTACGAGAACGAGCCGCTGCCCGAGATCGACGAGGTGGGCCTGCTCGCGATTATGGGCGGGCCGATGAACGTCTACCAATACCGCAACCACCCCTGGCTCAAGAGAGAAAAGGCGTTCATTGAGCGGGCCGTCGTCAAGGGCGTTCCGATCCTTGGCGTCTGCCTCGGCGCCCAGCTCCTGGCCGATGTCCTGGGCGGCAAGGTGGTGCAGAACCCTCACATCGAGATTGGGTGGTTCCCCGTCCGTCTCACTCCGGAGGCCCGTGACTCGGTTCTCTTCAAGGGCGTGCCTGCCGAGTTCAATGCCTTCCACTGGCACGGCGACACCTTCGACATCCCGCCCGGCGCCAGACGCCTGGCGCAGAGCGATGCATGTCCCAACCAGGCGTTCGAGTACGCCGGACGCGCCGTCGGCCTGCAATTCCATCTGGAGTACACCGCCGACAGCATCCACAGCATGCTCGCCCACTGTGCCGACGAGCTGACCGAGGCGCCGTTCATCCAGAGCCGAGATCGAATTCTGGCACAGTTCGATCAAATCGCTCACACCGGGAAACTGCTTTTCGCACTACTCGATTCCATGTTGGGATCGGAACAGGCTGTCCGATAGTGGGACCGTCCGCTACAATACGGCCTGTGGGAACCGCGTGGTTTCGCTTCGGTTTCCGTACGCGGCGCTTGAGGAGTACTGTGCGTGAGCAGGATGAACGAGAACGACTGTAGTGAGAATGTGCGATCAAAGTCATCACGGGAAATCGGGCGCCGGGCGCTTCTGCAATCGGCGGCGGCCGTGGCTGCGGGAACGGCTCTCGTCTCGTCGTCGTGTGCGCCGGGCGGCCTGTCGGTGGGCCGTCGCCGGCCGGTCCGGTTCGGGATCGTCACGGATTGTCACTATGCCGATACCGAGCCGGCGGGCACGCGGTTCTATCGCGAGTCGCTGGACAAGCTGGCCGAATGCGTCGCGCGGATGAACGCGGAACGAGTGGACTTTCTCGTCGAGCTGGGCGATCTGAAGGACGAGGACAGGCCGCCCGTCGAGAGCAGAACGCTGCAGTACCTGCGGACGATCGAGAAGGTGTTTCAGGGTTTCGCCGGCCCGCGATACCACGTGCTCGGAAATCACGATGCAGACTGCATCTCGAAAGGGCAGTTCCTCCAGAACGTCGAGAACACAGGCATCGATCCGAGCCGAACTTATTACTCGTTCGGCGTGCGAGGTCTGCACTGCGTTGTGCTCGACGCCAACTACAAGGCCGACGGCGCCGACTACGATCGCGGCAACTTCGACTGGACCGATGCGAATATCCCACGTCACGAGATTGACTGGCTCAGACAGGACCTGGCAACGTCGCGAGGGCCGGTCATCGTCTTCATTCACCAGTTGCTCGATGGAGCCGGCGATCTCTATGTGAACAACGCGGCCGAGGTCCGCGCGGTTCTTCAGGAGTCGGGCAAGGTCGTCGCGGTGTTCCAGGGACATCATCACGCAGGGGCTTATAACGGCATCGAGGGAATCCACTACTACACGCTCAAGGGCGTCGTGGAGGGCCAAGGCCAAGAGAACAACTCCTACGCGGTTGTCGAAGTGCGGTCGGATCGGAGCCTGGTCGTCACGGGTCACCGCAGGGCCGTAAGCAGAGAGTTGCAATGTCTCCAGGAACCCTGACAACTCGTTGCAGGATTCTGGCGGTGATGGGTGTGCTGGGAGGGTGCGTCCTCGTCCGGGCAGGCGAGTCCGCCCGGATCGACCGGCACGCCTGGGTAACACGGCACAATGTCACGCTCGACAAACCCGATCCCCTGACCCCGCTGAGTGTCGGCAACGGGGAGTTCGCCTTCACCGCGGACATCACGGGCCTTCAGACGTTCCCCGACTACCATCGCAAGGGCATATCGCTGGGCACACTCTCCCAGTGGGGCTGGCACAGCCTGCCGAACACGGAGGGCTACACGCTCGCCGATGCGATGAACCGCTACACGGTTGCGGGGCGCGAGGTCCCCTACGCCGCGGGCGGGGCTCCTTCGGGCGGGTACTCGCCCGCCGCGAATTGGCTGAGAGCCAATCCCCATCGCCTGCACCTCGGGCAGATCGGTCTGCGTATCGCCAAGTCCGACGGCTCGCCGGCGTCCATTGAGGATTTGACCGAGACTATTCAGACCCTGGATTTGTGGACAGGCTTTCTGATGAGCCGATTCTGTGTCCAGGATGAGCCGGTGATTATCCTCACGGCGTGCCATCCGTCGCGGGATCTGCTGGCGGTGCGGATCGAGTCGCCTCTGCTGGGACAGCAGCGACTTGCGGTTCGCCTGGCGTTCCCCTATGGCAGCACGGACTGGGGACAGGCCGCGGATTGGAGCCTGGCGGATCCGCACAGGACGACGTGCCGCATGACCGATGGACAGGCGGACCTCGCGCGGAGCCTCGACGCCGACCGCTACTGCGTTCGGGTGGCCTGGTCACAGGGCGGTCGGATGCAGACGCAGTCACAGCACGAGTACGAGATCCTCCAACAGGACGGCGCGGCCTTGGAAGTGGTCGTCGCATTCTCGCCGACGGAGATCACCGAGCCGTTGCCGAGCTTCGACGAAGTCCGCGCCGCGGCGGCGGATCACTGGCAGCGATTCTGGCAGTCCGGCGGGGCCATCGACTTCTCTCGGTGCACCGACCCGCGTGCGTCGGAGTTGGAGCGAAGGGTCGTGCTGTCGCAATACCTCATGGCGATCCAATGCGCAGGCTCCCGTCCTCCGCAGGAGACGGGTCTCACCGCCAATAGCTGGCACGGCAAGTCGCATCTCGAAATGCACTGGTGGCATGGAGTGCATTTCGCCCTGTGGGACCGGATCGAGCTGCTGGAGCGGAGCCTCGCGTGGTATGAGTCCATTCTACCCATGGCCGAGGGCACCGCGAGACTCCAGGGCTATGCCGGCGCCCGCTGGCCCAAGATGGTCGGCCCGGACGGGCGGGAGAGTCCCAGCAGCGTGGGCGTATTCCTGATCTGGCAACAGCCGCATCCGATCTACTACGCGGAACTCTGCTATCGGGCCCGCCGGATTGGAAAAGAGCAGATCGGGCCTACTTTGGGAGGGAAAAACCTCTTCCTCGATTCTTCCCTCCCAAACCCCGGACGCGCGCCGAGAGTTGGACCTGTCGATTCTTCAACGAAATCGAACCAGGAGATTTCGTTGAAGAATACAGGCCCGATCTGCCCTTTTCCAATCCGGTGGGGATCTGGTGATCCGGACCGAGAGACACTGAATCGCTATCGGCGGGTCGTCTTTGAAACCGCAGAGTTCATGGCCTCGTATCCCGTGTGGGACGAAGCGAACCACCGCTACGTGCTGGGTCCCGCGATGATTCCTGCCCAGGAGAGCTACGGACCCGACAAGGCCCGCAACCTGAATCCGACGTTCGAGCTGGCGTATTGGCGTTGGGCCCTGGAGGTTGCCCAGCAGTGGCGATTGCGTCTCGGCCTGGATCGCGATGCGAGATGGGATGAGGTGATCCACGGGCTCTCGCGGCCGACCGTTCGCGAGGGCGTTTACACGGGGATCGAGACCCCGCCGTACACGATTCGCCGGGATCACCCTACAATGGTCGCGGCGCTTGGATTTGTGCCTGACACGCCGCTGAGGCTTGGAAAAAGGCAGATCGGGCCTACTTTGAGAGGGGAAAATCTCTTCCTCGATTCTTCCCTCTCAAATCCCGGACGCGCGTCGATGAACAGGTCCTATCCCTTCTTCAACGAAATCGAACCAAGAGATTTCGTTGAAGAATATAGGCCCGATCTGCCTTTTTCCAAGCCGTTCATTGATCCCGATGTGATGAAGCGCACGTACGATAGCATCCTGGCGGATTGGGACTGGCCCAGCACCTGGGGATGGGACTATCCGATGCTGGCGATGACCGCCGCCCGGCTGGGCGAGCCGGAAAAGGCGGTCGATGCGCTGTTCCTGGACTCGCCCAAGAACCGCTACCTCGCCAACGGGCACAACTACCAATCGGCCCGGCTGCCCTTGTACCTGCCGGGCAACGGCGGCCTGCTGACTGCGGTGGCGATGATGGCCGCAGGCTGGGACGGTTGTCCTGACGGACCCGCGCCCGGATTCCCGAAGAACGGGAAATGGGACGTGCGTTGGGAAGGCCTCAAGCGGATGCCGTGAAAGCGGCGGACCGGATTCATTCAATCACCAGAAGGAGTGCATGAATGTCGTGTAATTACAGGTTGTCGATAGGGCTGGTGGGCAGTGCGTTCCTTGGCTTGGTCCTGTTCTGTCTGGTTGCCCAGGCGGGTACGCAAGTCGCCTGGTTCACAGATGCGAACGTCCCAGGGGCTGCTCGGAGCGTGGAGTTGATCGACGCGCTGCCTGCGGCTGTGGGCACGTACGGCCAGGGTGTCTCGCTCATCGACGCGGCGCCGGTGGAGTGGCCCTCGCTGTCGCAGCGCCAGGGCTACATCAGCTTCTGGCTCCGTCCGAAATGGAATGGCGACGACGGTCAAGCGCATCGCCTGCTGTGCATTGGCGACCCGACGAGCAACGGTCTGCTCCTGGAGAAGTCCGCGCGCGGGATGCTCCGCTACACGATGGCCAGTCCCGAGAGGATCACAGTTGCCCGCGCCGACGTCTCCGCCTGGCGGGCGGGGAAGTGGCATCACATCGTCCTGGCCTGGTTCTCGAATGGGGATCAGCCGGTCGGACTTCCGCTCTGGATCGACCGCGTGGCGGTCGATGGCCCGGTCGCCGCCGGCTGTCGGTTCCTGGATCCGAAGACAATGGGCGACTCGCGGGTCTGGATCGGCGATGCGTCCGCCCAGGCGGATCTCGACGAGCTGATCTGCCGGGACCGTCTCGACGCGGAAGGCGGCTGGGGTTTGGTCGCTTCGGTCTACCGCGATTACTTTCGCACCGCGCCGTACGACGGTATTCGGATGGACCTCAGTCCGCTGCGCGTGCCGTCGGACATGCGCGCCGTCGCGGGTTTCGAGAAGCAGCTTGGCCTCCTCGCCCGCTGCGACGGGCGATGGGAGCCGATCACGGACTTCGCGGCCCGCTATGCCCAGTGGGGGTACTTCGACGCCAAGCCGTTCATCACGTGGGCGAGCACGGACGAATCGGTCGCGACCGTCGATGAGAACGGCCGAGTGAAGGCCCTCCAGCCGGGCCGGTGCAGCATCGTCGCCCAGTTCCGGCAGTACCGGGTCGGCTATTCGCTGGAGGTAGTTTCGCCCGACAAGCCGGACCTCGGCTTGATCTGTGTCGAGCTGCACCCTCGCTATCGAAACGACGCGGTCAAAGACCGTCCCTCGCCAGGCGAGAACGTGACCGCCCGTGTTCGTATGGGCAACTTCGGTCTGGCGGCGCTGCCCGTGGGCGCCCGGGTCCGCCTGGACCTCGTGCCGGTCTCTGCGACGGACGGCTATCGATTCGATCCCGCCATCGCGCCGAAACAGACGTTCTCCGCGACGGTGGATCGCAGTCTCGAGCCGGGCGACGAAACCGCGGTCGAGTTCAAGTTCCGCTATCCGGACCGGCCCCTGTGGATGCGGGTCCTGCTGGACCCCGACGAGCAGATCGATGAGTTCTGCGAGGCCAACAACGAGTCGTTCGAGCGGACGGACGCCCGCCCGATCCAGTTCGGCTACGACCCCAACGTGCTGAAGTCCTGTCTGGCCGAGAAGCGGATCAACCACGTCGGCTCGCTGAGCTACTACGACTGGCTCCGCGCGCAGAAGCTGCGGATGGACGTCATGCTCCGCGAGGCGGTCTGGCCGACGACCGGACCGCGCGGTGTCGAGGAGGCCTACCGCATCGATGCGATGACCGCGCTCGACACCACCGCGGAGAACTGTGCCCAAGCCTACGAGGAGCAGATGGTCTACCATGACGGCGGGTTCCCGGTGAACGAGCCGGTGGACCTGATGGCGGTGGACGCCGCGATCATTCACGAGTTCGGGCACACGATCCTCAGCCAGCCCGACCTCTACGGCTACGGCGTCCGGGGCTGCAACATCCTGCTCACCGACGACGAGGGCAAACCCTGCGCGGGCTCGGCCCTGCTGCCTGTGATCGAAGGCGACGAGCTGATGCCCTTCTCGCCGGGTGTGAACATCCCCTGCGGCGGCGGGTACGTCTCGCTCATGGACGGTTGCCAGCTCTGGCTCCACCCTTCGCAGGCGGGACATATCCTGCACTACAAAGGCTATCGCCAGGACCGGTTCTGGGGCACGCAAGGTCGTCTGATCCCCACGCGCGCCAACTGGCTGCTGATCTGCGACCGGGACGATCAGCCATTGCGGAACGCCGCGGTCTACGTCTATCACGTCGCCCAGGCGCCGGTCCAGGACAGCGGCGCCAAGTACTTCGCCGACCGCCCGAAGTTCGTCGGCCAGACCGACGACGAGGGGCGCTTCGTGTTTCCCAATGAGACGGACGCCGAGTGGGACGATCCCGAGACCGACGAGGTCGATGGCGCGATCTCCGTGTGGAACCCGTTCGGGGGCGCCAAGACGGACACCGCGTTCACGCCGAACGTCTGGACGGTCGAGGGTCTGCTGATGATTCGGATTGACGCGAATGGTTTGGAAAAAGGCGGGTCGGGCCTACTTTGGGAGGGAGAAATCTCTTCATCGATTTCTCCCTCCCAAACCCCGGACGCGCGTCGAGCGTCTCGACCACTCGATTCTTCAACGAAATCGAACCAAGAGATTTCGTTGAAGAATATAGGCCCGACCCGCCTTTTTCCGAACCAACAGCAGCAGGAAATCCACTTCATGGACCTCATGGCCTTCAACGAGGCATTTCTTGCCGGTCGGCAAGTCTGCGGCATGTACCCGATTCGCACGAGCCTGACGTCGCCGTGCGAGCCGACGCCTGTCGTTCGAAAACCCGTCCCTGACGCGATTCGCGAGACGAACCAGCGTCCGGTGGCCGTCGCGCAGGCCGAGATGACCGTCCGCTGCAACCAGGGATTCGAGATCGACGGCTCGCGGAGCTACGACCCGGAAGGTCAGCCGCTGTATTACCGTTGGAGCGAGAAGACGCCCAGGCCTCCGCTTGATCTCCATCAAGGTCCCGTCCTTCGGCTCAAGGCGCCGGATAAGCCGGGCACGGTCGAGTACAGGTTCTGGGTCCTCGACGGCCTGCGTTGCAGCGAACCCGTGACGATCAAAGTCGAGGTGGTGGAATGATCCAGAGCGGCAGGAGGCGGTCATTTTTGAAGCGTCGAGCCGTGTTGGAAGTGGGCTCGTAAGGGCCTATCCCCAGGGCCTTTTGAGCGAAGACAACGCCTTACGGCATCTCTGCGAACGCGGAGGTTCTTCACAGTCCTGTCTGTCGATGCCAACGATGTCTGCAAGAACGTCGTTCGCAGGACCGGAAAGGGAATGCTCATCGCAAATGGGTGAATCGTCTCCTCGTCTTGCGCAGGGCCTGTTTTCCGTGGCTGCGGCGCTTGCTCTGGCGGGTCCGAACGGCTATAATAACCTTGCTACGCGAAACGCTCTTCGCAAAGGTTCAAGCGTCATACGTGAACGATTACCTGGAAGGAGGACAAGCATGAGTAGAGAACTGGGGTACCTGGTTTGCATCGCGCTGCTTCTGTGCGCCGCGGACGGGGTCCGTGCGGCGGTGTTCAGCGACAGTTTCGACGCGGCTCACGATTACCTTGCGGACGGCGTCGGAGACACAGGTTGGGACGGCCTGATCGGCGTCGCCGCCGGCGAAACCGCCTCCGCCATCAATGCCTCAACGGACCGGTCCGGCCAGTTGTTTCTACAGTCGACCGGCGCCTATTGGGAAGGGTCCTTTTCGCCGCGAGGTCCGTTCCTGTACAAGATCGTCGAAGGCGACTTTGTCGCGACGGTCCGCGTGACGGACTTCGCGGGCGTCGCCGGATCGATACTTCAGCACAACGACTCGTTCCTCATGGCCAGAGTCGCGAATCTGGACGATGCCGGTTCCGGCGAGGACTTCGTCTGCATGCACTACTTCCCGACCTGGGTGGGCAACATGCAGCGAAATATGGACAACGGCACGGAGACCGAAGGCCCTACAACCGGCGATGGGTTCAACTGCGCCAAGTACCTTCAGATCGAGCGGGTGGGCAACGTCTTCACGTTTCGTCGCAGCTTCGACGGCGTAACGTGGACTCAGGTGGGCGGCACGAACACACGGGACGACATGGACGGACTGGCCCTCCAGGTCGGCCTGGCTCACTGCACATACAGTTCGAACGTCGGGTATGTGGCGTTCGACGATTTCAGCGTCGAGGGGCCGCAGGTGGTGCCTGGGATGAGGGCCTACAACGCTGTGCCGGCCAACGAGAGCGAGGACGTAGTCCGCGACGTCGTGTTGAGCTGGACGCCGTATGAGGGTGCGGCCGCCCACGATGTCTACTTCGCGACCGACAGGGAGACGGTCGCCGCCGCGTCGAGGACCGACCCGCTGGGGGTCGCCCTCGCGACGGGCCAGGACGCCAACTCCTATGACATCGGCGTTCTGGAGTATGGGCAGACGTACTACTGGCGAGTCGACGAGGTGGGCGCCGACGGGACGATGTACCCCGGCGATATCTGGATGTTCACGGTCGAGCCGTACGCCTATCCGATCACGGGCGTCACCGCCACCGCCTCCAGTTCCTACAGCGCCACTTCGGGTCCGGAGAAGACGGTCGACCGCTCCGGCCTGGACGGCGATCAGCATGGGGACGACTCCAAGACCATGTGGCTCAGCAAGAAGAATGCGGCGCCGCCCACGTGGATCCAGTACGAATTCCCCGGCGTCTACAAGGTAGATCACGTGCTGGTCTGGAACTCGAACCAGGCCATGGAGCTCGACTTCGGGCTCGGCGTCAAGGACGCCACTATCGAGTACTCCACCGACGGCAACACATGGACGACGTTGGGCGACGTGGAGCTGGAGCAGGGCACTGGGGCGCCTCTGTCGCCCCAGAGTGTCGATCTCGGCGGCATCGTGGCCAAGTACGTCAAGCTCACGATCACCAGCAACTGGGGCGGCGTCTTCAAGCAGTACAGCCTGAGCGAGGTTCGCTTCTACTCTGTCCCGGTTGCGGCCCGAGAGCCCAGTCCCGACGACGGCGATACGGGCGTGAACCCACAGGTGACCTTGAGCTGGCGGGCCGGACGCGAAGCGGCTTCGCACCAGGTGTACCTGAGCACCGACGAGCAGGCGGTGCTCGGCGGCGCCGCGGACGTTGTCACAACCTCGGAACCTCGCCGTGAGATCTCGCTCGATCTGGGCCAGAGTTACTTCTGGAAGGTCGTGGAAGTCAACAGTGTCGAGGACCCGGCGAGCTGGGAAGGGGAGGTCTGGACGTTCGCTACGGCTGAGTATATCGTCGTCGATAATTTCGAGGGCTACACGGACGACATGGCGGCCGGCAAGGCCATCTTCCAAACGTGGGCCGACGGTTATGAAGACGACTCCAATGGCTCCATTGTCGGATACGGCGACGCGCCGTTTGCCGAGCGGACAACTGTCCACGGCGGCAACCAGTCCATGCCGCTGGCCTATAAGAACACCAGCACCGTGCTCTACTCCGAGACCAAGCGGACGTTCCAAACCGCCCAGAACTGGTCCGCGCACGGCGTCAAGACCCTGGTCCTCTACTGGCAGGGTCTGGCCGCGAACACGTCGGCCACACTGTATGTGAAGATCAACGACACGAAGGTGGTCTACAACGCCGGCGCCGGGGCGACCACGATGCCGCTGTGGAAGCAGTGGAACATCGATCTGGCCGCGACAGGCGCCAATCTCAAGAGCGTCAAGAGTCTCACGATCGGCATCGGCGACGGCAAGACCGCCGGGACCGGGACGATCTACGTCGACGACATCCGTCTGTACGCCTCTGCGCCGGAGGTTGTCACGCCGGTCGATCCGGGCGCCGCGGGCATCGTCGCCAACTACGCTTTCGACGGCAGTGTCCAGGACAGTTCCGGCAAAGGCAATCACGGTACGATCCAAGGCGACGCGGGCTACGAGGCCGCGCCGGCCGGTTACGGCCAGGCCCTGATCTTCAACGGCATCAATGCCTACGTGACGCTGCCCATCGGCTCGGTCCTCAGCTCATTGAGCGACATGACGATCGCGGTCTACATGAACTTCCCCAACGCCAGCGGCGACTGGCAGAGGGTCTTCGATTTCGGCACCGGCACGACCAACTACATGTTCCTGACCCCCCGTGCGACGAGCAGCATCCCGATGCGGTTCGCGATTCTGTCCCCCGCCATCCCGGCGGAACTGTCGGTGACCTCCTCGACGAGCATGTCGGCGGGGTGGCATCACGTCGCCGTCGTGATGAACAGCGCGGCGATGACCATGCAGTTGTACCTGGACGGCGAGATGGTAGGCAGCGCCGCCACGACGGTGCTGCCGAAGGACCTCGGCGTCACGACGCAGAATTACCTGGGCGATTCTCAGTTCGAGGCCGATGCCTTCTTCACCGGCTCGCTGGCGGATTTCCGCATTTACAGCCGGGCTTTGTCGGAGGCGCAGATCCGCTATCTCGCGGGCGACCGCTGATCCAGCGGCGTTGCCGGAGTGGGCCGCGGATTGTCGAGGCTCACGCGGCGGTTTCTATCGGAGTACCTGACTCGGGGCCTGTATCGACACGATGCAGGCCCCGACTGTTTCAGACCGGGCGCGCTCGACAAGATACAGATGACATGTGCGGAAACAGGCGATAGAATAGAACAAGTACGTGTTTTGCATATGGGTATACCGGAAAGGATGAAGCATGGCCCACAGTCGTGACATGAAGAAAGAGACGAAGAAGAAGGCACAGAAGACGCTGAAAGAAAAGCGGATGGAAAAGAAGATGAAGAAGCAGGGCGGCTCCTCGATCGGCGGGATGGCATGATCCGGCGAAGGCAGCCGTCCGTTGTCGGAGCCGGTGATGGGTGGTTGCCTCTCCGTATCGACTTCTCGGAGTCCCTGGCTGTGCCTGTCTGCGGGAGCCGACCGTGAGCAATCGCAGAGAGTTTCTCCAGCGTACGTTGGCGGCCGGTCTGGTCGCAGGTTCCGGGGCGCTGCTCGCGAGTGACAAACGGCGCGTGTTCGTCGGCGGTTTCTCGCACGAGACCAATACGTTCCACCCCGTGAAGACCGCGTCGTTCTGGTTTGCCGGGGTCGGCCGCACGCCTCCTGTGATCTGGGAGGACCCCGGTCTGGCCGTCATTCCCGGCGTCCACGCCCGTCCCAACGGCGGCGGGACCATCGAGCAGGCCTGTTGTCGCGAGGCGATGGACCGCGTCCTCGACTCGTTGCGAGCCGCGATGCCGGTCGATGCGGTCCTTCTGCGATTGCACGGTGCGATGTTCGCCGAGGGGATCGGTCCGGCCGAGACGGTCCTCGTCGGCGAGGTCCGCTCGCTCGTCGGTCCCAAGGTCCCCATCGCCTGTACGTTCGATCTGCACGGCAATATCCCCGCCCGCCTGGCGCGATTCGGCGACATCCTCGTCGGGCTCAAGACCGCTCCCCATACGGATAGCGCCCAGACCGCCGAGCAGGCGGGGCGCATTCTGCTGGATACACTGGCGGGAAAGGTGGACCCGGTCAGCTACGTCCTGCCGATCCCGATGATTCTGCAAGGCGAGAAGGCGATGACGACCTCCGAGCCGTTCAAGTCCCTCGTCGAAGAAGCCCGGCGGGTGGAGCGAGAGGGCGTCCCGGGCCACCGGGAGAAGATCCTGGCGGCCACGCTCTTTGTCGGTTGCGCCTGGACGGATTCGGTGGACACCGGGATGTCCGTGATGATCACCGCAGACGGCTCGCGCCAGGCGGCTCGGGCCGCCGCGGTTCATCTGGCCCGCAGAATTTGGGACGCTCGCCGGCAGTTCGGTTATGGCTGTGAGACCGCGGAATTGGAGGAGGGTGTCACGAAGGCGCTGGCGGCCAGGGAATCGACGGTCTTCTTGACCGATAGCGGCGACAATGTTACCGCCAGCGCGCCGGGCGATCTGCCCCTCGTGCTTCGCCACCTGGTCGAGAGAAAGGTCAACGACGCCGTCGTCGCGGGCATCAACGATGCGGCGGCAGTGGCTCGCTGCTTCGAGGCCGGCGTGGGCAAACGTGTGTCTCTCTCCATCGGCTGTACGGTCGAGACGCGGTTCGGACCACCGCTGAAGGCCGAGGCCCAGGTGGTGCGCCTCATCGAGAACTCGCGCATGGCGGTCGTGCGGATCGGCGGCGTCGAGGCGGTCCTGGCGAGCGGCCCCACGGCGTTCACGCACCCGGACCAGTTCCCGCCCTGCGGCATCGATCCGCTTGCCCGAAAGATCGTCGTCGTGAAGGAAGGCTACCTTTACGACGCCCTCACGAGAATTGCCCCTCGATACATCATGCTCCTGACGCCCGGCGCGGGGGACATGCGAATCGAGAACCTGGCCTACACCCGTCGTCGCAAGCCGCTGTTTCCCCTGGACCCCGATGTCACGTTCGATCCCGAGCTCGTGCCATCGTCTGACCTCTAGTCGGTCTTCCTGGAGGACTTGAGCAGATCCTTGGTGCGCTGGTCGAGCGGTTCGATCGGCCGATGCTCGAACCCAGCCGGGCTGTCCTGGTACCAGTAGAAGACCGTCGCGTAGTCCACCCAACAGCCGCCTTCCTGCCTGCGCTGTCGAATGGGTTCCAGCCATTCGGGGTTCTTCCAGAACTCATGCGTCCAGTTGATCGACCATGTCAGCTCCCTGGCGAATCGAATGGGCATGTGGTCGTGGAAGCGGTAGATGGACAGCAGGTTCAAATCGCCTGTTGTGACCAGCGGCATGCCCGCCCGGAGGCCGGCGAACGTGTTCTGGAACCCCCAACTGAATGTGAACGAGTCCTCCGACCCCAGGTAGTCGAGCCTTCGCTCCTGTCCATCGATGTCCACCTCGTTGTTGCCCTCCATCACGAAATGGAAGTTCTTGAAGAGGGGCTCATCGGTGGCCACGGTGAACTGGCGACCGAGAAGGTGACCGGCCCCCTCGACATGGAAGAACGTCACATCTGCATCGTTCGCCAGTTGAAAGGCCCGTCGCTCGTACGTCGCGTGGAAGTAGCCCAGATCGGGATTCCACTGCGACAAGGGCTCCCATTCCACGTAGCTGTAGTTGTCCAGTTTGATGTCCGTCTCGTTGCACAGCACTATCTTCGCCGCGGTCTTGAAGGGCATGGGGATGTAGACGTTGTAGCTGCCTGGGGCGCACTCGATCAGAGGTGTGCTGAAGTTCATGCTCTTGCCGTTGCAGCCGTCGCCGAAGAAGTCCCCCAGGGGGCACTGCACCGCCGGCTGCTCGGCGTCATCGAAGTAGATCCGCAGCACGACGCCGCGAGTGGAAATGGGACGCTTGTAGTGCCGCGTGGTGTGAATGTGCCGGATCACGCCCGGGCCCTTCAAATCGGCTATGACAATGCTCTTGTGTGCGCCGAGTGTCTCCATGTCTCTATAACGGTCGGCCTCCCACCCTCCGTTGCGGAAGCCTGTGGTGATATCCCTCCTGATGAGAGGCAAGTCCCCTGTGTTCCCTTCCTTCGCCGACAGAACCGATTGGATCGGGGCCATCATCGTTGCCAGGGCGATTGCCACGCACACCATACGCGTTTTCATACGAACCTTCCTTCCTTTGCTTCGCTACTCTCCGCGTTGTGACAACAGGAACCCGGCGGAGTCACATGGTTCTACTCCACGGGTCCATCGCAAATCTCCACGGCGAACGACCTCACAGGCTGCCGCAGGTAGAGCGGCAGCGTCCGTCCTCCCTCCGCTTCTTCGGTGACGATGGGGACCAGAGTCTTGTCTCGGATCTGCACCTGCTGCACGCTCGCATCGTCCCAGACGACTCGCAGAGTGCGTGACTGCCCGGTTTCGTTGACGAGTTCCCATCCCTGCTCGCAGCGTCGGACCTGCACCTTGTCGACTCCGAACGCCTGACCGCGAGCGCGGTCGATGTAGACGTGTCCGTAGTGGTCGAGGATGCGCATGGCGGCCTCCGCCGCGGCGCCGTTGCCCCAGTCGTAGATGGTGAAGACCCCCATGCCCTCGCCTTCGGCAGTGGTCCGGCCGCCGTGGCCGTAGTTCTCCATCGTGAATCCGTAGTCCGCGGGTCCGAACCAGGGATAGACTTTCTCCCACATCGCGCGGACCGCCGGATTCTCGGGGCAGTACATCATGATGAAACCCGACTTCAACGCCGCGACGCCCCGCTCGAAGTAGTCCGGATTGCCGGTCACGCGGTAGTAGTCGAGGAACAGCTCCGCGAACAGGGTCTCGCGAGAGTCGTTCCACTCCCCGTCGCAATTCATCACGCCGAAGCCGCCGAGGGCTGGGACATAGATGAACGGCGGCTGCCACACCTGCTGACCCATGGACAGCTCGTCGAGCGTGCGCCGGCCCCACTGCAGATAGTACGACTGGCCGGTCGCGCGGTAGGTCGCCAGCAGCGCCTCCGCGGTCCAGAACGATGAGAGACTGTTCTGCTTGTGCATGGCGTTCCGCTCGACCTTCGCGCCGAGGTACTTGTCGCGTCCCCAGCCGCAACAGGACCAGTAGGTCTCGAAGTCCTCCCAGCGACCCGCCGGGACGACCTGCGCCAGGACCGCGTCCATCGCTCGTACCGCGGCCTGTCGATACTTCTTGTCGCCTGTCCGCTCCGCCAGCTTCAGCAGAAACGTCACGCTCATGCCGGTTTCCGGCGTCTGGTTCATCACGGGACCGGGCTGCTGCGTTTCGGGGTGCAACCAGCCGGGGAAGAAGCCCTGCGAGTCCTGCAGCGTCAGCAGGCGATCTCCGTAGGTGCGGGCGTAGTCGAGCAGACGCTCGTCCTTCTCCAACTCCTCGTGCCATCTCAGCATCAGCAACGCGGTCCAACTGGCGTCCAGGACGTGATACCACTGGGAGGTGATCCCGTGGTCGCGGGGACTGCGGTTCGAGTTGCCCCAGGAGGCCTGGTCCCATCCACGCGGCCGCCTGTAGTCCTTGCCTTCGATCTGGACAGTCGTATTCTCGCAGCCGATCACGGCGGGGAAGATGCCGTCTTTCATCGGCGCTGCGAGAGCCAGCTCCTTGGTCAGATTCGCCTTGCGGAGGAGTTCGCGGTCCCGCGTGTCGCGGGCGAAGCGATAGAGGCCCGATGCACTCCGCAAAGACGAGAACCACGCCTGGTTCCAGATGGACAGGAATTCCCGCTGATACCAGGGGCCGGGGTAGTTGGGCGACTGCGAGATGTTGACGATGAATTGTGGGGCGCCGACGTGTACGCCGTGGAGGTCGAATTCCTGCCAGACGAACCTGCCCCACCCGTCGAACGCCCAGTCGTAGGTGTGGCGCACGTAGTTCTCCAGCGGCGCCGGGATCGGCTCGCCCTTCGCATAGAGCGGTCTGCCCCAGCGATTCCACTGGAAGTTCGTCACCTTCGACCAGGGGTTCCTCACTTCGCCGCGATCGTGATAGGCTGTCAGGAAGAAGCTCAGCACCACCTGTCCCGGCGGGAACTTCATCCCCGGCGACTTCTTGAACAGGACATGCTGAGGGATTTCCGTCTGGACCATGCCCAACCACATCTGCTTCTTCATGGCGTCGTAGTCCATGAACCAGGGATTCTCCGGCCTTTGGCCCACGACGTCGAGATCGGGCACAAGGACGAGCGTCAGAGGTCCGCGTTGGGTGATCATCGCAGGCGCACGAAAGACATGCTGACCCACGACGTAGCCTTCCGCGGGCGCCAGATGCGGCGCCCACCAGAAATCGGGCTCGAAGGCCAGATCGAATTGGATGGAGAGTTCGTCCTGCGCAACCTCTCGGCTCACGTCCCACGTCAGCCGGACTTGCCGCCAGCCATCTTCGATGTCGGTGACCTCAGTTCGAGGAAGCCCGCACCCACTCAACTCCGGCACAGAAAACCGCACAACGTCCTGGCCATCGAGAGCCACACGGAAGGCGGACCCCGTCCGAGAGAGAGCCACCGCATCCCTCGCTTCGGACGGATTCGAGTCCGCGGCCCGGCCAGTCCGGCCCGCCGCACCGCACAATAGCAGGAACACAGGTATAGTCAGACTGATGCGATTCATCGCGGGGCTCCTTTGACACATGCTGCCTGACCTCCACAGAAGAGCTGCGTTCAACGAACGACAGCGAAGTCACTGGACTACCTTGGTTTGAAACAGGACACGTCGCCGGATGGGATCTCTGACGTCGGGTTCGAGCCAGTGGTCGCAGATCGGTTCCAACGTGGCGACTGTCTTGCCGTTGGGATCCGTCAACTCCGGCCTGCCTGCGCCGTCGAGGTGCGGCCGGCCGGAAGCGTCAACCAGGAGTGCCCAGGGAAGATCCACGTCGGCGACCTTGGCCGAGAGCCCGAGGCACAGAGGACCATCGAAAAGGGCGACGCCTTTCGGTTTGTCTGCCGGCCAGGGGACTGTCCGCAGCCCGCTTGTGAAAGTGATGTCGATCGTTGTCCGGCTCTGCCACGTACGGGCCAGACGCAGCGAACCATCCGCAGGGTGTTCCTCCACAGCGGCGCCGTCACAGCGAACTCGCATGTCCTTCGCCCACCTCGGCGCCCGCAGCGCCAGCGTGAAGGCCTGCGGTCTCTCGCTGAGCACGCGAATCTGGACCTTGCTCATGCGAGGGAAGTCGCTGGCGATCTCTAGCCGCACGTCTCGGTCGGCCAGCGCGATCGTAGAGGCGGGATAGAGGTTGACGAAGACGGTATCGTCCGACTGCGTCACGACGAATCGGCCCAACTGGCCCAACGCCCATTGGCCCCAGAGCGAGCAGCATCCGGGATTCTCGCTGCCGAACTGCCCGTCCCAACCCTGCCAGCCCTTGCCGCCCACGATCTCCGGGCCGAGCGAAAGATGGCCGAACCCGCCGGTGTGGAACTGGTTCAGGAAGAAATGGTTGACCAGCGTGTGCTCGGCGTCCTCCACGTAGCGATACTCTCCGGTTGCCTGATACATCATGAGGTTGACCACGATCCAGTCGGCCAGTCCGCACCCTTCATCCTGCGGCGACTCGGGCAGCGACTCGGGCAGCGCGCCGGTGACATGCTGATGTTCCCGGCACCAGACGAGATAGTCCTCGACGACTTCGAGGGGCTGTGTTTTACCTGTGACGCGCGCGAGATCGATCAGGCCCCGACAGAGGGACAGGCTGTGGTGCGTGTGGGGAGTGCGTCCGGCGTGCTCGGCAAGCCGCTCCGCGAGGGCCAGCGCCCAGCGGTCGCCTCCCTGCTCGTATAGGGCGACGAGTCCATCGATGCAATGCCCATAGAACTCATGGAGTTTTCCATCCCGGCGTGTCTCCCACGTCACCGCGGTCGCCTCGAAATATCGCCCCAGTCTCCGCGCGGCATCAAGGAAGCGCCCGTCGCGCGTATCCGCATAGGCGTCCATCAGACCACGCAGAGCAAACGCGTTGCCCGAGAGGAGTCGAACGTCCTCGGCTGCGACCTCGCCGGGCGGCCCGAAACGGCCGTCCTCTGTCTGGAGGGGCAGCACCACGTCGGCTACAGCCTGACGGTGCCAGGCAGCCGGTGTCCAGCCGTACCCTTCTGCGACATGGAGCACGGAGAACCACCGGCCGATCTGGTCCCCCGGCCAGTCCCACCACAGCGCGCCGGGTCGTCCCGCGGCGCTGGCTGCGAAGCTGTCCAGCGAGTAGCGATCCGTCCGAGTGAGCAGATTGTACGTGGCTGCCGAGTAGCGGACAGCCAGTTCGCCCTGGAACTGCACTTGGGAAAGCGAAAGAGGTTTCGAGCCCCCGTGTCGTGGATCGGGGGTCTTTGAAGGCGCCGAATACGCCTGAGCGCACAGCAGGCACATCAGAACTACGGACAAAGACTCCGCGAATGGCTTTCCCACGAACGACCTGCGTGTTGTACTTCGCATCTCAATGCGCCTCTGTGACATGTGTAGGTTTGAGCCTCGGTTCCCCCCTCTCTGTAGGTTTGAACTTGGTTCGCCCCTGTGAGGCTATTTGTCGGGATTCTTCTTATGCCCTATGCACGCACACGCCAACCCGGTGAGCAATGCAGCAGGTGGACGCACAGCATAACCGATTGCAGCGCCTACCACACCGTAAGTGATAGCGTTCTCTGTCTTGGCCCTCGCTCGCCTCTTCCGCGAGAGTGGCGCACATGTCTTTCCATTTCTTGCCCGAGCCGAACGAGTGGTCTTCACGCCTTTCAGACAATTGCAGTCGACACAAGCTGGATACAGATTGTTCATTCTATCTGTGCCACCCTTTGCTCTAGGCTTTGAATGCTCGACCTGCCAGGCTCCTCGTACATCCCTCTGCCCACAGTTGTTCCGCGCGAGCTTCTTCTGACAGATGTGACAATAGCCCGAGGTTCTGTCGTAGATCCTTCTGAGTTGCTCTTTGCTGAAGGACATATCGATCCCCCAAATCACCAGTTACGCGTCATTCTCCATCTCATGGAGCCTGGAAATCTCTTGGCCATAGAATCATTATAAGCACAGACCGGTGGGAACGCAAAAACTAGACTCGCCGGGCGAGGGGCGACGGAGGATAAGTGATGCGTGACAAGGCACAATATGGTCGCAAGGCTCAGGTGGCAGAGAACAGAGTCGCTGGTTGTATTGGGGGATACCTGTGGGGAGGGGACGCAGGGCAGCGAGCGAAGTGTGAAATGTGAAGCCTCAGACCGAGGGACATTTTCTGACGTGACCGATTCTCGCCTCCACTTCTGCTGGAACGGGCCTAATCGCACATTGTGCTGGAGGCTGAAAAGCGGCGAACTTCCCCAGCCCGGCCATTTCGGCTGGGCATCGGTCGGCTTGCGGCCTGAGCCGGCGGTTCTCTTTCGCATATTGCCATCTCACGGGGCACAAAGGCCCCAGACCTCACATGTCATTGTGTGAGTGAGTCTGCAGGGATGCAAACGGAGAACCTCAGGAGGGGGCGAGATGGCGAAAGTGAGAGGCGAGAACCGACGGGACTATGGAATTGGCCACGCATCCTTCGCTGCGCCGAACTGTCTTGCGAGGGCGGCGTTTTCGGAGATTTGGTCGCGGTGGCGGGGGTACATGCCGACGATGACGGCGTCGATGGGCTTGAGACGCTCGAAGGCGAACTGGAACGCCGACTGCACCGCCTGGGGCGTATCGCATTTCCGGCCGGCGGCGAGGATCTTGAAGCCCAGGCATGGTTGCCTGACCTGCCGGACCACGTCGGTCATCGCCATGGGATCGGAGGCGAAGAACCCGTGGCCCTTCGGCATCGCGTCGGCGGGCGGCATCTTGGCCTGTTCCTCCTGGGATCTGGTCAGATTGTGGAAACAGGTCATGAAGAAATCGACCTGCCAGCCTTCGTCGGCGATCCGCTTGACGCAGTCGGGATTGTGGGCGGAGACGCCGGCCAGAACGCCCGCGTCGCGGACGCGTTTGACGAAATCGTGGACCTGCTCGCTCTTGCCCTGGCGAAAGAGCGAGTCGGTGACCCCGCCGTGATGGACGACCGCGATGGGTTGTGTGTCGCGGATTACCTCCTCGATCCCGCCGCCGGAATGCAGGCAGATGAACTGCATCTTCGAGCCCTGCTCCCGCAAGGTTCGGATGATGCCGGCCATCGACGCGACATCGTGGAACTGGTGCGTGTTGATCCCCGCGTGTTCGCACTGCGTGAGGAACTCGACGACTCGGTCGCGCGTGAAGTACTCGCGCATCTCCTGATCCATCGAGGAGCCCAGGTAGGAGTATCCGCTGAGGGGATTGGCGCCCACGATCAGGCGGGTGACCTCGTGATTCCCCAATCGAATCGTCGGCAGCAGCGGTCCGCCTGATTCGGCAGTCGCCGGCGATGCTTCCTTAGCCCCGGATGCCATGCTCCCGGTCAGGGCCGATCCCGCGATGCCCAGCGAAAGCTGGCGGAGAAACTCCCTGCGTGAGGTGCCGTTCGCGCCGCGTCGATGCGAGTGCATACCAGCCTCCTGAGATCGGATAAAGACGTCTGGTGCATTGCTCATGCTATCATACGGCCATGATGGCGCAGACGCAAATGGAAAGCCTGCCGGATGACATTCGATCTGCACTGGCGATCCCCGATATCAGAACACCTTCGGGATGAGACGGTATCTCGTGTTCTTCATGTATTGGCGATAGTCGGGGAATCGTCGGAGGAACTGTTCTTCAGCCAGGACCCTGAGGATGTAGACGGTCGTCCAGGCGGCGTAGCACAGGGCGCCCGTCACCGTAAAGGCGGCTCGGAAGCGGAAGAAGCTCAGGCCGAAGAAGGCCAGCTTGAAGGCCGTAGCGGGGTGGCGGACGATGCCGTACAGGCCCTTCGTCTGGATCTTCTTGTAGGACAGGTTGGAAGTCGAGAAGCTCAGCGCGCTGCCGCTGAGCATGTACAGGGTGAGGAACACGATCAACGCGATGTCGATGGCCCTGTTCCATCCTGGGTCGTGCAGCAGGGGGGCCGAGTTGTCGGGCAGGGAGGGGAAGGGAATGAACTGGACGGCGAAGACGATGAACGGCACGTAGCACATCAGCACGACAAGCCAGTGCAAGGGATACGGGTCCACCTCGCGCATCCGGGTCTTGGTGAACCAGGACTCCCAGAAATAGCCGACCGCCGCATTGTTGGAGTCGATCAGCCACGCCAAGGCGGTCAGGCAGGCCAGGATGGAGGACAGGCTCCAGTGCATCTCGAAACCCGGGATGTTCCCCGACAGCCTGGCTATGCCCAAGTAGACCTGTTCGACCATGATCGGGACGTAATGGATTCGGATGATCGCCGTGAGGTAAATGCGTTTATAGGGCCTTTGCAGCAGTCTGCGACGGACCAGGGCAAACCGCCGTTTCCACAAGGCTCTGAGCAGCGAAACCGCCCGCAGGTACGGGTCCCCCATGGCGTTGTCGACGGAGTAGCGATACTTCTCCGCCAGAATGAAGTAGGGAAACCCCAGGACTATGAAAAGCCGGCAGAAGTCGGCGAAGAACCGACGGGTGTTGACGGTCGCCTCCCGGTACAGCGGATGGGCGGCGTAGAACGCTTGGACCCCCCACAGGACCAGACCCAGGAAGACGTATTTGCACAGGGCTTTGGGAATCACCTGGCGGAACCGTCGCTTCAGGTAGACCTGTTTGTCGGTCGCCATGGCGTGGATCGTATAGAAGGCAATCAGCAGCCCGATCGGGGCATAGAAATGGGCGTGCGGGTCGAGGATCTTCGTCTGATAGAGAGCCCACGCGACCAGGAAGGACAGGGCTATCCCTGCGTAGCAGACGAACGGATGAGGCACGGCGCCGCTGTCTGTCACGCGGGTCGTGGAGTCACAACTTCGGCTGGGTCCTGCGTCCTTCGAAACAGAGGCCTTGCCCTGCGATCTATGAGATCTTCGACCCATCGTACCTCAAAACATCCCCTCGTAAACGATCCGGCTGATCAGGACGGACGCAGGGGCGCGCACCTCGCGAGCACCGCTCCGCTCGTCACCGTCCGAGAATCGACCGTGATCCGGCCCACCACCGGCGTATCGGCATTCCTGAAACCACGCGCGCTACACGGTATTTCGACATGAATCATGCCCAGGATTCGCGCAAATCCATACGGATTCGCAACTTTGAACGGTCCGCCGAGGCATGTCCCTGCGGGAGCGGCAGGATTTCCCCTTGGAGAGCCCGCGATCCGAAATTGCCGATCCGCACTCGCGGTCATTCCCACTCGATGGTGGCGGGGGGCTTGCTGGAGATGTCGTAGACGACACGGTTGACGCCTCGGACCTCGTTGATGATCCGGCTGGAGATCGTGCCCAGGACCTCGTGCGGAATGCGCGAGAAATCGGCGGTCATGAAGTCCGTCGTCTCGACCGCGCGGATCGCGACCACGTTCTCATAGCTCCGCTCGTCGCCCATGACGCCGACGGTGGAAACCGGGACGAGGACCGCCAGGGCCTGCGAGATCTTGCGATACAGGCCGGCGGCCTTGATCTCATCGATCAGGATCTCATCCGCGGCGCGGAGCACCTCGAGCCGCTCGGGTGTCACTTCGCCGATGACGCGGACCGCCAGGCCGGGACCGGGGAAGGGGTGTCGCCAGACGATGTCCTCGGGCAGACCCAGGTACTCGCCCACCCGTCGGACCTCGTCCTTGAAGAGGTCCCTCAGGGGCTCGACCAGCTCGAAGCCCAGCTCGGCGGGCAGGCCGCCCACGTTGTGGTGCAGCTTGATATTGGCGGCGGGATTGCCGTCCTTGGAGCCCGACTCGATCACGTCGGGATAGAGCGTGCCCTGGGCGAGGAATCGAGCGTTTTCGATCCGGTTCGCCTCGGATTTGAAGGCCGCGATGAACTCGGCGCCGATGATCTTCCGCTTCTTCTGGGGGTCCGCGACGCCCGCGAGGCCCGCGAGGAACTGGCGGGACCAGTCGACGACGCGGAGATCCATGTGAAAATGGTCGCGGAAGGTTGCGACGATGGCCTCCCGCTCGTTCCGGCGGAGCAGGCCGTTGTCCACGAGGATGCAGACAAGCTGCTTTCCGACCGCCTGGTGGATCAGCGAGGCGGTGACGGAGGAATCGACGCCGCCGCTGAGGCCGCAAATGACCTTGGCGTCGCCGACCTGCGTGCGGATGGCCCGGACCGTCTCGGCGACGAAGTCGCTCATCTTCCAGTCGCCGGTGCAGCCGCAGATGTCGTAGAGGAAGTTCTTGAGGACGATCTCGCCCCTGGGCGTGTGGCTGACCTCGGGGTGGAACTGGACTCCGAAGAACTGTTTTTCCCGATGGCGGACGGCCGCGTGCGGACAAGTCTTCGTCGAGGCCAGCGTGACGAACCCGTCGCCCAGGTTGCCGACCTGGTCGCCGTGGCTGGCCCAGATCGGGGTTTCGTCGGGCAGGGTGGCGAACAGGTCGTTCTTGTCATAGATCGCGAGGGTTCCGCGGCCATACTCGCGGCTCTTGGCCGGGATGACTTCGGCGCCGAGGATCTGGCAGCCGAGCTGCATGCCGTAGCAGATGCCGAGGATGGGGACGCCCAGATTGAAGATCCGCTCGTCGCATCGCGGCGCGTTCGGCTGATAGACGCTCGCGGGTCCCCCCGAGAGGATGATGCCCTTGAGTGGCATCCTGGCGAGTTCTTCGGCAGACGTCCCGGCGGGGCAGATGCGCGAGTACACGTTCTGCTCTCGCACCCGTCGGGCGATCAACTGGCCGTACTGGCTACCGAAGTCCAGGATGGCGATCATTTCACGAATCATAGGTCCTCGTCGTGCGAAAAGAGGATGGGACCTATGGGACGAATAGGATTCATAGGTCCTTTGCCGCTTCGCGGATCAATCTTCGAATGGGAGACTGGCCGAGTAGTTCGGGGCCTCCTTGGTAATCTGGATGTCATGCGGATGGGATTCGCTCATCGACGCGGAACTGACACGGACGAATCGGCCATTGCTCATCAATTCGGGGATGCTCCGGGCGCCGCAGTAGCCCATACCCGCCCGCAGACCGCCGACGAGCTGGTAGACGAAGTCGCCGAGCGTGCCGCGATAGGGGACCCGGCCCTCGACGCCCTCCGGGACGAGCTTGCCGACCTCGGTCTTGCTGCTCTGGCCGTAGCGTTCCGCGGAGCCCTTGACCATCGCGCCGAGCGAGCCCATGCCGCGATACTCCTTGAACTGGCGGCCCTTGTAGATGACCAACTGGCCGGGGCTTTCCTTGAGACCCGCGAACAGCGAGCCGATCATGACGCAGGACGCTCCTGCGGCGATGGCCTTGCTGATGTCGCCCGACTGGCGGATGCCGCCGTCGGCGATCACGGGAATTCCCTGCTTGGCGGCTGCTTCCGCACAGTCCATGACCGCGGTGACCTGGGGCACACCCACGCCGGAGATGATCCGGGTCGTGCAGATGGCGCCAGGCCCGATGCCGACCTTGACCGCGTCCGCGCCGGCGTCGATCAGCTCCCTGGCCGCGTCCGCGGTCGCGATGTTGCCTGCGATGACGTCGATCTTGAAGTCCTTCTTGATCTTCTTGACCGTGTCGATGACGTTCTGAGTGTGGCCGTGGGCGGTATCGACGCAGATGATGTCCACGTCGGCATCGATCAGGGCTTCGACCCGCTCGTACTCGTGTACGCCGACTGCGGCGCCGACCCGGAGTCGGCCGCGACCATCCCTGGCGGCCCGCGGATACTGCTGGACGCGGTCGATGTCCCGCATCGTGATCAGGCCGGCCAGCTCGCCCTTCTTGTTCACCAGCAGGAGCTTCTCGACCTTGTGGTATCGCAGAATGTCCTTGGCTTGCTCCAAACTGGTGCCCGCCGGACCGGTGACCAGGTTGTCCTTGGTCATGACGGAGCTGACCTCGACGTCGAAATCCTCGAGGAACTTCAGATCGCGCCGGGTCAGGATGCCGACGAGCTTCTTGCCCTCGACGATCGGGATGCCGGAGACGTTCTGCTCGCTCATCAGTTCCTGGGCCCGTCGGACCGGCTCCTTGGGCGAAAGCGTGACCGGATCGAGGATGACGCCGTGCTCGGACCGCTTGACCTTGGAGACCTCGCGCTTCTGGGCCTCGATGGAGAGATTCTTGTGGATGATGCCGATGCCGCCTTCCTGGGCCAGCGCGATGGCCAGGGCGGCCTCGGTGACTGTGTCCATGGCGGCCGAGACGATCGGGATGTTGATCGCGACGTTCTTCGTGAGCTTTGTGCTCGTGTCGGCCTGGCTGGGCACGAAATCGCTCTTGGCGGGAATCAGGAGAACATCATCGAATGTGATGGCCTCGGCAACGATCTTGCTGCTATTCATCTGCGGCTCCAACAACACTTCCGCTCCAGTGACCCCTAAACCGGGTACTATACTTTCGGACCCGGTGGGCGTCAACCGATTTCGAAAGGGCTCCGCGCCGGGGGGGGCTGTTGTCCGTGGCGTGCGAACCTGAAAGCGGGTAGAATAGTATAGAGTGCAGGCCTTGAGGCGTTTCGAGGCCGTGGACATTGCATAAGATCAACCTTTCGAGGATTTCAGGAGGATACGGATGAAGTCGATGCTTTCGAGAAACCCGGTTGTCGCGGTGGCAGTTGTCGTGGCCTTGGCCGCAGGAACGATCTTGCTGGCCGGGTATGTGGACAAACCGAGCCAGGGGACCGCGGCTTCGCCGGATGCCAAGTGTACCGGCTGCCCGATGGAGAATACGCCGCAATGCTGCAAGGCGGACGCAGGCTGTCAGGGTCACGATTGCGAGACTGCCGCAAGTTCTGCTAAGACAGGCACTTGCGGCGGATCGGGCTGTGCTCAGGAGAAGCCCAAGACCGATTGCTCGGGCGGTGGTTGCTCCGATCAGCCCCAGGCCGGCTGCGGGTCGGGTGGTTGTGGCGGTTGTTGTGACAAGAAGTGACATAACGGGAAGAGAATCCTAACCCAGTACTCAGTCAGGCATCTGCCTCGTCAGGGGGGAATCCGGGCGGATATACTGACTCGCCAGTTGCACCAAGCTCGCCCGTTGGGCGGGCTTGGGGGCTGGCCTTTTTCATGCGTGTCGCGAGACTGAGCTATAATCAATCCGAAAAGGACGACCTCTCCGCGCCCATTTCACCGGCCGGAGGGCGTCTTTGTAGTGAAAACCGTTCCCTTGACGACCTTCTTCGGATCGATGAGCAGATGTTTCATGGAGAGCAGGGCCGATAACATATTGGTCGAAGAGGCAGCCCGAGGCGATGGCGACAGCTTCACGGAGCTGTGCCGACGCTACTACGGGCCGATGGTGGCCATCGGCCATGCGATCCTGGGCGACCGGCACTTGGCCCAAGACGCGGCTCAAGAGGCCTTCGCCAAGGCGGCGGTCCACTTGCCCAAGCTCCGCAGGGCGGATCAGTTCGGGTAGTGGCTGGCGGCGATTTGTCGAAACGAAGCCAAAAACCTGGGCCGGGCCCGGAAGGGGGCCCGGATCGATAGGCCGGCTGAGGAAGCCCCGGCGGGTGCGGATGAGACCTGCGAAGCAGTGAAAGCGGCCTTGAGCCGACTTCCGTCGGATGCGCGGGAGGTGGTCTTCCTGCGGTTCTACGACGGCCTGTCCTACGATCAGATTTCGGCGGTACTCGGGATCTCCGAGCAGGCGATCGACGGCCGGCTCCGGCGGGCCAAGAAGAAGCTGGTGGAGCATCTCCGCCGCGAAGGGTTTGACGAGGTGCACTTATGAGCGAGCGCAAAGACGAGCAATGGCTCGACAAGCAACTCCAACGAGCGGTGGACGGCAGCACGCCGGCGTTTGACGCTGCGGCGTGGCAACGCAATCACGCTGAAGCCTACCACGCGTTGACCTCGCGCGCGCGACAGATGCCGAACGATGGTGGGGGAGCGCGTTCGCAGATCCGTTGGATGGCAGGTGGGCTGGCTGCCGCAGCCGTGGTTCTCATCGGCGCGGCCGTCCTATTGATGCGGACGTCGCCGCAGGATAGCCGGGAACCCGCTTCAAGTGCTTCTGCAGAGGCTGCCTCGCCGGCGCGCATCGTCAGCATGATCTCGCTGAGAACGGCGTACCGGCAGGGAGGGGAAGAGGCTCTGAATCAACAGCTTGATATGGCGCTGGACCGGTTGGGACCGCGGCTCAACGGGCCTGCAACGCTGCGTGTTGTTTGGGATCTGGATGGTTGAAGAATGAAAGGATCGAGATATGCGAATGTACTCCAACAGAGGGGCCGCGGGTTTGGCCCTGCTCATCCTCGTATCGTTGTGGACGCCTCGGGCCCGGGCTGTTCCGCCGGACCCCGATAATGCGGCGCTGCTGTACTATCAGGCGTTCTTATCGCTGGCCGAATTGAGTGATGGTGAGCGCAAGGTAATCCGTGCGGTGGCGAAAGGCGAGGCGGACCCGAACGACCAGGCACGAGAATACATCCAGAAGTGTCGGGGGGCGATTGAATTTGCCGAGGCCGCTACCCAGGTGCCGGCGTGCAATTGGGGTTTCAGATTCTCGCAGGGATTCGATGCCCTGATGCCGCATCTAAGCCAGGTGCGCTTCCTGACCTTCGTTCTCGTGGCCGATGTTCGGACTCGGGCGGTGGATGGGAACTATCGGGGGGCCCTGGAGCGGTGCCTGCTGGTCGATACGCTCGCCCGCCAAGTCGGGGATGACACACTGGTTTCATACTTGGTCTCGATTGCGGTGCGAGACTCGGGGCATCGGTGCATGATCGACGTGATCAGCAAGGCCAGCGGTGACGCGTCTGTGTTGCGATGGCTGAAAGACGAACTGACGACGAGGCCCGCATGGAAGCTGACGCCCGTCAGGCCGCTGAAGATCGAGATGGAGATTGCGCTGGACGCAATGCAGGTGGGCAAACTCGACGCGTTCACCAGAATCGTTTCCGAGGATGAACAGACGCGTGCGAAGATCCTCGCTGCGGCCAACGAGGATGTGTTGGCCCGGGGCCGCGCGTTGTACTCGCAGTGCATCACAGCGATGTTGCCAATCCTCGGCTCCTCCCTGCCCTATGAGCAGACTCACGCGCAGTTGGAGCAATTGAGCGGTGGATTCGACCCGAATGATCCTGCTGCGATGTTTGCCGGGTTGATGCTTCCGGCGATCAACCGGGTGCATACCCTCGGCGCTCGAAGCGAGGCCTACGTCAATGCCGCCGTTGCCGGCGTTGAAGTCTGTCTGCAACAGGTCAACTCCGGAAAGCTGCCGACGGCATTGCCTGCCGGACTGCCCAAGGACCCCTTCAGCGGTCAGGATTTCCAGTACGAACGGACGGACGACGGCTTTGTCCTTCGCTGCCAGGGCAAGGACCTGGACAAGGACATAGCGGAGGGGTTCAAGTTCGTTGTGAAATGAACGGATTGCTGTTCTTATGCGAAGGCCGGGTCCCAAGGGACCCGGCCTTCTTTTTGTTGGCCCATCTCCGTCGGTTTCTCGACAGAACCCCTTGACGCCCTGCGCCGTACTCGCTATGATTTCATGGCTCTTGGAGACCCCGAAGTCTCGTGATAGGACGTCAGGCGTACCGACCGCGCATCACCCAGAACGTGAGAAGCGGCACGAGGTGCGCAGGGGGACAATCAGCCGAAGTGATAACCATGCGTGGTCGCCCTGCGTGCGCAGGGTGCGACGAACGCCTAACCAAGGAGAAACACGACGATGGCGACCCCTGTCGAAAAATGGGTAGAAGAACAGGCCAGGCTGGCGAAGCCGGATAAGATTCACTGGTGCGATGGCTCGGAAGAGGAAGCCCGCAAGCTCATGGAAATCGGCATGAAGCAGGAGAAGATCGGGGATACGCCGGTCTTCCAGGAACTCAATCACAAGACCTGGCCGAATGCCTACCTGCACAGGAGCCACCCGACGGACGTCGCCCGGACCGAGCAGTTGACCTTCGTCTGCCACCCGACGAGGGACCAGGCGGGTCCCAACAACAACTGGATGGCCCCCGCCGACGCCAAGGACAAGCTCACCAAGCTGACCGACGGCTGCATGAAGGGCAAGACCATGTACGTCCTGCCCTATATGATGGGCCATCCGGACTCGCCCTACGCCAAGAGTTGTGTGCAGATCACCGATATCACCTACGTTGCGGTGAGCATGAGAATCATGACCCGCATGAGCAAGAGCGTCCTGGACAAGATCGGCAACAGCGAGAACTTCGTCAAGGGCATGCACTCGGTCGGCGATTTCGACCCGAACAAGCGGTTCATCATGCACTTCCCGCAGGACAGTCTTGTCTGGAGCATCGGCTCCGGTTACGGCGGCAACGCCCTGCTGGGCAAGAAGTGCTTCTCCCTGCGAATCGCCTCGTGCCTGGGTCAGAAGGAAGGCTGGCTGGCCGAGCACATGGTCGTCATGGGCATCCAGGACCCGCAGGGCAAGATCACGTACATCTGTGCCGCCTTCCCCTCCGCCTGCGGCAAGACGAACCTCGCCATGCTCGAATCGGCGCTGCCCGGCTACAAAGTCTGGACCCTCGGCGACGACATCGCCTGGCTGAACGTCGGGCCCGACGGTCGGCTCTACGCGATCAATCCGGAGGCCGGCTTCTTTGGCGTCGCGCCCGGGACCTCGCTGAAGACCAATCCCAACATGGTCCACACGCTCAAGGCCGACAAGTTCTACCCCACGCTCTTCACGAACGTCGCGCTGGACCTCGACAACAACGTGCCCTGGTGGGAAGGCGCCGATGGCGGCGTGCCCAAGCGAGTGGCCGACTGGCAGGGCAAACCCTGGACGCCCGACAGCGGCACGAAGGCGGCGCACCCGAACTCGCGGTTCACCGTCTCGCTGTACCACGCTCCGACCCTCTCGAAGGAGTTCGACAATCCCAAGGGCGTCCCGATCTCCGCGATCCTGATGGGCGGCAAACGGACCAAGCTGATCCCGCTGGTCATGGAGTCCTTCGACTGGGCTCACGGCGTGTTCCTCGGGGCCCGGATCGGCTCGGAGATGACCGCTGCGGCCGCCGGCCAGGTTGGCCAGTTGCGACGCGACCCGTTCGCCATGCTGCCCTTCTGCGGGTACAACATGGGCGACTACTTCGGCCACTGGCTCAACGTCGGCAAGCGGCTCAAGCACCCCCCCAAGATCTACTCGGTCAACTGGTTCCGGACGGACGACGATGGAAAATTCATCTGGCCGGGATTCGGAGACAATATCCGCGTCATCAAATGGGTGCTGGACCGCGCCAACGGCCGTGTCGGCGCCAAAGAAACACCCATTGGTCTGGTCCCGAACGTTGCCGATCTCGACTTGTCGGGCCTCCAGATCGCCAAGGAGAAGATGAAGATGGCGAAGCTCTTCGAGGTGGACCGCGACGGCTGGCAGACCGAATTGCAGGATATCGACAAATTCCTCGGCCAGTTCGGCGACCACCTGCCCGCGGAGATCCGAAGCCTTCGCGACGATCTGGCCAAGAAGCTCGGGTAGAGGATAAGCCGGCCCCTCGTTTCATCGACGAGGGCCGAGCGAACTTGCTGCAATCACGGCGTGCCGCGGTTACGAAGGCTGCGGCACGCCGTTTCGTTTCCGCGGGCTTACAGTTCGACTGCTGACTTGCTCGCCTCAGTGGTGCCGCCGTAGACGCCCTGATTGACGATCCCTGCGTGCGGCAATGGCTCCTGCCCAACCGGGCTATTCGGATCGCCTGCGTCGATGCAGGGACTGGTCGCGTCGTCCTGCACGCAGACGCCTGCCTCGGGGTCCCATCGTCCTGTTTCGGACTGGAGATGATAGTCTCCCATGACCCAGGTCGCATCGGGGTCTGTCCAGTACCCCTTGTGCACAAACAGAGGATTGATGTGGATGCAGCCGATGCCGGTCCAGACGCCGGCGACGTCACAGTAGCGAGCGGCAACCTCTCCGGTCCCGCTCGTGGCGATCTCGTCTGGGGTATTGCCCCAGTCGGATCACTCGCTTGGTTTCCGACGATCAGGCAGTTGGCGAGCGTCAGCGTACTGCCCGAGCAATGGACCGCTGCCGCGAGGGGGTTCTTGCCACCGGTGAAGACCAAGCCGGTAGGGGTGCAAGGTCGACGGTCTCAGGAGATGTCCCTGAGTACACGCGGATCGCGTCGCCGTCTCTGGCGGCGTCGTCGGTCGCCTTGAGCGTCGCGTCCGCAAATTGGACCGGCTCTTCCGCAGCCAGGGTGCCCACCACGAGAGTCGGCAAGATGACTGCAAGAAGCCTCTTTTCCACCTTCTCCTCCGAAAATCCCGTGCCGACTCCGCGTCCCATAAATCTACCCTCCATCCTTGCCCCTCTATTATAGCAGCGCGCCTCCTGAATGGCAACAGGACTTGTGCCTGGGACGGGTGTCCGCACGCGAAGAGTTGACAGGGTTCCGGCATTGGCCGAGAATAGATCGCACGTCTGCGTTGTAACAGGCGTCCGTGGCAGTGACCCTTTGACCGGGAGGCAAACGATGGCAGATAAGCAACCCGCGGCGGCGACGACGCATCCGAATCCACGAATCGAGAGAGACCGCCGGATGATCGCGGAGGCAAGGGCGCAAGGCCGGGGCGCGATGCTCCGGACCTTCGTCCGACTCTCCGGACCAGGCTGGCTCCAGAGCGGCATTACCGTCGGCGGCGTGTCGTTTGCGTCGAGTCTCTATCTGGGCGTGCTGTCCGGCTTCACCTTCCTATGGCTTCAGCCGGTGGCCATGATGTGGGGCATCGCCATGCTGGCCGCCATCGCCTACGTGACCCTCTCCACCGGCGAGCGTCCCCTGCGAGCGATCAACAAGCACGTCAGTCCGGTCCTCGGCTGGAGCTGGCTGCTGGCTTCGATGGCGGCCAATCTCGTGTGGTCCATGCCGCAGTTCAGCCTGGGCACGGCGGCCATTCAACAGAATCTCCTGCCCGGCGTCTTCGGCGGCGGCGAGGGCAGCCTGATCCAGGGGGACACCGCCCGCGTCGTGGCCGTCCTGTTGTTCCTCACTGCGTGCATTGCGGTCTCGATGTTCTACAGCCTCGGCGGGCGGGGCGTGCGGATCTTCGAGAACATCATCCGCGCCATTGTCAGCATGATCGTGCTGTGTTTCCTCTTTGTCGTGCTCAAACTGACGTTCCGCGGCCAGATGGACTGGGCCGAGGCAGCCAAGGGTCTGGTGCCGCACCTGAAGATGCTGTTCCAGCCTGTCGAGCGTCTGGCTCCGTATCTGCAGGCCGTCGCCGAGAGCGGCCGTGCGTACTGGGTCGATATGATCACCGATCAGCAGCGGGGCGTCATCATCAGCGCCATCGCCGCCACCGTGGGCATCAACATGACATTCATGTTCCCCTACTCGATGATGCGGCGGGGCTGGGACAAGGACTTCCGCGGTCTGGCGATCTTCGACCTCTCGACCGGCCTGTTCATCCCGTTCGTCCTGGCGACTGGATTTGTCGTAATGGCGGCGTCTTCTCAGTTCCACACCAAGCCGGCGCCGGGGTTCGTGCCCGCGGTCGAAGGAGGCGTTGTCACCGAGACGCCTGCGCCGAACCTCGTCGGCCAGTACAACACGCTCCTGAAAAACCGGGTGGCCTTCGAGGTGGGCAAGGATGCCTTCGCCTCCCTCTCGGCCGACGAGCAGCAGAAGCGGGTCGATGCCCTGCCGCACGCTGACAAGCTGATGGCGGCTATGCTGGTTAAGAGGGACAACTTCAACCTCGCGAACACCCTGACGCCTCTGACCGGCAAGACCGTCGCACAGTATCTCTTCGGGCTCGGCGTCATGGGTCTCGGGCTCAGCGCCGCGACGATCCTGATGTCCATCAATGGCCTGTGCTTCTGTGAGATGCTGGGCAAAGCGCCCGGCGGGTGGACCCAGCGGATCGGGTCGCTCATGGTCTCCGTGGGGGCCATCGGCGCCATCTTCTGGAAGCAGCCCGCTCCCTGGCTGGCCATCGCGACTTCGGCATTCTGCTCTGTGCTTCTGCCGATTGCCTACTTCACGTTCCTGCTCATGATGAATAGCAAAGGCACGCTCGGCGACAGCCTGCCGACTGGTGGCCGTCGCATTCTCTGGAACGTCCTGATGGTGTTTGCCACGGCCGCCGCGACGTTCGTCAGTATCTGGAGCCTGTGGCCGAAGATCGGCTGGTGGACCCTCGTCCTGATCGGGGCCTTCGTCGGACTGAGTCTGATCGTCCACTTCCTGCGGCGCAACGGGGCAAAGGGCATCGCGACCTGATCGCAGGGAACCGCTGCAGAGCGACCATTCGAGCCTGGGGAAGTCCGTCTCCGGGCTCGTTCTATTGAGGCTCTTTCGCAGGCACGAAACGCAGGAGCAGTTCCCCTTGACGAACGTCCATGCGCTCCAGACGGATCCACTTGTCCTCGAGAAGCAGGACCGGATCGAAAGGTTCCTTCGCAAACAGGGACGCCGCAATCTTGGTGCGCCAATCCTCGGGGTCGACCTCCCCTGCATCGAGGCGCTGTCGGTACATCTTGCTGCCCATGATCTGGGCTGGCCAGGTGATGTTCATCGCGCCGACTTTGACCTTCTCGACGACGAGGTTGAGACGACCATCTTCCATGATTTGCGGACCGAGCTCGATGGTGACGACGAATCCGGCGCCCTGGACGTCGGCCGTGCCCATGAGGACCACCCGTCCCGGTTTGAACGCGATCGCGGGGGCCGAGAGCTGGATTCCCGCGGATTCCTGCAACCACCCTGCCTGGGCGAGGGCCTCGTTGAGACGGTCTTCGAGCACGGTCAGTTCGAACGGCTGCTGTCTCTGGGCGCCGTTGTAGAGCTTGTTGCCCAGGTCATGCGTAAGGTAGCGATGAACTCGCTGCTCGTTCGGGTCGGCGCCGGCCGGCGGCAGCACAGGATGATACCCGGCCGGCCGGTGGTGCAGCAGAGAAACGATGATGACGGCCGCCGCCACGTCGATGGCTAGCCAAATGAGCAGTTTCTTGCGTCTGGATTTCTTCGGTTTCTTCACAGGGACCCCAACGGGAATTCGCGCGGCGACGCCGCAAAATGCGGCCTCCGCTCCATATCCGGCAGGACTCCAATTCGTTCACGGAAAAGCCTGAACGCCCGAATTCTGTCTTGCCCGACACTGCGGCGGCGATTATAGTGGTTCCCACGTTTCGTAGAAAGAGTTTTGAAAGGAAGGTTCGTCCGATTATGTCAAGCCACTTTTCAGATCGGCTGCTGGCCGCCGTCCAGTCGAAGAAGACGCCGTTAGTGATAGGATTGGATCCGATTTACAGTCGATTGCCCGCGGCCATAAGAGGCCATCGGCAGATGAACGACGAATTCGATGCCGCCGCGGCCGTCGATGCCATCTTCGATTTCTGTGTGCAGGCGATGCGGATCGTCGCGGGGATCGTCCCGGCGGTGAAGATCAACGTCGCGTTCTTCGAGAGGTATCTCTGGGAAGGGCTGGAATCCTACTACTCTCTGATCAGCGAGGCGGACAGCTTGGGTCTGGAGATCATCGGCGATGTGAAGCGCGGCGATATCGGCCACACGGCGGAGATGTACGCCGCAGCCCACCTGCAGAATTCCGAGCTGACCGGTCTGGAAGACGTGCTGGCGCCCGACGCCATCACGATCCACGGCTACACGGGCGCCGATGGGATCGAGCCCTTCGCCAAGATGGCAGCTTCGCAGGGCAAAGGTGTGTTCGTGCTGGTTCGGACGAGCAATCCGTCGGCCGCCGCCCTTCAGGATTTCAGAGACGCCGAAGGGCAAGCCATGTACGAGAAGATGGCCCAAATCGTCGGGGAAATCGGAGCCCAGCCCGAGTACATGGGGGAGAAGGGTTACAGCGACATTGGCATGGTCGTCGGCGGAACCGCGCCGGAAGCCACCGCGTCGCTGCGGACGAAATATGACAAGACCTGGTTCCTCGTCCCGGGCTACGGCGCCCAGGGGGCCCAGGCGGTGGATTGCATTCGATTCTGCAAGCCCGACGGGACCGGCGCGTTGATCAACGCATCTCGCTCGATCATCTATGCCTACGAGAGGCCCCAGTACAGAGACCAGTTCGGCGACGACTGGAAGAAGTGCATTGAGCAGGCGGTGGTCGACGCCAAGATCGACCTGTCCAACGCGATGCAGTCGAAGCTCTGATCGTTTGTCGCGTGGCGCATGGGCAAGGACCCTCCGACCGCGGGTAGTGCCGAGTATGGTGGGCCGTCTCGTGTGGGAGAGATGTTCGACCGCATCGCGCCGACCTACGACCTTCTGAATCACCTGTTGTCGCTGGGCCGGGATTGGGCCTGGCGCCGCAGAGCGGCGGAGTTGCTCGGGGAGAGTGGAGGAGGGCAAATCGCGGATCTGGCCACCGGCACCGGGGACATGCTGATCGCCCTGTTGCGGCGGATTCCTCCTCCTGCGGGTGCGGTGGGCCTCGACGTCTCCGAGCGGATGCTGAGTCTGTGCCGCGAGAAACTCGGGAGGGCGAGACTGGCGGATCGCGCCGAGCTGGTCCGCGCCGATGCTTGTGCGACGCCGTTCGCCGGGGATTCGTTCGATGCGGTCACGATGGCGTTCGGCATCCGCAATACCTCCGATGTGGGAGCGACCCTTCGAGAAATCCTCCGCATCCTCAAGGCCGGCGGTCAAACGCTGATCCTCGAGTTCTCGTTGCCGGAGAATCGGACCGTCCGCTGGTGCCATCTGAAGTACCTGCGTCTAGGCGTCCCCTTCCTCGGCGCGGTCGTTTCCGGAGATCGGTGTGCGTACCGATACCTCAATGAATCGATTGAGGCGTTCTATCGTCCGAGCGAGTTCTGTGCCCTGATGGAAAGTGCCGGCTTTGTCCAGGTCTCGGCGACCCCGCTGACCTGGGGGGTCGCTTCGATCTATCGGGGCGTCAAACCATCCGGCTGAGCGACGATCCCCGTTCGTAATGCGCCCGTAAGGGTATCTCGTAGCACGGGCATCTTGCCCGTGATCCGGAATCATGGGCGGGACGCCCATGCTACGGATAACGCCTTACGGCGTCACTGCAAGCGAGCTTCACCGCCGAGGATCAGTTCATCCTCTCGTACGCAACGACGACAGCTTCTGGCTGCTTGTCGCTTTCGATTCGCAATCCCCGTTCCAGGAGTTCCTGTCCCGGCTGCGTCCACGTCCGATCCGTGTCGATATCAGCCAGGCGGTATCGAGCCTGCGGATCGAGACCTTGCAACCGGACGAGCGTGCTCTTCTCCTCGCTTTTGGCCCGTCGGAACGCCTGCACCATGCCTTGTCCGCATTCGGGCCGGTCGAATTGCCAGACAACCCATACGTTGTCGTCCATGCTGTAGGGCGTCAGCGGATAGAAGTCGCCCCAGTAGTTGGGCGCGATCTCCTGACGCCACTGTCGCAGCAGACGCCGGACCGTGCTGTAATCCTGGTCCTGGCGGCGCATGTCGTAGCAGGCGGTCACGTGGGGACAAATGCAGCTCCGCAGGCTGTAGGCGTCGAACTGGTTGATCCCGGTCCCGTAGAAGGGGATCCAGAAGGCGATGCCGTAGGTGTGGTTCTGCTGGCTGACCGGTTCCAGGAGAAAATCGCTGCGGAGCAGCGGGACCGCCCGGCGGAGGGTCTCCAGGTCGTTGCGTCGCCCGCCGCTGGCGCACGAATCGATCAGCATGTTCGGATGGCGACGGCGCAGCTCGTCCCAATAGGCGAGGTAGTTCGTGACATGGCGGATCTCCGCGATGCCCTGTCGGTCGGGGACATCGGCGTCGCGCCAGAAATTGAGCGGGTCCATGTTGAAGTCCTGGCGGTACAAATCGACGCCCTGGTCGACCAGGAGCTTGTCCACGTGGTTGGTGAGCCATTCGAGCACCTCGGGCTCACCGAGCTTGAGCAGTCCGCCGGCGGCGCCGCCGTGAATCCAGCCGGGATGCGTGTTGCTCAGCCAGGTGTCGGCGGCCACCCGTTCCGGCTCGAACCAGACGATGGTCCTGACGCCTCGGGCGTGGGCGTAGTCGCTGATGGTCCGCAGGCCGTTCGGGAAGCGATTCGTGTCCACCTCCCAGGTGCCGACGTGCGGCCAGCCGTGCTTGTTCCAGTACCAGCCGGCGTCCATCCACCAGTAATCCAACGCCAGGCCCTCGCCGAGATAACGCTCGACGAACATCTTCTGGCTGGCTTCATCGGCGTTGATCATCTCCCCGTACTGGTGCGAGCTGCACGCGGCTATTTGCGGCACGAGCGTCTTGCCCCCGGGACGCGGGACGTTGTGCGCCCACATCCAGCGGCGCCAGGTGTTCTGCGCGTCGATCCAGTCGCCGCGGTAGAATTGCAGCACGACCAGCGGCGTGCGGATCTCTTCGCCCGGGTGCAGCGTCAGGTGTGTCAGTTCCTGTCCCGCCGCGATGCGCAGGTGTGTTTGGGCGTCGCGGACGAATCGGGCGGCCCATTGTCCCGGCCAACCCACCGCGACGATCACGCCGCCGTCGCCCGTTTCCAGGTTGAAGTAGGGCAGGTCGCTGTTCGTCGGGCGGCCTCCTGCGCCGGTGATCCGCTGCGTCGTTTGAGCCTTGAGCGAGGTCTCCAGTGGGCGGTAGTCCCAGGCGGTGCAGGGGCTGCCGACGAAATGATGGAGCAGGAACTCGCTGGCGGCCCGCCGTTCGAACTGCGTGTCCAACGACTGAATGTCCTCCAGGATGGGCGTATCTGTGGAGCCGGCGTTCTTGAAGTAGAGCGTCCATTCCACCGTTGGGAAATCGCGATAATCCACGATCTCGCAGCGAACGACCAGGGACGTCTTCGGATCGGTGTAGACCTGCGTTCGCTTGCTGCGATTTGCGTCGAGCTTCTCCGTCGTCTCGTTGAATTGCCACGAGCCGAGCAGTGTGTCGGAGCCCCGGCCGCCATAGACGAACGAGAACGGCGGTTTGGAGACCTCGCGCGGGCGCAGCGGCTTGACCTCGCCATCGACCATGGGAAGGTCGGCCAGCCAGATCGTGCGACCGTCGGCCAGGACCACCCTGGCGTCCGCCCAGTCGGCCTGATCGCAGGCGATCCCGTCGCCCGCGTCGTCGACGCACAGGAGGAACTCCGTCGCGCCGTTGAGTTCCACGCGGACGGGGATGCCCGCGGCGCCTCCTCCTCGGATGAGGTCGGAACGGAAGACCTCGGCGCCGCCCACGGTGACGAAGAAGTGAACGCTGCCGCTGCCGGCCTGGGTGTTCTCGTTGTGATCGACGCCGATCACGGCATCGAAGGTCCGCCCGGGACCGGGCAGCCGCACGAGAAGCCGGCTTGTGGCATGGCAGTACAAGCCGCGAGTGTATTCGGTCGTGCCGAGCTTCATGGCTTTGCCGCCCCGCGAGTTCTTCTGCACCGGGTCATGGTTGGCGAGGACGAACAGGCCCGGTTGGGGTTTCTGCTGCGGCGCGGGGACTTCGGCCTGCACTTCGCGGACCGCCGCGAGGTTCTTGCGCACCCATTGGTCCCTTTGTTCGAGTTCCCGGGCTGTCTGACCCTGGCTCGGCGCCGCCCAGCACAGCAACAGGCAGTAGACGAATCCCGCGACGATACGCTTGTGAAACATATGACCAACCCTCGCCAAGAAAGAACCGAGATCGAAACCCATACGACGACACATGCTCCGAGACTCAAGTGACACAGCATATCCTCCCTCCCAGGGAAATCCAGTCGTCTCCTCGTCTGGTGAGGGAGTTTCCGCTTTCCTTCCGCGTCCTGCCGGCGGTAGGATACTGCCTGTGGGAATAATGCAGTCAATCGATCCAGCAGGTGGTGGACTATGAACGGATTGGCGTCCAATCAGGCAATGTGCGAGACCTGCGACCAGCCTGCTTCTCTGTCCGGGCGCAAGGTCCTGGTCATGGGATTGGGACGTTTCGGCGGGGGCGTCGATGCTGCCCGCTATGCGGTCCAGGTCGGCGCGAAGGTCGTCGTGACGGACAAGGCTCGGGAAGACCAGTTGCAGGACTCCATCAAGCAGTTGGCCGACCTGTCCGGCGTCGAGTACCACCTCGGGGGACACGATCCCCAGGATTTCGCAACCGCCGACGTGGTGATCGCCAACCCCGCGATCCCGCTCGACAACGAGTTCCTGCAGCTCGCGCGTCGCAGCGGCAGGACCGTCACTTCGCAGATTGGGTTGTTCTTCCAGGCCTGTCCCGCTCGGATCATCGGAATCACCGGCGCCAACGGCAAGAGCACGACCACGACCCTGACCGCGCATCTCCTGGAGCACGCGCGCTCCAAGCGACCTGCGGGGCGAGGATCGCGTGCTGTCGAAAGGTCCCATCTCCCGGAAGATGGTGCGTCGTACGTACCCTACAAGAAAGTCTGGCTCAGCGGCAATATCGGCGACAGACCCCTGCTGACCATCCTGGACCATGTCAAGCCGGACGACTTGGTCGTATTGGAGATCTCCAGCTTCCAGGTCGAGCAATTGGGGGAAGTCCGTAAGGCGCCGCACGTGTCGTTACTGACGAACCTGACGCCCAACCACCTGGATCGCTACGGCACGTTCGAGGCGTACTGCGCCGCCAAAGAGGGTCTCTTCAGCCTTCAGACGCTCGACGCGAAAGCCCCGGCGGTCTCCATCTTCAACGCCGAGGACCCGATCGCACGTTCCTGGCACGAGAAATATCGTTCGCAGGCGGGCCGGGTGTGTCTGACGTTCTCCGCAGACGACGTCAGCGACAAGATACGCAGGGAGTACGCGTTGCCCGGCCGGGCCAACCTGTCGAATCTCGCGGCTGCCATGGCGATCGCCAAGTGTTTTGGCGTCTCCGAGCGGTCCATCCGGTCCTGCCTGCCGAGCTTCAAGGCCCTCCCGCACCGTCTCGAACTGGTCGCCGAGGGCAAAGGGGTCCGCTGGTACAACGATTCGAAGGCCACGACGCCCGAGGGCGCCATGGTGGCCCTCTCGGCCTTCGACTGCCCGAAGGTCCTCATCGCGGGCGGATACGACAAGCATACCCCATTCGCCGTACTGGGAGAGGCGATTGCTTCGTCAGCCAAGGCGACTGTCCTCATCGGGCAGACCGCTCGCATGATCGCGGACGCGGTGCACGCGGCGCCGCAGGCGGGACGGAAGATCGACGTTCAGTTTGCCGGTTCCCTGGCCGAGGCGGTCGAAATCGCCGGCCGCCTGGCGGCTCCGGGCGACGTGGTGCTGCTCAGTCCCGCCTGCGCCAGCTACGACATGTTCGAGAACTACCAGCAGCGAGGCCGTCTGTTCGGCGAACTCGCCCGGCAGGCTGCCGTACGCTCGTAGCGCGAAGTCACGGGTGACTTCGCACCGGCAGCTTCCAGTGTCACACGTTGTTTCGTGCGGCCAGTTATCGGAATTTTGTGTTCCATGCAGGAAAAACCTTACAGATGGCCCCTCGGCAAAGCCTGCGTCTGTCCCCTGGGAATCGGGCGAATGCGGTCTTTCAGGCGGAAGGGCAGCGGTTTTCTCGGTGACGACCCTTAAGTCGTGATCTTGCGTCGCCGATCTGTCTCCCGACGCCAACAAAACAGTAGATGGTTTGTCGAGGAATGGGATCCATGAGTACGACGAGCGAACGCAGAATGGAACAGCGGTTGTACTACCATTGGCCGGTCTGGTTTGCGCCGGACGTCAATGGAGAGCTGTCCCAGGGACAGATGGCCGACCTGTCGAGCCGAGGAGCGGCCTTCACCTGTTACGCGGACGACCGATGCCCCCATCTCGGCCAGCACCTGACCGCGCGGTTCAGCATCCCCCAGTACGGCCAGGACGACTCATTCGACATGGTTGATTTCGTCCGTTCCGGCCATGTCTGCCGCGTGGACGGCGTGAACAACGCCCTTCGACGGATCGCGATCCAGTTCTTCGAGCCGTTGCCGATGTGTCCGGGCGAACAAGCTGCTCGCCTCGGGCAGTCCGATGATGAGGTCGCGGAGCCCGAACTGGCCCTCGTTTGACCGTCAGATCACACAGACGAAAAAAGACAGGGCCGAAGATCGCATTCGTCTCCGGCCCCGGATTCCTGCAACGAATTTCTACAACCCCGCAATTTTCCGCCCGTCATTTCTTGGCGGGCGCCTGCGGAATCCTGGACGGGAAGCCCTTGACGACCTTCTTCACCACTTTCATCACTTGCTTCTCCTCGCTGGGCGTCAGGGCATAGCCGGTAATGCCGCCCGCGGCTGCGCCGACGGCTGCGCCGAGCCATCGATCACTGGAATCTCCGCCGGCAACGGCGGCTCCGATTGCGGCGCCCGCGGCGGCGCCCGCGATGGTGCCAAGCGTCTTGTTCGTGCTGCCCGAGCCGCTTCCCAGCCAGAGAATGGTCCCGTTTTCCACGTCCACCAGTTTGGCCGTCATGTCGATCTTCCCATCCCGGAACTTGGGGATCTCGATCAGCATGACCGCCGGGACGTTGAGAAACTGGCCCGCCCTGGCGGCGCCGGCCTCGGTCGTCATGTCGGATGCCTGGAATTGCTGCTCTTTCAACAGGGCCTGCACCTCCCGGCGTTCGATGAACGCATAGCCTTTCTTCATCAGCGCCATGGTGACGAGGTTGCTGATCTTGTTCTTGGCGGCATCGCCGTAGACCTTGCCGGTCACCTCGACGATCGCGATCTTGTCGATCTTGCCGAAGTCATAACCGACCACTGCCTGGCTTTCCGCTTCGCTGCTGGCGCAGCCGGCGGCCGCCACTACTGCCAGTAATACGCTAATCCATACTGCCTTCATTCTTGAACCTCCCAATAGCAAGCCATGATTGCGCAAACAGCATATATACGTACCGGCGACGCGTCTTGTTGTCAATAACGTGAACTCTCGGGCGTGCCGGCGGTATGGAGAAAAGGTTTGATGCGGGCAGGAATGCTACTATAATGACGGCGAACTGATTGGTGGAGATCATTTATGGCCGACAAGGTGAATCTGAACGAAACCGGTGATGGAAAGACCTTCGAAGAGAAGGTTACCGAGGTGATAGAATCCGTCCGACCAGCCCTGCAGGGTCACGGCGGCGACGTGGAGCTGATCGGCGTGGACGAAGACAAGACCGTCCGCCTTCGTCTGCAGGGCGCCTGCCGGGGCTGCCCCGGTGCGACCATGACCATGAAGATGGGCATCGAACGCATTCTGCGGGAGAAGGTGCCCGAGGTCAAGCAGGTCGTCGCCGTCGCATAGCGAGCCTATCCGAGCAGATCGCGAATACGATCCTCGTTCGGGTTCTGAATCACACCCTTTTCCGTGATGATCGCGGCGATGTTCTGGGCCGGGGTCACGTCGAAGGCGGGATTGTAGACGCCCACGTCTTCCGGCGCGACGTGCTTGTCGCCAATCCAAGTCACCTCTGATGCATTCCGTTCCTCGATGGGGATCTGGTCGCCACTGACGAGGGTCAAGTCGAACGTGCTCGATGGAGCGGCGATGTAGAACGGAATCCCGTGGTGTTTCGCCAGCACGCTGACACTGTACGTGCCGATTTTATTGGCCGTATCACCATTGGCCGCGATGCGGTCGGCGCCGGTGATGACCGCCTGGATCCTGCCCTGCTTCATCAGGAAGCCCGCCATGTTGTCGCAGATCACGGTCACCTTGATGCCCGCCCGCTGGAGTTCCCAGGCGGTCAGTCGAGCCCCCTGGAGGAGGGGTCGGGTCTCGTCGGCGTAGACCTCGAATCGCCTGCCCTTTTTCTGTGCTTCGAACATGACCGACAGCGCAGTTCCCTGTCCTGCAGTGGCGAGCGCCCCGGCGTTGCAGTGGGTCAGGACCCCGAAACCGTCGCGGATGAACTGCTCGCCGTTCGCCCCGATCTGCCGGCACATCTCGATGTCCTCGGCGCAGATCGCGTTGGCCTCCACCAGGATCGACTCCGCGAGTTGCGACGCGGCAGCCTGGGGATCGGAGGCGACTTCCTTGGCCTTGGCTCGGATGCGGTCGAGGGCCCAGAACAGGTTGACCGCGGTCGGACGTGAGGTGGCGAGGTAATCGCAGGCCTTGAGCACGTGCTCCAGGGCCTCGGGGAAACTCCGACGGCCGGCGTGCCACTGCAAGGCCAGGACCGGTCCGTAGGCCGCCGCGACCCCAATGGCGGGCGCGCCGCGGACCGCCAGCGTTCGGATCGCCTCATGGAGTTGCTCGATGCTGCGGACCTTCAGGATGACAAACTCCGTCGGGAGCCGGCGCTGGTCGATCATCTCCAGCACGCCGTCGGTCCCGCCGACCCATCTTACTGTCTCTGCGATCATTATTGTTTCCCTGTGGTGAAATCTATCTGTCCACCCTGGCGCCGGCGCCCTTCATCGCTTTTTCCACCTCGCTGAGCATTGCCGTCGTCGTATCTCCCGGCGTGGTCATCGCGAGTGCCCCGTGGGCGGCGCCGTAATTGACTGCCTGCTCGGGACTCTTGCCCTCCATCAATGCGTAGATCAGGCCGGAGGCGAAGCTGTCGCCGCCGCCGACGCGGTCGTAGATCTCCAAGTCTGGTCGCGGCGTGGCCTCGTGGAACTGCCCGCCGGCGTACACCACCGCGCCCCAGTCATTGCGCGTCGCGGTCTTGGCGTGCCGGAGCGTCGTCGCGACCACCTTGAAGTTCGGGAACTCCTTCACCGCGGTCTCGATCATCTTCTTGAAGTTCGTCGGGTCGAGCTGCGAGAAGCCCTTGTCCAGGCCCTGGACTTCGAAGCCCAGCGCCGCGGTGAAATCCTCCTCGTTCCCGAGCATCACGTCGATGTAGGGCGCGATGGCGCGATTGACCTGGCGTGCCTTCTCCTGGCCGCCGACGTCGCGCCAGAGCGAATTGCGGTAGTTCAGGTCGTAGGAGACGATCGTGCCGTGTGTCTTGGCGGCAGTGACCGCTTCGATAATGACCTGGGGCGTGGTCGTCGAGAGTGCCGCGAAGATGCCGCCCGTGTGGAACCAGCGGACGCCGTCCCGCCCGAAGATCCGATCCCAGTCGATGTCGCCTTCCTTGAGCTGCGACGCGGCGCTGTTGGCCCGGTCGGAGCAGCCGACGGCCCCGCGGATGCCGAAGCCGCGTTCAGTGAAGTTCAGGCCGACGCGGGTCTTGCGTCCGATGCCGTCGAAGGGGACCCACTTGACGTATTCCAGGCTGACCCCGCCCTGGAGCATGAGGTCTTCGAGCAGTCGGCCGACGGGATTGTCCACGATGGCGGTCACCACCGCGGCCCGCTTGCCGAACGCCCGTTTCAGGCCGCGGGCGACGTTGTACTCGCCGCCGCCTTCCCAGACCCGGAAGGTCCGCGTCGTGTGAATCCGCTCGTCGCCCGGGTCGAGCCGAAGCATGACCTCGCCCAGCGACAGGACATCGTACTTGCATTCGGATTGGGCTCTCAGTTCGAGAATCGCCATAGAAACCCCATGAGGAATTTACTATTTACGATTTACTATTTACGATTCGGTTCCGCCCATGGTACTGAATGTGTCCAAGCGAGCGTCACTCCAATAGTAAATCGTAAATCGTACACTGTAAATTCAGCGGTCATAGATTCTCCCTTCCCGGTAGTCCTGCCAGGCCGGCTCGAAGGCCTTTCGCTCGGTCGGTGCGGGCCTGGGAGTGATCGCCGTGCTCGTGAACAGGTCGGGAGATGTCTCGTCGTACTCGAGTCGCAGAATCCTGTTTCGCAGTTCCTCGTTCTCTGGCTGGAACGCCAGGGGTTCGCCCGTCGTCCGGTCGAGGATGTCCGGATGGATCCGCACACCGCTCGGGTTCAGCACTAAACACGAGCCTCGCGACCCGCCATGCTGGGCGAGCAGATCCACGATGGCCTTCAGATAGGCGACGCTGCACAAGGCCAGATGCTCCGCCTGGATCGCAGCGGGAAACTCGCGAGGACTCTTCACAGCCAGACCTTTCTCGCGGATGGCAGCACACAGGAGCAGGGCCTTCTGGAGGCTTGTGCCGGCGTCGTTTGCCTCTCGGATCTGGGCGGCCGAGGCGGTCATGCGGTCCTGGATCTGGGCGATGACGTCCTGCGGAGTCGGGCCGGAGGAGTTGCTCCACGAGTCCAGCTTGGCGATCAGATCGGCGACCTGGCGTTCGATGCCCGTCGAGTGGTCGGCGACCTCGCAACCATAGGCGTTCACGATGTACTCCGCCGCCCGCAGGCCGCCGACCTGCCCGGCGTTGAGGGCCGAGCCGCCGGGGCGCTTTACGCCGTGCGTGCCCGCCATTTCGCCGATGACGAACGTGTGCGGGATGCTCGACTCCCACCACATGCTGACCGCGAAGCCGCCGTTGTTGTGCTGGGCGCAAACCGCGATTTCGAGCGGCTCGCTGTGCAGGTCGATGCCGTTCTCTTTGTAGATCTCGATGGCCAGGGGGTTCATGTGGGCCAGTCGTTCGATAGGCGTCGGCTGAGTCGCCCCCGCGTTTCGCAGGTACTCCGAGGCCTCCAATTCAAGCTGGTTGAGGTCGAATGCCTGTTGTGTCCTGCTGCCCACGGGATTGCGGCGGAAGTCCAGGAAGACCCGCCGGCCCTGCTGGTTCTCGTGGAAGACGAGCACGTCGATCAGCGAGGACCTCAGACCCTCGATCCTCTGCGGGTCGAAGGGCCATTGGTAGCCCTTGAGGAAGATGTTGCTCGCCATGCTCTTCGTGGTCGGGAAGAAGTCGGCGAGGAAGTCCCGTTCGTCCTGTCCGTGGGCGTCCGTGCTGAAGATTCGCGGGATCGCCTGCATGTACGTGCCCGAGACATTCCAGCGGAACTGGGTGCTGGCCAGTCCGAATTGGGACTCGGTGAGATTCTCTGCAGCCAGACCTGCTCTGAAGGCCAGGCCGTGAAGGCCGACCTGGCCCTTCGGATAGACGCTGGTCTTGTACAGCTCTCCCGGCCCACCCGCCGCGAGGACGATGTTGGCCGCGAGGAATACGTTGATTGCGTATTGTGATTCCGTTGCCGACAGGCTGTCGAGGGCCGCGACGCCGACGATGTGTTTGTCGCGGCCGGAGCCGGCCGTGAGCAAATGGGCGACTTCCTGATTGTCGAAGACCCGGATGCCATAGTCGTCAGCCTGACGCTGCAGGCACTCGCTCATGAACCGACTGGTCTTGGGTCCGGCGCTGGTGGCCCGCTCCGCGGGGTCGTGGTCGGTCTTGTAGCCGATAAAGGCGCCTGTCGAGTCGGTCGGAAAAGCGACGCCCGCCTGGACGAGATGATAGAACTCGCGGAGCGAGTTCATCCCTTCGATCAGAGCGAGATCGCCGTGACAGCACCCCGCGGCGGTGAGGGTCTTCGCGAACGCCTCCGCGCAGTCCGGCACGTTCGGGCTGGTCCCCAGCTTGTAGTAGGTCTGCTTGTCCGATCCGCTCATCCGCGAAGCGCCAAGCTTGGCGCCCCGCGTAACGATGGCAATGCGATCCTGGGCGTCCTCGATTCCCTTGCGTTTCATGAACTCACAGAGATGCACGCCGCAGTTCATGCCCGCTGCCCCTGCGCCGACGACCACCGTGTTGTAGCGATGAAACGTCACCTGCCGGCCGGCGATCTGTCTGGTTTCCACGGGTGGCCTCAATTCACTCTCTCCGGTAGTGCGAAGTCCTCTGCCATGTCACGTGGCAGGCGGAACATGTCGCCCGCCTTCGTGCAGAAGTAGAACGAGGACGTCGACGGCTCGCGCCCGTTCCCATCCGCCCAGAAAGCGTAGAAGCCATCGTGGGCGTTCACCGGGCGGCGGACGTATGTGTGATTGAACTTGCTGTTGCTCGTGATCTGTCTTGCTCTCTGCCACGAGGCGCCGCGGTTGCTGCTGGTCCAGATGGCGACCTCGCCGCCGGGGTTGTACGGCTGTGGGCCCGTCTCGGTTGGCGCGATGATTCGCCATGTGCCGTCGCCCTCGATGTACAGCGAGCCCATGTCGTAGTTGTTGTCCGAGGTCGTCACGGGCCGGATCTCCCAGGCAGTCCCCGTCCAGCAGGCCGTGGTCCACGTTCGCGGTCCATCTTCCGGTCCGGATCGATAGCCCCTGCTGGTGATGTACAGGATCACCGGTCTGCCTGCTTCGTCGAAACGGATGTCCTTCACATAGACGAGCAGGCCTTCCTTCTCATAGTCGCGAACGAGGGCGTGGTTTTGCGGCGCAGTCAAGGGCAGCGCCAGTGTGCCTCCGCCCGCCGTGCGCCAGGTTTGGCCGAAGTCCGTGGTCTCGATGTAGTAGAGGTTCGTTCGCCAGTTGAGCCCTTTGCCTTTCGGATGGTAATTGAGCGCCGTGGCGGCCTTGCTCTCGCTTACCGCGCTGATCTGATAGTGGCCCTCGTCGATGGCGGCGAGCCTCTGCCACCGGGACCAGCGAACTCCATCGGTGCTGGTCGCGAAGCAGGCGGTGCGTGCGGCGGGGTAGTGGTATCGCGTGAAGAAGGCGACGAAACCCCGTCCGCGGACGTGCCAGGCCTGCATGTACGAGAAGTTCGTCATGGGGACTTCATTCCCGTCCTCGACCTTCGTCGCGCGGATTTGCTCGAACGCGTCGATGCTGTACGGTTCCCTGCTGCGATGGATATAGGAGGGTCGCGAGGTCCCGTGCGAGGTCGAGAAGATCCAGATGTACCCTTGGTCGTCCACGGAGATGACCGGGTTGTCGTGGGCGTCTTTCGTGTGCTTGTCGAGCAGGAGGGTCGGGCGCGGGACCTTGCCGGTCGCGTGATCGTAGTAGGAGACCATGTGCAGCAGGACGCCGGACATGTCTGACGCATCCTTCGTGCTTGTCAGGTCGTGCTCCAGGTAGGAGTCTTCCGTGGTCCCGCCGTAGCAGAAGAACGTTTTGTTGACTTTCGGGCAATAGACCGCGAACGGCTTGTGAAAATCGCAGTACGTTCCGAGCCCGCCACTGTACTTGAAGCGGTACTCGTTCTGGAGCGGCTGGTTCATGTACCAGATGCCGCGATAGCCGGTGTCCCTGGCGTTCAAGGTCACGAGGGATCCAGAATCACTCGCTGTTGCTGAGGCCAGCGAGATGGCAAAGACAGTCGAAATAAGGGGTCCGATCATACGTCTTGCTCCCGTGCGTGTCATGGAAGGTTGAAGTTGCGGCCGGTCTTCGCGATGACCTCTTCGAGCGACGCGGTCGCCAAGTTGAGGCCGGGGTACTTCTTCGCCCGCACTTCGTCGATCAGACGTTTTACGACCGAAAGCTCTCTGGCGAGCAGCTTGTAGTCTTGTTCTTCGACAATCTTCTTCATCGTGGCCTTCTCGATCATGCTGAAAGAGCCGCCCAGCACCAGCACCCCGGCGTTGACGTAGTCGGGGATGTTGGCGGCGGTCGTGCCGCCCGTGGGGACCAGACTGATCATCTTGTGCAGAGCAGGGTCGATGGCCTCGATAAACGCCGGACCGCCCAGCTCCTTGGCCGGGAAGACCTTGCAGAGGTTCGCGCCCTTGGCGAATTGGGTGACGACCTCGGTGGCGCTGCCGCAGCCGGGGATCATCGCCATGCGTCCCGCGAATCGCTTGTAGCCTGTGTCGCTGAAGTTCACCGCAGAGACCAGGTAGCACGCGCCGGCATCGACCACGTGCTGGAGGGTGGGCAGCGGATCGTCCGGGTGCGCGTGGTTGTAGACCGAGGTCATGCCGGGCCAGTCGATCAGGCTGGCGGAGCCTGCGACGAAGTCGGGCATCTCCTTGCGGAGTCTCGCAAGCTTCTCCAGGGGCCTCTTGATCCGGCACGTGACTTCCATGTTGTTGACTCCCGCTTCGACGAGGGCCTGGGCGGTCCGGACGATGTCGAGCTTGTCCTGGTTGAAGACGAGAATGAAACCGTCACGGATCAGTGTGACGATTGCCGTTTTGATATCCATGAGCCCCTCACCGAAATTGGTGATTTACTATTTGCGATTTACGATTTGGCTTCGCCGGCTCAGTGTTTCGGAGCGAGCCAATGCACACGGCCCTCAAATCGTAAATAGTAAATCGTAAGTCATAAATCCTAGAGTCTTCTCAAGTGGAAGCCGCCATCGACGTGGATGACGGTCCCGGTCGAGAAATCGAGTCGGCCTTCTGCGATCGCGCCGACGGCCTTCGCCACGTCCTCGGGCCTGCCCCATCGGCGGATCGGCGTCAGTCCGTCGGCGATCAGCTTGTCGTATTTGTCCTTCACCACGCGGGTCATGTCCGTCTCGATAATGCCCGGACTGACCTCGAAGACGCCGATATTGTGCTCGGCCAGGCGGTCCGCGTAGAGCCTGGTCATCATCGCGATCCCCGCCTTGCTGACACAGTATTCGCCGCGCGAGGGGGAGCTGGTATAGGCGGAGATCGAGCCGATATTGACGATCCGCAAGGGCCGGTCCGAGTGTTCCTTTCGCTGCTGGACCATCCAGTTCGCGACGAGCTGCGTCAGGAAGTAGGGGCCCTTGAGATTGATGCCCAGGACCCGGTCGAAGCTTTCCTCAGTGGCTTCGAGAATGTCGAGCCGCTTGGCCGGACCGGTGCCTGCGTTGTTGACGAGCAGGTCGCATCGGCCGAACCGAGCCTTTGCCATGTCCACGATTCGCTGTCTCGTCGGCGCCTCGGCGATACTGCCGGCGACGAACTCGCAATGGGCGCCGAGCGCCGATGCCTCATTCAGTACCTCCGGCTCCTGCTCCTGGGCCCGATTGACGACCAAGTCATAACCTAACGAAGCCAATTCCAGCGCGACGCTGCGGCCGATACCCCGACTGGCGCCGGTGACGATGGCAACGGATCGGTCTGCCATGATGGTCCTTTCTTTCGCAGCACGGGCATCTTGCCCGTGATCCCCAATTCATGGGCGGGACGCCCATGCTACTTGAGAAACTGATCGATTTCCCTGGCGGCTCTCATACCGTCCGCGACAGCGGCCACGACGGTCGATGCCCCTCGAACGATGTCCCCGCCGGCAAAGACGCCCGGCCGGGATGTGGCGAGCGTCCCGGACTGCGTCCGGATGAGTCCTCGGTCGAACTGAACGCCCGGCAGGACTTTCTCGATGCCCTCCGGCGCCGCCTGTCCGATGGCTTCGACCACAACGTCCATATTCAGCTCGTACGCGCTGGATTCGAGCGGCTCGGGTCTGCGCCGGCCGCTGCTGTCCGGTTCGCCGAGCCGGGTCGGGCACAGCTTGATCCCGGTGAGTTTCCCGTCGCGCGACGTGTACTCAAGCGGCTGCGTCAGGATGAGGAAGTGGACCCCTGCGGCCATCGCCCGGTCCCGTTCGGCGTCCCACGCGGGCATCTCCTTGAAGGATCGACGGTAGACCACATAGACGTCCCTTGCCCCGGCCCGGGCGGCGGTGACTGCCACGTCCATCGCGGTGTTGCCGCCACCGATGACCGCGATGGATTTGCCTGCGAGGTCCAACCTGTGATCCTGCTTGGCCAAGGACAGGAAGTCCATCGCGTTCCAGAGCCCATCGAGCGTCAAGTGCGCACCGGCCGGGGGAACACGTGGGTTGAGAACCCACCCTACGGACTGGGGCAGACCCAGCCCGATGAAGGCGGCGTCGAAGCCCTGGGCCAGGATCGTGTCCAGGTTGTGCTGCGAGTCGAGTTCCTTGCCGAGCGACAGGCTCATCCGGTCCTTCGGCACCTCGGCGAAGATCGCGGCCATCTCGTTCTTGAGGGCGGTGTTCTGGCGGTCGGTCGGGATGACGGATTCGACCATGCCGCCCAGGGCGGTGCTCCTGTCGAAGATCGTCACCGCGTGGCCCGCTTCCAGCAACCCGGCGGCGCACGCCAGACCCGCGGGACCGGCGCCGACGATCGCGACCTTCCTGCCGGTGGCTTTCGCAGGGATTCGCAGCTTGGACCAGCCGTTCTTGTTCGCCTGCGACGCGAGATACCGCTGGATGTCCGCGATGGGCAGGGGACCGTCGCCGATGAACTGTTGCAGGCAGTTGCCCTGGCACTGCTGCTCGACCGGGCACAACCAGGCGCAGACCTCGGGGAAGACGTTGGCTTTGCGGATGGTCTCGTAGGCCTCTCGCTCCTTGCCTTCGAGGAACAGGCTGATGAACTGCGGGATCTCGATCCCGGCGGGGCAGCCCAACTGGCACGTCGCCTCCTGGCACTTGCGGCAGGCAGCCGCCAGTCGCAGCAGGTTGTCCTTGTCGCTCATGCGTCCGCGACGGAAGATCGGGCCGTAGACCTCGTTGTCCCGCACGACGCATCCGGTCCGACCGCCGTCCCGCATGATCTGCGTGCATGCGCTGCACCCAACGCACACTTTCTCCGCGTACATCCGACGGTCGCGGACGATGTCCCGCGCGAAGTCGGGATAGGCGAACCCCATCCGGCCTGCCCCGATCAAGGTCGCCAGGCCGCTGGCTTTGCTCGCGGCGCCGACGTTGGCGAAAAGCGTCCGCAGCCAGCTATAGCCGGTGCCCACGAAGGCTATATCGGGGAATTCCTTCTGAACCTCGGCCGTCACATTGATGAGTCTCGCCACGCCTGCCAGCGGATGCTCCGGCTCAGCGTACCCACCGACGATGGGCTCGTTGAACGGCCGGCCCACGTGCGGATTGTAGTACGGATTGGCGATGGTAATGTCGATGAGTCGGACGCCTCGTTGACGAAGCAGGGCGATCAGCTTCTTGGGCTCGGTCAGGTCCGGCTTGGTGTAGTCGTCTTTGTCCACGCCCCAGCCGTAGGGGTAGGGAATCGCATCATAGATGCCCATCCGCGTGACGATCCGGGCCTTCTCGCCGATTGTCTCGCGGATGCGGTCGATCGCGCTGAGCATGAACCGCGTGCGGTTCTCGAACGACCCGCCGTACTTGCCGGGTCGGTTGTGACAGGCGAGAAGCTCGTTGATGAGATAGCCGTGACACGACTTGATGTCGACCGCGTCGAAACCGACCTCGAATGCAATGCGAGCCGCTTCGACGTAGGCGTCTTGGAGCCGGTCGAGGTAATCGTCCGTGACGATCGGCCAATCGTCGGGGATTCGGCTCTTGCGGTTCGTATCGGGCCTGGGCTGCGGCGCCATCGGGTCGCGGTAGGGATCCCGCTGTGGGATGATCGGCTTGGGGACTGGGCCCGGCTTGCTGTATCGGCCCGAATGGGTCAACTGTGCGACGATCACCGGCCTGTGAGCGGACCCGTTGGCCAGAGCGGCTTTGTCCCGTGCCCGACGGACCATGGCGCGGAAGGCCTCCTTGCTGCCCTGGTGGAGCCAGAGCTGGCGGGGATTGGCGCGGGCCTCTTCGAGTACTGCGATGGCCTCCGCCCAGATCAGTCCCGCGCCGCCGGCGGCGAACCGCTCGTATCGTCGGACCGTCAGGTCGTCGGGCCGGCCCTGGGCGTCGCCGTCGCAGCCTTCCATCGGCTGCACCGCCAGCGAGTTGGGGATGGTCAGGCCGGCGAACTCGACGGGCCGTGCGAGGATGGAGACGTCCTCGATGGCATCGACGGAAGTCCCCAACTGCGCATTCAAACGCCGGAGGTCCTCGATGCTGCTCAACTCGAACTCCCACTGTCGCGGCGGAATGGTTGGCCGTTCGGTTTGAATGATGTCACCTCCTGGAATTTACTATTTGCGATTTACTATTTACCATTTGAGATGCGAAGCCAAATCGTAAATCGTCAATGGTAAATAGTAAGCTGCTACAGTTTCGCCTTCAGGAATCTGCCGGTGTAGCTGCCCGGCACTTTCACGATCTCCTCGGGCGGTCCGGCGGCCACGACGGTTCCGCCGGCGTTGCCGCCCTCGGGACCGAGGTCTATTATATAGTCCGCAGTCTTGATGACATCAAGGTTGTGTTCGATTACGACGACCGTATTGCCCAGGTCCACCAGTTTCTGCAGAACGCCCAGGAGGTTGTGGATGTCCGCGAAGTGCAGGCCGGTGGTCGGCTCGTCGAGCAGATAGAGGGTGCGCCCGGTCGAGGCTTTGCCCAACTCCGCGGAGAGCTTGACTCGCTGGGCCTCGCCGCCGGAGAGCGTGGTGGAGGACTGGCCGAGCTGGACATAGCCCAGTCCGACGTCGGTGAGCGTCTTGAGCACGCGGACGATGGGCGGGAAGTTGGCGAAATACTCGACGGAGTCCTCGATTCGCATGTCGAGCACGTCCGCGATGTTCTTGCCTTTGTAGGTGATCTGGAGCGTCTCGGGGTTGAACCGCGTGCCCTTGCAGTCCTGGCAGGTGACGTAGACATCGGGCAGAAAGTGCATCTCGATCTTCTTGGTGCCCTGGCCGCGGCAGGACTCGCAGCGTCCGCCCTTGACGTTGAAGCTGAACCTTCCGGCGGTGTACCCGCGGATCTTGGCCTCGCGGGTCATCGCGAAGAGCTTGCGGATGAGGTCGAACACGCCGGTGTACGTCGCGGGATTGCTTCGCGGGGTCTTGCCGATGGGCGACTGGTCGATCTCGATCACCTTGTCGATCTGCGAAATGCCGAGGATGTTCTTGTACGCGCCGGGCTTCTCGCGGGACTGGTACAGGTGGCGCTTGAGACCGCGCAGGAGGATGTGGTTGATGAGCGTGCTCTTGCCCGAGCCCGAGACGCCGGTGACGCAGATGAAGACGCCCAGCGGGAATTTCACATCTATGCTCTTGAGATTGTGCTCCGCGGCGCCCTTGACCTCGATGCACTTCCTGAGCGAATACGAGCGCCGCTTAGGGGGGACGACGATGCTCTTTCGGCCGCTGAGGTACTCGCCGGTGAGGGAGGTGGGCGAGCGGATGATGTCGTCGTAGTCGCCCTGGGCGATGATCTCGCCGCCGTGGGCGCCTGCTGCGGGACCGATGTCGATGATGTGGTCTGCCGCCCGCATGATGTCCTCGTCGTGCTCGACGACGATCACCGTGTTGCCGATCCTGGCCAGCGTCTGGAGGATGCCGAGGAGCCGGTCGTTGTCGCGCTTGTGCAGGCCGATGGTGGGCTCGTCGAGCACGTAGCAGACGCCGACCAGGCCGCTGCCGACCTGGGTGGCCAGGCGGATTCGCTGGGCCTCGCCGCCCGCCAGGGTGCTGCTCATGCGGTCGAGCGTCAGGTAGCCCAACCCCACGTCGAGCAGGAATTGCAGGCGGGCCTTGATTTCCTTGAGGATCTGGGCAGCGATGATCGTCTGCTCGGGATTGAGCTTCAATTCGTCGAAGAACTGACGGGCCTGCTCGACGCTCAACCTGCTGAGGTCGCTGATGCTCTTGCCTCCGACGGTGACCGCGACGACCTCCGGGCGGAGCCTGGCGCCGTGGCAGGCCTGGCACGGCTGCTCGGAGAGGTACCCGTGCAGGCGGGTCTTGACGTATTCGCTGGTCGTGTTCTTCCAGCGTCGGTCCAGGTTCGGGATGACGCCCTCGAACCAGACGCCGTACTTCTGCTCGTCTCCCTCGGCCGTGCCATACATGAGCAGGCGCTGGATGTCCTTGGGGATCTCCTGGTAGGGGACGGCCTTGCTGATTCCTGTGTCCCGACAGAACCGCTTGATGAGCCGGTTATAATAGATGTTCATGCGCTTGCCGCTGCCGCGCCAGGCGGTGACGGCGCCGTTCTCGAGCGAAACGCTCTTGTCCGGGACGATCAGGTCCGGATCGAACTCCAGGATGGTGCCGAGTCCGTCGCAGCTCCTGCACGCGCCGAACGGGCTGTTGAAGCTGAACAGCCTGGGCGAAAGCTCCTCCAGGCAGGCCTCCGGATGCTCGGGACAGGCAAACCGCTCGCTGTAGATGACTTCCTCCCACTTGCCATCACCCTCGTTGCCCTTGTCAGTCCCGGCGGGCTCCTGGATGAGGGCGAGCAGAATCCCCTCGGCGAGCTTCAACGCGGTCTCGACGGAGTCCGCCAGGCGGGTGCGGATGCCTTCTCGGAGGATGAGCCGATCCACGACCGCTGCGATGTCATGCTTCTGGTTCTTGTTCAAGTCGGGCACGTTGCGGAGGTCGTAGACGGTGCCGTCCACGCGGACGCGGACGAAGCCCTCCCGCTGGATGTTGGCGAAGACGTCTTTGTGCTCGCCCTTCTTGCCGCGAATGAGCGGGGCGCAGACCTGGATCTTGGTCCCCTCGAGACGAGCGAGAATCGATTCGACGATCTGGGAGGAATGCTGGCTGGTGATCTCGCGTCCGCAGACCCAACAGTGCGGCTGGCCCACCCGGGCGAAGAGCAGCCGGAAGTAATCGTAGATCTCCGTCGTCGTTGCCACGGTCGAACGCGGATTGCTGCTGGCGCTTCGCTGCTCGATGGCGATGGTGGGCGGCAGGCCGGAGATCTCGTTCACCGCGGGTTTTTGCATCTGCTCTAAGAACTGCCTGGCGTACGCGCTGAGCGATTCGACGTATTTGCGCCGCCCCTCCGCGTAGATCGTGTCGAACGCCAGCGAGCTTTTGCCCGAACCGCTGATGCCCGTAATCACGACGAGCTTGTCGCGCGGGATGTCCAGACTGATATTCTTGAGGTTGTGCTCCGAGGCCCCCTCGATCCGAATGACCTTTTCCGTGTGCTCAATCATATATTCAACGAACCAGCGTCTTCGATCTTGCTTCTTGTGATACGAACCCCACCTGAGGTAGCGCCCCCGTCTCTCGCGGGTCGGCACAAACAATACATTGTAGCAGCCCGCCCGCAAAAGGCAAAAACCCTCTCTGCGATTTGCGCGGGGCGGGGTGTGACCATGTTCTATGGCACGCACGGTGGGATTGTCATGCTGAACGAAGTGAAGCATCCGGGCGACGAACGCAAATGGGATGGGTGCCACGCTCAAACTTGCTTTGAGCGTGCTTGTTCCGATTCACGTCTCGGCGCGGGAAGACACGCTCAAGCTGCGCTTGGGCGTGGCACCCGGAGCCTCCAGGTCGGTCCTGCCACGATCTTGTCGTACACCCCCGGCGGCCTCGGCGGGGCAGGGCAATCGCATGTTCCCTTCTGCTGCCCTGCTTGGCGAGGTTTTGCCCCTTGGTCAGTTCTGTCGCGGATGCTATAATCGTCCGGCGAATGGCGTAGTTCACGGCCAGGTTCTCGGCAACCGTTCCGAGTTGAGCCGCTGAGGTGAATGATGAATCCGAGAGTCAGAGATGTTGCAGCCAGGGATGGCTACAGACTGGAAATCACCTTCACGAACGGTGAAACGAGAGTCTTCGATTGCAGCCATCTTCTCGATGTTGGCGTATTCACAGAATTCCGCGACGTCGACTACTTCAAACAGGCGCGTGCCGAAGAGGGTACCGGCGTATGGCTGCACGAGCAGGACATCTGCCCAGACACGCTCTATGAGGATTCGGTGAGGGCCGCCTCCTGTTGAGTTGAGTTCTATTCGCGTCGTTTCGCGCATCAGTAGGGGTATGTCGGATGGACAGACTGGAGATTGATTCTTCGGCTTTCGATCAGTGCGAATCGGGTTGAAATAGCAGGAAGGCAGGCACGACTATCTTGTCCAGAAGACAGCCTCCCGGTAGATCGTCTTGGGGCTGTCACGAGTGTGGATTCGTTGCAGGAGTGAAAGGGATGAAGACAGGCTCTATCTATCTATCTGTCTGTGCGTACTACTGGCTTCCCTCTGCGGGTGCCGGCATCATCCCTCCAAGACGTATGACTCCTATCAGGGCGGCTCGGTGGTCGTGACCGACTCCCGCTGGGAGAGAGAGGTGGGCGTCGCCGTGGTGGAGGTTCATCGGAAGATGGCCAACTGGGTTGCCGGCGAAGGGGGCTCCCAGAGCGATCCGACCTACGTGGCCGGGTCCAAGAAATGGAAGGACGGGCGCGGGAAGGAATGCACGACGTCTCATCTGGAATTCACCGGCGCGGACGGCAATCGGAACGTCCTCAGGACGATGTGCATTGCGGATAGGGGTATCCTCTTGATCTTCTGCGAGTCCGGCGATGAGGATAGCACGATTCGACTGCACAACCAACTGGTCGAGGTGTTCAACGAACGCGGATTTCGAGCTGCGGGGTGAACGCGATGTCAGCGGCGGCGGTCATCGGCATGCGGATCAAGCGGATCTTCTCGTTCTTGCGGGCGCGCGGGGCGGTGTCTCCGGAGTCCGCCATCCTGGAAACGGAGGTTCCCTACTCGGACCGGTGGTACTACGGCCGGCTGGTTGAGCATGGGGCTCTCAAGAGGGTCGGCGACAGATGCTATCTTGATGAGGCACTTGCGAAGTCGTATCTTGCCGACAGGCGAAAACGCGGCCTCCTCTTCACCGCATTGGCGGTGGTGGGATTCTGCATATTCTGGCTGATCTGGGGATTGACGTGAGTTCACATGGAAATCAACTACGACAAGGTTGACGACTTCACTCTGGCGCTGCTGTATCTGGTCACATCCGAGGGCAAGTATGGGGCCCGGGCCTGGAAGTCGTTCGACTGGGACACAATGGACCGGCTCCACAAGAAGGGCTACATCTCCGACCCCAAGAGCAAGGCCAAGTCTGTCGCAGTCAGCGAAGAGGGATTGGCGCGGGCCAAGGAGCTGTTCGAGGCGTTGTTTGGCGAGCAGTGAGGGTGTGGAGTGGCCGGAATGCGTAGCCTGCACGAATGGAGTCTGTCCTATGCCGAAGCCAGGGATCTGCAGACCCGCCTGGCGGGGGAAGTGCAGTTCACGCCGCTGAAAGAGCTGCCCCGGCTGATCGTGGGCCTGGACTGTGCCTTCAGCAAGGACGGCAAGCGGATCTTCGCGGCGGCTGTGATGCTGGAGGTGTGTGGCCCAGCCGCCCTCGGCTGGGAAACCATCACCCCCGAGGGCGGGGGTGCCACATTGCCTTTGGCCTTTGAGCTTGAGCACGTCGAGACGGTGTCCGCGGAGCAGGAGACGCGGTTTCCCTATATCCCCGGCCTGCTGTCGTTTCGCGAGGCGCCGGTCTGCCTGGAGGCGGTCGGCAAGCTCAGTCGCGAGCCCGATCTGTATGTGATTGATGGGCAAGGAGTTGCGCATCCGCGACGGCTCGGACTGGCGGCGCATCTGGGCCTGTTCTTCGACAAACCCACGGTCGGCTGCGCCAAAAGTCGACTGATCGGCACATTCGACGAGCCCAGCGAGGAGAAAGGGGCTTGGAGCCCTCTGCGAGATGGGGAAGAAGTGATCGGCGCGGTGGTTCGGACGCGAAGCCACGTGAAGCCGGTCTTCGTCTCGGTTGGCCACCGGTGTCTGCTGGAAGACGCTGTGCGTGTGACTCTTGCGTGCACCACGAGGTACCGCATCCCGGAACCGACGCGGCTCGCTCATCAAGTGGTGAGTCGGATCAAGCTTCAGGATTGCGCAGGCCGCGGGCGTCAGGAGCAAACTCGATGACTCCAGCGGCAATTGCAGGATCATTGGCGCCGCGGGCTCACTTGCCCTGAACGCAGACCTCGTGAACGGCGGCGTCCGTTGCTTGGGCATCTTCGTTGGGGACCGTGAGGTACAGCGCGGTGCCGACGTTCTTGCGGCTGCGGACCTTCAGGCGGCCGCCCAGCATCTCGCTCCGCTCGCGGATGTTCATCAGCCCGAATCCAACGCCTTCTTCCAGTTCCTTGGGATTGAATCCTGTGCCCTGGTCGCGCACGGAGATGCACACGTACCGCCCGTGATAGGTCGTTCGAATCGTCGCCTCACGGGCCTGGGAGTGCTTGGCCACGTTCCGGAGCATCTCCTGGACCGCCCGGAACAGGAAGACCGTCAGCGCGTCAGAAGGCAGGATCACTTCGTCCTGGGCGCTCACGTGGACCTTCAGGCCGAGTTCCGTACTCACTCGGGTGGCCAGCCATCGAAGGATCTCGGTCAGGTCGTTCTGAGACAGTGCGGCGGGACTCAGTTCGTGCGCCAGGCTCCGCGATTGCTCGATGGCGTCTCGGAGAATCTCATCCACCCGGGCGACGATGTCCTGTTGCTGCGGATTGTCCTCCACGCATTTGCTCAACAAGCTCAGATGAAGCTTGGCGGCCGCGATTTGCTGCTGGAAATCCTCATGCAGGATCGCTCCGATCCGCGTGCGCTCCCGGTCCTCCGCCTGGGACAACTGGAGCGTCAGTTGCTGGAGCTGCCGAGTCCGTTTCTCCAGCTCCGCCGTACGCTGCACGACTTTGCTCTCCAATGTTGCGTTCAAGTCCCGCAGGGCCTGCTCCATCCGATTGCGCTCGGTGATGTCGGCCAGGGTTTCCACCGCGCCGATGACCTCGCCATCCTTGTTGTGAATCAGTGCGACGGTGAAAGAGAGCCACGTGCCGCCGCGCATCTCGGGGAAGAAGTCGACGCCCTCGAAGGCGCCCTCGATCAATCGGGAGCGGCTGTACTTGCCGGCATACAACTGCTCGATCCTGTCTGTCTCGTCCTCGACCAGCAGGTCGGCCAGGCAGGGGCGTTCGCTTCCGTAGAAGGCGCGCCATTGCTCGCGGGTGCCGACCATTTCCTCCGCCCGCAGCCCGCTGCACTCCTCCAACGCCCGGTTCCAGTAAATGATGCGATGGTCCCTGCCGATCACGAATTGCGGGATGGGCGAGCCGTTCACGACCGCCTTGAGGTGTTGTTCACTGGCGCGCAGCAAGTCGTTGGACTCCCTCGCTTTGCGTTCCGCCTCCTTCCGTTCGGTGATGTCGGTGAACATCGCAAAAGAGCCCTGGAAGCGTTGGTTGTTGTCCAGCAGTGGCGTTGCGGATACAAGCGTCCATACCGTTTGTCCGTCCTTGCGGCGGAATCGGCGCTCGTAGTTCTCCGATATCCCCCGGCGGCGATTCGCGATCCTTCGCGCGTGATCGGGCACATCTTCCTCGAACATGAAGTCGCTGATCTGCCGACCGACCAACTCGTCGTCGGCATAGCCCAGCATCTTCGCCATGCGGGCATTGGCGAAAGTCGTCAGTGTGTCCGGCCCGACGACCAGGATTCCCTCGGTTGCCGTGTCCACGATGGTGCGGTACTTCTCCTCGCTTCGTCGCAGTGCCTCTTCGGCCAGTCTGCGCTCGGTGATGTCGATGGTGAGCGAGGCGAATCTGCCTTTTCCCAGCGGGAATGCAATGATGTCCAGGTACTTGCCCATGGCCTGACTGAAGATCTCGAAGTGGGAGGAGCGTCCGAGGTGCCCCGCCTCACAGAACTTCTGTGTTGCCACCGGATTGGGGGTAGGGAAGAACAGTTCCCGCGAGGTCCTGCCTGTCACTCGTTCCCGTTTGAAGCCGGTCTGTCGCTCGTGGCCCGGGTTCACATTGAGATGCCGATAATCGCAGGGCTTGCCCTCTTCATCGTAAACCACCTCGCCGATGAAGAACCCCTCCGTCATGTTCTCGAACAGCAGGTGATAGAGTTCGTCGCTTCTCCGCAGGGCGGCTTCCGCAGCAATCTCCTGGGCGCGGGATTCCCGCTGGGAGGCGACTACCGCGATCAGCAGCATGTAGAGGCCGCTGAGGAATTGCGAGAGATAGGCAGTGTGGTCGTAGATGCCGGATTCCGACTGGAACTTCGCCCCGAAGATCCCTGCCGCGATCAACCCGGGGATCACAGCGGACCAGTACGTGAACGGGGATGTCGGTCTGCGTTCCACCGCCCCTGCGCCGAGCAACAAGGCAGCGAGGATGAACAAGGTGATATTCAGAACCGGTCCGGGTTGTCGCATGGGAGGGGTGTCCCAGTTGGGGAGAAAGAAGGGCGGGATCGCACCCGTGGATGCCAGTAGTGAGATCCCCACGACGGCCACCCCGGCGAGTGTGTAGGTCGCTGTCAGCCAGAAGACCCTTCGCGAGAGGGGTTGGCTCGTTCGCAACAACAGGGATGCGCCCGTCACAAGCCACAAGGCCGACAGCGACGTGCAACCGAAGTAGACGGTCTCACTGAAGCGGGCGCCCTGAGGCGACGTGCTGCTGGAGACCATGCCGGCCAGGCCCCACATGACGATGCCGCAGCCCAGCGGCAGCAATCCCGGTGTGCCGTGAATCAGAAAACTCTTGGCTGTCAGGCAGGCGCCGAATCCAGCGAACAACGTCGAGATGGCGAAACCCCCTGCGATTGCCCGGAGAGACGACCCGCGGGCGCCGACCAGAGGCACAACACACAAGCAGGCAAGCATCGTCAGGAGGATGGCAATCGGGACCCACGCCCGCCGCCCGGCGTCGGGGGAGGGTTTCGTGGCAGGGTGGGGCTTGTCTGCGTCGTAAGCAGACCCCTCGTCCTTTCGGTTCTGATTCACCATTTCTTCAACCTGGCGAACGCAATGAGTTCTTCCACCTGACCAACAAGAGTCACCGTGTGAATTTCCTCGGCGATCATAGCAAGCGACTCTTCAATCCGTTCTAAGGAATTTGCTCAGGACGTGACATATCGGCCGGGCGGGTCGGGGGCGACCGCCCCCGCGACGAGGCGGCGTGCAAACGCGGATAAGGCCTTGAACAATGGCGTTCCTTGGTGTAGTAAGATGGGAACAATTTCGCCGTTTGCGACGTAATAACGGCATTGTTTTTTTTATGACCGTGCAGGAAAACCGGTCTACCCGGCCGGGCAGGGTTCGAGGGATCTAACGATAGTTGTAACTTCCGTTGGGGTAAGTCTTTATGGCGATGGATGTGAAGCAGATCGGCGGTCTGGTCCAGCAGAAGAGCGAATTCGTCAGGGCGCTGCTCTCCGAGCTCGACAAGGTGATCGTGGGCCAGCGGTACATGCTCGAACGAATGCTCATCGGCCTGTTGGCCAACGGGCACATTCTCCTCGAGGGCGTCCCGGGTCTGGCCAAGACGCTGGCTGTGACGGTCCTGTCCCGGGCCATCGACGCGGACTTCCACAGGATACAGTTCACGCCGGACCTGTTGCCCGCCGACCTGATCGGAACCCAGATCTACCGCCAGTCCGACGGCGAATTCGTCACTCGAAAAGGGCCGATCTTCGCCAACATCATCCTGGCTGATGAGATCAACCGAGCGCCGGCGAAGGTCCAGAGCGCCCTGCTCGAAGCCATGCAGGAGCGACAGGTCTCCATCGGCGAGCAGACATTCGCGCTGCCCAGTCCGTTCCTGGTCCTGGCGACGCAGAATCCCATCGAGCAGGAGGGCACCTATCCGCTGCCCGAGGCCCAGCTCGACCGCTTCATGCTCAAGCTCAAGATCGACTACCCGAGCAAGGAGCAGGAGCGTCAGATCTTAGACCGCATGGCTGCGACCGATAAGAAGTTCGACATCAGGCCCGTTATCAAGCCGAGCGACATTGCCGAGGTGCGAACCGTCGTCGATGAGATCTACATCGACGAGAAGGTGAAAGACTACATCGTGGACATCGTCTGTGCGACGCGGGACCCGCAGAAGTACGGCCTGAAACTGGGCAACTTCATCAGCTACGGGGCGTCGCCGCGAGCGACGATCTATCTCGCGGTCGCGGCCAAGGCCCACGCCTTCCTCCAGCAGCGGGGGTACGTCACGCCGCAGGATGTCAAGAGCGTCGGACCCGACGTGCTGAGGCATCGCGTGATCGTCAGCTACGAAGCGGAAGCCGAGGACAAGACCAGCGAAGACGTCATCAAGTCGATCTTCGACACGATCGAGGTGCCATAATCGTAATGGTCTCCTGTTGTCAGGACTTCCCACGGAGGTTGTCATGCTGAACGAAGTGAAGCATCCGGTATGATACCGCAAGACCTCATCAAGCGAATACGGCAGATTCAGATCTACACCTCCCGCGCGGTGAACGCGAGCTTTGCAGGCCAGTACGAGAGCGTGTTCAAGGGTCGGGGGATGCAGTTCGACGAGGTCCGCGAGTACATGCCCGGCGACGACATCCGCTCCATCGACTGGAACGTCACCGCGCGGACGGGCAAGCCGTTCATCAAGCGGTTCGTCGAGGAGCGGGAGATGACGGTGCTCTTCGCGGTGGACCTGAGCGCGTCCGGCGAATTCGGGACCGTCAGCAAGATGAAGAACGAGTTGGCCGCGGAGTTCTGCGCGGTCCTGGCCTTCGCCGCGGCCAAGAACAACGACAAGGTGGGCCTCTTGATCTTCACGGACCGGATCGAGCTGTTCATCCCGCCGAAGAAGGGCAGCCGGCACATCCTTCGCCTGATTCGTGAGCTGCTGGCCTTCCAGATGCCCAAGCGAAAGACGAACATCCCGCTGGCGCTGGACTACGTCGCCAAGGTGGTCCGCAAGCGGGCGACCCTCTTTGTGGTCTCGGACTTCATCGAGACGGGGTTCAAAAAGCCGCTGAGCCTGTTGAACAAGCGCCACGACGTCATCTGCGTGCCGGTCCGCGACCGGGTGGAAGTGGCGATGCCCTCGGTGGGTCTGATCGAGGTCCAGGACGCCGAGACGGGCGAGATCATGCTCGTCGATACGTCGAGCCGACGGTTCCGCGACCAGTACGGCGGGCACAGTTCCGAGCGATTCAACGAACTCCAGGGCATGTTCCGTTCGAGCAACGTGGACTTCATCCCGATTGCGACGGACAAGCCGTATATCAACGACGTGATTCAGTTCTTCCACATGCGCCACCGACGACGGTGAGGTCGGTGAATACTGAATGGGTGAGGCGATAGAAAGCAATGGCAGATAAGCTGGATTTCTCACTTCCACAGAAGAAGTCGCCCGGTTCGAAGATCGGCGTAGCGACCTTGGTTCTGCTGCTTGTTCTGCTGGCTCTCGTGTCGGTGCACGCGAGGCTCACGGTCGAGATGGCCAAGAGGATGCCTCGGAGCGTCTCCGGCACAGGGCTGTCCGAGGAACAGGCCAAAGACCTGGCTTCGAAGCTGGCCCAGCGGGGTCTCTACCAGCAGGCCGCGGCGGCGTGGCAGGAGTATCTGACCAGCGCGCAGCTTGCGGGCCTCCAACGGGCGCAGATCCATTTTCAGATCGGCGGTCTGCTGGAGAAGGCCGGCCTCTACGGCGATGCCATCGAGCACTTCTATCGCAGCGAAGCGGCGGCCAAGGTGGACGAACTCGGCCCGCAGATCAACGCGCACGTCAAGGAGTGCTTCGAGCGATTGGGCAAGTTCTCGGCCCTGCGATACGAGCTGATGGATCGCACGAGCATCGGTTCGACCCAGCCTGCCGGCGGCAAGGTAGTCGCCGAGATCGGCGCCGAGAAGATCACGGAGTCGCAGTTGGATGCCCTGATCGAGGAGAGCATCGACGACCAGTTGACCCCGATGCGTGCTTTCATGGCGCCGGAGCAGATCAACGAGCAGAAGAAGCGCGCCCTGGAACAGCTCCGCGCCCCGCAGGCGAAACAGGAATTCCTCCAGAGCTGGCTGGCCCAGGAGATCCTGTACCGCCAGGCGCTCGATCAGCAGTTGGGCGACGAGCCCGAGGTGAAGCGGTTTCTCCACAGCCTGACGCGCCAGGCTCTCAGTCGGCAGATGCTCGACGAGCAGCTCGCGTCGAAGATCCATATCACGGACACCGACGTCCAGACGTACTACACGGCCAACAAGGACAAGTACGTCGAGCCCGCCAAGGCGAAGATCAGCCATATCCTCGTCGCCGACGAGCAGAAAGCCAACGATCTGCTCAAACTCGCCCAGGAAGGCAACGACTTCGCGGAACTGGCGCGCGGTTCGTCGCTGGATGCAAGCACGAAAGACAGCGGCGGCAAGATCCCGGCCGACGTGCAGCCGGGCTCCTACGTCCCCGGCATCGGCGACTCGAACGACCTCAACGCGAACATCTTCGCTGCGGAAGGGGGCAAGATCCTCGACAAGCCGTTCAAGACGGACAAGGGCTGGGAGATCGTCCGGCTCGATGAGAAGCACCCCTCGCGGCAGAAGACGTTCGACGAGGTCCGTCAGCAGGTGATGAGGGAGTTGCTGAGCCGCAAGAGCGAAGAGGTCCAGCGCGACTACATCAAGGAAATGATGGACAAGCACCAGGTGGTCATCCACACCTCAGTGTTGGCGCCGGCCCGGCAGGAATCACCGCAGGAGGTGTCGCCGAAGCCATGAGGGGATCGACGCGACCAATTCGTAGGGTGCGTATCACGCACCATCTTCCACTGATCTGCACGGCTCTGTTGCTGATCGTTGCCGGTTGCAGGCGTGATTCTGCTGGTGACGCGAGAGAAGGACAATTCGAGGTGGACAAGGTCTACGAGCGAGGGCCTGCTACGGTCCACGTCCGCCTGGACAAGACGAAGCTCAGCATCGCCGACACCGTCCTGCTCCAGTTCGAGGCGACGCTCCAGAGCGGGTACAAGATCGAGATGCCCAAAGTGGACAAGGTGCTCGAGAGCTTCGGGATCGTGGATTGGGACAACCTGGGCGAGAAGCTCGACGCGAAAAACAACGTCGTGACGACCTATCAGTACCGCTTGGAGCCGTTCCTCTCGGGAAACTACGAGATCCCCGCCTTCACCTTCGGATTCCGCGATACCAACGACCCGAACGCCAGGCACGAGCTGAGCAGCGAGCCAATTGCCGTCGAGGTCACGTCGTTGCTGGGCGACCAGCGGGCGAAGCTCGTGATCGAGGATATCGAAGGCGTCGTCGAGATGCCCAGGCCCGCTCGACGATGGTGGCTCTGGGCACTCGCGGCGCTCGCTGTGGCCGCGATTCCGACGGGAGCGCTGCTCCTTCGCGGCAAGCGAGCCAGGCAACTGGTCCGGATCTTCAAACCCGCCCACGAGGTGGCCTACGCCCGCCTGCGCGCCCTGGTGGCCTTGAACCTCATCGAGCAGGGACGGGTCAAGGAGTTCTACGAGCGAATCAGCGGCATCCTGCGGCACTACATCGAGGACCGATTCGATCTGCACGCGCCGGAACAGACGACGGAAGAGTTCCTTGGGGAATTGCGGTCCGCCCAGGTGTTTGCCTCCTCGGACAAGCAGGTATTGGAGGAGTTCCTGACCCATTGCGACCTCGTCAAGTTCGCCAGGCATGAGCCGACCAGCGAGCAGGTCCAGCGGATGTTCGACCTCGTGAAGGATTTCATCGAGCGGACGAAATCCGACGAGCACAGGGTGGACGTGACGGATTGCGTGCAGACCGGGCAGATGGTCGAGTCGGAGGTTGCGTAGATGGAACTGTACTCGCCCTGGGCGTTGCTGCTGTTGCTGATCCTGCCGTTCGCGGGCTATCTCATGTTGCGCAAGAAGCGCGGCGCCGCGGTACGATTCCCGAGCCTGGTGGACATGCGGAACTGCCCGGTCTCCTGGCGGCTCCGCCTGCGGCCGCTGCTGGTCGTCGCGCGGCTGTTGTGCCTGGCGTTGTTGATCCTGGCGCTGGCCCGGCCTCGCAAGGGAACGGTGATGGCCGAGGTGTCGACGGAAGGCATTGCCATCGAGGCGGTCGTCGACCGCTCGGGCAGTATGCAGGCTGAGATGGATTACTACGGTGAGAATCTCAACCGGCTGGAGGTCGTCAAGCGCGTGCTGACCGACTTCATCGAGGGCGACAAGAAGGACCTTCGCGGCCGGCCGGACGACATGATCGGCCTGGTGACATTCGCCCGGTATGCGGACACTGTGTGTCCGCTGGTTCTCAGTCACGGCGTGCTCACCGAGTTCCTCAAACAGACGCAGATCGTGACGATACAGAGCGAGGACGGGACCGCGATCGGCGATGCGATTGCCCTGGCCGCCGCCCGGCTCAAGAAGGCGGAGGAGGAGATCCAACGGCGCAACGCGGACCTGGGCTTCGCCGGAATCGGCGAGAAGAAGGACACTCCCAGCTTCACGATCAAGAACAAGATCATGGTCCTGCTGACGGACGGACGGAACAACGTGGGGCAGCGCAGTCCCCTGGAGGCGGCTCAACTCGCCAAGCAGTGGGGCATCAAGATCTACTGTATCGGGATCGGGTCGTCGCAGGCCTATCGGACCGTCCAGACCCCGCTCGGGACGTTCCGGATGCCCGCTGCGGAGGAGCTGGACGAGGGCCTGCTCAAGTCGATCGCCCAGACGACCGGCGGGTTCTACAGCCGGGCCGACGACGCCGAGTCGCTCCGCAAGATCGTCGAGACGATTGACAGACTGGAGAAGACGGAAGTGAAATCCGTGCAGTACACGCAATACGCAGAGCACTTCGGCTGGTGGACCCTGCCCGCCTTGGTGCTGTTGGGCGCGGAGATGCTACTCGGTTGTACGGTGTTTCGGAAGATACCATAGGTTGGCAACAGATATTCTTCAACGAAATCGCTGGGTTCGTGGCCCAGCCGCCCCCGGCTGGGGAAACAACGTGACATAAGCTTATGAATCTCGGCAATGATAATGCGTTGTGGCTTCTGTTCCTGGTGCCGCTGGTGCTGGCGCCGGCGTATGTCTGGTGCTTCTGGCGCAAGGCGCGGACGCTGCGAATTCTCGCGAGCAACGAAATGCTCGCGCGGATCAATAACACCGTCAGCCTCGAGAAGCAGATCCTCAAGGCGGGACTGCTGATCCTGGCGTTCGTGAGCATCGTGATTGCCCTGACGGAGCCGAAGTGGAATCCGCAGCCGCAACAAATCCGGCGCAAGGGGCGCGACGTGGTGATTCTGCTGGATACCTCCCGCTCGATGCTGGCCGAGGACATCACGCCGAACCGGCTCGAACGTTCCAAGATCGCCATCTCCGACCTGCTCGAAGTCCTCCAGGGCGACCGCATCGCGATCATCACGTTCGCGGGCAACGCGACGGTGAAGTGCCCGCTGACGCAGGATTATGCGTTCGTCCGAATGGCCCTGGCGGACATCTCGACGGAGAGCACCAGCCGGGGCGGCACGATGATCGGCGACGCGATCCGCAAGGCTACGGACGAGGTCTTCGACAAGCAGAGTCGCCTGTACAAGGACGTCATCCTCATCACCGACGGCGAGGACCACGACAGTTTCCCTGTCCAGGCGGCGCAAAAGGCGGCCGAGGACGGGGTACGGATCATCGCCATCGGTCTCGGCGACGACCAGACCGGGTCGCGCATCCCGATCACCGGGCCCGACGGTCAGAAGACCTTCCTGAAGCATCAGGGACAAGAGGTCTGGTCCAAGCTGGACAGCGACACGCTTCGCGAGGTGGCCTACGCGACGGAAGGAGGCAAGTACCTGTCCGTCTCGCCGGGCACGACGCTGGACCTCGGGCGGATCTACGTGGATCTGGTCGCCTCGGCCGAGGGGCGAGAGCTGGAATCCATGACGATGATGAAATATGATGAGAAATTCCAGATCTTCGTGGCTCTGGCCATGGGATTGCTGGTAGGCGAGGTGTTGGTCAGTGAACGCAGAAGAACCGCATAACCTGAGGTGCGATGTTTGGGTGGCACGGCCAAACTTGTTTGACCGTGCTCGTGCGAGTGTGTTCCGCAGTTTGGGAAGACACGCTCAAGTTTCGCTTGGGCGTGGCGCCCTTGTCCTCACGCACTCCGCGTTGATCCTGCTGGCCGTTCTGGCTTCAGGCGTAAAGGGCGCGACGCCGCGGGAGATTCTCCAGGAAGGCAACGGGCTCTACGGCGCGGGTCAGTTCGCCGACGCGGTCAACAAGTACAACGAAGTTCTCGTGGAGCAGCCGCAGGCGGTCGAGCCCAGATTCAACAAGGCCAACAGCTACTACCGACTGGACGATCTCGGCGAGGCGATGGACCTCTATCAGGAGGTGGCCGCCCGGAGCAAGGACATGGACCTCGTCGCGAAGGCCAAGTACAACTTGGGCAACTGCTTCTTCCAGCGGGGAACCAAGCAGCGGGACTCCGACCTGCAGAAAGCCGTCGAGGACATGAAGACGAGCATCACCCACTGGCGGCAGGTTCTCGATCTGGATCCGCAGAACGAGAAAGCCGCCCGCAACATCGAGGTGGCCCGCCTGACGATCAAGGACATCCTCGACCAGATCAAGCAGCAGCAGAAGGACCAGCAGAACCAGCAGGACCCGAACCAGACGCAGCAACAGCAGCAGCAGCAAGGTCAGCAACAGCAGCAGGATCCGTCGCAGCAAGACCCGAATCAGCCGCAGGATCCGAATCAGGCCAAGGATGCGAACCAGACCCAGGACCCGAATCAGCAGGAGAAGGATTCGCAGGCCCAGGAGCCCAATCAGCCGCAGGACCAGCAACAACAAGGCCAGGACCAACAACAGGAGCAGAAGGTTGTGCCCGACGCGACGGCGCAGGAACTGATCGACAACGAGCAACGCCAAAAGAAAGAACGTGAGACTCGCCAAAGAAGACAGTACCAGCGGGTCGAAAAAGATTGGTGATGAAGAATGCTCTGAAATATGTCGTTCTGGCGATGTGTCTTGCCCATCCAGCCATGGCGGGCGGGGGGGACCAAGTCCGTGTCTCTGCCGTCGTGAACGCGGAAACCGCCATCTACCCAGGCGACACCTTTCAATACTCCATCGTTGTGGAGGGGGGCGGCAAGCCGAGCAAGATCGACCTGTCGCCGCTGAAAGCCTTCAATCCTCGCACCGCCGGCGATGGCTCGTCGTACCACCAGTTCAACGATCAGGTCGTGATCAGCCACTCCTCGAACTACGCAATCACGGCCAAGGAAGTCGGCACGATGCACCTGCCCGGCGTGACGGTCGTCGTGGGCGGCAAGACGTACACCACCAACGCGGTCGATGTCACGGTCTCGAAGCCCGGAACGACGGACCGCATGACCGTGGAGTTCTCCGTATCGGAGCGAAGGTGCTACGTAGGCCAGCCGATCGTGATGACCGTGCAATGGACTGTCTCAGCCCGCTGGCAGAACGTCGCGTTCGACGTTCCCGTCTTCACGTCGAATGCTTTCCTCATCGAGGAGGTTTCCTCTTCGGGCGGTCCGGCGGGCGGCGAACAGACGCTCATCGACGGGGTCCCGACAACCGTCCGCGGCACTCGCCAGCAGGTCAAGGGCGTGGAGGCGGAGGTCTTCGTTTTCAGCAAGGTCCTCATTCCTCAGCGTGCCGGACGCATTCGGCTCGATCCGGTCAGCGTCTCCGCCAATCTCGCGGTCGGTCGGGTCCGAACGAGCGATTTGTTCAACCCATACACCTTGAAGTATGAGCGGGTCTCAGTGCAGTCCGCGTCCATCGAACTGGAGGTGCTGCCGCTGCCGGAGACGGGCAAGCCTGCGGAATTCTATGGGCTGGTCGGGCGGTATACGATCAGCGCCTCGGCCGCGCCGACGAAGGTCAGCGTGGGCGACCCGATCACCGTGACCATCCGGATCGGGGGCAATCCATACCTCAAGGCGGTGCAGTGGCCGCAGCTCGAGCAGGTGCCCGAGCTGGCAGCGAACTTCAAGATCCCATCCGAGAAGGCCTCGCCGACCATTGAGGCCGCGCCGGAGGGACCCTGCAAAGTCTTCACCCAGACGCTCCGCGCCAACAGCGAGGCGGTCTCGCAGATCCCGCCGATCCCGCTGGCCTACTTCGATTCCCAGCGAGGCGAGTACGCCGTGGTCCGGACCGATCCGATCCCGCTGGAGGTCGCGCCGACCAAGATGCTCACGAACGCGGACCTGCAGGGCGCTGGGTTCACGCCTGTGAACCGTGAAGTGGAGGCGATCCGCAAAGGCCTGTCGGCCAACTACTACGGCCCGGAGGTCCTGGTCGATCAGACCTTCTCGCTGCCGTCGGCCATGGTCAGTCCCGGGTATGCCGCGATCTGGGCGATTCCGTTCATGGGCCTTGTCGCCAGCGCCGCGATCCGCCTGGTTGGTCGGACGAATCCCGAGTCGCTCGCCCGCAGGCGTCGTCGTCGGGCAGCCGGTGTCGCGATGCAGCAATTGAAGGCCATTGTCTCGGCCGATCCGAAGCAGAGGCCGGAGTTGATGCTGGCCGCAATGAGGAACTACGTCGGCGACCGCTTCGACCGCACGGGTGCATCCCTGACCGGCGACGATTGCCGACAGGTGATCTCGCAAGCTCTCCGGGTGGCGCCCCAGCCCTCGGGGGTGTTCTCTCCCCAGCCGGGGGCGGCTGGGCCAGCGGAACTCCAGACCGATTCGTCTTTTTCCCTCGCGGCCCGCTACGCGGATCTCATTGCCGCCTGCGAGGGGTCGCGGTATTCGCCCCTGGCCTCCGACATCGGCGCCGCCCAGGTCCAGGAGGCCACGGAGTTGATCAACGCCATCGAGGAGCGAGCGAAGGAATGACAAGGCTTCTCCTATTGAGTGCGATTGTCCTGGGGATGGTGGGTGCTCTCTCCGCAGAGCAGCATCAGTCTGATTCGTCCCATTTGTCCCATGGGACGGATAGGATGAATGGGACCGATAGGCCCCCCGCGTCCGTGTCCCGCGAGGACCTCCACGCCTTGCTGAACGAAGCCAACGCCGCCTTCCAGCAGGCCAACGCGGCCCAGGACCCCGACGCGGGCCGACAGCTCTTCGACAAGGCCATCCTTCTCTATGAGAAGATCATCGACGCCGGCGGCATCCGCAACGCGGGACTCTACTACAACCTGGCCAACGCCTATCTCCTCAAGGACGATCTCGGTCGGGCCATTCTGAACTACCGCAGGGCCGAGAGATTGGATCGCTCCGACCTGAACATCAAGAAGAACCTGGCCTTCGCCCGGAGCCGTCGAATCGACCGGGTTGAGACGGCCGCCCCCAAACGCGTGCTGGAGACCCTGTTCTTCTGGCATTACGACCTGTCGCTGCGGACGAAGTTCCTGCTGGCCTGCCTGGCCTTCGCAGTTCTGTGTCTGGCGGGCATCGCCATGATCTGGCGGGGTCGAGGGACGACGAGCACCGCCGGCGCAGTTCTTGCCGGCGTGCTGGTCGTGTCCCTGCTGGCCTCGATCCTCGTTGAGACGCGCCGCCGGTCGAGCGAGCGGTTCGGCGTCATCACGACCGCCGAGGTCGTCGCCCGTCAGGGCGATGGTCCCAACTACCCGCCCAGCTTCAAAGACCCCCTGCACGAGGGCACCGAGTTCGACCTCATCGAGCAGCGTCCCGGCTGGCTCCACATCCGCCTCGCCGACGGCGCCGACGCCTGGATCCCCGAACACGCCGCAGAGCTGGCCTGAACAACGCCAAGCACATTTCGTCGCGCGCGGTGCCGCACGCGCCGAGGGCACTCTCGCCAGCGCCCCATAATGCCTGTTGCTTCACGCGTGCCAATCGATGTACCACCGTCTCTTCCCGATCCGCGTGGCGGCCTGAAGAGGCGCGCGTCCTTGTCGTCAGCCATCGTTGGGGGAGTGTTTGGCCAGCGGCCGACAAGACAAGCCAGGGGCTTGGGCGGTCCAGTGATATGCTGGGTCCGCCCATTGTGTCGCCAGTTAACCTCGACCCACAATGTGACGAAGGATAGGTGCCGAGGATACTGTAGTCACTTATCCGGTTTGTCGCAGGAAGAGACTGGTGAAAGGGTTAGGAACTATGTTGAGGGGCTTAAGACTGAGTGTGAAACTGATCTCGGGGTTCACCGCGGTGGCTACGATCGCGACGGTGATCGGGATCGTCGGCCTGGTCGGTGTGCGGAAAGCCAAGGATCAGGTCGTGGTGGTGGGTAGCGAGCATCTGCCGAACGTCCAGAATCTGCTGACTATCTCGAACTGCCTCCAGAGGATCAAGCTGGGACAGCGAACCCTGCTGAATCCGGACGTCGGCACGTCGACCCGCGCGGAGCAATACGCGGACATCGCCAAGGCCCGCGAGACCTACGGTGCGGCCTTCAAAGGCTACGAGGCCCTGTTTCACAGCGAGGAAGAACAGGAACTCTGGGCTCAGTTCAAGCAGCTTATCGAGGCCGCCAAAGGGCAGAACAATGCGTTTTTCGGGATGTGCCAGCAGCTCGAGAAGACCGATATTCTCAATCCGACCGAGCTGGCTCTGTCCATTCAGGACTTCGTGTGCGACCACTACGAGTTGAGAGACCGTGTTGCCGCGATGATCCAGTCTCGCGAGGAATTCGAGGGCGGCGAGGACGCGGCCGCCTGTGATTTCGGCAAGTGGCTCGCTCAGTTCAAGACCCGGAACACGGTCCTCGACGGCGTTGTCAAGGGGATGGCTGAGCCGCACAGACAGATGCACGCCATGGTCCATCAGGTCAAAGAGGCCGTCCGGGCGAACAACCCCGAGGAAGCTGCCAAGCTGCACGCACAGGTCCAGGCCCTGATGGCCTCGGCCTTTGCGGACTTCGGACGAATCCGCCAGGAAGCGGAAGCGGCCCGGCGGCTCCGCGAACAACTCGTCGCACAGGCCTTTGGCGACTGCATCGCGGGTCAGAAGGCGACCGAAGAGGTGCTGGGCAAGATCGCCAGCATCAACATGGACGCCGCGGGCAGGACAGTGGCCGATTCGACGAAGGCTTCAGCCCGAAACAGCATGATCATGCTCGTCTCGGTGGTCGCGGGCGCCGTGCTGGCCGTGCTCCTTGGGGTGTTCCTCTCCCTGGGGATCACCCGGCCGATCCATCGGATCATCCTGGGCCTGACAGAGGGTTCCGAGCAGGTGGCGGCCGCTTCCCGCGAGGTGTCTTCCGCGTCGCAGTCCCTGGCGGAAGGGGCGACAGAACAGGCGGCCGGTTTGCAGGAAACCAGCTCCAGTCTCGAGGAGATGTCCAGCATGACCAGGCAGAACGCGGACAACGCCCAGCAGGCGAACGCGCTGGCCGCTGAGGCGAAGAAGGCCGCGGGGACCGGCAGCGAGTCCATGGGACGGATGAACGAGGCGATCCTGGAGATCCAGAAGAGCGCCGATGAGACCGCCAAGATCATCAAGGTGATCGACGAAATCGCTTTCCAGACCAATCTGCTGGCCTTGAACGCAGCCGTCGAGGCTGCTCGGGCAGGCGAGGCCGGCAAGGGATTCGCCGTTGTCGCGGAGGAAGTGCGCAATCTCGCCATGCGGTCGGCAGAGGCCGCCAAGAACACGGCCGGCATGATCGAGGAGTCGGTGAAGAGGGCCAAGAACGGGGTGGATATCGCCACGGAGGTCGGCAAGGTCCTGGAGGAGATCGTCCAGAGCGTCGGCAAGACGACGGACCTGGTCAGCGAGATCGCGGCGGCCAGCCGGGAGCAGGCGCAGGGGATCGATCAGGTCAACACCGCGATTTCTCAGATGGACAAGGTGACCCAACAGAACGCAGCCAACGCGGAAGAATCGGCCAGTGCCTCGGAGGAGCTCAGCGCACAGGCCGAGAGCATGAACGGCATTGTGGAGCAACTCGTCTCTCTGGTGCGAGGCTCTGCCGCCTTGACGAAGCAGGGCATCGGAGGCGGGCTGGAGCGTCCCGCGGCGTCCGTGGGACGGGTGGAAGGCCCTCATTTCGGGCAGTCCGACAAGACATTCCACGAGATTGCCGAGGGTTCTGCGACCGGCCGCACTCGGGGTTGGACGGGTGCCAAGCCTGGGTCAGGGCGCATCAAGCCGGCGGATGAAGCGGATGACCTGCAGGACTTCAATCGATGAATGGGTCATGAGCCATGGAAAACTGCGAAACGGACTTCAGTGGGTCGGCTTGGCGACCGATTTAGGGACAGCAAGTGCTCTGAAGGGGGTTCCGGCGGGCAACGTCCGTCGGCATTGGAACCGGGTATCGCCCGATGCGGCGTAGCGCGTCGAGGGCGACCCAAGGTCATGTTAGAGGAGTTCATATGGGCAAGTCACTGATGATTGTCGACGACTCCGCGACGATGCGCAAGATCATTATGCGGACCGTGCGGATGTCCGGTCTGGAATTCGAGCGGACAGAGGAGGCGGGCAGCGGGGTCGAGGCCCTGGAGAAGCTCAAGGCCGGGCCGATCGACGTGGTGCTGTGCGACATCAACATGCCGGAGATGAACGGAACGGAGATGGTCAAGCAGGCCCGTCAAATGCCGAGCTGCGCTGCGACGAAGATCATCATGGTCTCGACGGAGAGCGCCGAGGACCTGATCAAGCAGGTGATGGCCGACGGAGCGGACGGGTATATCACCAAGCCGTTCACGCCGGAGAAGTTCCAGGAGAAGTTGACGCCGTTGCTGAACTGAGAACCCGTGGCCTGGATGGGAATCGATCACCCCCGAGGGCGGGGGTGCCACGCGACGTTCGGAGTTCCGCCTTCAGGCGGGTGAAGACCGCGTAAACGCGGAACTCCAAACAGATCTGCCTTTTTCCCATCCGAGTAAGAACCCATAATTTGCGGAGTACTGAGTATGATGACAGCCGTGTCATTGAAGGATGCGCTGCTCGACAGCGCGCGAGAGGTGTTCGAGACGATGGTCTTCATGGCCATGGAGGAATCGAGCGACGATACGACGAGCCTGGGGGACACCACCCTGCTGGGCTCGATCACGTTCAAAGGGCATCTGGAAGGCTGCCTGGGCGTCTGTTGTGACGAGGTGTGCGCTCGCACGATCGCGTCCAACATGCTGGGCATGCTGAGCCCCGAGGAGGTCAGCGAGAACGACATCAGCGACGCGATGGGCGAGATTGCCAACATGGTGATGGGCGCGGTCAAGGCCCGGATTCAGGGCGAGGTCGGGACCGTCGAGGTGTCGATCCCGTCGGTCGTCCAGGGTCGCGAGCTGAAGAACAGCCTGGGCGAGGGCTCCGGGCAAGTCAACGTCCGTGTGAGCATCGAGGAGCAGTACCGGGCGGAGTTCTCCCTGCTGTACCGGGAAGGCAACGTCTAAACAGGTGGACTATGGCAGCAACAGCCACCGACATTCTGTCTCGCATCGCCGAGTTGTCCGACGCCGCGTTTGCCGCGTTCTGCGACGACATTGGCGGCATGTTCGGGGTGGAGATGCACAGTGCTCGGCAGAAGGTCGAGACGTCCACCGTGCGTGCCGTCCGGGATTCGTTCAAGAAGCTCAGCGTTGTACACCTGACGAAGGCGGATGGGGCCGTGAACGGGACGTTCCACCTGGTTTTCGACCATGGGGGCCTGTTCATCCTGTCGGGCGTGATCGTCATGCTGCCGGAGTCGCGGATCCTGGAGGAGGCCAAGCGAGGCTCGATCGAGGACGCGACGAACCTCCAGGATGCGGCCCGCGAGGTCGGGAACCTCCTGGTCGGCTCGTGGGACCGGATCTTCCGCGAGGAGTGTCCCGGCCATGGGCACTTCGTCAAGACGGGCACGTTCCTGGGCAAGCCGTGGGAGAAACCCGAGCAGATCGAGTTGCAGTCCGACACCCAGGTCGTCGTCGTCACGTACGAGATGGGGATCGAGTCGTACCCGGATTTCACCTGTGCGGCCGTGTTCCCCTCCGCAGTCCTCGAGGGTTTTGGAGAAGACAAAGCGACACAGGCCGAGCCGGCGCCGAGCCAGACTCCTGCCGCTGCGCCACAGGCAGCCGAGAAGCCGGCCCAGACCCAGCCGGCGCCTGGGCCGGTGGCACCCCAGCCCTCGGGGGTGTTCTTTCCCCAGCCGGGGGCGGCTGGGCCACAGCCGGCACAGGAACCGAGCCCTGCACCGACGCCGAAACCCGCAGAGCCCGCAGCCAGCGCGACGCCCGCTTCGCAAACGCCTCAAGCGACGAGAACTCCTTCGCAGGACACGGGCAACAGCTCGTCTCCCGCAACGGCGGGCCCGGGTCCAGGACCTCAGATCGCCAGTCTTGAGCCTCCAGTTCCAGAGGCCGCCGGCGGCTTCCTCCCGCCGACCCGGCGGAGCCCGTTGGTCGATGCGGGCATGCTGCCTTCGGAATTGGCCGGCGCGCAGTCCCGTGCTTCAGGCGCCGTGTCTCCGGGCGGTTTTGCGTTTCTCGACGCTGCCTACATTCAGTCCCAGCCTCCGGCTCCCCTGGCGGAGTTCCTCGCCACGCCGGCCTCGGAGGTCATGGAAAAAGACGTGGTCTGGGCCGGTCCGGAAGACACCGTGCAGGACGTGATCGCCAAGATGCAGCAGCAGAACGTGGGCTATGTGCTGATCGGCGTCAACGGCGCGCTGGAGGGGCTCGTTTCGAATTCGAACATCCAGAGCGCGGTCAGCCTGTACCTGCGTCCGATGTTCGCCAAGTGGCATCGCCCGCAGGATGACGCGACGCTGGGCGTGAAGGTGAAATGGATCATGAGCCGGCCGGTTCGGACGGTCCGGCCCGATGCGACCCTGGCGTCGATGATCGAGACGATGCGTCGTTGCGGGGGGCGATGCCTGCCCGTGGTCGACGCCAAGGGAGCGGTACAGGGGATTGTCACCGTGTTCGATATCCTCCTTCGCGTTTTGGAATCGGACAAGAGCATTTCCTTCAAGGGCAGGCCGCCGCAGGCGCCCGCTCTGTTGATCTAGTGGTGGTGGGGCGGCTGATATGGATGTGACGGAAGGCAGGACAATGGAATACGAAACCCAGTTGACTCAGTTGGTCGAGCAAGCGGCCTGTTGCATCAACATGCTCAGCCCGGCCGATCTGTCGGATGCGCAGCAGCTTCAGGATGTTCTTCGACAGATCGAGGAGGTTGCCGGCCAGCTCGATCAGGGGCCCGCAGACGTGTGCACGCAGTTGCGGGACACCACGAGCGAGACGGTGCGAACGCTTCAGCATGTGCTCGAGCAGGACGTGGAGGATACGGGCAACGCGCTGGCGGTGGTTTCGAAGGCGATCTGCACTCTCCAGGGGCTGATCGGCCGACTGGCCGAGCCCCCGGCAGAAGCCGACCCGAAGACCGAAGCGCAACCCCGGACGAAAACGGAACCCGCCCCGGTCGCGACGACGGCGCCCGCCCAGGAGTCCGCTCCGGCGGCCCCCAAGGCCATGACGATCTCCGAAGAGGATGCGCCGCTCGTGCTGGATTTCATCACGGAGGCCGGCGAGCACATCGAGACCGCCGAGTCCGCCCTGTTGGAGCTGGAGAACCACCCCGAGGACGGCGAACTCGTCAACAAGATCTTCCGGGCATTCCACACGATCAAAGGGATGGCCGGCTTCCTGAACCTCGCGGACATCCAGTCTCTGGCCCACTCGTCGGAGAACCTGCTGGACTTGGCGCGGAAGGGCCAGTTGGTCCTGGCCGGCGTCAACAGCGACGTGGCGTTCGAATCGATCGACGCTCTCAAGAAGATGCTCGCGGGTCTGAAGACGTCGCTGGAATCGGGCTCGCCGGTCGGGGCGTTCGAGCCGCTGCCGCAACTGCTGGAGAAGGTCAAGGCCGCGGCTGAAGGCAGAGCTGCGGCTGCGCCGCAGGTGGCGGCGAAAACCGAGGAAACCGACAAGAAACTCGATCTGATGCTCGAAGAGCCATCGGACTCCCGAAAACCCAAGGCTCCCGGCGCATCGGGCGCCGTCACGGCCGAGGACAAAGTCAAAGTGAGTATCACGCGCCTGGACAGCCTGATCAACCTGGCGGGCGAACTGGTCATCGCACAGCTCATGGTCGCGGAACAGGTCAACAATGCCGAGTCGTTCGAGCACGAGCTGGCCCGCAAGGTCGGGCATCAGGGCAAGATCGTTCGGGAACTGCAGGACCTGTCGATGTCCATGCGCATGGTCCCCGTCCAGGGCGTTTTCCAGAAGATGTCGCGTCTGGCTCGCGATGTGATGCGCAAGGCCGGCAAGCAGGTCGATTTCGTCACGACCGGAGAAGAGACCGAACTGGACCGAACGGTCGTCGACAAGATTGCCGATCCCCTGGTCCACATGGTCCGCAACGCCATCGACCATGGCGTCGAGCTTTCCGAGGACCGCGTCAAGGCGGGCAAGAGCCCGACCGGTCGCGTGGAATTGCGGGCCTTCCATCAGGCCGGCAATATCGTGATTGAACTTGCCGATGACGGCAAGGGTCTCGACCGCGACAAGATCCTGAGGAAGGCCTCGGAGCAGGGACTGATCGCGCCCGGCCAGGAACTCTCCGACGAGGAGACCTTCAAGCTGATCTTCCATCCGGGTCTGTCGACCGCAGAGAAGATCACCGCGGTCTCCGGACGCGGCGTGGGCATGGACGTCGTCAAGAAGAACATCGAGGCCCTCCGCGGCCGGGTCGATATCACCTCGGCGAAAGGCAAGGGCTCGACGTTCACGATCCGCCTGCCCTTGACGCTGGCCGTGATCGACGGGCAGGTTGTCCGGATCGGCGAGGCCCGCTACATCATCCCGATCAATGCGATCGTGCGAAGCCTGCGTCCGACGCGTGAGCAGATCTCCACGGTGCAGAACCGCGGCGAGATGGTCCTCGAGCGCGGCGAGCTGATCCCGATGGTCCGCCTGTACCGATTACTCGGTGTCGTTCCATCGACGGAGGAGCCCACCGAGGCGCTGATCGTCGTGGTTGAAGAGGACGGGCGCAAATGCTGCCTGATGGTCGATGACCTGCTGGCACAGCAACAAGTCGTGATCAAGAGTCTTGGCGAGGCCCTCGGGCGGGTCCGAGGCGTTTCCGGCGGGGCCATCATGGGGGACGGGAGAGTCACGCTCATTCTCGATGTACCTGGGCTGGTGAAGCTGGCCCAGGAACAGTAGCTATCATGGGGGATCGTATTATGTCGGCATTGACGCTCCAGGAAGTCTCTCTCGGCGAAAAGGAGTTCCGCCTGATCTCGGACCTGGTCTACAAGCACTGCGGGATCAACCTGCACGACGGGAAGAAGGAGCTGGTCCGGGCACGCCTGGCCAAGCGCTTGCGCGAGGGCAACTTCGAGACCTTCTCCGACTATATCCGATTCGTGCTGGAGGATTCGAGCGGGCGGGAATTCTCCCTGCTGGTCGACTCGCTCAGCACGAACCTGACGAAGTTCTTTCGCGAAGACCAGCATTTCGAGTACCTGCGATCGCAGTTTCTGCCCCGCGTGCTGGCGGCCAAGCAGGCCCGTCACGACCTGCGGATTCGCGCCTGGAGCGCGGGCTGCTCCACAGGCGAAGAGCCCTACTCCATTGCGATCACCCTGCTGGAGTCCATCGTCGGACGGGGGCAGTGGGACGTCAAGCTCCTGGCGACCGACGTCTCGACCCGCGTGCTCGAACGCGCCAAGGAGGGGATGTACGAAAAGGACCGGATCGATCCGATTCCTCCCGCGCTGCGGAACAAGTACCTGACCCACACCCGCGACCGAGGCCGAGATTGGTACGAGGTCTCCCCGGCTCTTCGAAACGTCGTTCTCTTTCGATACCTCAACCTGATGGAGGACTGGCCGGTCAAGGGGCCGCTGGACTTCATCTTCTGTCGCAACGTCATGATCTACTTCGACAAGCCCACGCAGGAGCGATTGGTCAACCGCTATTATGACCTCCTGGCCTCCGGCGGGATTCTCTTCACAGGCCACTCGGAGTCCCTGACGGGAGTCGAGCACCGGTTCAAGTATGTCCAGCCAACGATCTACACCAAGCCGTAGAGGGTGATCATGGTCAAGACCCGAGTCGTAATCGATATTTCTGACGCCAAGGTCTCCGACAATCCTGCGGATGTCCTGGTGACGTACTCCCTGGGTTCGTGCATCGGCGTTTGCCTGTACGACCCGGCCACTCACATCGGCGGGATGCTGCACTACCAGTTGCCGACCTCCACGATGGACGCCTCCCGAGCCCAGTCGAGACCCTTCATGTTCGCCGACAGCGGCATGAAGCTCCTCGTGGATAAGCTCCTGTCCATGGGGGCGATGAAGAAGCGTCTCCAGGTCCGGCTCGCCGGCGGCGCCACCATGGCGACCGGTCCCCAGGGCTTCGACATCGGCAAACGCAACTACCTGGCGATCCGCAAGATCCTCTGGAGCAACGGCATGATCATCGACGCCGAAGACATCGGCGGCAACAGCGCCCGCAATCTCTACCTCGACATGGCGGACGGAACGGTCACGGTCCGGTCCAACGGGCTGGAGAAGTACCTCAGATAAGAGCGTCGCGTGTGAAGCCCCCCTTGCCGGGCGGATCGTCTCTTACGCTTCACACTTCAGAAGGGAGATTGGCAATGACTTTGACCATCAACAACACGGTAAGGGTGCTCGTCGTCGATGACTCGGCGATCGTCCGCAAGATCCTCACCCAGGAACTGAGCCGGCACTCGGGTATCGAGATCGTCGGCACGGCGCCGGACCCGTTCATCGCGCGCGACAAGATCCTCGCCTTGCACCCGGACGTGCTGACGCTGGACGTCGAGATGCCCCGCATGGACGGCATCACGTTCCTGCGCAAGCTGATGAAGGCCCAGCCGATGCCGGTGATCGTGCTCAGCTCGCTGACGCCGGAAGGCGGCAAGACCGCCATGGAGGCCCTCGATGCCGGCGCGGTCGAAGTGATGTGCAAACCCGGCGGTTCCTACAGCGTCGGCGACGTCTGCACCGTTCTCGTCGAGAAGATCAAGGCCGCCTCGCGAGCCCGAATCAACAGGACGCCGGCTGCAGGGTTGCACAGCGCGGCTCCAGTCCAACGCCTGAGCATGGCGGAGACCACCAACAAGATCTTCGCCATCGGCGCTTCCACCGGAGGCGTGCAGGCGCTGACCTGCGTGCTCTCGGCGCTGCCTGCCAACGCCCCCGGCACGGTGGTCGTTCAGCATATGCCCGCCCATTTCACCACGTCGTTCGCCCAGCGTCTCAATGGCGAATGCGCCGTGAGCGTGAAGGAGGCCCAGGACGGCGACCACGTCGTGCCCGGTCGCGTGCTGATCGCCCCCGGCGGCTGGCACATGATCCTGCAGCGCTCCGGCGCGAACTACTACGTCGCCCTGCGGGACGGTCCCGCGGTCTGCCACCAGAGGCCGAGCGTCGAGGTCCTGTTCAATTCGGTCGCCAAGTACGCGGGCGCCAACGCGATCGGCGCGATTCTGACGGGCATGGGCGACGACGGCGCCACGGGCCTGCTGAACATGCGCCAGGCGGGGGCGCACACGATCGCCCAGGACGAGGAATCCTGCGTCGTCTTCGGCATGCCGAAGGAGGCCATCGCCCGTGGGGGCGCCGAGCGAATCGTCCCCCTGGGCAAGGTGGCGGAGAACCTCGTCATGCTGGCGCATGCGTGAGCCGGGGGAACCCTGTTGCGATTGGAGACAGCAGACATGAGAAGGGCGTCACGCAACGTTCGAGCCGCCGGGCGGTGGGAAGCGATTCTCTTCACCGCGATCGTCTCGGTCCTCGGTTTCACGGCCCGGTTCAGTCCCGCCCAGACGCCGCGCGATGTGACTCGCTGGCGCGAGTTCTCCTACGCCAAGCAGACGAACCGGTTCGACAGTCGGATGGCCGCGGTGGACGGCATCCAGCGGACCGGGTACATCGTGCTCAACGATGGGACCTTCGGGCGCCTGTGGAGCTCGCTCGTACACACCGCGTCGCTTGAAGGCAAAGAGTTCTACCAGGGCTTCATCATGTACGACTTCGACGACGGGTCCAGCATCCTGGCCAAAGTCGATGTCTCCGGCGAGCCCCGCGCCAAGCAGACCGGGACGATCCTGTTCCTCTCCGGGACCAAGCGGTTTAAGGGCATCTCCGGACGCGGGACCGTTGCCTCCTGGATGCCCGCCAAGTGGGATCTCTATACGGAAGTGGACGCCAGCTACTCCGCCGCGCCCGAATGACGCACTGGCGACGTCATTTCACGCGCAGCATGACTTCTTGCAGTCCTGAGATTGACGCGACACCCTCGCTTCTGGTAGACTATCTTCCAGCAATTCTTTCTTGAAGCATCGTCCTATGTGCCTGTAGGCAGGCGGCTGTTCTTCTGTCAGGTGTTGGGGGGATGGAGGATCAGAAATGGTGTCCGTAGTTACTCCCCGAACCCTGCGTCCGATCCCGTACCTGATCGCCGTCTGCCTGATCGCCCTGACTGCGAACGCCAAATACAGCGGCGGGACGGGCGAGCCGAACGACCCGTACCAGATCGCCACGGCCGCCGATCTGATCGCCTTGGGCGAGACGCCCGAAGACTACGACAAGCACTTCCTCCTGACGGCCGACATCGACCTGGACCCCAACCTCCCTGGCCACAAGGTCTTTGACAAGGCCGTCATTGCCCCGGACATTGATCCGGTCACGTCGGGCTTTCAGGGGACTGCCTTCACGGGCGTGTTCGATGGTAACGGCCATACGATCTTGTGTCTGACAATCACGGGGAAGGACTATCTGGGCCTATTCGGGCAATTGGGCTCTGCAGGGAGCGTCTCGAATCTGGGGCTGGAGGCATTAGTACGACAGCGCTATGACGAATCCATCTGTTTGTTGGCTCGACGCTGAGTGC
>DAOQWL010000010.1:0-92917 GCA_035342095.1 Sedimentisphaerales bacterium | reverse complement strand
GACAGTCTGGTCAGCTATGCGAAGGCGGCCCCGGCAAAACTTGTCGGGGCCGCCTGTCTTCTGTACGTGCGTGTCCGGAGCGCCAGCCTGGAGTTCCTGGGCTACAGCTTCGGGTTTGACCGCGATCTCAAGGGTCGCGGCGGACGATACCTCAACATGCAGCCGTCCAAGACGTCCCTGACTCGCGTGAAGGAGAGGCTCCGGGAGTGGCCGGTCCTCACCACGGCTTTCAACCGATTCCTGACCTGATCGGGCGGATCAAGGCGAGAATCGGAGGCTGATGAATGAGCTGGTCCCGTCCAAACGATCAAGGCTCCCGTGCTGACTCACTGAGCCGTTGAATGGCCTTGTCTTTGTCGAGGGGGTGTATGCGGCTGCGGCGAACGGCCTCCGCGAGGGTTGCGATGGTCAGGTCGTAGGTCGCGAGGTCGACCGGGCAGGGGGTCGCGTCCTTGCCGCCGCAGATGAACAGGCCCAGGTTCTTTTCTTCGTGGCGGATTGCCTCCTTGAACGCCGCGGTCAGAATCGTCGTCAGGCCGGAGGCGTTCCAATCGAAAGCGAGCACCGTGCCCAGCGTGAATGTGGCAATACCTCTGTGCATCGGCTCATCCCGATTGTGACACTCCCGTCGAGCATCCCACCATCTTCCCGCGGCTTCACGTGGGCAATTCGCGGGTCGTGCCGGCGAAATCCTCGGGGGTCCAGTCGGTGGACAGGGACAAACTCTCCACGCTCGGTCGGGCGGGGGAGGGGGCCGGCTCCATGGGAGCGGCGGATTCGTTGGTGACCGAGGCCTGAAGGTAGGTGGCGAGATTGGCCTTTCGGTTCTTCAGGCTGAGCTTGCGGCGGATGTTCTCGCGGTGCCGGCGGACCGTGGCAGGCGAGATGCAGCGCAACTGGGCGATCTCCTTCGTGGACAGCCCGTTGCGGATCATCGTGCTGATCGCGATCTCGACGGGCGTCAGTTGCACGTGGTCCCTGGCGATCTGGCTGAGGAAGGGGGACGTGATCTCCTGGAGGCTGCGGCGCAACAGCGTCACGTAGGACCGTTGCCGCCCGCTCACCTCAAGCTCCAGCTCGAAGACGATCGGCATGACGACTTTCTGGATGTTGGCGGCGACCGAGGCCTTGATGCCTCGCTTTTCCTCCTCCAGTCGGGACAGCACCGCGCGAAGGGCGATGTTGGCCTCCTGCAGCGCCTGATGCTCCCGCTGAATCGCCCGGTTCGCCTCGCGCAGGTCCGAGAGGGTCTTCATGTGCATCAGAATGGTGCTGATCCGCTCGGCCACGTCGCGAATCAGAGCGTATTCCTCCTTGAGGAAGGGGCCCGTGCCCGACGTCGGGACAATCCTGCGGTAGTACACCTCCACGACGCCGGCGGTCCGTCCGTCCGTCACGATGTCGGCGGCCATCCGCCACTTGCTCTCCGTGAACTGCTCGGTGACGTATCGTTTGTCGCCGTAGATCACCCTGGCACAGGCGTGCTCCGGGAACTGCCAGCTCTTGGGCAGGCAATCGACGACGCTCTGAAGGAATCGGTCGGGGGCGTGGAAGTACATTTCGCGAAAGGTGGATATGGTATACAGGCAATCGAGCTCCTTGATCCGCTCCCGCAGGGCGATTTCGAGCTCGGATTGCAGGGGATTGCCCGCGGCGGCCTCCATCGACGCCAGGCGTTTGTCCAGGGTTTTCACCTGCTTGATCAGTTGATCGCGAGTCGGAGTCTTCGCCATTCCGAGTACCCATCTAATGCACATGAACTCAAAAGGATAGAAACCCAATCATCATATGATCCCCGAAAGGCCCTAAGGATGCAAGCGTTTTCTGTGTCGTTCACGGAAGTGCCATAAGTCTTTTTTTGAAAGGGGTTTGTGCTTCTATCGGCTCGGAATCTCGCCGTGTCGATAGAATGTGGCTATGCATAAATATGGGTGAAATGTGTGTAATAAAAACCACACGAGGAGTGGCTATTCCGTGAGCTATTTGTTGGGGATAGGGACGACTCCTTCTCCGTTACAATGCCGATAGTTTCGCTCGCTGTTGTCGTGCGGGGCGCCGTCCTGCACGATGATGAGATCCGGGTGGCCTGTGATTGGGAGGTTGCGATGGCTGCTGAACCGAGAAGGAAGGCTTGTGCGGCTCCGACGCCGGGGGAACTGCCCACGGTTCTGCCGTTCACGCCTTTGGTGGAGCTGGATCATCTGTTGAAGGTGGCCGGCTCCGTGTCGCTGGACGCCAACCAGATCTGGGCCGAGATGTGGGGGGAGTTCCGACGCATTGTCACCAGCAGTGGGATGATCGTCCCGGAGGCGGCGGCCCATTTCGTCCCGGCCTGCGGGTGGCCCGAGTTTCTCGAAAAGTTCTGGCTGTTGAAACACTATCTGGACTCGATCCAGAGGATTTGCGAACGACGCCAATGATCGGCGCCCGGAGGACCGGGGTTACGTCGAGACGCGATATGAGCACGACAATACGAACCGCACGATGGAAGTCTGAGGAGAATCTATGACTGTTGCAGCGTTACGAAAGACGGAAGAATCATCGATTGAACCGCTGGTCGAAGCCTTCATGGCCCGCGTTGTCGCCCAATCCCCGGGCGAGGTCGAATTCCACCAGGCGGTCAAGGAAGTGGCCAGATCGGTCATGCCCCTTGTGCAGAGCACGAAGGCCTACCGTGACGCCAAGGTCCTGGAACGCCTCGTGGTGCCCGAGAACGTCTACCAGTTCCGCGTCGTCTGGATGGACGACGCCGGCGAGGTCCAGGTCAACCGCGGCTACCGCGTTCAGATGAGCAGTCTTCTGGGTCCTTACAAGGGCGGGCTTCGCTTCCACCCGTCGGTCAACCTCGGCGTGCTGAAGTTCCTGGCCTTCGAGCAGGTCTTCAAGAACAGCCTGACCACGCTGCTGTTGGGCGGCGGCAAGGGCGGGTCTGACTTCGATCCGAAGGGTCGCAGCGATGGGGAGGTCATGCGGTTCTGTCAGTCGTTCATGGCCTGCCTGTTCCGCTACATCGGCTCGGAGATCGACGTTCCGGCGGGCGACATCGGCGTTGGCGGGCGAGAAATCGGCTACCTCTTCGGCCAGTACCGCAAGCTGACCCGCCGGTTCGACGGCGCCCTGACCGGCAAGAGCCTCAACTGGGGCGGCTCGAACCTCCGCCCCGAGGCGACCGGATACGGCTCCGTCTACTTCGCGAGCGACATGTTGGCCACGCGAGGCGAGGGCATCCAGGGCAAGACCGCCACGGTCTCCGGCTCGGGAAACGTCGCCCAGTACACCGTGGAGAAACTCAATACCCTCGGGGCCAAGGTCCTGACGCTTTCCGATTCGAATGGCACGATCGTGGACATGGACGGGATCACGCCGGAGAAGCTGGCATGGATCATGGAACTCAAGAACGTCCGTCGCGGGCGCATCAGCGAGTATGCCAACCACTTCAAGGGGGCCCAGTACCTGGCCGGCAAGAGGCCGTGGGGCGTTCCGTGCGACCTGGCGTTTCCCAGCGCGACGCAGAATGAGATCGAAGAGGACGATGCCCGCCTGCTGGTCAAGAACGGCTGCTACTGCGTCAGCGAAGGCGCGAACATGCCGAGCCATGCCGACGCGGTCGAGGTCTTCCTCAACGCCAAGATCCTCTATGGTCCCGGCAAGGCCGCCAACGCCGGAGGCGTCGCGGTCTCCGGCCTGGAGATGAACCAGAACGCCGGCTGCATGCGCCGCTCGCGCGAAGACGTCGACGCCCAGCTCAAGACGATCATGCACTCGATCCACGAGAACTGCGTCAAGTACGGGAAAGTGGACGGGTTCGTCGATTACGTCAAGGGCGCCAACACTGCTGCGTTCGTCAAGGTCGCGGACGCCATGGTCCAGCAGGGTTACGTCTAAACCGGCTTGTTAGAGTCCCTTTTCTCGCTGTAGTCAACTTCGGGTGCTGATGCCCGGAAGGGGCGAGGCTCTCGTCTGAATCTTGGGCTGTTGCAGATTCATTAGCGGAAGACGAGGGCCTTGCCCCGTTTCCATTGGGGAGAATGGTTGATGATGGATTGTCAATAGATGATGATGGCAAGCTGGACAAAGGGCGCAGTCTCATCCATCATCCATTGTCCATCATCCATCGTGCCTGTGTCACTTCGGGGTCGATTCCGTGTCGGTCTTGGGCGGCCAGTGATTGGCCACGGGCAGCAGGATGTGCGACGGGTGGTTGGCGTTCATGTAGATTGTGTTGGTGGCGGTCTCGGTCTGGTTGTCCGTCCCTGGGATGCGGCCCGTGTTCGGGTTGGGCTCGAAACGCGGCGAGTTGCTCGATGAAACCGTGATGCGGACGCGGTGGCCCGGTCCCACGACCAGACTGGTGGACCACAGGTCGATCTCGATCTCGTAGATCTTTCCCGGCTCCAGGAGTTCGCTGGCTTCCATGGAACTGCGATGGCTGGCCCGGAGGATGCCGTCGAGGATGATCATGCTGCGACCGTCGGGGTAGACGTCGCAGAGCTTGGCGGTGAAGTCGGTGTCCACGGCGGTCGAGGAGACCCAGAGCTTGACCTTGATTGCCCCAGTGAACTCGATGTACCTGTCGAAGGTCGGGGAGTTGAACACCAGCACGTCCGGCCGCTCTTCCACGGATCGCTGGTCCTTGGGGCCCTTGGTTCCGGTCAGGTTCGCGCCGCCGACGGTGGGGACGGGGTTCTTCGGATCGTATTTGTAGGACAGCGATCCGAAGAGTTCTTCCGGCGGAGTGAGGCGGAGTCTGTTGTCTACGTGCAGATAGACCGGCACCATCATAGCGGGCACCGGCCAGTCGTCGGCGGTCTTCCACCTGTTCCCAGGGCTGTTGGGATCGGCCGGATCGCCCATGACGTAGTACTGCACGGCGGGGATCTGCTCGATTCCCTGCCCGTCGTTCTTGAGCCAGAGATCGAACCAGTTCCACATGTCGCCGGTCTGCGGGGCGCCTGCGTTGGGGAAAGCCAGATCGTCACTGCGGCCGTGACCGTAGGGCTCCATGACGAGACGGCACTTGCCGCGGGCATTCTCGTCGCCCTGTCTGTTGACCGTGACGAAACTGTTGATTGTGCCGGCGCAGAAGATATCGTACCAGCCGCCGTAGAACAGGGTGGGCGCGTTCACCTGGGCGGCGACCTGCTGGGGATCGAGCGCCTTCCAGAAATCGTCGTAGTTTGGATGGGCTCGAACCAGTTCGAGGTTCTTGGGAGTGAACTTGCTCTGAGCCAGCCACTCTTCGAGCAACCCTTTACGAAAGGCGCCGCCTTGATAGGCGGCCTGGGCGTACATGTCCGAGAAGGCCACTGCGACATAGCAGCAGGTCAGGTGGGGCGGCCGGCTCGGCGCGGTCATGTTCAGGGCGATCCCCGGCGCGCTGATGCCCCATCCGCCGATCTTGCCGTTGGACCACTTCTGGGCGGCGATCCACTCGATCGTGTCATATCCGTCCTGGTGCTCGCCCCAGCCGCAGTGGAGAAACACCGGGTAGTCTTCCCCCTCGGATGCAAATCGCCCACGGAAGTCCTGGGCGACCAGCGCGTAGCCTCGTTTGGCGGTCTCGCCCGCGAAGGCCGCCAGTCCGTTCTTGTTGTAGGGAGTCATCACGAGGATGGTGGGCCACGGCCCCTCGCCCTCGGGCAGATGGACATCCGTAGCGAGTTTGACCCCGTCGCGCATCGGGACCATGACCGTCTGGCCGGAGGGGGCCGGATTGGTGGAGACGAGGATCGCGATGAGGGTGGTCAGGATCAATCTGCTCGGCGGCGTTGTCCGGTACATCGAAGACTCCAATCATCTCTCCTGGATACTGTCCAGATGCAGGATTCTGCGTCTCCATCGGCGCAAGGACCACGTCATTCTATGGACTCCAGTACAGACGTGCAACGACGCTCTGGATATTGCGGAGAAACCCCGGGCCGCAGGCCGCGGCAAAGCCACGGCTACAACTCCATGAAGAGGGTTTGCAGGTAGGGTTTGAAGCCCATCTTAGGCCAGAAGCGGGTGGCGAGGTCGTTGAACGTGGAGTGGCGGACCTCGACCCGGCGGATGCCCTCCTTCTGAAACCACCGGCGCAAGGCCTCGAACATCTGACTGCCGATGCCGGTGTTGCGGTTGCCTGCCGTCACGATGAAGTCGAGGACCTGGCCGTAGTCCGGCTCGGCCAGCACCGAGGGGTGATGATCAATGACGCCCTGGCAGTAGCCGACAATCCCGTCCTCCGCCACGGCGACGAGCACGCAGGCGGCGTCATTGCCCACGTTCTCCTCGACGTACCGTCTGAAGAGATCCGACCCGTTGCGGGCCCGCGTGTAGAACGGGTCTCGCTCGCGATGGAAGTCCATCAGCTCCTCCCAGAGTCGGATGATGTCGGGAATATCCCGCAGGGTCGCGGATCGTATCGTTAGGGTTGTCTGCGCCATAGCTGCTCCGAATCGAGAACCTGGCCCGACCTGGGTTTGTGCAGGCCCGGGCGAAGGCGTCATTGTATCCGATAGCAGGCCGGTGCCAATACTGGGGTGTGATTTACCCCGGCAGGGGGGCTCGGGTGGCGGATCGTTCATCTGTCCAGACGGCTGCACGGGCGTTCCCTAGACGAGAGAACTCGGGTATACTACGGCGCTCATGCCGGAGACAGTAGCCTCCGGGACGATGGATGGCTGGTTGAAAGAGAGTCGGGAATGGGTCTGTTCTTGGACATCTTCACGAAGGTGTTTTTCATTCTGTCGCCGTTCTTTTCGGTTTCGATGTTCCTGTTGTTGTCCAAAGATATGGATCGGCGGGCGAGAAACCATTGTGCCTTCCGCACGAGTGCGGCGATTCTGGTCATCTGCTTCGTCGTCTACTTCTTCGGCAACGTGGTGTTCCACATCCTGGGGATCACGGTTGCGGCGTTCCAGGTCGGCGCGGGGGTCCTGCTGTTCCTCACCGCTGTCCAGATGGTTACCGGCAAACGGGGCGAACTGGCGACGGAAGAAGGGGAGGATTTCGCAGTCGTGCCTCTGGCGATCCCGATGATCGTCGGCCCGGGTACCATCGGCACTCTGCTGGTCCTGGGGATGGAGATCAGCGGCGCGAGGCAGACGATCGTGGCGGCTTCCGCGGTTCTGCTGGCGGTGCTGGTGATCTCGCTGTTCCTGTTCCTGGCCATGCCGATTGCCCATGTGCTGGGGCACAAGGGCCTCCAGATGATGATGAAGCTGACCGGCCTGATCCTGACCGCGATTGCGGCGCAGATCATCTTCACGGGCATCGAGGGGTTCCTCGGGACGGTGCGCCCCTGAGGAGGATGCCTCAGGCGATGCGCGGAGGTTCTCGCGCAGACCGGGAACGGCGGGCTTGCAGGGGATCGGACGACGGGTTTCGACCGGGGCGAGGTCCTGTGCGGCTGATTCAGTTCTTGGCCGGTTCGGAGCCTGTGTCGCCGGCGGAGCCATGAGGGGCCAGCGCCTGGGGCTCAGCGACTCGCCGATAGCCCAGCGCCCGAATCACCTCCAGGACTTCCGTCCAGGTGGGGAAGGGGCGGGCATTGGCTCGCTTGTATTCATCGATGGCCATCAGGAATTCGAACTGTTCGTCGGACATCTGGCCCTCCTCGGCGGCCCTTCGTTCATCGCTTCGACGTCGGCCGGGGCCTCGCTGGCGATCGAGACCCAGGCGGCGGTCCACCACGCTCTGACGGCGGTCCGTGAAGTTGGGATCGTACGGATTGCCGCCGAGATCGTGTTTTCGCCGGTCGGGGAGGTTCCCTCGACGCTCCTCCGACGCGCGGCGTTCGCATCTGTCGCTGGTATTCATTTCTGGCATGGTGCTGCTACCTTCCTCAATTCACTATTCACAACTCGTCCTGTGCTCTCGGACCGAGACCCACTCCGGGCCGCTGCCCGTCGCGAGCAAGTGCGAATCGCGAACACCAAATCCCGAGCCGCCAAGGCGGCTCAGAACTCGTCGTCGAACTGCTCTGCGCCAAAGTCGAGGTCTTCGTCCTCATCCATCGTGAAGTCGCAGAGGTCGTCGTAGGCGTCTTGCGACTCGATCACGACATGGGCCTCGTCGAGGCACTCCTCGGGGACCATGATAGCGATGGCCTTGCCCTCTCCGCAGGGATCCAATTGCTCCTTGATCACGGCCGGGATGTCGTTGAGCCGCAGGAGAGTCTCATACTCCCGTGCCTGATCCATCTCGTCCAGGAACGCCACCGCGACCAGCTCGCTGACCTTGGTGTGCCCCTTTCCGCTCTTTCTCGGGTGTCTGTTCATGTCCTTTCTCCGTAATCGGTGTCCCCACGGGATCCACGTCAAGCCACAGACCTGCTGGTGTCCCAAACACTCACGGGTATCGGCCCGCTCGATCCGCGGATTTAGCAGTTGGCATCCTTTTTTTTGCAGCTGGCCACCTTTTTCGCCGCGACGGAGTCCGTGGCGAAGGTCATGACAGAGTCGGACGTTGTCTGGACCACGAATCGGTTTGATATCCCGGCTGTGGGCAGGGGTTGTGGCGACGGGCGAGGAGAAGGGTCCCATAAAAAGGCACTCTGACGTACTGGCAAGGTTTTGCCTTGTGCGACCTCTGGAGGGGTAAGAACCTATAACAACCGCGATCATAGTATCTTCATTGCGTTTTTCAGCGGAATTTCTGTACGAACAAGGAGAAAAAGTCCGATAGAGAAAATGGGATATGAATGGGTGCGTCCCGAAATTTTTCACGCCCGAAAATCAAGATTGGGCTAAAGGCTGCCGATAGTCTCAATAGACTGTGGGTGCTGCGGCGCTCGGCTCGATGGTCGCGCGGTGGGGGTTCCGCAGTTTTGGCGGTGTCAGGGAGTTGCGGCAGACTCGGAACAGGTGAGGACATATGGGACTTCATGATGATGAGGGGACGCGCGTTCGTGTCTTCATGTTGGGCTGGGAGTTCCCGCCGTTCATCAGCGGGGGACTCGGCACGGCCTGCTATGGCCTGACGAAGGCGCTGGACCAACTGGGCGTGCGAGTGACATTTGTCCTTCCGAAGACGGTCGACAGCCAATACGCCACCCACGTGCGACTGCTGACCCCCCAGGCGAAGAGACAGACGACCATCCGCAGGACATCGCAGACGGACGAACTGACCAATGTGAGTTTCCGGGCGATCATGTCGCCGCTGCGAGCCTACGCGACGCCGGAGACATACAACGAGAGGATCGAGGAGACCCTGCGTCTTCAACGGGAGACCACGGTTTCGAGCGAGGCGGGCGACGGGGGGCCACGTGCGGACTATGCAGGGGACCTCTACCGGGAAGTCCATCGGTACGCCTCGATGGCCATGGAACTGGCGAAGGGCGAGGAATTCGACGTCGTTCACGCGCACGACTGGATGACGTATCCGGCAGGCGTCGGGGTGGCTGCAATCAGCGGAAAGCCCCTGGTGGTGCACATCCATTCGACGGAGTTCGACCGCAGTGGAGAGCACGTCAATCAGACGGTGTATGATATCGAGCGGGAAGGGATGCAGCGGGCGGACAAGGTGATCGCGGTCAGCCACTACACGCGCGGCATGGTGATCAGCCGCTACGGGATCCCGGGTGACAAGATCGACGTGGTCTACAACGGGGTCGAGCGAGCCGGCGTGTGGTCCACGACGCCGGAAACCATCCGTCGGGAGGAGAAGATCGTCCTGTTTCTGGGACGGATCACCCTGCAGAAGGGGCCCGAATTCTTCCTCCATGCCGCCAAGAAAGTCCTGGACGTCATGGACAACGTGAAGTTCGTCATGGCCGGGTCGGGCGACCTGATGTATCGCTCGGTCGAGCTGGCGGCCCAGTTGGGGATCGGCAACAAGGTCCTCTTCACCGGTTTCCTTCGCGGCGACGATGTCCGGCGGATCTTCCGCATGGCGGACCTCTACGTGATGCCCTCGGTTTCCGAGCCCTTCGGGATCGCGCCGCTGGAGGCGCTGGACAACGACGTCCCCGTGATCATCAGCAAGCAGAGCGGCGTCTCCGAGGTGCTGCGTCACGCCCTGAAAGTCGATTTCTGGGACGTCGATGAGATGGCGAACAAGATCGTCGCGGTGCTGAAGTACCCGCCGCTGCGGATGACGCTCCGCAACCACGGAAACTTCGAGGTCCGCAAGCTCCGGTGGCGGGACGCCGCGCAGCACTGCCTGCGGATCTATGAGGAGACGCTGGTGCCGGTGTAGTCGTCGCCGTGGAGCGAAGGATCGACAGGATCGGAAAGGATTGGAACGGATCATGCCCTCGATATGCTTCTACTTTCAAGTCCACCAGCCGATGCGGCTGCGCCATTACACGGTCTTCGACAACGACGAGCGGTACTTCGATGAAGGCCGAAACGCCGCGATCTGCAAGAAGGTGGCCAACAAGTGCTATCTCCCCGCCAATCGGATGTTGTTGCGCCTCATTCAGCAGCACAAGGGACGGTTCCGAGTTGCCTACAGTCTCACCGGCATCCTGCTGGAGCAGTTGGAGCGGTACAGTCCCGAGGTGCTCAGCACGTTCCATGCCCTGGCGAAGACCGGGTGCGTCGAGTTCCTGGCGGAGACCTACTACCACAGTCTCAGTTTCCTTTATTCCCGCAAGGAGTTCATTGAGCAGGTCAGGAAGCAGATGGATGTCGTGCGTGATCTGTTCGGCCAGACGCCGAAGGTCTTTCGCAACACCGAGCTGATCTACAACAACGATCTGGGCCTGCTGATCGAGGCGATGGGCTGTTTCGACGCGATTCTCACCGAGGGCGCGGATCACGTCCTGGGCGATCGCAGTCCGAACTTCGTCTACCAGCCCAAGGGCTGCCGCCGGCTCAAGATGCTGCTCAAGAACTACTCGCTGAGCGACGATATCGCCTTCCGTTTCTCCAATCGCGACTGGGCGCAATGGCCGCTGACGGTGGAGAAGTTCTCCAAGTGGGTCAACGCGGTCAACGGCAACGGGAACGTGGTGAACCTGTTCATGGACTATGAGACGCTTGGCGAGCATCAATGGCAGGACACCGGGATCTTCGATTTCATGCGGCGTCTGCCTGAAGAGATCCTCAAGCACTCTGACAACGACTTCAAGACGCCCAGCGAGGTTGTGGCCTCCTACGAGCCGGCGGGCGCCATCGACGTGCCTCACATCATCAGTTGGGCCGACACGGAACGCGATCTCTCCGCCTGGCTGGGCAACCCCATGCAGTCCAACGCGATTCACGAGCTCTACCGGCTCGAGAAGCGGATCAAACGGGCCAACGACGAGAGACTCCTGACCGATTGGCGCCGCCTCCAGGCGTCGGATCACTTCTACTACATGTGTACGAAGTACTTCGCCGACGGCGACGTACACAAGTATTTCAATCCGTATGACTCGCCCTACGATTCCTACATCAACTTCATGAATGTCCTGGACCATCTGGAACGCCGATGCGCCGTCAAGGAAACGCCGATCCTATCCTGCGACAGTTTCCCGGCGAGCGGCATTCCGCTTGCCGCGGTCTCCGTCTGAAGAGGTTGTGCGGCACAGTCCGTGAGGAAAGATGAATCGCAGAGTCATTCGCTGGGCACTTGGAATATGTGCTGCCTCCCTGTTCATCCTGTCGCTCACAGGCATCGGCCTAAGACTGGTCAGGATATCGGCCGATGGGTACGCTTCTTTCTGCACACACAGAAGACTCAAGAAGGGACACAACCTGGACGGCAGTTTCTCGCTCATTGCTGGTGCAGAAAACACCCAGTAGTCGTGACTGAATCGGCGGCAAGCGAATGCAAAGGGACGGTCCCGAGGCCGCCGCGGATACACAGCGTCATGCTGTCGCAAGGAGTCCGGGGACCAGACAACCCTCGCAGGGGCAGAAGGCGCGGATGTTCTGTTCGGGCGTCCCCGGCGGGACCTCGCAACCCGGCTGCAGGATGAACCGCTGACCGCCCATTTCCATGCACCGGCGAGCGGCCTGGGCCACGTCCTGCGGCGTGCCCTGCAACAGGACCGCGGAGGGATCGAAGTTGCCGCAGAGGGTGACGCTCGGGCCGACGACCGACCGCGTCCGGTCCAGGGGGACCATCCAGTCGATATCGAGGATGTCGCAGCCGGTCTGTGCCATCAGGTCGACGCTCCTGCTGATGTCGCCGCAGATGTGGAGCTTCACCGCGGCGCCGGCGTCGTGGATCGCGTCGAAGAGCCGTTTCTCATGGGGCAGGACGAACTGCTCGTACATCGACGGGCTCACGAGACTGGCGACCGCGTCGCCGACGCCGATCATGTCCGCGCCGGCCTGGACCTGTGCCCGGGCGAAGCGAATCGCGTTGTCCACCAGGGGGCCCGCCGCCTGCAGGTACATCTCGGGCTTGTCGATGAGGTCCACGAACATGCTCTCGACCCCTCGCAGGTCCGCATACTCCGCGAGCGGTCCCTCCACCCATCCCAGAACGCTGTGCGTCTGCCCGACGGCTTGGGCCATCTTCCGCACGCTCTCGACGCGCTGTCGGGGACGCGGACTGTTCTCGATGTCGAGCGCCTTGATCCGAGCGACGTCATCGCCCGAGCGGATCAGCAGGGCCCGCGGCTTGCCCACGCCGTGCTCGGGGTAGTCGAACTCCATGCCGTAGGCGGACGCCTCCCGCCAGGGATCGCTGATGACGCTGACCTGATCGAGGCGGAATGCCCGCGCCACCGCCAGTTGGGACTCGACGAGCACGTCGCCGTCGAGGTAGTAGTCGCGGTAGGTCCGCCCGATGAAGTTGGCCGACCAGGCCATGAAAATGGGCGTAACGGCGGGGCGATCGTGAGACTGGCCCCTGATGATTGCGTGAACCCGTTCTTTCGGCGTCATATCCGTCCCCGATGTCACGATATCGCGGGCCTTTGCCCGACCCGACCAACCACGGGACCCATTATACGGTGCTCTGTCCGAACAAGCATGTCTTTTCGTACGGTTGCTTTGGGTCGCCCGGCCTGGGTGTTATCGGACGCCGGTTCGGGCGAGGCTTTTTTGGCGAGTCGCCGGGCGGAAATCCGTTTGCGGGCTTCCGATGGCTCTGGTAGAATCGCGCCGCGCCGGAACGTTGGAGGCTGGGCAGTGTTGAGAGTGCATGGCCATGGTCGGACAGAAAGGTTCACATCAGGAAGTCCCAGACGCGGGGTCTTGGAACTGCGCGGGACGCGGGAAGGAGGTATCGGAATGCTGCGAGTAGGGATTGCGGGTTTTGGGTTCATGGGTCGGATGCACTTCCGCCAGTGGAAGGCCGTCCAGGGAGCCCAGGTCGTCGCGATCTGTGACGCGAATCCGAATATCAGGGAAGACACCAAGAGAGCAGTCGGCAACATCAAAGGGGCCGAGGGGGAGATCGACTTCGCAGGCATCGAGGTCTACCGGGATCTCGACCAGATGCTCGACGCGGCCCACCTGGATGCAATGTCGATCACGCTGCCGACCTATCTGCACGCGGACTGTTCCGAGAAGGCTCTCTCCCGCGGCGTCCACGTGCTCTGCGAGAAGCCGATGGCGCTGACGGTCCCCGAGTGCAATCGGATGATCCGTGCGGCCGGCAAGAGCGGCAAGGTCCTCCAGATTGGGCACTGCGTGCGGTTCTGGCCCGAGTACGCCAAGGCCAAGGAGATCGTGGACAGCGGCCAGTACGGCCCGGTCGTCGCCGGCATGTTCCAGCGTCTGGGCTCGGCGCCCGCGTGGAGTCCGGACAACTGGTTTGCGGACGAAGCCCGCAGCGGCGGCGTCGCCCTCGACCTGCACATCCACGATGCGGACTACGTGCAGTACCTCCTCGGGATGCCCAAGGCGGTGTGCAGCCACGGCGCCAAGGGGAGCAAGGGACAGCTCATCCACATTGTCACCGAGTACGAGTATGGCCCGGACAAGGTCATCGTCGCGGAGGGCGGATGGGGAATGAGCCCGACCTTCGGGTTCGAGATGAGCTTCAACGTTATTCTCGAAAAGGCGACTCTCGTCTACGATTGCACCCGCAGCCCGGCGTTCCGCGTCTGCCCGCGAGAGGGCCAGGCGTTCACGCCGGAGGTCGCAGCCGGAGACGGGTACAGCCGCGAGGTCGAGCACTTCGTGAAGACCCTTCGCGGCGAATCCGTGCCCCAGGTCTTGACGCTCGAGCAGTCTCGTGACTCGGTCCGCCTCGTCCAGGCCGAAAGGAAATCTCTGGATACCAACAAAAGAGTCCTCGTCAAGTAGCGCGGGCATCTTGCCCGTGATCCCGAACACAGGGGCGCTCGCGCCCATCGAACTGTTGGAGATTGAAGCGATGAAATGCAAGAACTGGCCTGTAGCCGTGTGCAGTTGGTCTCTCCGAACGGATGTCGCGGGAGTTGCCGCCGCGATGGAAGAGGTGGGCATCGAACACGTGCACCTCGGGATTCGCGCCGCGGTCGAGGACGGCAGCGGCAAGGTCCTCGATACGATCAAGGCGCAGAAGTGGACCATCACCAGTACGATGATCGACTTCCCGCAGGAGGACTACTCGACGCTCGATACGATCAAGGTCACCGGCGGCGTCGTCCCCGACGAGCACTGGAATCGGAATCGCGGCCTGTTCCAGGGTGCCGCCCAGATCACCGCCAAGCTGGGCGTGAAGTACCTGTCGATGCACGCGGGCTTCGTCGATGAGAGCAAACCGGCATACGCCGAGAAGGTGGCCGCGCGGATTCGGACCCTCGCGGATATCGCGAAGGACAGCGGCCTGACGCTCCTGCTCGAAACCGGCCAGGAGACGGCCACGGAACTGCGGCACTTCCTGGAGAAACTCGATCACAAGTCGGTCGGCGTCAACTTCGACCCAGCCAACATGATCCTGTACGACAAGGGCGACCCGATCGAGGCGGTTCGCGTGCTGGCACCCTGGATTCGCCACCTGCACGTCAAGGACGCCCTCCGCACGACGAAACCCGGCACCTGGGGCAGCGAAGTCCCCTGGGGCGACGGGCAGGTCGGCGTCGAGCGGTTCCTTGCAGTCCTCGGCGAGGTCGGTTTCAAGGGCGCCATGGCCATCGAGCGCGAGGCCGGCGACAACCGCCTCGGCGATATCAAGCTGGCCGCCCAGCGTCTCAAGGCGGCGTCCAAGTAGCACGGGCATCTTGCCCGTGAACCAGCATACATGGGCGAGACGCCCATGTGACTTAAGGAGAAGCACATGTTTGGAATGGACTCGGGCCTGTACCTCAAACTCAGTGCGATGATGTTCCTGGAATTCGCGGTCTGGGGGGCCTGGTACCCCGTGTTGGCCGCCCGGCTCCTGGGACCACTGAAGTTCACCGGCAAGCAGACGGGTTGGATCTACGCGGCGCTGCCCCTGGGCTGCATCTTCATGCCGCTCGTGGCGGGCCAGGTGGCGGATCGCTGGATCAACACGGAGTTCATTCTGGCCGGCGCCCATCTGGCCGGCACTCTGTTGCTGTTCATCGCGGCGTGGAAGCGGAAGTTCACCTCGCTCTTTGGGACACTTATGGCGTACGCGCTGTTCTACGCGGCGACCCTGCCCCTGGTGAACTCGCTGATGTTCCGCCATCTGGCGGCCAACGGCGTCAGCGACAAATCCCCCTACATCTTCATGTGGGCGCCGATCGCGTGGGCCCTGGCAGGCTACTTCTTGACGGGCTGGCGATGGGTCTTCAAGACAGGCGAAGAGGGCCGGGATTGCCTCGTGCTTGCCGCGGTGCTGTCGGTTGTGATGGCCGTGGTCTGCGGCACTCTGTTGCCTGAAACGCGACCCCTGGCTACAGCAGGCGCCAGCGCCCTGGGTATGCTGAAGGACTCCAGCTTCCTGATCTTCATCCTCATCTCGATGATCGCTCCCGGCATGATGCAGTTCTACTTCCTGGGCACCGCCCAGTTCATGCAGGACAACGGGATTGCCTCGAAGAATGTCCCGGCGGCCATGGCGATTGCCCAGGCAGTGCAGGCGGCCGCAACCCTGTTCCTTCTTGGCCGGCTCGTCGAGCACGCCGGCTACAAGTGGACCCTGACGATTGGCGCCGCCTCCTGGCTGGTGATGTATATCATCTACGTGATGCCCAGACCCGCGGCTGTGATCGCTGTGAGCCAGGCGTTTCACGGATTGGCCTACGTGTTCTTTATCATCGCGGGCCAGATGTTCGCAGGGGCCGTGGCGCCCGAGGGCGCCGGAGGCTCTATGCAGGGTTTGGTCTTCACCGCCCAGAGCGGAATCGCCTTATTCCTCGGGACGCAGTTCGCCGGGATCGTGATGGACAAGTGCCGGGTGGAAGGCAAGTTCCAGTGGCAGAAGCTCTGGATGGTGCCCGGCGTCGTCATGCTGGCCTGCGTCCTGGCGCTGATCCTGTTATTCAAAGGGGCCATTCCGACGCAATGATGCCGAGGACGGCGGGCCGGGCGCTCGTGACGTGGTGTTTTCCGGTGGGCGAGAAACGCGGCTGGTCAGACGGTGAACTTCTGGAATTCCGTCATGAGCGCCTTGACCCGGGGGCCGGGGACGCCTTGCCCGATGACCGTCCCGTCGAATCTCACCACGGGCACGATGTCCTTCGTCGTCACCGCGATGAATAACTCGTCTGCGGCGGCGGCCTGCGCGGGTGTGATGCACTGCTCGCGGATGGGCATGCCGACGTTGGTGGCGGCCTTGACGATGAAGTGCCGCGTGATCGAGGGCAGGATGTTGGCCGCCAGCGGGGCGGTGCACAGGGCGCCGCCGATGATGGCGAAGAACGCCGAGCCGGCGCCCTCGGTGATCAGGCCCGTGTCGTCCACGAGAATCGCCTCGTCACATCCGCGATCTGCCGCTTCCTGGCGGGCCAGGATGTTCGGCAGCAGATTCAGCGATTTGATGTCGCACCGCTTCCATCGCAGGTCCGGATGCGTGCAGACTGTGATCCCTTTGGCCTTGTCCTTGGAGCTGTCGGGCGCCTCGCTGATCGTCAGGAAGAAATTGGGCTGGATGTCCCTGGCCCAGGTATGATTTCGCGGGGCGGAGCCGCGGGTCACGTGGAAGTAGATCTTGGCGTTGGCCAGGCCGGCGGCCTTGAAAGCCGCCAGCACCCGCTCGCGGATCGTCCCGATCTCGATGCCCGTAATGCGGATTGCGGCCATGCTGGCCGCGAATCGTTGCAGGTGTTCGTCCAGCGCGAAGAGCTTGCCGTTGTAGCTGCGAAGGACCTCGTAAACCCCGTCGCCGAAATAAGTTCCGCGATCCAGGTGCGCAGGGTCCAGGGTTTCCATGGGGACGAGCTTGTCGCCGATCATCGCCAGTTTCATCTAGGTGCTCCCGAAAACGTATCCATCCACCTCCGAGCGGCGTCCGAGCCGACAGGGAACAAAAATCCTGTGGAAAAGTCTTTACTTTTGTATCGGCATACACTATTCTTTTGGTTTTGCCAAGATTCGAATATTTGAACCGTTGGACCGGAGTTTCGCACATGTACGCGATTGTTGAGCAAGGGAGCAAGCAGTATAAGGTGGCCGTCGGCGACCAGGTGGAGATCGAGTTGACCGACGTGGCCCCCGACGCCAAGACCATCGAGATGGACAAGGTCCTGTTCATCGGTGGCGACGGCACCAGCAGGATCGGCAAGCCCTATGTCCCGGGCGCCAAGGTCGTTGCATCGTTCAAGTCCACCGCCGAAGAGGCGGTCACGAAGGGTCCCAAGCTCTACGTCACCACGTTCCGCAAGCGAAAGAACAGCCAGCGGAGGATCGGCCATCGTCAGAAGCACCTGCTCGTAACCATCGACAAAATCGAGGGTTAACCCTCGTTTCAGGCGGCAGTGCAGGCGCGTCGTCAGCGAGACAGGCCCGTCTGCGTTGCCGCCGGAGTCCTACCCTGGCACAATTCCGTTTGCATATCGCACCAGCTACGAAAGACAACGCCTCACGGCGTCACTACGAACGGGTCTACGTGCGGGCGAAGTAGCAGACGACCTTCTGTTTGAAGGCGTCGGCGCTGAGGAAGATGCCTCCGTTGCCGCCGGGGGTCTCGCAGGCGTCGACGACCTTGACCACATCGACCCATCTTCCCGCCTTCGGCACGAGTTGCAGCAGGCGATTGGGCGAACTCTCGAACAGGTCCGCCCGCAGGTAGTTGTTCCCGCGGTCGGGGAACAGGGCCAGGTAGAGCATGTCCGTCTCCACCAGCTCGTTGAGGAAGTGCGTCCCGAGCGAGACGTCCGGCACGAGGTTCTCGTGCATCTGGACGATTTCGCAGAGGACCGCCGCCCGGTTGACCTCCGCGAAGGCGACGGGAATGCCCAGGAACGGATCGCTCGTCCCCCAGCGTCCCGGCCCGAGGTACATCAGAGCGCCGTCCACGAGGGATTCGCAGGCCAAGTTGATCTTGCCGAGCAGGCGGGCCACCTCGTAGCGGTCCTGGAACGACAGGCGGCTATAGAGGGCGGGCGTCACATAGACGAACCGGCTGATTTGCGTGTGCCGGCTGTGGCCGACGACCGCACCGCTGGCCTCAATGATCGCGTCGGCCCGCGGGACCTCGACCTCCGGCGGGCGGGGTGTTTCCGTCCCCTTGACCGGCAGAGGGCGGCATTGAACCACGTGAATCCGGTACCGGTCGCGGTCCACGAAATTCAGGGTGAACTCGACGTCGACCGGGTACTCGTAGGCCTGCTGGAGGACGCGGAGCATTTCTCGCATGTCCTGAACGAACGCGGTCTGGGTCAGCAGGTTGTCGAAGGTGGGCACCCAGACCTTGGCGGTGCTCTCGCCGGCTCCCGGCAACGATTCGTCCGCGGACGCGAACATCGCGATGGGCAGGTCGCTGCTCTCCTTGATGACGTCGAGGAAATGGCCCGACATGATGCGGTTGGCCTGGAGGTCGATGTAGTCGACCCGTCGCTGGGCGTACTGGCGGACCTCCTCGAAGTTGGCCTCGGGGCGCTTCTGCGGCGCGTTGAGAGCGACCAGGCGGGTGTAGTCGTCGTCGGAGCGGTCCACCGCGCGGGTGCCCAGGCCAAAGACCAGGCGAAGCACGCCTGCCTGAGGGTCGATGCCCTCGTTCCAGACGTACGGATTGAACGAGAACCCGACGCCCGCGGCCTGGGGGAAGTAGTAGCGGCCGTGCATCTCGCCGGAGACGCGCATCACCAGCAGCGCCATCTGCTCGTCGTGGCTGAGCAGGCCTCGCTGCTCGCGGTAGCGGAGGGCCCGCTCGCTCATCGTGCTGGCGTAGACCGTCCGCACCGCGGAGAGGAAGTCCTCCATCCGGCGCTCCCGCGGGCCCTGGTTCGGGCAGAAGACGCTCTCGTATTTGCCCGCGAAGGAGTTGCCATAGTTGTCCTCCAGGAGCGAGCTGGACCGCACGATGATCGGCGACTGCCCGAAGTAGTCCAGCATCTGCTCGAACTGCTCCAGGATGTGATCGGGGAACTGGCCCTGGAGGATCCGCTGGCGGGCCTGCACGGCGCCTTCGAGGAAGGTGGCGGGATTCCGCTGCTTCTGACGGAGCCACCAGACGCCGTTGCGAACCAGGTACGTGTAGAACACGTCGGAGCCGACGTAGAAGGAATCCTGCTCTTCCAGCAGCTCAGCGAAGCGGGCCGAGTGTCGTTTGAGGATGTTGCGAGCGACCAGCATGCCGACCGTCTTGCCGCCGACCAGGCCGGAGCCGATCATCCGTTTCCAGATGTTCAGAACGTCTTCGAGCGACAGGTACCGCGAGACCAGCTTGAGCATGTTCGGGTCTCGCGAAATGGCCATCCGGCTCAGATGGTCGAACGTCTCCTGCAGCTTCTTCGGGGGACAGACTCCGCTGCTGGCGGCGTCGCAGATCTGTTGGCCTTCCATGAACGCCCGCTCCCAGTAGCCCGGACGCGTGTCGGCATTCAGATCGGACCAGTTCACCGACGACAGGATCGACGAGATCAGAACGCTCGATGTCACGGGACGAAATTCGTCGCCGTCCCAGCGATGCAGCATGTTCATCGTGGGCGAGTAACGGAACTGCACCTTGAGCGGGTGGACGTAGAGGGCCTCCGCGTGGCGATAGAGCTCCAGGAAGAGCTGTGTCGTCTCGGTGATCGGGCGGATGGCTCGGGAACTGTGCGAATTGCGGAACAGCGCGAAGTACGCAACGGTTTCCAGATCGTACAGGAACGGACAGGTCAGCATGAAGAAATTGGCGAGCATCGAGTCCGAGTACCAGTCGGCGGCCAGTTCCGACAAGCAGTCGAAGACATACAGAGCCCCTCGCCCCGCGGTCTCGATCACCGCGTGGATTCTGGCAATGAACGTCTCGAAGCCCTCCGCGGGGTCCAGTTCGTGCGTCTCGACCGACCGGCCCTGGAAGACCACCGGTGGGTGACTGGCGAACCGGAAGTAAATCACCTTCCGACCCGACCGCAGGCCCGCTTCGACGTAGGGAGCCACCACGGTCATGTAGTCTTCGACCGCATCGACCTGCCAAACGATGTTGTCGCCGGGGAGGATGCCCTTGAGGGCCTGGTCCAGGCCCGTCAGACCCGTCGTGAGTTCCGCTACGTGGTCGCTCATCGTGTCTCCTTATCGCCGTCCAGAAAGATGTCCATTCCGCAGTCGCCGCAGCGGAAGCGGACCGGGTATCGCCGACCGTCCTGGTCTTGCAGGATCATCGGCTCCGCGACCGTCCCGCTTCTACGGCCCGGGCACTGCCCCAGTTCCTTCCGCAGGCAGTATTTCGTCGTCATGACGACTTTTCCGGACATGTCGATGCCGGATTCTGCGGCCGGCTCGATGGTCTCGACCCGGTGCCTTCGGTAGAATGCCCGCGCCTTCGCGTTCAGCACGTTGCCCAGGTACGTCAGGTCCGCCTGGGGATAGCGGAAGTCGTTCCGCTTGACCCCGCCGGTCGGGCGGGGGCGGTTCGCCTCTCGCACCCGCAGGAGTCGCTCGACCAGCTCCCGCTTGGCCGCATTCAGACGCGAGACCGGCAGGAACCAGGCGCCCTGCGTTTGCAGTTGCAGGTCCGAACAGTCGAAGATCGTATTGCCGAGCCTGGTCAATTGAGTCTGGAACGTCTGTCGGGCGGCCTCCTTCTTCTCGGCGGGTTGCGCTTCGGCAATGGTCATCTCCGCCCGATTCCCATCCTCGTCCGTTGCGGACAGCAGCAAGCCATCCGCTGACTCCCGCAGAGACATCGTCAGGGCGATCTTCCGCTCAGCGGGCTGTCCGCCCAGCGCGCGGGAAAACGCATGGTCGAAGTTGCGCCGGATCTCCAGGCCGACCCGAATGCCCTGCATCTTCTGCGGATAGACCCTGCGTCCCTCGACGCGATTGACGACCGTCCCGTCGAGGTTCCGCTCGGCGCCGAAGAAACACAGGCCGTCGGCGTTGTGCAGATCGTGGTCGCGGTCCAAGACGAAGCTGGATTTATCCACATGCGCGACCGTCCCGACGGGCTCGCCAATGGACTTGGGCGTGTCGATCAATGCGACGGAGCCGGTCTTGCCGGTCAGTCCGTAGTCCGTGAAGCCGCGGTTGAAGGTCTTCCCGAGGTTGGGCTCGAATGCCAGGTGGACCGAGCCGGAGGAGCTTCGCCGCAATTCGCGTGAGACGCTAATCTCATCGAGTCTCCGCCGATAGAACGCGACCGTATTCTCTACATAGGGAATATCCTTGAGCCGGCCCTCGATCTTGAAGGACGAGACTCCCGCGTCGATCAGCTCCTCCAGGTGATCGGCCAGGCACAGGTCTCTGAGACTCAGCAAATGGCGGTCCTTCACGATCTCGTTGCCCGCCTGGTCCCTCAGGGTATACAGCCGCCTGCACGGCTGGGCGCACTGTCCGCGGTTGCCGCTGCGACCGCCCAGCGCGTAGCTCATGTAGCACTGCCCGCTGACGCCGACGCACAGGGCGCCGTGGATGAAGCACTCCAGTTCGATCTGTGTCTGCCTGCGAATCTCGCGAATCTGCTCGAGCGTCAGCTCGCGGGCCAGGATCACGCGGGAAAACCCCACCTGCTCCAGGAATTGCACCTTCTCGACAGTCGCGTTGTGCATCTGCGTACTGGCGATCAGCGGCACCGGCGGCAGGTCCAGCTCCAGCAGGCCCGCGTCCTGGACGATCAGGCCGTCGATGCCGGCGTCGTACAGTTGGCGGACCAGTCTTTCCGCCGCGGGCAACTCGTCGTCGTGCAGAAGGGTGTTCAGAGCGACGTAGACCTTTGCGTAGTATTGGTGGGCGAAGGCTGCGACCTCCTGGATGACGGATACCGCGTTGCCCGCAGCCTCTCTCGCGCCGAATCGCGGCGCGCCAAGGTACACCGCATCCGCGCCGCACAGGATTGCTGCCTGTGCAGTGGGACCGTCCTTCGCCGGGGCCAGGAGTTCTATGCAGTTGCTCATTCGAGGAGATTATACCGCCGCCGTTGGATTCTCCCTCGCGAGATTGCAGCGAAAAAGGGGGACAGACGGAGCGGTGCGTACTACGCACCCGGCGAATCCCACACGCGCAGCGCCCGTCGGGTGCGTATTACGCACCCTCTTCATTCGGCGGGGGGCACCCCTACGCGCACTCTTTGATCATGGCTTCAGCCCGCTGACGCCAGGCCTTTGCACCGTTCGTGCGGAAGTGCTCGAAGGACTCTTCGTCCACGAGCCTGCCCAGCAGGGTCTTGCGGTCGGTCTCGCTCGGGACGTCGTCCACGATCTTCTTGCGCAGGCACTCCAGTTCCGCGAGGAATTTGCCGTGCTCCTCGGTGAACATGGTTTCGAGCCGCTGTCGCAGGTGGCCTGCGTAGGCGGGGCAGTACCCCTCGGTCCCGATGGCGATCTGGAGGTCACCCCTACGGACGACCGCCGGGACGAAGAAATCGCAGTGCTGGGGATCGTCCACGACGTTGCACAAGATTTCGAGCTCCTGGCAGTCGCGGTAGACTTGCTCGTTGACTTTGGGATCGTCCGTGGCTGCGATGACGAGCACGGCCTGGCCGATGAAGGGCTTCGCATACCGGTCGCGGATCAGTTCGGCCCCGTGCTTCGTGCACAGCGTCGTCATCGCATCATTCGCCTTGAGGGCGACGACGACCAATCGGGCGCCCGCTCCCAACAGGGCTTCGGCCTTCCGGACCGCGACGGCTCCGCCACCGACGACCACGACGCGCCGCTTGCCCAGCTCGATGAATATCGGGTACTTTGCCATAGAGTCCATTATACCCGCCCAGCCGGCGGGAAGCACAAGTTTTCGCCTGGTCGGCACAATTGACGACCTGCACTCTCTCTACGCATCCGCCCACCCGGCGTTCGGACAAACGGGTCTCTCTCACGCAGAGATGCAGGGACGCGGAGGTCCGATGGCAAGAGTCTCAGAGCCTTAGTGGTAGTACGCCGTCCATGTTGATTTGGTGGGTGGCCACGCTTGTGTCGAGGGCGTCCCGCCCTCGAATCGCGGGCAGGATGCCCGCGACACGCTCATCATGCCGACCATTTTAAGGTGGACGGCGTAGTAGGGTGTGTATCACGCACCGTCTGGTTTCACTTCCGCACATCCCGGTGCCAATTACGGGCCAGGATCTCGATGTCCAGCCAGTCCACCTTCCCATCGCCGTTGATGTCGCCCGCGATGATCGTTTCGGAGACCGGCTCGCCGAAATAGGACTTGCTCGCCTGAGCCGTCCCGCCGTAGGCACCGATGTTGATCCGCCCCCCGTTGGGGAATGGTTCATCGCCGATGGGGCTATTCGGATCGCCGGCGTCGATGCACGGACTGGTAACGTCGTCCTGGACCCAGCTTTCACTGTTTGGGTCCCATCGTCCGGCTTGGCTCTTGAGGTGGTAGTCGCGGCTCACCCAGAAGTCATCGTTGGGATCATCGTCGGTCCCATTGGGGTCCCAGTGGCCCGCCGACGCAAAGAGCGGATCGGCCGCGATGTTGCCCAGGCCGTAGAAATCAACGTCCTGACCATGCCAGCCCCACTGGTCTTCATAGTCCCAGTAGATGACCGGAATCTCCTCATCGAAGCAGGAATACACCAATTCGATCGTACCTACTTCGCAGCCAATAATCGAACAGCCCGAGTTGGAGTTCCCGATGTAGAGCTGGTTTCCTTTGCCTGTCAGCGCCCGGTTGTTCGTGACGATGCAATTCTCCAAACGTATAGCGCCTTCCTCACAGGCGATACCCCCGCCGAAAGCCGCCTGATTTCCGGCCACCACGCAATTCCTCAACACGATCCGACTGTCCGTGCCTTTGTCACGTCGACTTCCGCCTTCACAAAATACGGCGCCGCCGATCGACCGCTCGTCAACACACCGATTGCCTGTAATCACGCAATTCGAGAGAGTAACATGTGTTCTGTCAGTACCCCCAACACGGACGCCACCACCTCGATAGCCCGTATTTGCAGAGATAACACAATTGCGAATCTCAGCATTGCAGTCCCCTTGGCATGAGATCGCTCCCCCGCTGCCAGATTTATTGCATATCGTGAACCCATCAACAACTATGGTCAGAAGCCGAGTAACATAACTATTGCCTACGCCCATTCCTGTTGAGGTCTCAGTTGAGGTCTGTCTGCAATTGATGAGACAGCCAGCAGGGCCACACTCACTTTGGATTGTGATGGACTTCGCAACCAGAATGAGGGAGTTACCTGAACCACCGTAACTCCCTGGCGCCACCAGGACAGTATCGCCATCCGTACTAGCATCAATGCCGGCCTGGATCGTAGGATAATCCCCCGATCCGTCGTTGGCCACGCGGATCGTCCTGGCGAAGCCGATGGGACAGGCCGCCAGAATAAGGATACAGACAACCGCCGCGAGATCGAATACCGCCGTTTTCGCCTTCATACTCCGCTTCCTTCAATGAATGGATAATGACCGAATGCGACGAACCCGTCGCACGAGACACGTGCGTGTCGGTCGAAGGGGGGCGGGTATGAAAGGTGCTGCAAACGCTATGTTATGATGACGGCCAAATTATGAAAGACATCCGGCCCGCCTTCGGCTCTCGTTCTCAATTTCTTGTATTGTACCATCCGGATCAACAACAATGCAAGCGTTCTTTCGATGTTGCGGCCTCCGGCGTCCGGGCAGACTTTCGGGTGACAGAGACCCTCTTACGTGGGCTGACTTCCTATGCCGCGAATCCCGTTTGTAGTGACGCCGTGAGGCGTTATCTTCCTTACCCCCTGAAGAGATGCCCTAACGGGCACACTACGAACGGCTGCGCTCAGGACGACAAGAGAGGAATTGGCTGGTGTTTCACTCCGTTCAGCATCGCAGGTCGCACGGATCCCTGCCACGAATTGGTGCAGCGTCTGGACCATTCAGGTTTCTGTACTGTGAATCTGTTTCGGGTTTCGAGCTTCGGATTTCGGATTTGCCGGGCGACGCGGGGATCGGGTAGACTTCGGGTCGTATGGCAGGATTCGGAGGTTCGACATGATTCGATTGCGTGCACCCTTGGCAGATGCCGACGTGCGTCGGCTCAAGGCGGGCGATGAAGTCCTCATCGATGGGACGATCTACGCCGCCCGTGACATGGCGCATAAGCGGCTGTGTGCGGCGATCCAGGCCGGGGAGGAACTGCCCATCGCGCTGGAAGGGGCGATTCTGTACTTCGTCGGTCCGACGCCCGCCCGGCCGAGCAGGGCGATCGGCGCCGCGGGACCGACGACCTCCGCCCGCATGGACCCGTTCAGTCCAAAGCTCATCGCGCACGGCCTGAAGGCCATGATCGGCAAGGGCTACCGCAACGACGAGGTTCGCAACGCCCTCAGGCAGTACGGCGCGGTACACCTCGCGACGCTCGGCGGGGCGGGGGCATTGCTGGGCAAGCATATCGTCCGGGCGGAGGTTATCGCTTACGAGGACCTCGGCACCGAGGCCATCCGACGCCTGGAGGTGGTTGATTTCCCTGCGGTTGTGGCTTATGATGCCGCCGGCGGCAGTGTGTATGAAGGTCTGACGGCGCAATCGAAGTCTGGAGCATGACATGAAAACCGCGTTGCTGGGGCTCGTTCAGTCGGGCAAGAGCACGATCTTTTCCGCGATCAGCGGCAAGGCGATCCCGCCCATGGGACTCAACGCCATCGAGGAGGCCATCGTGCCGGTGCCGGACGAGCGGCTCGTCTGGCTGGAGGGGTTGTACAAACCCCAGAAGACGGTCCGTGCGACCATCGATGTGCTGGACCTGCCGGGCTTCAGCTTCACGGACGATCACGGGCGGACCGCGGCCCGGAAGCTGATCGGCCAGATTCGCGCGGTGGACATGCTGGTCATGGTGATCCGCGCGTTCGACGATCCGTCCGTCCCGCCGTACCGAAACAAGGTCGATCCCAAACGCGATCTGGTGGAATTGCAGACCGAACTGCTGCTCTCCGACCTCGAACTGGTCACGACGCGAATCGAGAAGCTCGAAAAGCAGGTGATGCGGCCCACCAAGACGATTGCCCAGGACAAGGTCGAGCTGGCCCTCCAGAAGCGACTCCAGGAGGCCATCGAGTCGGAGAAGCCCATCAGCTCAGCCATCCAGAACGAGGACGAACTGAACATCATCAAGTCGCTGGGCTTCCTGACGCTCAAGCCCATGGCGCTGGTCATCAACGTGGGCGAGAGCCAGCTCGACAAGACGTTCGACCTGGGCCAGGTCATGGGCGGCACGGCGCCCACGGTGAGCATGTGCGCCAAGCTGGAGCACGAGCTGGCCCAGTTGGACGAGGAGAGCCGGGTGGCCTTCAAGGCCGATCTGGGGATCACCGAGTCCGCCGCGGAGAAATTCGTCAAGATCTGTTACTCGGCGCTGGGCCTGATCAGCTTTCTTACGGTCGGGCCGGACGAGGTTCGGGCCTGGCCCATCCACAAGGGCACGATCGCCTGGGACGCGGCGGGCAAAGTGCACTCCGACATCAAGCGAGGCTTCATCCGGGCCGAGACGATGGCCTACGACGACCTCAAGCACTTGGGCGACGAGAAAGCGGTGAAGGCTGCGGGCAAGATGCGACTCGAAGGCAAGGAGTACGTCGTCAAAGACGGCGATATCATCAACTACCGGTTCAATGTGTAACAGGAGACCAGTGATTTCATGAAAGCGGCTGTGCTGACCGGGATTCGACGGATGGAGGTCCGCGAGGTTCCCGACCCGAAGATCGAAAAGGAGACCGACGTCCTGCTCAAGATCGAGAAGGTGGGCGTCTGCGGGTCGGATGTCCACTACTTCGAGACGGGCCGGATCGGGTCGCAGGTGGTCCAGTTCCCGTTCATCGTCGGACACGAGTGCGCCGCGACGGTGGCCGAGGTGGGCAAGGGGGTCACGCACGTCAAGCCGGGAGATCAGGTGGTGGTGGAGCCTGCGGCCCCGTGCCACCGATGCGACCAGTGCAACAAGGGCCGGGAGAACACCTGCTTTCACATGCGGTTCCTCGGCACCCCCGGCCAGGGCAACGGCTGCCTGAGCGAGTTCCTCGTGATGCCCGAGGAGTGCTGCCTGCCGACCCACGGCAGGATCACCATCGAGCAAGGCGTGCTCTGCGAGCCTCTTGCGATAGGCGTCTACGCGGTCCAGCAGGCCAAGTTGTCGGCAACGGACGACATTGCGGTCCTCGGGGCTGGTCCCATCGGGCTCAGTTGCATGGTCGCGGCCCAGGCGCAAGGTGTTCGAGCCTGCTACCTGACGGAGAAGATCCCGGAGCGTGAGGAGACAGCCAGTGTCGGCGGCGCGACCTGGGTCGGCAATCCGCTCGAAGAGGACGTCGTTGCCGCGATTCTGAAGAAGCAGCCGCTCGGGATGGACGTCGCGTTCGAGTGTGCCGGCCAACAATCGACCATCGACCAGGGGATCGACCTGCTCAAGCCCGGCGGCAAGCTCATGCTGGTCGGGATTCCGCGGGAGGACCGGGTTTCCTTCGCGATCGACAAGATCCGCCGCAAGGAGATCACGATCATCAACATCCGCCGGCAGAACCGCTGCACCGAGAAAACCATTGATCTAGTGGCCTCGCGGAAGATCAAGGCGGACTTCATGGTGACGCATCGTTTCCCGCTTGACCGCATCCAGGAGGCCTTCGAGATGGTCGCGGGCTACCGGGACGGGGTCGTCAAAGCGATGATCGAGATGTAGAGGAGGCATGACGTAAGACTAGCGATTGCAGAGGTTTGCGGAGGTTGGGGTGGTCATCACACTATGAACAGGGGGTATAAGAAGGCCGGCATCGTCAGCATTGGCAACGAGCTGCTCAACGGCAAGACCGTCGATACGAATGCAGCCCACATTGCCGGCCGGTTGCGGACCGTTGGATTGCCGGTTGTCGGGGCCTGCACCGTTGGCGACGAGGAGCCAGCCATCCGGCGCAAGCTCACCCAGGCGCTGGAGGAGGCGGATATCCTGTTGACCACAGGCGGTCTCGGACCGACCGACGACGACTTGACGCGGCAGGCCATCGCGGGCCTGTTGGGCGTCGATCTGGTCCTGCACGAGGACTTGCTGGAGGGATTGCGTCAGTTCTTTGACCGACGGGGCGTCCAAATGCCCCAGCGGAACGCGATCCAAGCCCACATCCCCCGAGGTGCGACGGCCATTGCGAACGAGCGGGGTACCGCACCCGGCATCCGCGCGGAAGTGGGCGGCAAGATCCTCTATGCCATGCCCGGCGTACCGAATGAGATGGAGCACATGCTCGACGCCTTCATCCTGCCGGAGTTGCGACAACTCTGCGTTGGCCAGGCGATTTGCGCCAAGAGACTTCGCTGCTTCGGGGCAGGCGAGTCCAAAATCGCGGAGATGATCGGCGATGCCATGAAGCGGGACAGAAACCCCCTGGTGAACTGCACTGTGCAGGGGGGCACGGTCACCCTGGAGATCGTCGCTACGGCCGCTGAGTCCGGCGGGGCACAGGTCCTGGCCGACCGCGAGGAGCAATCCCTTCGGGCTGTGCTCGGCGATGTGGTCTTCGGCGCAGGAGACCAGACCCTTGCCCAGGTAGTGGGCGAGCACCTGGCCAAAACGGGCCGGACGCTCGCGGTGGCGGAGTCCTGCACGGGCGGCCTGTTGGCTTCGCTCATTACGGACGTGCCCGGCTCCAGTCGCTACTTCACCTGCGGCTGGGTCACGTACAGCAACGCCGCGAAGCACAGCGAACTCATGGTGCCCCAGGAAATGCTCGATAAACAGGGTGCGGTCAGTGAGCAGGTGGCTCGTGCCATGGCCCAGGGCGCCCGCCAACGGTCGGGAGCCGACTATGCGATTGCCATTACCGGGATCGCTGGTCCCGGCGGCGGCAGCGAACAAAAGCCTGTAGGGCTTGTATATATTGCTGTGGACAGCCGCGATGGCGCGGAGACCTCGCGACATCTTTTCTCATCTGATCGAAGTTCTGTGCGTCTGCGCGCCGCGCAGACGGCGCTGAATACGCTGCGCCGGATGCTGAGGGTTTGACAGACCGGTCCCGAAGTGCTATAATAACTCGATTGGCGACAGCAACATGAGGTTCGTATGACCAAACAACGGATGCACTTGGGGGAAATCCTCTACAAGGCAGGCTTGGTAGAAAAGCAAGCGCTGATCAACGCGATCAAGACGGCCAAGACCAGCAACAAGAGGCTCGGCCAGGTTCTCATCGACTTGGGCCTGATCAACGAAGACACGCTGGCCAAGGCGATTGCCAAGCAGTTCGGCCTGAAGTACGTCGATGTCGAGCAGGTCGCCATCCCGCCGGATGCCACGAAGATCGTCCCTGAAGACCTCATCAAACGCCATAACATCCTGCCTCTGGGGGTCAGCGATGGTCGCCTGAGGCTTGTTATCGGCGATCCGATGGACCTCGACATGATGGATTCCGTCCGCCTTCGTCTGAGCAAGGAGCTGGAGTGCTCCGTGGGCAACCCGAAGAAGATTCGGGCCTACATCGAGGAATCGCTGGTGGACAAGAGCGCCCCGGCGGTCGAGGACGACCGGCTCAAGCACAGCATCGACGCGACGGCGGCCGAACTGGCCGAAGCGGGGCACGAGCTGCAGGCCGAGGCCCTGCGAGTCCAGGCGGGCGACAATGGGGATGAAGGTCCGATCATCCGTCTGGTGAACCTGATTATCGACACCGCCTACCACATGCGTGCCAGCGATATTCACGTCGAGCCGATGGCCGACCGGGTCCGCATTCGCTATCGTGTCGATGGCGTCTGCCTTGAGAAGGACTGCATCCCCAAGAACATGCAAAACCCCCTGGTCGCCCGGTTCAAGATTCTTTCGGGCATGGATATCGCCGAGAAGCGTCTGCCTCAGGACGGTCGTATCAAGCGGAACATCGCGGGCACGGACATCGATTTCCGTGTTTCGTCGCTTCCCGGGGTGCACGGTCCGAGCGTGGTGCTGCGTATCTTGCGGCCCGACGCGGTCAACATCGGCATCGAATCGCTCGGTTTCGAGCCTGACAACTACCAGCTCTTCCAGCAGATCATCAAGCGTCCAAACGGGATCTTCCTGGTGACCGGCCCGACGGGAAGCGGCAAGACGACGACGCTCTACGCGGCCCTCCAGGAGTTGAATAAGCCGGACAAGAAGATCATCACGGCGGAAGACCCTGTCGAGTACAACTTCGCGGGTATGAATCAGTGCCAAGTTAAAGAGGAAATCGGTCTGAGCTTCGACAAGATCCTCCGCGCCATGCTGCGCCAGGCGCCGAACATCATTCTGGTCGGCGAAATCCGCGATAGCGAAGTGGCGGATATCGCCATCCAGGCCGCTCTGACAGGCCACCTGGTCTTCAGCACACTGCACACCAACGACGCCTGCGGCGCGATCACCCGTTTGATCGATATGGGGGTCAAGCCGTTCCTTGTCGCCAGCTCCATTCAGGCGATCATGGCACAGCGTCTGATTCGTGTGATCTGCAAGAAGTGTAAGGTCGTGGACGAGCATCCGAATCCCAAGCACCTGCGTCTGCTCGGCATCGACCCGGCGGAAACCAAGAAACGCCCCGTCTACAAGGGAGCCGGGTGCAGCGCATGCCATAACACAGGGTACAAGGGGCGTCTGGGCATCTTCGAGATGATCGAGATGAATCCGGAGCTGAGGGAACTGGCCTACAAGCGGGCCACGACCAGCGAGCTGCGGGCCGCCGCGAAGGCGGGAGGGATGAGAACGCTGGCCGAGGACGGCGTCTTGAAGGTTTTCAAGGGGATCAGCACGCCTGAAGAGGTCTCGCGCAACGCGCAGATCGAAGGGGTCGTGGTGGAGGAATAGACACAACTGTTCTTCATAGTAAAGGGTCATCGATGGCAACACTGAACATGGACAGGATTCTCCATGCGTGCGTATCGCAGGGGGGATCGGATATTCACATTTCTGTCGGTCGGCCGCCTGTGATGCGGATTGATGGGCACCTTCGATCTCTCGAGACGAAGGTACTGGAGCCGGACGATACGGCGGGCCTCATGAAGAGCATCACGCCGGAGCGGTGCCAGCAGGAACTGCAAGAAGAGGGCGGGACCGACTTTGGCTTTGCCTTTGGAACCGCAGCAAGGTTCCGCGTCTCGGTGTTCAAGCAGAAGGGCAGCATCTCCATGGTGTTGCGTCAGATCCCGTACAAGATCTTGACCTTCGAGGAACTGGGTCTTCCCAAGATCTGTGCGGCGTTGTGCCGACGGCCTCGTGGGATGTTCCTCGTTACCGGACCTACCGGGAGCGGCAAGACAACCACCCTCGCGACGATGATCAACTACATCAATGAGAACTTCGACCGGCACATCGTGACGATCGAGGACCCCATCGAATACTACCACCCGCACAAGAAGTCGGTCATCAATCAGCGCGAGGTGGGTGTCGACGTGCCGAGCTTCCAGGAGGCGCTGCGTCGCGTGCTGCGACAGGACCCGGACGTGATCCTGGTCGGTGAGTTGCGAGACCTGGAGACGATTGAGGCTGCCGTCCGTGCGGCTGAGACTGGACACTTGGTGTTCAGTACAGTCCACACGACCAGTGCGGCAGGCACTGTGAACCGAATTATCGACGTGTTTCCGACCGACCAGCAGGAGCAGATTCGCATTCAGTTGAGCGGCAACCTGATTGCGGTGCTCAGCCAGGCGCTATGCCCGTTGGCTGCCGGGCGGGGGCGTATCGCGGCCTACGAGTTCATGGTCGTCACGCCCGCTATCGCCAACCTGATTCGCGAGAACAAGACCTACCGTATTGATTCGAGCATCCAGACGGGCAAGAAACTGGGTATGCAACTGCTCGATGAACACCTGTGGAACCTTTACGACATCGGCAAGATCACGCTGGAGGAGATGCTGGACAAGGCCCGTGTTCCGGGCGCGCTCCAGGAGAAGGCCTTGGCCAAGATCGCAGGCGCCAAGGGCAAGCAGAAGAAGAAGGCCGCGGAGGCCGCCAAGGAGATGGAAGATCTCGGGCCGATCCTCAAGACGTGATCGGTTGTCTTGTGCCCCGGCGTCTCTGTGTGAGCCACGGGGGTCGGCGTAATACGTTTCTTTCTGATGCCAGCCAGAATCCGGTGTTCAGAGCGCACTTGATTGTGTCGCATTAACCACGTGTCCGATTTGTAATTTTATTCAAAATAGATGTTTACTTCGCTACAATGTAGTCGTACTGGATTATAGGGTGTTTAAGGGTCAATGCGATGGGTAAGACGAACGCAATAGAAAAGCTCCCTCCAGTCGAGCAGCTCCGCGGCCGACCTATCGGTAGGATCCTGATGAAGATGGGGCTTCTGAGCCGGGAGAAGGTTCACGAATGCCTCGAAGTTCAGAAGAAGCGAGGCGGCGGGATCCGCATCGGCCAGGTCTTCCTCGATCTGGGACTGGTTGACGAGGCGCGTCTGCAGATTGCCCTGGCTGCTCAGCGGGGTATCGAGTACATCAGCATCGACGGGCTGGACATCCCTGCGGACGTGGTCGAAAAGGTTCCCGCTCAGACGGCCAAGACGTACCACCTTCTGCCCATTTCCTACAGCAAGGACAAGAACGAGCTGACCGTCGTGCTGGACAATGTGGATAACTTCCGGGCGACGGACGACCTGCGAACGCTGATGGGTTTCACCGTAACGGCCAAGATGACGGACCGCACCAGCTTGGAGAACGCCCTGAACAAGCTCTATGAGACCAAGCAGGACGACAACATCACCGAGCTGATCGACGAGATCCAGTCGGACGCGTTCCTCCAGGAGTTTGAGGGCCGGAACACGAGCATTGATCTCGACGAGCTGAAGGAACTGTCCGAGTCGAACCCGGTCAAGAAGCTGCTGAACCTCGTGCTGCTCCAGGCGATTCGGGACAAGGCTTCGGATATCCACTTCGAGCCGTTCGAGTCCGAGTACAAGATGCGGTACCGCATTGACGGCGTGCTGTACGAGATGATTCCGCCCCCGAAGTACATCGCAGCGGCCTTGAGCTCGCGTATCAAGGTTATGGCCAGCCTGGACATCGCGGAGCGTCGTCTGCCTCAGGATGGTCGTATCTCCCTGACCGTGCAGGGCAATCCGGTGGACCTCCGCGTCAGCGTGCTGCCCACGATGTTCGGCGAGAGCGTCGTGCTTCGTGTGCTGGACCGCAGCCAGGTGAGCTTCGATATCAACAAGCTGGGACTGCGTCCGAACGACGTCAAGACGTTCCGAACGCTGATCGACAAGCCGAACGGGATCATTATCGTCACGGGCCCCACCGGGTGCGGCAAGACGACCACCCTGTATTCGGCTCTCAACGAGCTGAATACCATCGACACCAAGATCATCACCACGGAAGACCCCGTCGAATACGACATGGACGGCATGATTCAGGTCCAGATGAAGCCGGCCATCGGATTGACGTTTGCCCGCTGTCTGCGTTCCATCCTGCGTCAGGACCCGGACATCATCCTGGTCGGCGAGATTCGTGACCTCGAGACCGCGGAAATCGCGGCCCAGGCGTCGCTGACAGGGCACCTGGTCTTCACGACCCTGCACACCAACGACGCGCCGAGCTCGATCGCGCGTCTGCTCGATCTGGGCGTCGAGCCGTTCCTTTTGACGGCCACCATCGAAGGGATCGTCGCCCAGCGACTGGTGCGGAAGATCTGCACGGGCTGCAAGACCGCGTTCGAGCCGAGCGAGGCCCAGCTCAAGGATCTCCGTCTGACGGAAGAGGAGATCAAGGGCAGGAAGTTCTATTACGGCCGGGGGTGCAGCCGGTGCAACGGCACGGGCTACAAGGGTCGGCTCGGCGTCTTCGAGATCATGGTATTCAACGAGGAGATTCGCGAACTGATCATGAACCGCGCCTCAACGAACGTGCTCCGCGTCGCGGCCGTCAAGGCGGGGATGATCCAATTGCGCAGCAATGGTCTGGACGCCATGTTCGAAGGACTGACCACGATCGACGAGATTGCCAAGGAAACGATGATCGAAGGATAGCCAGGTCGCCTATACCGCGGTATGGGCAATACGGACCAAGGGAAAGTGAGGTTGGAATATGCCGGTCTTCCAGTACGTGGCACTGGATTCGCAAGGCGTCGAGATCAAAGACGAAATCGATGCCCTCAGCGAAAAAGAAGCGATCAGCAAGATCCGCAACATGGGGTATTTCCCGACCAAGGTCCGCCCGAAGTCCGCGACGGCCAAAGGCGGGGCCAAGGCCGCCGCAGCGAAGGCCAGGAAGCGGCGAGGCGCCGGCGCCAAGGCCAAGGTCAAGCACATCACGCAATTCGCCCGGCAGCTCTCGACCCTCCAGGACGCGGGCCTGCCCATCCTGCGTTCCCTGCGCATTCTCGAAGAGCAGCAGAAGAAGGGGAGTTTCAAGCGAATCATCGGGTACGTAGCCGACGACATCGAGGGCGGTTCCACCCTCTCGGAAGCGCTGGGCAAGTACCCGCGATGTTTTGACCGATTGTTTGTGAACATGATCGCAGCCGGCGAGGCGGGCGGCGTGCTCGACCTCATCCTGGCCCGTGTGGCGGAGTTCAAGGAAAAGGCGGAGCGACTGAAGGCCCGCGTCAAGGGCGCGATGGTCTACCCGATCGTCGTGCTGACCGCCGCGTTCGGCATCCTGATGGGCCTGATGCTGTTCGTGATTCCGCAGTTCGAGTCGGTGCTCACGGAAATGGTCGGCGGCAAGCTGAACCCGATCACGACCACCGTGCTGGGGATCAGCTCGTGGATCGCTAAGGACTTCGGATGGGCCTGGCTGGCTGGCGTGCCCTTTGCCATCATCATCTCCCTGCGGTTCCTCCGGCGGTTCCGCCCGGTCCGCGTCGTGCTGGACTCGATCCAGTTGAAGCTGCCGGTGATCGGACAGTTGACGAGCAAGGTCTCCATCACGCGATGGACGCGAACCCTCGGCACGCTCATCAGCGCCGGCGTGCCCATCCTCGACGCCATCAACGTGACGCGAGAGACGGCCGGCAACGAGGTGTATGCGAACATGCTCGGCGCCGTCCATAACTCGATTCGCCAGGGCGATACGTTTGCGGGCCCCTTGCGAGCCTCCAAGACCGTCGACCTGCTCGTCTGCAACATGGTGGCGGTCGGCGAGGAAACGGGCGATCTGGACAAGATGCTCCTGAAGGTGGCCGACCAGTACGACGAGCAGGTCGACGTGCTCGTCGGCAGCCTGATGTCCATGCTCGAACCGATCATGATCATCGGACTCGGGGGCATTGTGGGAACCATCGTGATGGCTGTGTTCTTGCCGATGATCCAGGTCATTCAGTCCCTGGGTCAGACGAGCACGTAATCGATATTTGCAGGATCCAAGATCCAAGTTGTCGCGCATCAGTGAAAAAGGAGAAGACCATGAAACCGAGCACCAACCAGGCCAGAAGGAAACGGGCGTTCACCATCGTGGAGCTGCTGACTGTCATGAGCATCATCGTGATCCTCATCGGTCTGCTCGTCCCGGCCCTCAACAGGGCACGCCGCTATGCCACCTACGTGAAACAGAAGGCGCAGCTTCACAGCATGGACTCAGCCATCGAGCTGTTCAACAATGAGTACGAGGGGTATCCGCCCTCCGGCGCCCTCGACTCCAGTGGCTCTCCCTACTGTGGTGCCATGAAACTGTGTGAAGCCCTGATGGGCCAGGACCTGCTGGGTTTCCACTCCAATTCGTCGTTTCTCCGCAGCGGGCTCAGCGCCTCCGGATCGGTGCTGTACCCCCCCAACTTCAGCTCGTTGAGCGATGCCGAGCGAGCCGCCGCCTTGACGGCCAGAAAGGGTCCTTATCTGCCGGCCGAGAGCGCCAATGCCTGGCGGATGCAGGACATCTACGGCACCAATGTGGCGCCCTTCCTGGGGACCTCGCGTGTGCTCTGCGACGTGTACGAGCGGCAGATGAAGACCGGCAACAAGACCGGTATGCCGATCCTCTACTACAAGGCGGATACCACCAGCACCCAACACAATCCGGCCCTCTCGATGACGGCGAGCAACAGCGGCGGGAACATTTACAACTGGCTGGACAACAACGAGTTGGTCAGGCTCGGCAAGCCCTGGATGGACGGCACGACGACGCACAACCTGGCGACGACTCCTCCGGAGCGGTTCTACGCGAACACGCAGAGCGACAAGATCACGACGACTTCGCGCCCTTTCCGTCCCGATCAGTACTTGCTGATCTCCGCCGGCTGGGACAACGAATACGGCACCGCTGACGATGTGTGCAACTTCGAATGGAAGTACGACGACGACCTTACGAACAACGTATGGCAATGACGTGGGGACCGTCGAATGGGACTTTGACGACGACATTGAATACCCGAGGATAGCCGTGGAAACGAAAAGGTCAGGCCTGACGGTGATTGAGATCCTGGTCGTGGTCGGCATCATCGCCGCCCTGGTGGGGTTGTTGCTGCCGGCCGTGCACATGGTGCAGAAGACGGCCAGGGAGACCAAGCAGAAGGCGCAGTTCACAGCCATTGAGCTGGGTCTGGCGGCCTTCAAGAACGACTACGGGGACTACCCCCCGTCGCATTGGTTTGATCCCTCGGGCCGCACGCCCGGGACGCGGCAGGACTACTGCGGCGCCCAGAAGCTCGCGGAGGCGATGCTCGGATGGGACTTGCTCGGGTTCCATCCGCAGTCGGCCTGGCGGGCCGATGGACGGGATGCGAGCGGGACCGCCGGCACAGTGTACGAGGATACGACAACGACCGACCTGACGAATCTGAGGAAACGGAAGGCTCGGTACGTCGAGATGCAGACCGCCAATCCCTTCCGCCTGGGCGGCACGTATGGCCTGTTCCCCTCGGGCACCGGTCTGCTGAATCCCGACCGCTACGTGCTGTGCGACGTCTTCGGCGTGAGCGGGCGGAAGATCACGCAGAGCGACGGGAGAGTCGTGACTCCCGGGACGCCGATCCTGTACTACAGGGCAAATCCCGCCAACCTGATTCACGTCCCGACGGCCCAGACCCAGACCAGCGCCGCCATCTACGATATACGCGACAACGTGGAGCTGGTGAACCTGGGCACGGTGGGCGGCGGGAAGGAGCACTGGCTGACGCCGGGGCACTTCGGCGCGTCGGCGCCGCTGGCTTATTTCTACAACTACATCCGCGACCCGCGGATCACCGCGAGAGATTGGCCCCACCGGCCGGACTCCTACATCCTGATCTCCGCGGGCATGGACGGCATTTACGGCACGGACGACGATATCCGCAACTTCGGACAGTAGCCGGGGACGGCAGAGGCAAGGCATGAGGGATGGCCACTCCAACAGGGCTGTGACTTTGATCGAGATGATGGTCGTGCTCGGCATCATCGTCGTGCTGGCCGGCGTCGTGGTCACGTTGACGCTCCGCGCCGACAGCCAGTCGAAGGAGCGGGCTCTGGACAACGCCTTTGCCCTGCTGGGCACGTCGCTGCGGGAATACTATGAGTTCCGGGGCGCATTTCCCGAGCAGACCGAGCGAATCGATTGGCAAACGGTCGCTGTGAACGACTACAAGACGTACCTGGCGAAAGTCGTGACCCACGTCGAGTCGATGGTGCAAGCGCTTCGGTCGGTGCCTGATTCCCGTCGTGTGTTGGACCAGCTCGGCCCGGCGTTGCTCAAGAGCCGGGAAGGTCTCGCGGATGTGCCGGAACTGAGGGACCCATGGGGAACCGTGCTGGACTACATCTACGATCCGAGCGCAGGCGACACCTTCCCCGAGCTGATCTCCGCCGGCGAGGACAAGCTGTTCGGTACGGACGACGACATCAGCAACAAGGGCATCCAGAAGAACTGAGTGAAAGACGAAAACGCATGTACGGCCGCGCACACAGGACAGTTGGGTTGACCTTGATCGAGATGGCGCTGGTCGTCGCGACGGTTGCCCTGATGGTGGGCTTCGCGGCGCCGGCAGTCCGTTCCCTGGTCCGGTCGTTCCAGTCCGAGGGCGGGGTCGTCAGCATGGTGAACGCGGCCCTGAGCTCGGCGAGGACCATGGCGGTGAGCCGGCAGCGGTACGTGGGCGTCCGCATCCAGAAGGCGTGTGCGTCGACGGATTCGGCCAACCCCCTCAAGGGCCTGATGGACGCCCCGCAGTATATGATCTTCATCGTACACGAGGAGATGAAGAACAACGGCGACCTCAGCGACGGTTTCCGTGCGATGGAGGGACTCGATCCGATCAAACTGCCCGCGATGATCGGCCTGATGGATCTGAGCGGGATCGAGAACGACAAGGGCATCGACGAGCTGCCCGAACTGAGCAACGCCACGACGTTCTCCATCGTGTTCAGCCCGTCGGGGAGGGTCGTTGTCCGCGATGTTCGCGTTCGCAACAAGGACGGCGTGAATCGCCCGCTGACCGGTTTGATTCCGTCCAAGCCGTCGTTGGATGATACGTTCAACGTGGCGGACACGATCTGCCGGCTCGGACGCGGCCGGTTCATCCAGGACGACTACCCGATCGGAGATTCGGTGCAGGCCCTCGGACTGGGAGAAGAGCCCAGTCGCGTCAGCTTCGTGGTGTACGAAGCGTCCCCCCTGCGGGCGGCGTACGAGAGAAAGACCGCCTGGACCGACTATTTGAGTGATCTGGCAGGCAGAGCCTACTATGTGAGCCCGCATACGGGAGACCTCATTGCGTCGAATTGACGTGCCACTATGACGAACAAGTCGCAACAACGCGGATTCTCACTGACGGAGACGCTGATGGCCGTAGGGACGCTGGCCATCGGGCTGACGTTCATCGCCGGCACCTTCCTGACGGGAATCTATTTCGCGACGTTCTCCACCGAGCGGACGACCGCGGCAGTGGCTGCCGCAGAGGCGCTTGCCAAGATCCAGATCTTCGGCTTCGAGAACGCCGGCCTGATGAGCAGCAGCCGATGCATCGACTACAACGATCTGGCGGCGCTGCCCGACGAGGAATGGCGGTATCCGTCGGTGAGGGGGATCGGCAAGCAGTACTCCTGGGCGGCCATCTGCCGGCGGGTGGCGGACGGCTCCGGCGGAACGAGCGACCACCCCCGCGTCGGGAACGACCTGGTCCAGTGTACGGTGTTCGTCAGTCGCGAAGCCGGCGGCAATCTGTCCTACTGGAAACACCCCGACGGCGCCACCGATTCGTCGCTGGAGCTGTGCGATCGGCCTCGTCCGGTCCGTGTCCAGATCGCGGGAAGTCCGTCGGGCGACAACGTGGTCACGATTCAGGACGCCGCCGCCTCCACGCAGGCGGACGAACGCACGTTCGTCAGCGAGGGCTCGATTCTCGTGGACGATGCGACGGGAGACCTGTATCGCGTGATGGAGCGGTCGGCGAATCAGCTAGGCGCCGTCACGCTCGATCGTGACTGGGAAGGCGGCGGCCTGACGTCCTCCACAAACCGCTGGGTGTGGGTGGTCCCGCCCGCGGCCTCCGGGGGCCGGAACCCCGGCGTCGCCGTATATCAGAAGATTCTCCGATTCCCGGGGCTGTAAGATGCGAAGAGCGTTCACCCTCATGGAGTTGATCGTGTCGCTGGGGATTCTGGCGCTGGTCCTGTCGTTTGCCGGCGTGATCTTCCGCGTCAGCATCGGCTCCCAGCAGCTCGCGCGGGCCAACGCGGAGATCATGCAGAAGCTGCGGACCCTCACGGACCAGCTCGACGCGGACTGCCGCGGCCTGTGCAAGGACGGCGAGATCTTCGTCGTCTGGAAGGCGCATCGCAAGCCCGATCCGAACGACTACCTGGGTTTCCATCGAAACCACTCCTCCATGGCCTTCGAGCGGTTCGATCGGATCATGTTCTTCGCCAGCGGCGATTTCCAGACCTATGGTCCCGACCCGAATCGCGGCAACGTGGCGCGCATCTGCTACACGCTGGCCCGGGGGCCGACGGTCGATGCCTCCGAACCCAACTCGCCGGAGCGTCAGAAGCCGCACCGACGGATTCTCGCGAGGACGCAGCACATCCTGATCCCGCCGGCCCCTGGGGATGCGGACAAACAGCTCGATGTGAACGATTTCGACACGGACGACTGGATCGCCTGGAACAGCCGCGGGCAGGTCGACAGGATCTCGCTGGAGGCGTGGAAACGGATTCCGTTCTCGGAGAAGGCCAACATCCTGTCTGTGATTGGAGACGTCGATGTCCCGCAGGGGAGGAACGTGGTGAGCACAACCGCGCAGGCGGCACGCGGCGTGCTGGTCAACCGCTCCGACCCGGATTCTCTCCATGCGATGTTCTGCCAGGGGGTCGGGCAGTTCATGGTGCAGGGCTGGAACGATGCGCAAAAGCGGTGGATCCCCGACGTGAACCCCGAGACGGAGGGCGAAACGGATCCGAACAGTCTGGCGGACTCGGACTTCCCCCTGGTGTCGGGAGACATCGACGCGGAAAACCGTCCGGGCCTGTGGTATCCGCGGGGGGGGACGAGCCTGACGGACCCGAACTTCCCGACGCAGTGGATCGACAAGGAGCACTTCAACCAGATCCCCGGGCTCGGACGGGCCCTGAAGTTCACGTTCACGCTCTACGACTCGCGGAATCTGATCAAGCACGGCAGGACATTCACGCACATCGTCTACCTGGACAATTGACGGAGCAGCCATGAAGGAACGGATCGGACACATCGCGGCGACCTGGCGTCGGGGCTCGGCCCTGATTCTGACGGTCGTGCTCACGAGCCTGCTGGCCATCGTCGGCGTGCTCTTCGTGATGGCGTCGCGGATCGACAAGATGGCCACGAGGGCGGCCACGGAGAACCGCGAGTTGACCTGTGCCGTCGATACGGTCTTGTCGCAGATCGATGAGGCGTTGATCGAGGATCTCCCGCTGGTCTCGGCCGACCAGGAGTACTACGACTATCCGGACGCCCTCAATCCCTGGCTGGCCGATCTGGAACCCTATGCCTCCGGCAAGAAGTATTACTGGCGTCAGATCAGCAACGTGGGGAACGTTTTGACCAGCGGCACGAGGGACGTTCTCATCGACCGCGTCCTGGGCGAGCGGGAGGCGTTGGACGATCCGAACGATGAGGCGGACCCGAACGCCCTGGCGGACGCCGACGGCGACGGCGTGCCGGACGCCAAATGGTTCCGGGTCCCCAACATGACGACGAGCAAAGGCAAGCGGTTTTATGCGGCGGTCCGCATCATCGACAACGGCGCCATGCTGAACATGAATACGGGTTTTCGGCTCGATCCAAACGATGCTCGGGAATCCGCTGTCGATGGCACTTCCCAGCTCCATGTCAACGTCCTGGCCCTGGCGGCCGCGCCGGGCAATCGGCCGCAGGCGAAGGATGCGAACGCCTTGCTGGCGGCGCGAGCCAACAACGGTGCGAATCTTGCTGCGATGGTCGACCTGGACGCCTACCAGCGGAACGTGATCTGGCGGTACATGGACGTGAGAAACCCCAGCCTGTCCAATCCGTCGCCCTACACTCCCTTCGACGTGTCGGACGAGCTGGAGCTTCGGTATCGTTTCCTGCTCAACCAGAAGGAGACGGATGTGCGCGTCGAGGACTGCGGGCGGTTCCGAACCAGCACGCTTTCGACGCCGCTGGAGTACGCGGGCAACGATTTGAACGCTTGGTTCCTCCGGGCCGCGGGCGGCGGGTCCGAATCCAGCTACGCGTACCGGCACATCGCCACGACGTACAACATGGACCGGATCATCACGCCGAAGGCTCTCTCGGCGGCCCATCGCAGGAAGATGGTCAACGTCAACACAACGGATCTCAACACGCTCCGCGATGCGATTGTCGCCGCGCTGGACGAGATGGAGCCGAATGCTGACGACGCGGACCTCGCACAGCGGGCGGCGCAGATCGCCGCCAACCTGCGGGATTACATCGACGACGACGACAAGATCACGGTCGTCTCCGACTACTCCTCGCGCTACTACGGGTTCGAGCGGCCGTGCATCTACCTTTCGGAACTGGCCTGCCGGCAGGTGCGCGACGCCATGGGAACGATTCATTCATCGTATGCGATCGAACTGTACCGGCCCTACTTCGAGGACAGCGATCCGAATACCGCCGAGTGGCAGCTTGTGATCGACAATCCGTCCAAGGCCGATGTCCGGGTGTCCATCACGTGGAGCGGGTCGAGACGGTTCCACGTGATCCTGGCGGAGGACACGCAGGCGCCGCTGGCCAGGGACTACCTCCGGTTCGTGGATCCGAATGAGCCGACGGATACGATGCCGCTCCACGGCTACGACCGCGCCGACTACCCTGGGACGCCGCAGGTGGTCAGTCCCAGTGCCTTCGCGTTCGAGCCGAACGCCACGATTAGGCTGGAACGCGTGATTCCCGATGAAACCAAGCAACCCGTGGTCGATTGGGTCAAAGTCCCTGCGGGATGGATGGCGGTTGACGGGGTTGCCTACAGTATTCAGCGGGACATCTCGCCGCACAAGTGCATTCGTCGCTTGTGGGCGCCAGTGGCCCAGAAATCCACTCCTTCCTTGGGCAACGCTTCGAGCAACTACGTGGACGTGAATCAGCCTGCGGTCATCCAGGCTCACCCGGCGAACCGGCCGCTGACCAACATCGGCGAGCTGGGCATGATTTTCCGCGAAAGCGCGTATGACCTGCCGACCGGATCCCTTGCGCACGACGTGCTGCTGAACCTGGCCGATCCGAACCACTCGCGGCTGTTCAACTATCTGACTGTGATCGATCCGGCTCGATATCCGTGGCTCGACCCGAACGAGACCCGAATCCCGGGACGCATCAACATCAACACGGCGCCCGCGATGGTCCTGGCGCAACTGCCGTGGATGCAGCATGGTCAGAGCGATGCGTTCGCGACCGCGACGGACATCGTCGCCTATCGCGTCCGCAACGGCCAGAGCCATCCGTATCGAAGCATCGGCGATCTCATGCAGATCGAGTCGATGCGCAGACTTATGGCGGACGGTCTCGACAACCAGCGTATGGACACGCCGCCGGGGCCCGACATCACGCCGGATGCGGCTCGGGACGACCTCGAAGAGCGGGATTTGATCTTCACGCGGATCAGCGATCTGGTGACGGTCCGAAGCGACGTGTTCACTGCCTACATCCTGGTCCGGATCGGGGTCAATGGCCCCCAGCGCAGAGTCATCGCGATCCTCGACAGGAGCCAGGTCAATTCCCGTAGAGACAAGGTCCGCCTGTTGGCCCTGCACCTTGTCCCCGACCCGCGATAGCCTCTATCTCCGCATGGTTTCCAGAAGGCCGGCGTGGGCCCTGGGGTTGCCCGCCAGCACGCGGAAGGGCTGTCCCGCGTAGGCATCGAGATCGACCGGGAAGATCCTGTCGCCGTTCCAGTCCGTGATGACCGCGCCGGCCGCCTCGGCAATGACCACCCCGGCTGCGATGTCCCACAGCTTGGGCGTGGACATCGCGGAGACCACGAGTCCCCCCTTGGCGACGTAGGCCAGGTGCAGAGCGGTGGTCCCAAAGTTGCGGAATCGCGAGCTGCGGATCAGGTCGCACGCCCACGTCGGCAGTGGGTCGTCGAAATGGCTGTCCAGACCGACGCTGGTGAGCGGCCCGATCGGCTCCTCGCCGGCCATGATATGTCGCCCGTCCAACTGGGCCTCGTCGCCCTTGACCGCGGTGAACATCGCATCGGCGCCGGGGTGGAAGACCACGCCCACGATGGGTTCTCCCTGGAACATCGCGGCGATGCTGACGGCGAAGATCGGAATGCCGTGGATGAAGTTGTGCGTCCCGTCGATCGGGTCGATGACCCACCAGATGGCCGGCTCCCCGAGCGGAGGGCGTTTGAACATCTTGCCCTGGTCTCCCTCCTCGGCGATAAATCCGTGATCCGGATAGGTCTCGCGTATCCGTTGGATGACGATCCGCTGGCACTGGGCGTCGGCCTGGGTGACCATCTCATTCTCGCTCTTCTTGACGGCCTTGACGTTGCCCATCTGCTCCATCGCGTGCTGGCCCGCCAGGCGGGCGGCCACGATCGCCGTTTCCAGGATTTCGCTTAAGTCTTTCTGTTCCAAGGGCATAGCATGGCACCTGTCTATTTGTTGACTTGTTCGAACGCCGGCCCTATTCTACCGTCGATATGCAGGAACGCCAACAGGATAGCACGAGCAAAGCGACACGTCGGGCGTCCGCGAGACAGCGCAAGATCGCTGCCGTGATCGTGGTCGCAGTGGCAGGGGGATTCGTCGGTCTGTGGCTGTTGGAGAGGGTGGGATTCGATTTCGGGCGGCTGTTCTTGCCGTGCGGCCTCAAGATGCGGACCGGCATGCCCTGCCCGACCTGTGGGATGACGACTGCAGTGCGGGCCTTCGCCCGGGGCGATGTGCTGACCGCGTTCTACCTCCAGCCCGCGGCTGGTCTGCTGTGCAGCCTGTCGATTGTCACCCTATTTTTCGCTTTTCTCATTGCTGTGTTCGGCATATATTTCAGTTTCCTGGACCGGGTTTTCGCTCGGGTTCGGGTCGTACATGTGATCGTAGGTCTGCTTGTGATCCTTGCCGCCGGGTGGGCTGTCACGTTGGCGCGCGCCGTGGCGACACAGACCTGAAATGGTCGGTAGATCGAGGATTTCTGGGAGTGTTGCTTATGATCAAAGTGCTCATCACAGATAAGCTGGCAAGAGAAGGAATCGACCTGATCAACGCTACGGCCGGCGCCGAGGCGGTTGTCAAGATAGGCATCAGTGAGGATGAGCTGAGCAACATCATCCGGGATTACGACGGGCTGATCGTCCGCAGCGAGACGAAGGTGACCGCGAAGGTTCTCGCCAATCCCGGCCGCCTCAAGGGTGTTGCCCGGGCGGGCGTGGGCGTGGACAACATCGACGTTCCCGCCGCCACTCGCAAGGGCATCCTCGTGATGAACACTCCCGGCGGCAATACGCTCAGCGCCGCCGAGCACACGATAGCCCTCATGCTGGCGATGAGCCGGAACGTCGTGCAGGCCTGCAACAGTCTCAAGTCCGGCGCCTGGGATCGCAAGAAGTACACGGGCAACCAGCTCAACAACAAGGTTCTCGGCGTCATCGGCCTGGGACGGATCGGCATGGCGGTGGCGCGGATGGCTCACGGCCTGGACATGAAGATCCTGGGCTACGACCCGCTGGCGGCGCCGAAGGACGCGGGGGAACTGGGCGTCGAGGTCACCGACAAGCTCGAACGGATCTTCCGAGAGTCCGATTTCATCACGATCCACGTGCCGAAGAACCCGCAGACGCTGAACATGATCGGCGCCGACCAGATCGCGATGATGAAGCCGACGGTCCGCCTGGTCAACTGCGCCCGCGGGGGCATCATCAACGAGGACGCCCTGTACGATGCGCTGTCGAAGAAGCGGATCGCCGGGGCGGCCCTCGACGTGTTCTCTTCAGAACCGCCGCAGGACCTGCGGTTCGCTGCGCTGGACAACTGCATCGTCACGCCGCACCTCGGCGCCAGCACGGAAGAGGCCCAGGTCGAGGTGGCCGTCGAGGCCGCGGAAATCCTGATCGACGCCATCAAGGGCGGCCCGATCCGTAACGCGGTCAACGCGCCGTCCACGTCGGGCGCCATGCCGCCTGCGGTCAGCCAGTATGCCAATCTGGCCCGTCGTGTCGGCACGTTGCTCAGCACGATCGCCCCCGGCAATATCAAGAGCGTCCAGGTCGAGTATCGGGGGACTATCGCGGATATGGGGGTCCAGCCGATCACGCTGAACTTCGGCATCGGTCTGCTGCAGAGGCATTTCGAGATGCCGCTGAATATGGTCAATACGCCGGTCCTCGCCAAGGAGCGTGGCATCAGCGTCGATGTGACGAAGAACCCTGAAGCCCGCGACGTCGCATCCAGCTTCACCGCGACCGTCACGACCAGCGAGGTGAAACGGACGGTCCGAGGTTCCGTGTTCGGCGAGACGCTGCTGCGCATCATCGAGGTCGATGACTTCCATGTCGAGATGACGCCGCAGGGCACCGTCCTGGTGATCTTCAACGACGACCGACCGGGCGTGATCGGATCGGTCGGCACGGTCCTCGGCAATCACGGCATCAACATCGGCACGATGGGCGTCGGCCAGAAGCTCGACCTGCAGAAGGCGGTCCTGGCGGTCAGTCTCGACAAGGAGCCCGATGCGGCCACCGTCGAGGAACTCAAGAAGCTCGATTTCGTCAACGAGCTGTACGTCTGTACGCTCGATTGACAGGCTCGGTCTCCCCTCATACGATGGATGAGTCCACTTCCGCCTCCGTGGGCGGCAGGACGCAGAGTGTGCGCAAAGGGAGTGTGCGTGATGGCTGAGAATCTTATCATCAGTGTCAGTGGCATGAGGGGAGTGATCGGGGAGAACCTCACGCCGGTCATTGCGGCCCAGTACGGCGGTGCATTCGGGACCTTCCTGAAGGATTCCGCCGGCGCCAACGGGCGTCGGCTCAAGGTCTGCATCGGTCGGGATTCCCGGGTCAGCGGCCCGATGCTCCTGTCGGCGATGACGGCGGGGTTGTGCTCCGTCGGCGTAGATGTCGTCGATCTGGGCCTGGTGACCACGCCGGGCGTCGGGATCATGCTCCGCGAGCTGGGCTGCGACGGCGGCATCGTCATCACCGCGTCCCACAATCCGCTGCCGTACAACGGGATCAAGCTGCTGTTGAGCAACGGAATGGCCCCGCCGCTGGCTACGGCCGAGCGGATCAAGAAGGCATTCCAGGATGGGCAGATCCGTTACGTCGATTCCGTCCACTGTGGTACGGTCAGCCGCGACGACGACACGGACCGCGTTCACGTCGAGAAGGTCCTGGCCACCGTCGATGCCGGGCAGATCGGGCGCAAGAGACGCCGCATCGTGCTTGACAGCATCAACGGCGCCGGTGCTCGGGTCGCCAAGAAGCTCCTGGCCGCGTTGGGCTGCGAAGTCATCGCCATGAACGACGAGCCGACCGGGCTGTTTGCTCACGGCGCCGAGCCGATTGCGGAGAACCTGGTCGATCTGTGCCAGCGGGTGAAGCAGGAGAAAGCGGAACTCGGTTTTGCCCAGGACCCGGACGCCGACCGCCTGGCGATCGTCGATGAGCATGGCGTCTACATCGGAGAGGAGTACACGCTGGCCCTGGCGGCCAAACACGTCTTCTCCGCGGGTTCCGGGACCGCTGCCGCCAATCTGTCCACCTCGCGAATGATCGACGACCTCGCCCACCGGGCGGGCGGTCGAGTCATCCGGACTCCGGTCGGCGAGGCGCACGTCGCCAACGCCATGATCGAGCACGGCTGCGTCATCGGCGGCGAGGGTAACGGCGGCGTCATCGACCTGCGAGTCGGGCCCGTTCGCGACAGTCTTGTCGGGATGGCCCTGGTCCTTCAGTTGATGGCCGACGCGGGCAAGACCATCAGCGCCCTCGTGCGGGAGATCGGCGGCTACGCCATGCACAAAGAGAAGCTCGCTGCCAATTCGCAGCAGGCGCGTCGGATCATGGACCTGGCGGTACAGAAGTTCCCCAAGGCCGCCGTGAACACCTCGGACGGCCTGCGCCTGGACTTCGCCGACGGCTGGATTCACCTGCGGACCAGCAACACCGAGCCGGTGATGCGGATCATCGTCGAGGCCAAGGACGAGCCCGCCGCCCAACGGTACATCCACGCCGTTTCCGAAATACGCGGTTCTGTGCTGGGACGCGACGATGGCGGCAACTAGCAAACACGAAGACGCCGCTCGACAGATCCGGTTGGTTACTTGCCTCGGCGCGGCTGTCAATATCGTTTTGGCCCTTGTCAAGATTGCCATTGGCATGGCGGTTTCCTCGCTGGCGATGATCGCAGACGCGATCCACTCCCTGTCGGACCTGGCGACCGACGTGGCCGTCGTCATCGGGTCGTACTGGGGCGGTAAGAAGCCCGACCTGATGCACCCCTACGGTCACGGCCGAATCGAGACGTTCTGTGCCGTGTTTGTCGCCCTGACCCTGATGGGCGTCGGCGGTTTCATGGTGTATCAAGGCGCCCTGTCGATCGCGAGAAGTCAGACCACGGCGCCGCACTGGGGCATTCTGGCGGGGGCCATGCTGTCGATTGTCGCCAAGGAATGGCTCTATCGTGTCACAAAGAAAGCGGCCAGGAGGCTTCATAGCCCTGTGGTCTACGCCAACGCCTGGCACCATCGCAGCGATGCCTTCAGCTCCGTGGCGGTGTTGGTCGGTTTCCTTGCGATGGTGGCCGGCTACGATCATGGGGACCAGGTCGCGGCCATCGCGGTAGGGCTGATGATCGTCTTCGTTGGCGTCAAGGTGGTGGTCGACGCGGTCATGGAATTGACCGAAGCCGCGGTCGATCCCGAGACGCTCGAGCACGTCAAGAGCATCATGGGTGCGGACCCTGCCATTCGCCAGTGGCACCGGCTCAGGACCCGTACCGTCGGACGCGAGGTCTTTCTCGACGTGCACATTCTCGTGGATCCCGAGCTGAACATCGCTGCGGCCCACGACGTTTCCGAGAGACTGGAGAAGGCCCTGGACGAGGAGATCAGTCGGCCTGTGAACATCACGGTTCATGTGGAGCCGGACCTGCCGTCGTTCCGAAAGCAGAGTCTCCCGATGGACGGCGGACCGACGCCCTTGCGATGAAACCCCTTGATGGATCGAGGGACCTCGTGTACAATGGCCCGCACATCGGTTCCGGGGGCAAGGGAGTGTCGGTTGTCGAGCCTTACAGGGTGTGGATCTTGCCGACGCGATTGCCTTGTCCCCATGGAATGAGATTGGGCGTGTGAAGGTGTAGGGTTGGATAGTTACTGGACAGAGCACAAGCCGTCGGTCCTGGTGGTCGATGACGAACGGGACCACGCCGACGGGATCGTCGAGGCGCTGGGGAAGCTGCCGGTCAAGGCGCTGGCCGTCTATACGGGCGAGCACGCGGTCGAGGTGCTTCGGCATCAGGCGGTCGACGTGGTTGTGACCGATCTGAAGCTGGAAGGGCGGGTGGACGGCCTGGGCGTGCTTCGCGAGGCCCGGCGGCAGGGGGACGCCACCGAGGTCATTCTGATCACCGCCTACGCGACCATCGACAACTGCAAGGAGGCGATGCGCCAGGGGGCGTTCGACTATCTCGTCAAGCCGCTGGACATCGATCAGCTCCGCACGCTGGTCGAGCAGGCGGCGCGCAGGGCCGCCGCTGGGCGAGCGGGGCAGGCTCAGGCCGCGCCGGAAGAGGAGGCGTTTCTCTTCGAAGGCATCAAGGGCGTCAGTCCCGCCATGCAGGGGATCTTCGAAGTCGTTCGGCGGGTGGCGCCAACGAACATCTCCGTGCTCATCGAAGGTCCCTCGGGGACGGGCAAGGAACTGCTGGCCCGCGCCATCCACCGGAACTCGCTCCGGCGGAACAAACCGTTCAAGCCCGTCAACTGTGCCGGCCTGACGGAGACCCTGCTGGAAAGCGAGTTGTTCGGACACGTCAAGGGCGCGTTCACCGGCGCCAATACGGATCGCAAGGGTTTGTTCGAGATCGCCGACGAAGGGACTCTCTTTCTCGACGAGATCGGGGACATGCCGCTGTCGATGCAGGCGAAACTGCTGCGGGTCATCGAGGACGGCGTCGTCGTGCCGGTCGGTTCGAGCAAGGCCACCGTGGTCAATGTGCGGATCATCAGCGCCACGAATCGCAGTCTGACGAAACTCATCGAGCGGAAGGAGTTTCGCGAGGATCTCTACTTCCGGATTCGAGGGGTGAACATCAGTCTGCCCCCGCTGCGGGAGCGGACGGCCGACATCCCGATCCTGGCGGAGCACTTCTTGCAGGAGGCGGTCGAGGAGACGGGGTCCCGCGTCACGGGGTTCACGACTGCCGCGATGAGCGTTCTGACCGGGTACGAGTGGCCGGGCAACATCCGCCAGCTTCGGAACATGATCCGCACGATGGTCGTGATGTGCGACCGGGACAAGATCGACGTCCAGGACCTCCCGCCGGAGATCTCCCAGCGTCGCCAGCTCCCTGGCAGCAGCGCCTCGCCCGCCGACCTGGCGGGGGTGTCGCTCAACGATCTGGAGAAGAAGGCGATTGTCGATACGCTGGCCCGGACGCAGGGCAATCGCGAGCAGGCCGCCAAGATCCTCGGCATCGGCGAACGGACGCTCTACCGCAAGATCAAAGAGTACGGCCTATAGGACGATCCTCGCAGTGGATTCCCGCTTTCGCGGGAATGACATCCGTGACACGTGGCGCATTCTTGGCGGGGGCATCTACTCTGCAGGAATCAATCCGAGTCCCCAGACCCTTCCGTCTGCTTCTTCTGTCGCCAGGCGGGCATCTGCTCGGGTCGGACGTGGGCCCAGAGGCCCTTGTCGAGGGCGCGGGCGCCGGCCTCCAACTGCCGGTACTTTTGAAAGTACCCGTGCTTGAACCGAACGTCCGCGTAGGCGAACCCCTCGGAGAGCAGCTCCTCGTTCAGGAACTTCCCGTCGGGCAACTGGATGTAGGCGAGGAGTCGCTGGTAGCGATCCCGACTTCCGGCCCGTTGGTCGAGATAGATGGTGACCCGCCGGCCGAGAGCCGACTGCCGCGCGAATGCGGTGGCTTCGTCGGCGTAGTACATCCGCCGGCCGGTGTCCCAGCCCATCTCGGGGGCGTCCACTCCGATGAGACGGACCTTGGTCGTCTCGTCGGCCCCGTCCGCGGCGCCCAGGTGGAGCGTGTCGCCGTCGACGACCCGGACGACGGAGAAGGTCCGCCCGTCGTATCGCGCCTGATCGTCGGCGAGGGTCTGTTGGCGTCCCGTGGGCGCACCGGGCCAGTTCGGGGCCACGACACCCCGGTCGAGCGCAACGAAAAGAGCCGTCCCGATCAGAGAGATGCCGATCAGGACGGCTCGTTGTCGTCTGCTCATCGCGCGTCGGCTTGTTCGTCTGCGAGCCAACTCCGTGGAGTCCCGGTCACTTCTTCCTGGTCCGCTGTCGGGCGGGTCGATCCAGCTCGAACGCCAGGCAGACCGCCTCGAGCGCCCGTTCGACGTCCTGTCGGCCGACGGCACAACTGATCCGGATCTCGCTCGTGGTGATCGAGTCGATGTTCACCTCGGCCAAGGCCAGGGCCCCGAACATTCTCTCGGCCACGCCGTACTGAGACCGCATCCCGACCCCGATCGCGGAGACCAGCGCGATGTCGTCTCGCACGAAGACGCTGTCGCAGGGCAGTTCCGCCTTCAGCTCGTTCGCCACCTGCTGGGCGGTCTCGACGTCGGACTTCTTGACCATGAACGACATGTTCGCCTTCTCATGGCTGATCTCGGTCTGGATGATGTCGTCGACGACGACCTTGGCCTCGGCCAGCCGGGCGAAGATCCTCGCGGCCGTCCCGGGGACATTCGGAATTCCCGCAATGCCGATCTTTGCCATGTCCTTCTGAATTGTCGCACCCGACACCAATATGCCTTCCATTTGCGGTACCTCGTGAGTGATGATGGTTCCCGGATTGTCGTTTTCACTGTTTCGGATTCGAATCCTGACGTTGTATCGTTTGCCGATGGCGACGGACCGGCTGTGCATGACGCCGGCGCCCAGACCAGCCATCTCGATCATTTCGTCGTAACTGATCTCGTCGAGCATCGCGGCCTTCTTGAAGACCTTCGGATCGGCGGTGTAGACGCCGTCCATGTCGGCGAAGATCTCGCACTCCTCGGCTTTCAGGGCCGCCGCCAGGGCCACGGCGCTCGTGTCGGACCCGCCGCGCCCGAGCGAAGTGACGTTGCCTCGCTCATCGACGCCCTGGTAGCCGGCGACGATGACGACCTTGCCCTCGTTCAACTCGCGCCGGATGAACTCCGAATCGACGCTTTTGATCTGGGCGTTGCTGAAGACGCCGTCGGTCAACATGTGGATCTGGGTCCCGGTCAGGCTGATCGCCTTCTGGCCCATGGCCTCCAGAGCCATGGCCAGCAGCGAGATGGTCTGCTGCTCGCCCGTGCTCAGGAGCTGGTCCATTTCCCGCTTCGGCGGATTGGGATTGAGTTCCCTCGCGTCCCGCAGGAGCTCCTCGATCTGTTGTCCTCGGGCGGCTGCGACCACGCAGACCTGAAAGCCGGCCTGCATCCGCTCGATGATCCGTTTGGCCGCCCGGCGGATCTTCTCTGCGTTCGCCACCGAGGGGCCGCCGAACTTCTGAACGATGATTGCCATAGTTGTTTTGTCACCCTTAAAAATCAACTCTTGAGAAAGTACTCCATCAGTTCGCAGCCCTTCTCGATGCGAAGGCCCGCCTTGGCCGCGTTGCTCTCGCTGAAGGCCGCGTGCAGAACTCCCGTGATTCCGGTTCCAGCCATCGCGAAGGGCACCGCGTCGGCCGAGTGCGCGCCGCTCTTGACCGGGGTCGGATGGTCCGGCAGCACCAGGATTCGCCAGTTCTCGTGACGCGAGAGGGCCTCCAGCACCGGTCCGACCACGTATTTGTCCACCTGCTCGATGGCTTGCTTCTTCGCTTCCGCGTTGCCCTCGTGTCCGGCCTCGTCCGGCGCCTCCACATGGACGAAGACGAGGTCGTACTCATCGATCGCCTGGATCGCGGCCTGGCCCTTGCCCTCGTAGTTCGTGTCGAGGAATCCCGTCGCGCCGGGCACTGTGATCAGGTCGAAGCCGACCAGCTTGGCCAGTCCGCGGACGAGATCCACCGCGGTGATTGCTGTCCCTTTGAGACCGTAGCGCTTGCGGAAGCTGTCCAGGCGGGCCTGCTTGCCCTGGCCCCAGAGCCAGATGGAGCTGACCTGGTTCTCCCCGAGGTCCTGTCGCACCTTGTTGATGTCGTGACCCGCGAATAGTTGCTGTGACTGGTTCATCAGTTGGATCAGCAGATCGGCGCCCTTGCCTCGCGGCAGGAGCTTCTCGACCGGCTTTCCGATATGGTCGTGCGGCGGATAGGTCCGCACGTCGAAATCCATGCCCCGCAAGACGAGCAGATGGCGGTAGCTGACGCCGGTGTGCAGGCTGATTCGCTCGTCGCTGATATGCCTTTGCAGCTCACGGATCAGGCTGCTGCCTTCCTCCGTGGAGATGTGCCCGGCGCTGTGGTCGGCCATGAGGCCGTCGGCGATGGTGACCAGATTGCAGCGGAAGACCCAGTCGTCCATTCCGAGGCGGATGTTCCTCGCGGCGGCTTCGATGGGCGCCCGCCCGGTGTAGTAGCGCAGCGGGTCGTACCCGAGCAGGCTCATCTGGGCGACGTCGCTGCCCGGCTCGAGCCCGTCGGGCACCGTCTGCACCAGACCCTGGCGGCCTTCGACGCTGATCCGGTCCATGTTCGGGGTGTGTGCCGCTTCGAGGGGCGTCTTGCCCTCGAACAGTTCAAGCGGCTCGTCCGCCGCCCCGTCGGGGACGATGATCACATATTTGGACATATCGACCTATGTATCTCTATCCTGTGGGATATCGACGATCCGCACGCACACCGGCTTGCCGCTGATGATATCGAGCTTCGCCAGTTCCGCCAGGGCGGCCGTCATGTTCTTCTCCTGCGTCCGGTGCGTGGTGATCACGACCGGCACCGTGTTGTTGGGCCCGGTCCCCTCGTGCTGGAGGGCGCCGGAGATGCTGATGTCGTGGTCGCCCAGGACCCCGCCGTAGCGGGCCACGACGCCGGGATTGTCCTTGGCCATCACGCGGAGGTAGAACCGGGTGAGGATCTCCCCGATCGGCTCGATGATCCCCTGGACCTCGCTTCGCGGCTTGAGATACAACTGGTTGAACGTGGTCCGCGAGTTTCCGATGGCGACGTCGATGATATCCGCGAGCACGGCGCTGGCGGTCGGCATCATGCCGGCGCCGCGACCGTAGTAGAGGGTCTCGCCCACGGCGCTGCCGAAGACGCTCAGGGCGTTGAAGGAGCCATCGACCCTCGCCAGGGCGGTGTTGGCCGCGATGAACGAGGGATGGACCCGCAGCGAGATCCGTCCCTGGCTGTTCTTCTGGGCGATGGCGAGCAGCTTGAGGCAGTAGCCCATTTCGCGTCCGTACCGCAGGTCTTCCTTGGAGATCGCTTCGATGCCCTCGACGAAGATGTCGTCCAGGGTGATCTCGCAGCCGAAGGCGATGGAGGCGAGGATGGCGAGCTTGTGGGCGCTGTCGCCGCCGGAGATGTCGAGCGTCGGGTCGGCCTCCGCGAAGCCCTTCTTCTGGGCTTTCGCCAGCGCCTGCGAGAACTTCTCATCCTGCGAACTCATGTTGGACAGGATGTAGTTGCAGGTGCCGTTGACGATGCCGTACATGGCGGAGATCTCATTGGCCGCCAGGCCGGTGCGGATGGCGCCGATGATCGGGACGCCTCCGACGCAACTGGCTTCGAAGGCGATGCACCGGCCGTTCTCGCGTGCGGCCTGGTACAGCTCCGCTCCGTGCTTGGCCAGCAGGGCCTTGTTGGCGGTGACCACGTCTTTGCCGGCGCGGAGCATCTTGAGCACAATGTCCTTGGCGATGCCGGTGCCGCCGACGAGCTCGATTCCGATGGTGATGGACGGGTCGTTGAGCAGGCGGTTCAGGTCGTTCGTGAGCACGCCGGGGGGCAGTTGCACGGGGCGCGGACGGGTCGTGTCCATATCGACGACGCAGGCCAGTTCCGGGCGGACGCCCATCTTCTGGACGAACGGGTCCGCCTGTTCCAGGATCAGCTTGGCGACGCCGGTTCCGACGATGCCGAACCCGACGAGTCCCACGCGCACACGCTTCTCTTCCACGATTGTCCCCTATCCTCTTGCCGGATCCATTCGCGTCGAAGCCGAGGGCGACAGCGACCGCGGACCGGACGGCCCAACGAGACGGAAGTCCCGCGGCATCCGGTGCATCCCGATCGGCCCGGCTATGCCGCAAATAGCCCTCTATTAAACGGGACAGCCTCCCTGAGGTCAAGGGAAAACCGCCGATACCGGACAGGTCGGTACGACTACCCTTTCCGACGGCCAAGCGGTGCGGGCACGACCTTCTCTCCCCTCTGTCTTGGGGTATCGGGGAAATGCCAGTGTCACGTAGGGGATTCCCTGATGCCAAAAGGGGTGCAGAGCCGGATAGCAGAAGCAGTCATCGCCCGATTTGCTGATCTCTCGTCTTTGTTACCATTACCCCCGTGAATAGTGTGTTTTTGGAAGGGGATATACGATGAACGATATGGAACTTTTGAAACGCTACGCCGCGGGCGAGGAAGAGGCTTTCCAGGAGCTCGTGAAGCAGTACAAGGACAGTCTATACGTGTTCCTGAGGAGGTTTCTGAACCAGTCGGATATGGTGGACGACGTCTTCCAGGAGACCTTCATGCAGTTGTACATCAGTCGGGATTCGTTCGATCAGTCGCGTCCGCTCCGCCCGTGGCTGTTTACCATCGCCGCGAACAAGGCGAAGGACGCGCTACGCCGCATGCAGCGGGTCGATTCCGCCAACCTGGGCAGCATGTTCGACAGTGACGAGCATTCGATCGACGACGTACTGAACACGCTTGATTCCGACGAGCGGATGCCCTATGACGATCTGGTCCGCGACGAGACGGCGGCCTCGGTGAAACGGGTTATCTCGCGAATGCCGGCAAAGCTGCGGGAGATCCTGATCCTGGCCTATTTTCACAAGTTCTCCTATGCGGAGATTGCCGGGATGCTTCGGATTCCCGTGGGGACAGTCAAGAGCCGCCTCCACACCGCCGTCGGTCGTTTTGCCGAGGACTGGAACGCGTCTTCGCTTTGTGAGGCGTCCAACTGAGGTAGTGCAGATACAGAGATGATCCATGCGGGCAGCCTTGGGGGGCCTCGCATTGCAAGGGATTGCATCGGGTAATCCCCAGGCGCGTGCAATGGAGCGTCAGAATGAGCCGCCCATGCCAAGCCGAGGATCAAAGTGGCACCGGCCGGAGCCTTGATGAAGAACGGAGAAAGGCTCCGGCCCTTTTCATTCTCGTTCTGCTCGCTCAGCAGCCCGAGCTGGACAGACGCCGGAGGATCTCCGCTTTGTTGTCCCACTGATGGGAGTCGATCTCCATCGACGAGGAGAAATCCACCGCCCACAACGCTCGCCACCACCGCCAGACCTTTCCCAGCACTCCCATACCTCACCTCGTCTTTCCTTGGGCTCGTGTTCCGCCGGTCGTCCGCACAGGACGCCCAGGCTCTTCGAGAATGCTCTCTACCGGTAAGAGGCACGAGTCCGAGCGGGAGCAACAGGGTTCTGCACAGAATCCGATGACATCCGGTCCGCAGGAATGGCATGGCGACGAGCTTGGGCGCGACTGGGGGAATGGATTCCCGGCTCCGCGGGAATGACAAGGCGGGGGACCAGGCACGACCTGTGGCACGGGACCGGCGTCGTGTGCGTCTATGGCGAGTCCTGCAACTGTCGTTTGACCGCCTGGGCGTGGATCAACTCGAAGAGGGCCTTGATGAACTCAGGGTCCAGGCCGGCCTTCTGGGCGCGGGCCAGGTGCTCCTCGAGCAGATTGTCCCAGCGGGTGATCTGCAGGACCGGGATGCTGTGCTCGTGCTTGAGCCGGCCGATCTCCTCGACCCACTTCATCCGCTCCGCGAGGTCTTGGATGATCCTGGCGTCCACCTGGCTGATCTCGGCGCGGAGCCTGCCGATCTGGCGTTTCACGTCGCGGTCGGTGATCGTGCTGTCGCGGGCCTTGAGCCGGTCCAGGATTCGACACAGCTCCTCCGGCGTGACCTGCTGTTTCGCGTCGCTCAGGGCGCGGTCCGGATCGATGTGCGACTCGATGATCAGGCCCTGGATGCCGATATCCATCGCCATCTGCGAGAGGGGCTCAATGAACGCCCGACTGCCCGAGATGTGACTCGGATCGCAGATCAGCGGCAGGTCCGGCAGCAGGCGCTTCAGTTCGATGGGGATCTGCCACTTCGGGTCGTTGCGGAACTGCATCTCGACATAGGTGGAAAAGCCCCGATGGATCGCGCCGAGCTTGCGGATGCCCGCGTCGTAGAGACGCTCGATAGCGCCGAGCCACAGGCCCAGCTCGGGATTGATCGGGTTCTTCACGAAGACCGGGATGTCCGTGCCGCGGAGGGCGTCCGCGATTTCCTGCACCGCGAACGGGCTGACCGTCGTCCTGGCGCCGACCCAGAGGATGTCCACCCCGTGCTCGATGCACAGCTCGACGTGGGTCTTGTTCGCCACCTCGGTGGCGGTGAGCAGGCCGGTCTCGGCCTTGACGCGACTGAGCCAGTCGAGACCCGCCTCGCCGATCCCCTCGAACGAGTTCGGACGGGTTCGCGGCTTCCAGATCCCCGCGCGGAAGGCCTTCACGTGCGGCGACTTCACCAGTCCTCGGGCGGTCGAGAGCATCTGCTCGGCCGACTCGGCGCTGCACGGTCCCGCAATCACCCAAGGCACCCGGTCGTGCGGCAGCCACCGGTCGATGGGCGTGATGTCCTTGTTGAGCCTCTTCAGTTGTTCGGTCATAGGATCAGTCTATCCGCCCGCCCGGCAAAAGGCAAGAGCGCCGGTCCACCCTCCGCTGGTCGCGATGTTCCCGAGAGGCAGTCGCCCAAGATCGCCAAGGCAGTCAAGGCGGTCAAGGCAGCCAAATACAAGAACTTGGCGATCTTGACGATCTTGGCCTTCTTGACGTTCTTGGGAAGTGCCGGCAGGTCGGTCAAGGGCATCAAGGGTGTCAAGGACCCCAAGTTCGGGAGTTTGAGGTTCTTGAGGTCCTTGCGGTGGGCGGGACGGACGAAAACCCGACGCCTGCAAATTATCCCGCGGGGCCTACCCTGGTGGACTATGGCCAAGAAACCCCCATCCGAGTCGAAGAAGGCCGGGAGAGATCTGCTCCCCGCCGGATTTCGCTGTTGGAATCCCCATTGACAGGAGACGTCCAGACGTCTATTCTGGGGATCATGAATGAAGGACAGACAAGGTATGCACCTGGGCGCGTTCGCGATGCGATTCTCCAAGTCCTGTCCATATCAGGACGCCCGCTTTCCGTAAAGGAAATAGAAGAACGGGTCTGCCATGTGATTGGAGACACTCCGACCTCTTCGATTCGCTCGTATCTGCGTTTGAACACCCCGGCAGTGTTTGCGAAGGAGGGTCGAGGGCGATACATGGTCCGGAACACGCCGACCGGCGCCGCTGTACAGGAACGCCCGGAAATGCAGACGAGACGCGAGCCTTTCCGTTTTGGAAAGACGCTGCTCTTTCACGCGGATTGTTTCGAGTGGGTGGGGCAACTCGCGGATCATTCGGTTCACGCGGTTGTGACGGACCCGCCGTATGGACTCCACGAATACAGCGAGGAACAGCAGGCGAAGCTGCGCGACGGCAAAGGCGGAGTTTGGAGGATTCCCCCTTCGTTCGATGGACACATGAGGTCGCCGCTGCCGAGGTTCACCACGCTCACCGGCGAGCAGCTCGACTATATTCGGACGTTCTTCACCCTGTGGGGGCGACTGCTCTTGCCCAAACTCGTGCCTGGTGCGCACGTCGTTGTGGCGTCGAACCCTCTTCTCTCGTACCTTGTCTCGGGATCGCTGGCCGAAGCAGGTCTGGAGCGACGAGGCGAGATCATTCGCCTGACCATGACCATGCGAGGGGGCGACCGCCCGAAGTCGGCACATGAGATGTTCCCGGATATCAGCGTGATGCCACGCTCCATGTGGGAGCCCTGGGTCCTGTACCGCAGACCCCTGGAGGGCCGGGTCCAGGACAATCTCCGGAAATGGGGCACGGGCGGACTCCGTCGTCCGTGCAGAGACAAGCCCTTTGGGGACGTGATCGAATCCGCTCCGACGCGGAGCAGTGAACGAAGCCTTGCCCCGCATCCAAGTCTCAAACCCCAGGCTTTTCTTCGCAAGGTAGTGCGTGCCGTACTGCCGTTGGGGAGAGGAGTGGTTCTCGATCCGTTTGCTGGCGCGGGTTCCACACTGGCTGCCGCGGAATCGCTGGGCTACGACAGTATGGGGGTAGAGAAGGACAAGTACTTCTTCGACATGGCCTGCAAGGCGATCCCCCGCCTGGCGGCTTTCTCGCCCAACGGGAATCCCTAGAGGCGGTATATCCAATTCTGTCGGAGTTTCTGCACTCCGTCTTTGTGCAACGTCGCCGTGCGGGTGCCCAGTTCGCCACGCGGGTTCTTGCGAAAATCCTCCGTGGTCACGAGCCCGAGGTAAACCTCTGTAAACACCATGGGCTGACGCGTGACAGCGGGCTCCGACGTTGTATCCACGTCATAGACGAAGACGCACATCCATTGGTCACGCGCGCCGTGTGTGTCCACGGCACCGCCCGCTTTTCGTGTCGTCTTGACCTCCACACCTTCCGTCCCCGCTTTCACGGCGTTGTCGCTGTACACGCCCTGAACGATGAGATCGGGATGACCGTTGAAGTAGCGATTCTCTCGCAAAACACGAGAATGTTTGGCCAGACTGGCCGTCAACATGTCCGAGAGAACGCCCGACATGATCGCGGGACGAAGCATATCATCGAGGCGCTGCAGGCCCTTCCTGGCAAGCAGAGAATTCACGTCGTAGAAGAAGTCGTAGACATCCTGCATTGCCATCTGAAAATCCTGCAGTCGCAGTTCATACGGCAGGATCGCGTCCGTGTTGAAGTTCGTCGTATCTATAGTATTTCGGGCGATTGTCATAGCTGGGCATATAGGGTAACCCTGGTCATGATCCCTGTCAAGGCCGGTCCAAGACATCCTCGAAGAGCAGATCGCCTTGAAGCTGGCGTAGTCGCCCCCAGGGCAAGGACCTCAAGAACCTCAAGAGCCTCAAGAACTCCAACGTGAGGTTCTTGAGGCTCTTGGTGCTCTTGCTCCCATGGCGACGACACAGTCTGCCCAGAGCTTCGCTCAAGATCGTCAAGGCAGTCAAGGCAGCCACGTACAAACACTTGGCGATCTTGGCGATCTTGACCCTCTTGAGGGCGTAAGTGCGAGGTCGGGAATGTCACTGCGAGCAAAGCGAAGCAGTCTCTTGTCTCGGGAGTTCAGATGGCTTCGTCGCGATGCTCCGCGCCATGACATCGGGGAGATTCCTCCGCCGACTCCGCATTCGCCCTGCACTATGACCGGGAGGAGCTTGTTCCGTCGCGGGGCGGGTGGTAGGATGGTCGGTCGTCCGGTCTTCGCGGTCGGATGTGCCGATGGATGTGCAGAAAGGAGTGGCTGTCTCATGTCAAGGATGCGAACGATTTGCCTGTCTTGCCTGGTTTGTCTGTTTATCCCCCCGGCTCTCCCTGCGGCGGTGAAGGTGTGGGAGGAACCGCTGACGCTGCCGACGTACCGGCTCGATCCGCCGGACGTGAACCCGAGGTTCTATACCAACGAGTCCTACCAGGGCGCCCAGAAGCGGATCTATCCCTACCCCATGCTCGATGGCGTCACGGACCTCCGCGAGGACAAGACCTACAAGGCCCTGTACCTGGAGAACGAGTACGTCAAGCTGTGCATCCTGCCCGAGATCGGCGGACGGCTGCTCTACGCGACGGACAAGACCAATGGTTACGACATCTTCTACCGCCAGCACGTGGTCAAGCCCGCGCTGATCGGCATGCTCGGCGCCTGGGTCTCCGGCGGGATCGAGTGGTGCGTCTTCCACCACCATCGCAACACGACGCAGATGCCGGTCGATTACACGCTGGCCGCCAACGACGACGGCAGCAAGACCATCTGGTTCGGAGAGACCGAGCGACGCCACCGGATGAAGTGGCTCATCGGCGTCACGCTCTACCCGGGGAAATCGTACATTGAGGCGACGGTCAAGCTGTTCAACCGCACGCCGTACCCGAACTCGATCCTGTACTGGGCGAACGTCGCGGTCCACGCGAACGACGAGTACCAGGTGCTCTTTCCGCCCAGCGTCACGACCGCGACGTACCACTCGAAGAACGCTTTCGCTCACTGGCCGATCGGGAACGAGACGTACTGCGGGATCGACTATCGCGGCGTGGACCTGTCCTGGTGGAAGAACCACCCGTCGCCGATCTCGTTCTTCGCGTGGGACCTGAAGGAGGACTTCATGGGCGGCTACGATCACGGCAAGCAGGCGGGCGTCGTCCACATCGGCGACCACCACGTCGTCTGCGGGGCCAAGCTCTGGGAGTGGGGTCCCGGCTCCACCGGGCGAATGTGGGACAAGATCCTCACCGATGCGGACGGTCCCTACGCGGAGCTGATGGTGGGCGCGTGGTCGGACAACCAGCCGGACTACAGTTGGATCCAGCCGCACGAGGTCAAGGTCTTCCGCCAGTACTGGTACCCCGTCCGCGAAATCGGCGGATTCAAGAACGCCAACACGCAGGGCGCGGTGAACCTGGAACTGACCGACGACGGCAAGGCGAAGCTCGGATTCAACGCGACCGCCCGCTACGACAAGGCCAGGGTCCTGCTGAAGGCGGGCGACCAGACGCTGCTCGAACGGACGATCTCGATCAGTCCGAGCAGGCCATTCGTCGCGGAGGTCAACGTCCCTGTGGGAACCGCCAGGACCGATCTGGCCGCGACGCTCCTGTCCAAGTCGGGTGAGACGCTGGTTTCGTACCGGCCGGTCGAGATCGTGTCTGATCCGAACCTGCCGCCGACGGTCAGGCCGCCCGCCTCGCCGAAGGATATCAACAGCGTCGAGGAACTGTACCTGACGGGGTTGCGGGTCCAGCAGATCCACAATCCGCGGGTCAACCCGTTCGACTACTACGAGGAGGCCCTGCGTCGCGACCCGAACGACACGCGGACGAACACGATCGTCGGGATCGACTACGCCAGGCGGCTGATGTACGAGAGGGCCGAGGAGCACCTGCGTCGGGCGGTGACTCGCCTGTCCGCTCAGTACACCCGCCCGTCCAACACGGAGGCGCTCTACCATCTGGGCGTCGTCCTGAGGGCCCAGGGCAGGCTGGAGGAAGCGTACGACGCGTTCTATCGGGCGTCGTGGGGCTACGCCTTCCGATCTCCCGCCTACTACCAACTGGCGGAGCTGTCCTGCTGCAACGGGCAGTTCGATACCGCCCTCGAACAGATCGACCAGTCGCTGAGCGTGAACGGCATGGACAGCAAGGCGTTGAACCTCAAGGCCGCGATTCTCGCGCGTCTGGGCAGGTCGAAGCAGGCGGCGAGCATCCTGGCCGGGGTGCTGGAGGCCGATCCGCTGGACTTCCTGGCGGCCAACGAGCTGCTGCGGGTCCGTAAGCGACCGGAGAAGATGCTGCGGAGTCTGGAAACCGCCATGCGTCGCGATCCCCAGGCGTATCTGGAGCTGGCCACGGACTATATGAACTGGGGATTCTGGGATGACGCGATCGAGGTGCTGATCCGCGCTGCGAGGGACAAGACGGACCTGGCGGGTCGCTCGCCGCTCGTCTACTACTGTCTGGGTTGGCTCCACGAGAAGAAGGGCGACGCCACGCTGGCAGGCGAGCTGTACGCCCAGGCCGCGGGCATGAGCAGCGACTACTGTTTCCCATTCCGGGCGGAGTCGGCGGTCGTGCTCGGAGCTGCGATTGCCCGCACGCCCACCGACGCGAAGGCACACTACTACCTGGGCAACCTGGTCTACGAGCTTCAGCCCGAGAAGGCCATCGAGCACTGGGAGCGGTCGGTCGCCATCGACGGGACGTTCGCCTTGGCGCATCGCAATCTCGGCTGGGCCTGGTACCGCACGAAGAACGATGTCCCCAAGGCCATTGCAAGCTACGAGCGGGCGGTTTCATACAATGGTGATGATGCACGCCTGTTCACCGAGTTGGATGAGCTGTACGAGCTGGGCAACGTGGCCCCCGAGACCCGCCTGGCCTTGATGGAGAAACACCAGGCGACCGTGATCAAGCGCAACGACAGCTATCTCCGCTGGATCATGGCGCAGGTCCTGGCGGGTCGATACGATGAAGCGGTCGATGCCCTCGCGACGCACCACTTCCACGTCCGCGAAGGCGGCGGCGAGATCCGCGACGTCTACGTGGACGCCCACCTGCTGCGAGGCATCCGCCGTCTCAAGTTGGGCCATCCAAAGGAGGCGTTGGCCGACTTCCTCGCGGCGGCCGAGTATCCCGAGAACCTGTCCGTCGGCAGGCCGAGAGAGGACCCTCGCGCCGCGCAGTTCGCCTACTATGCCGGCTGTGCCCACGAGGCCCTGGGCGACGCGGAGAAGGCCCAGCAGTGCTTCACCGACGCCGCTCAGCAGCAGGGAGGGTGGCGTTCGCCTGATGCGAAGTTCTGTCGGGCGATGGGCCTGAGGAAGCTGGGGCGCGAGGATGAGGCGGTCGCCCAGTTCGACGAACTTGTCAAGACCGGCACGGAACGTCTCACGCAGGACGAGGGCGTGGACTTCTTCGCCAAGTTTGGCGAGCAGCAGAGCCGCCAGGTGCAGCAGGCGTCCGCCCAATACACGCTGGGCCTGGGCCGCCTGGGCAAAGGGGACCTCACAGCCGCACGCAGGGCGTTCGAGCAGGCCGCCAGGCTCAACGTCAGTCACGTCTGGGCCCGAGTCCAGGCGGCCGAGCTGAAGTAGCGGTTCTGCACTGCCCCGTTTGTAGTGTGCCCGTGAGGGCATATCTCTACTCCCACGAGGGGGAGATAACGCCTTACGGCGTCGCTACGAACGCGAGTGGCGCCGCTTGACGGACGGATACGGCTGCGGTACAAAACGACCCATGCACAACGTCGGGCCCAGACCAGTGGCGACTCACGCGGACCGCTCCGCGCCCCAGGCGGTGCGGAGCCGGCGGGGAGGCGACGTGGTTCGATCCGCCGGGTTCTTCGTCGGCGCCTGCCTGTACGTGTGGCTCTGGGTCCAGCCGTGCCTGATCTACAGTTGCGGTGCGATCACGAACTTCCCGCCGTTCTACAGGGGTTGGTCGTTCTTCCTGGCGGGTGTGCAGTATCCCGGCGGGGCGGCGCAGTACGTTTCCGCCTTGCTCTCCCAGTTGCTCGCGTACTCCTGGGCCGGGGCGATTGTCATCGTCGCGCAGGCCTGGGCGATCTGTGCATGCACAGGATATCTGCTGAAGGCGGTACGTCTGCCGGCGGGGCGCCTGCTGCGGTTCGTGCCTGCGATCCTGGTGCTCGTCGCCTATGCCCGGTACAGCTTCCACCTGCCTCTGTTCCTGGGGGCCGTTGCGGCGCTGGCGTTCGCGTGCCTGTACATCCGACTCGCTCGCGGGAAGCGAGACCTTGGCGTCTGGCTCGTCCTGTCGGCGGTCCTGCACCTGGTCGCGGGAGGGGCGTTCCTGCCGTTCGTCGGGCTGTGTGTTGCGTACGAGATCGGGCGCGGGCGATGGACGCGGATCGGGCTGTATCTGCTGATCGGCCTGGCGCTGCCCTACGTCGCGGGCGTGCTGATCTTGCGGGTCAGCGTGGTCAACGCTTATACCGACCTGCTGCCCCTGTCCTGGCGGGTCCGAGGCTGGGCCTCGCGGGAACAGATGATCGTCGCGGTCTACGTCGCGTACCTGTCTGCCTTCGTTGGAATGCTCATCGCGGGTCTTGGACGTCTGCTGTCCGCACGATGGCCCCGCCGGCAGGCGGGTGACAGGCCTGGCGCAGGTTGGCTCGTTCGCTCCTTCCGCAGGCCCGCTGTTCAGTGGACACTGGGGACGCTCGTACTCTTTGCCGTCGGCGGTCCGGCGGTCGTGCTCTCGCTGGACGCAGGGCAGAAAGCCTCGCTGGCGGTGCATTGCTACGCCTGCCGGCGGATGTGGCCCGAGGTCCTCGAAGCCTCTCGCGACTGTCCCGACAGCGTCCATGTCATGAACGCGGTCAATCGGGCGCTGTACCACACCGGCCGGCTCAGCCAGGACATGTTCCTGTACGCGCAGCAGCCCGACGGCCTGCTCCTGACAGGCGAGGACCACAACGTCTACTACTGGCACGCGTTCGACACGCTGATCGACTTGGGCTTGGCGAATCTGGCGGAGAAGAACCTGACCGAGTGCCTGGAGACCATCGGCGAGCACCCGTGGATTCTGGAACGCCTGGCTCTGGTCAACCTCGTCAAGGGCAAGACCGCGGCGGCCCGGATCTACCTGGGGACCCTCCGCAAGACCCTCTGGCAAGGCTCCTGGGCGGGCGATTGCCTCTCCCGTCTCGACGCCGACCCGAACTTCACCGGCGGCGCAAAGACCCATCGTTTGCGGACCGATTCCACCGCTCTGTTCTACGCCAAGGAGGCGATGCTCACCGCTCTGGTCGAGCAGGGCGACGGGAACCGCATGGCCTTCGAGTACCTGATGGCGTGGTACCTGCTGACCGGGCAACTGGCCAAGGTCGCGCAGCAGATCGAGCGATTGGACGCTTTCGGCTACGCGGAGATCCCGCCGCTCTGGCAGGAGGCGCTGCTCATTTACGCCTATGGCACCGGCAAGCCGGTCGATCTGCACGGCCGGGCCATCAATCCCGTGACAGAGCAGCGGTTCAAGCACTTCAGCAGTGTCGCGAACCGCCACGGGCGGGACCGGGCCGGAGCCGCTGCGGAACTCGCGAGGGACTACCGCGGAAGCTACTTCTTCTATTACTTCTGTACGGTGGTGGCGAAACGATAGTGAATCGACGTCGCTTCTATCTCGTTCTGGTCCTTGCGGCGGCAGGCGTCGCATGCCTGGCGGCATCGGGTCCTGCTGTGCCGGATCAAGCTTCACCGGTGGGGCGGCCTGCGCGGATCGAGCCCGACTATGGCGGAGTGGTGATCCCGCCGAACATCGCGCCGCTGAACTTTCTCGTCCGCGAGAGCGGGTCGCGATATCGGGTCCGGATTGCCTCGCAGCAGGGTGATCCGATCCGGATCGACAGCCGTTCCGCGAAGATCGCGATTCCCGAGAGATCGTGGCGCAGACTGCTCTCGGAGAATCGAGGGCAGGAGCTGGCGTTCGAGGTACAAGTGCAGACGGCGGATGGATGGCGACAATTCGATGTGTTCCGCACGACGGTTGCGAGCGAGGACATCGACGATTATCTCGTCTATCGCAGGATTCACCCGGCCCACTCCGCCTGGCGGGACATGGGGATCTACCAGCGCGACCTGCGGACGTTCGAGGAGTCCACCATCCTGACGAACGACTACTTTCGCGGCGGGTGCGTCAATTGCCACACGTTCTGCAACAATCGTACCGACACCATGCTGGTCAGCACGCGAAGCGGCGCCTACGGCAATGCCGCCGTCATCCTCAAGGACGGCCTGACCGAGAAGGTCGGCTCCACGTTCGGCTACGCCTCCTGGCACCCGAACGGCAAAGTCCTCGCCTACACGAGCATGAAGGTGGCCATGTTCCTCCACGCGGCGGGCGAGGAGGTCCGCGACGTGATCGATCTCAATTCGCTGCTGGCGTACTACGATGCGGGATCTCGCAAGATCAAGACCGCTCCCGATCTGGCGAAGAAGGACCGGCTCGAGACATACCCGACCTGGTCGCCCGACGGGCGGTTCCTGTACTTCTGCAGTGCGCCGCTGACGTGGACGAGCCGCAATGCGATCCCCGAGAAGTACAGCGAGATCAGGTACGATCTGATGCGGATTCCCTACGATCCAAACACCGACACGTGGGGTCAGGCCGAGACGGTTCTGGCCGCCCAGGAGATGGGTCGGAGCATTCTCCTGCCTCGGATCAGTCCCGATGGGAGGTGGCTGCTGCTGTCCCTGTGCGATTACGGCTGTTTTCCGGTCTATCGCAAGAGCAGCGATCTGTATCTGATCGACCTCGAAGCCCCCGGGACGAGGGATGCGTCGGAAAAGGGCAGGTCGGGCCTATATTCTTCAACGGAATCTCTTGGTTCGATTTCGTTGAAGAATGGAAGGGACGCGACTCTCGGCGCGCGACCGGGGTTTGAGGCGGAAAAATCGAACCAGGAAATTTTTCCGCCTCAAAGTAGGTCCGACCTGCCTTTTTCCGAATGCCGCTACGAAGCTCGACGCCTCGAAATCAACAGCGACCAGAGCGAGAGCTGGCACAGTTGGTCCTCGAACAGCCGGTGGATCGCGTTCAGCAGCAAGCGGGGCAACGGGACGTTCACGAGGACGTACTTCAGCTACGTCGATCCCAACGGAGTGGCCCACAAGCCCTTCGTCCTGCCTCAAAAGGACCCGACGCACTACGATTCCTGCCTGTGGACGTACAGCGTCCCGGAACTCGTGACGGAGCCCGTCCGGGTGACCAAGGAATCGCTCGGTCGAGTCGTGCGGAGTTCTCGGAAGGTCTCCGTCGAGATGCCCATCACGACCGCGACGCCGAAGCCCGAGAAGGCCCCCGAAGGCACGACGCCGTACCTGGCTGGACGAGAGTAGGGCGCCGCCGCCGATCCACCACGGCGACCGCACCAGTGAAGGGCCCCCAAAAAAATCACAGGAATTCCGAAATTCTTGATTGACAGATTCGACACGTGTCGAATATATTCTATTGAAATAGAATACGGAGGTGAACGATATGGGATCGTCCAAGAAGGACAGACCTTCGCGCAAGGCGGACACGGCTATTGAGCTGACCGAAGGCGAGTGGGAGATCATGAAGGTCGTCTGGGAGAAGGAGCCCTGTGCTGCGGGGACTGTCCAGGAGGAACTGGCTCTCGCGCGGGATCGGGCCTACAGCACCGTCAAGACCACGATGGATCGTATGGTCGAGAAGGGCTTCCTGAAGATCGAGCGGATTCGCAACCTGCAACTGTTCAGGTCCTGCGTCAGCGAGGTCCAGGCCAAACGAGGCGAGCTTCGCCGGATGCTCAAGCGGGCCTTCGATGGGGCGCTGACCCCGATGATGCAGTTTCTGATCGAGCACGAGGGGCTTTCGGCGAAGGAAGCCTCTCAACTGCGCAAGCTGGTGAACAAAGCGGATAATGCCAAGAGCGACACGTGAGCGGGCTGCATAGTACCCGGGGAGGTCGTACAAATGGCCGAGATCATCAATGGCATAGGCCGGGGGTTCTGCGAGTGGGCGGCGACTATGTTCGCCCAAGTGGGCGTGCTGGTGGCAGTTCTGCTGTGCGTTGATCTGTGCCTGCGTAAGCGGGTCCGAGCGACGCTGCGGTACTGGATCTGGATGCTCGTATTCGTGAAGCTCATGCTGCCGCCGAGTCTCTCTGTCCCCACGGGAATTGGCTACTGGTTCTGTGGTCGCGTATCTGTGCCCTCGGTAGTTTCGCCGCAAGTTGCACACACGGTTGTGACACCGGTACGTCTGGAGGCGGATGTTCCTGTGGCAGTGTCGTCCGCGGCGGAACTGTCGCCTCTGCCTGCGACCACCGCGCCGGCCGATCCCATCACAATCGGCGCCGAACGTCTCTCATGGCAGGGGGGCGTCTTTCTGCTCTGGTGCTTCGGTGTGCTGGTCTTCGCGGCGTTGGTTGTTCAACGATTGCTCTACGTGCGCGGATTGATCGCCCGCACGGAGCCGGCACACGAGGATGTGTTCAATGTGCTGGACGAATGCCGGCGACGAATGGGCATCCGCGGGAATGTGGAACTCAGGCTGTCGCCCGGCACATTCAGTCCCGCGGTTTGCGGGCTGCTGCGCCCGACGATTCTCATGCCGGCGGCACTGCTGGAGAAGCTGCCGGCGGAGGGTCTGAGGACTGTTCTGATCCACGAACTGGCCCACGTCAAGCGGGGGGATCTGTGGGTCAATTCGCTCCAGACGGTCCTTCAAGTCGTCTACTTCTACAATCCGCTGGTTTGGCTGGCGAACGCGATCGTACGGCGTGTTCGCGAGCAGGCGGTTGACGAAATGGTGCTCGTGGCTCTCGGCGCTCACGCCAGGTGTGGCGAGTTCGGTTCGAGTCGAAACGAAGACAACTCCCGCGCAGATTGTCTCGCCCGGCAAGACTGATGCGTCGCAGTCTCCTCCTCTCATTGCCGCCCGTCGCGAGTCGGCCGAGCGACTTGCGGCTCTGGGCAAAGCGGCGCTGATCTACACGATTGAGCATGAGGACCGGCTGCCGGACAGGATCGAGGATCTGCCGAATGAGTTCGGACTGGCCACGTCCTGGCTGATCGAGAACGTTACGTATCTTGGCAAGCGCATGAGAACCTCCAACGAGCCCGATACCCCGATTGCCTACGACAAGACGCTGCTCCTCGCGGGCCAGGGGACGAACGCTCTGCACCTCGACACGCAGGTGGTCTTCGAGGGGCCCAAGCGGCTCAAGGAACTCGGCATCGCTGGCGTGCCGCCGGAATCTCGCACGCAGTTGGAAAAGCTGGGCAAATCGCTGTTGCTGTATGCAAATCGGAACCAACACAAGTATCCCGATACGCTCCAAGACGCGAGGGACTACATCAGCAGGGACGGCGACTACTCCTGGGTGCTGGCTAATGTGACATACCTCGGCAAAGGCGGGACGCCGCGAGAACAGCCCGGTCGCATACTGGCCTACGACAAGACCCTCCTGGAACAGGGAAAGGGCTCCAATGCCCTGTTCCGTGATTGCCACGTGGCATGGGTCCCGGCCGATCGACTGTCGGCGCAGCGCGTGCCCATGCCCGATCCCGCCGCGAGCGATTATGAAGGCCTGTATCCCGGCACATCCGGCTTACTCGCCAATCTCTTTGTCATGGGGCCGTCAGAACGCGGAGCTGATGTCTTCAGCATCGTCCTTGCGAAAACGGGAAGTTGGACGTGGAACAGGACCGGCCGAGATCATTCGAAAGAAGCCTACGATGAGATGTTCAACGGAACGCACAACAGGACCGACCACGATGTGCTCATCCTGCTCTTCGCCCTGGATTGCGAGGACCGGATCCCCGGCGGATACGAGGATCTGCTGCCGCAGGCGTGGGATCGCATCGAGGAGCAACTGCGGCAGGGAAAGACCGTTGAACTCTCCGGGCGGTCGCGAGGTTTGAACGTCGTCCTTCTGGCGACAGCCAAGAGGGAGCAGTTGAAGCAGGCCATCGCTGGTTCTCAGGTTCTGGGGAATCCCAAGGGCCTGCTGACCCAGTCGGGCAAAGGGTACGATGTCGCGATTGAGGACTTCCAATTGCTGCCGGGTCTGAGCCAGGGCCTCCATACGGCCGTGGTGTCGATCCGGAATCGAGGTGACACGACCAGTCCGCAGGTGATCGTGCGTTTTCACGCTGGCGACCCGACGGTTGACGACGTGATCCATGGAGCGGGCCCGATCCAGCCCGGCGACAAGTGGAACGAGGGTAGCGCCGACTTCGCTCTCAAGGAAGGCCGGAACGAAGTCCAGGTCGTTCTCGATCCGGACGATATCGTCGACGAGCTCGATGAGACGAACAATCGCGCTGTGCTACGCGTCGTCGCGAACGATGGGCGAATCGTCGAGCAATCCATGATCAAGCAGCCGTAGACCACGCGCGTCCTTCCCGCGAAGGCGGGAATCCAGTCTACTTCCCGATGCAGTAGAGTGCCTTCTCCGTTCGGATGAACAGATTGCCTTGGGAGACCGCGGGACTGGCGCAGCAGGTTTCGCCCAGCTCGTTCTCCGCCAAGACCTTGAACTGCGGCCCTTCCTCGACGATGGTGGCCTTGCCCTTCTCCGAGAGGAAGTAGACCTTGCCGTCGGCGCAGACCGGGGAAGCGGAGAACTTGCTGCCGATCCGCTCGCGCCAGAGGACCTTGCCGGTCGTTCCCTCGATGCAGTTGACGATGCCTTCGTCCGTGATCGAGTACAGGCGAGGAGAGACGTACAACAGGGACGGGACGTGGGGGACTTCCTCGGTCACTCGCCAGGCGACGTGGGTCTGCGTGATGTCGCCGCGACCGCCCAGGCGGACCGCCAGGATGGTTTCCTCACGGAATCCGGTCGTGCTGAACGACATGCCGTCGCCGACGACGGGGGAGGGGACGACGCCTTCGCCCGGGCTGGAGACGGTCCAGATCCGTTCCCCGGTCTTGAGATCGAATCCCTGTACGACGCCGCCTGCGCTGGTGACGAGCTGGTCCCGCCCGTCCACGGTCGCGATCTGCGGCGTGGTGTGGGCGATCTGCGAACTGCCCCGGCTGCCTCGCCATCGCACCTTGCCGGTGCTCTTGTCCAGCGCCAGGATGACTGCCTTGTCCCACGGGATCTCCCAGCCGATCTTCTTGTCCGGGCCGGGACTGCTCCAGTCGAACACGACGATGACCAGGTCCTTGTAGAGGACGGGCGAGGTCGCCAGGCCGTGCTGGCTGTAGTAATCGAATTCGCTGTTCTTCCAGGCGACGTTCCCCTCCATATCCGTTGCCAGGATCTGCCCATCGCAGGCGACCATGTACACCCGCTGCCCGTCGGTGGCGGGTGTCGATGTCGCGTAGGAGTTGGGCCGTTGTTTGTACTTGGGCGTCTGCTGCGTCACCTCCTTGTCCCAGAGGATGCTGCCATTCGTGCGGTCCAGGCGGACCAGACGGTAGGACTTGCCGCCGTCGGTGGCGGTCGTCACGAAGACCGCGTCGTCGAAGACGATGGGGGACGACCAGCCCTCGCCGGGGAGGGGCGTCTTCCATTTGACGTTCGAGGATTGACTCCACTGGGTGGGGACGCCCTTCTCCAGGGAGACCCCTTGCCGTCCCGGCCCGCGGAAGCACGGCCAATCCTCCGCCCACGTGGTGGACACCGTGGCAAAGGACACGACCAGAATCGACAGGGGCAATCGTCTTCTCAAGGCAACCCACTTCATGTATCCGACCTCCACGGGAGTATCATCGTCCAGTGTTCTGTCTTGCCTGTTCGAACGCATCGTCCAGGATACCAGATTCCCAGCGAAATGCACTGTTTTTCAGGGAGCCGAATCATGGTAAGATGCCTCTCGTGTGCTCGCTGTCCATGAAACCGCTGGGAAAGGAGATGATGATGTACGCCCGCTGGTGTCCCCTTGTCGTGTCGGCTGTCCTTGTCGCTGTGCTGGTATTCGAGACTCCCGCTGCCGCTCAGCAGCGGGCTCCCGTCCGGTCGCCTGACATCGCAGGGGACGGACGAGTGACCTTCCGGTTCCTCGCGCCCAAGGCCGCGGAGGTCGCGGTCGCGGGACAATGGGGCCGCGAGTCCGCCACGATGACCAAGGGCGAAGGGGACGTCTGGAGCGTCACCGTCGGTCCCATCTCACCGGGCGTCTGGGAATACAGCTTCCGCGTGGACGGTCTCCAGATGATCGACCCGGGCAATCCCGCGATCAAGCCGATGCGCGAGCCGCGAACGAGCATCCTGCACATCCCCGGCCAACCGCCGCTGCTGCACGACTTCCAGGATGTCCCGCATGGCGTCGTACACAGTCACAGCTACTTCTCGAAGTCGCTGGGCCGTCTACGCGAGCTGGCGGTATACACGCCGCCGGGCTACGAACGGCAGGCGGATGCCCGCTTCCCGACGCTCTACCTCCAGCACGGCAGCGGAGACAACCAAGCCACCTGGGTCGTGCACGGCAAGGCCCACTGGATTCTCGACAACCTCATCGCCCAGGGCAAGGCCCGTCCGATGGTGGTCGTCATGATGGACGGCCACGCAGGCGACCGCTCGGCGTCGGGACCTCAGGGCAACACGCAGGCCTTCGAGCGGGACTTGCTCCAGGATGTGATGCCCTTCGTCGAGGCCAACTACCGTGTCCAGACCGATGCCGCGAGTCGTTGCATCGCCGGCCTGAGCATGGGAGGCGGCCAGTCGCTCACCGTCGGCCTGAACCATCTGGATCGTTTCGCCTGGGTGGCGGGTTTCAGTTCCTCGGCTCCCTCTCGCGAGACGGTCGCGGGAGCACTGGATGATGCCGCCGCGACGAATGAGAAGCTCAAGTTGCTCTGGATCGCCTGCGGCAAAGACGATTTTCTGCTCAAACGCAACGAGGACTTCATTGCGATGTTAAAAGACCAGGGCATCGAGCACGAGTGGCATCTGACGGAGGGCAACCACAGTTGGCCCGTTTGGCGGGTCTATCTGGCCGACCTGGCGCCGAAGTTGTTCCAGTGACCCGCGGGTTCAGGGCACGACCTTCACGATGGCCTCGCACCACTGACGGAGGTCCCACGGACCGACTTGGATGTCCGCGGTGAGGACGCAAACCTCGCCGGGGGATCGATCTCCGACTCTCAGCTTGAAGGGGATTTCGACCTCCTGACCTGCCGAGGCGGCAATGGACGCTCTGGCGGGCTCGATCTCACACCCTTGGGGCGCGTTCAACGTGACGGTGAACGTGTTCGCGGCGGGGGAGTGGTTGAGGATCTTCACCGCCAGATTCGCCCACCGGCCCGCCTGGGCTTCCTGCCCGTAGGGGTGGATTCTCACCCACTGCTCGTCGATGCCGTAGTTGGGCTCGTCCCAGGGGAACAGCTCCCGCAGCAGTTCGGCTCGTCGTATAAAGACGCTCTCCATGTGCTTCAAGTGGCCGGCATCGAAGCGGAAGGGCTCCAGAACGTGCTCGTTGATGAGCAGCGCGTCCGGCGGAATCGTATGCTGCAGAAGGTCGAGACAACGGAGATAGCCCTCGCCGGGACGGAGCAGGTTGCGGTTCTGCATGCAGTAGTCGTCGAGTCCCGACGGGGTGAAGGAGTCTCCGACGAAGAAGATCTTCTCGCCTGTGTCCTGCTCGACCAACAGGGCACTGTGGTAGATCGTCTGACCCGGGAAGTCATGGAAGGTCAGCGTGAACTCCTTCCACGCCATGCGATGGCCATCCGGCACGACGGTAATCGCATCGATGGCGTTGGCGGTCATCGCGGGCAGGCGATAGTCTCCGGGCCGTCTGGTGACGTCCTCCATGACCGGCGTAACGTAGGCCGGGCACGGATTGTCCCTGAGGAAGTCGTTGATCCGGTCGGTGTGGTCGTCGTGATAGTGCGTGATGAACAGGCCTTCGATGGAGGTCAAATGACCCTGGTCCCTGAGTTTGCGAAGCTCCTCGATGATGGCGGTGGACCCACAGTCGATCAGGAAGCCCGATTTGTCGTGGGCGAGGACCAGCCGGCTGTTGTGGATCGGCACGATCCAGTCCGGCGGGGTCTTCTCGATGGTCGCGGCATAGGGCATCCAGGAAACCTTGCCCTCGACGCCCAGGGCACGGGCCGCGAGGACATCGTACGGATCGTGGAAGTACCATCGGCCCGCGCTGATGGACAGGTAGTTTTCGTAGGCTGCCTGGAGCCTGCGAATCAGGCGTTCGATTGCGACGGCCGGCTCGCGGATAACCGGCCCGCGGGCCGGGACGAGAAGATCGGGCTTCTGCGCAGCCACTTTCCTCAGGCTGGCGATGAGGTCGCCGATCCTGCCCGCGTAGCCGTGGTACCCGCCGATGCGGGCCTGGGCTACTGCGTCCTGGAGGCTGTAGAGATCCATGATCCGGCCATCGCCGTAGATCAAATCGCCCACGAAGGCGTACCTGAGCCCGTCGATTTCGACGAGGTAGGAGACCGCCCCCCGCGTGTAGCCCGGCGTATCCAGCACGTGCACCTTCAACTCCCGCCAGGAGATTCGGTCGCCCTCCCGGACCGTCCGACCCACCTGCATGGGCGCGACCGGCACGCGGGTGCTCTGCTGGGCGTAGTCGTGGAACCGCTTGTCCCAGAAGGCGGACCAGAACTCCTGGGCCTTCGAGAACTGCTCGGCCTCGCCGGCGGGGACCACCGACTCGGCGCCGCCATCCACGGGGGTCCGGCCCGCCCACACGACGTCCCGGCGGGCGTGTGTGAACAGAACGATCTCGACCGCCTTCCACGACTGCTCCGGATCGCCGTAGACGACCAGCATGCGGCCGTCCTGCTCGATGGCGACGCCATTGACCGGGCCGGGACGGATGCTCACGTGGGAGCTCAGCGCCTCTGTGACGCCTCCGAGACAAAGGTCGGGGATTGTCATGACGAGAAACGAGCCTGCGATCGCAATGGCCCAGTTTCGCAAAGGGGATACGCTGATCTCACACACTGTCCGTCTCCCTACTTCGAATGTCACGGATCAGACTCTGCACACCCGATACTCAGTCGTTCACGGCTCCCGGCGTCGGAATGGTTGCCTGCCAGTTGTTTGGGTCGTTGCCATACCGCGACGGATAGGTGCGGTTCAGAGAGTGGCCTTGCCCGTCCGCCTCGACGGGCCAGGGATCGATGCCGTCAGCGAAGTTCTCGCCGTGGGCGCCGTCGCTGTAGGTCACGCGGTCCATCTCGATCCAATACCGCGTGCCGAGGTTGTCCACGTCCCCCGGCTTGAGCAGCCGAAGGGTCTCCCCGCTGTTGGCGAGCTTGCCGCTGACCCAGGACAGGGCTTTCGCCCCTGTGGGGACATGGTGCTGCTGCCGCACGGCCGTTAGATCCCTCGCCAGGAGGATATGCTCCCAGGGATCGAGCGTGACAGGCTTGCCTGTCGGGAAGTGGAAGTTGATCCCGGAGTCGTCCACGAGACGCCAGGGCAGCCCGCAGGTGTAGTCGTAGAGGGTGACGGACGCATTGCCGATGTTGAGCAGCTCGACGTATTCTGCATCGCCGTCCATGGGCGGGTGGTACATGATCTCATTGATCACGACCGGCCCGACTCGCGGGTACGCATTGACTTGGCCGGGGGTTTGCCCGCTCATGGTGACGAAGCTGTATGTCCCGGTGCTCTCGATGTAACGTCCGAAAGAGTAGCTGGTCTCCGAGGCCCCGAACCACTCGGTCGCCAGGCAATCGGGGAAGTTGGGGTCGTTGCCGGAGGACAGGCAGGCGACTTCGCCGTTCTCGCTGAAGGCGAAGGTGGTCCGCACGCCCGGATCGAATGGGTTGGCGAAGTGCGTCGCCTCGTAGAGCACGAGGTATCCGCAGGGATCGATGATCGTCCCGGCGGCGATCTCATAACGCCGCAGATCGCGCTCGTTGTCGCTGAGGAACCACCCTCCGATATCGACCGGGACGCTGCTGACGTTGTGCAGTTCGATCCAGTCCGAGGCTTCGTCGTGAGCATGGGCGAGCAGCTCGTTGATCACGATCGGACAACCGCGCTTCTGCCACTGATCTGAGAACAGGGCCAGATCCCGGTAGTCCACGACTCCGGAGCCGTCGAGGTCCGACGGGGTCGAGGACTCCGCCCGCCAGGTCCGGGCGAAGAGGGCCCAATCGAACCCATCGACCCGGCAATCGCGATTCAGGTCCCCGAGCGGGCAGTCCGCATATGCGGCTGCCCAAAGGACCCATGGAATGACAACTGAAACGAATCCGGTCTTCAACGTTGATACCTTCCGCATCTTCCTGTTCTGCATTTGTTACTGACCCGGGGAGGGCGTCGCCGCCTTCCAGTTCCCAGGGTTGTTGCCGTACGCCGCGGGATCGATCTGCGTCAGCGAGAGGCCCGAGCCGTCTGCTTCGACAGGCCAGGGATCGATGCCCTGGGCGAAACCCTGCGGATGGGAGCCGTCGCTGTAGGCGATCCGGTCCGCGCGAATCCACTTGAACTCGCCTTTCTCGTCCGTGGCGCCCGGCCGGTTCAGTTGGAGGGTCCCGGTCCCGTTGGCCAGGCTGCCCGTTCCCCAGGCGACGACCGGCGAGGCATTCGTCCGGCCCGGCGTCGGCTCGGTGAGAGCCACAAAGTCGTACTCGCCTTCGCCGACCTGCCAGCGGCCCAACGTGACGCCGGCCTCGGAGGCGCCGAACTTCTGTCGTTCAAGGTAGCCGGTCAGGAGCCCGTCGGAGCCGGAAAGGAGATACAGGGTCTCGCCGTCCTTGCTCAGGCCGAAGGGCGTCGTGCAACCGGGATCGTCCGGATTGCCGAAGTGCTCGTTCTCGGAGAACACGAGGTACCCGTCCGCCGGCAGGCTCGTGCCGGAGGCGATCCGATACTTGGTCAGATCGTCGACATCGTCCGACAGATACCAGTCTCCGATGTCGATGGCCTCGGACGTCGTGTTGTGCAGTTCGATCCAGTCGGGCCCGACGCCGGACGAGTTGGCCAGCAGTTCGTTGATGACGACGGCGCCGGATTCGACGAGGGTCTTTGCGGTGTCGCTTGTGCCGGGCGAGCCGCCGGGATAGACGCTCGACCGCCAGGCGGTTGGGTCGTTCAGGTCGGTCGCAGTCTGCGGGTCTCGGACCGTCAGGGAGAAGCCGTCGCCGTCGGTCAGGTCGAACCAGTCGTCTTCGTATCTGAATCGCTGAATGACCTCGCCCGCCGCGTCCACCAGCTCGATGGTTTCACCCGCGTTGTTCAGACTGCCGGCGTACCGGCCCACAACGGGCAGACCGGCGCCATAGCGGGCCTCGAATGCGACGATGTCCTTGACCAGCAGGCAGTAGCCTCCCGCAGGCAGCTCGGAACGGGCGAACGTGTGGTCGATCCCCTTGGTGAACCGGACGAGGTTCAGATTGATGGTCTCGTTGCCGATGTTGGTCAGTTCGATGAACTCCGCGTTCGGATCGTCGGGGTTGCCCGTGTCCGCGGGGTGGTACATGATCTCGCTGATTCGCAGGCTTTCTGCGACGGGCCCGACCGCGAAGACCGCCTCGTTCAGGGCGCTCCAGACGCCGTTGCTCAAGGCTCGGGACTTGACGCATACGCTGGCGGACAGGGCAATCGGATCGGTGTACCGAACGACGTTGGAGACTTCCGTGTCCTGCGGCTTCTTGCCGCCGAGGAGTTCGACCGAAATCAGGAAGTCCGAGTCGTTCACCGTCAGGTTCATGCCGTGGATGGCGAGCAGGTTGATGCCCGCGTTCAGATCCCTGATCCGGCTGCTCAGATCGAATGATTCGAAGACCTTTGCCAGCGAGTCGGAATGGTTGGCGGAAGCGGCCGAGTTCCACGTCGGGGTCCCGTTGAACAGGGCCCGCTGGAGTTCCGTGCCATTGAGATAGGCGATGAATCCGTCGTCGTAGCGGACATTCAGCGTGAGCGTGTCCAGGCCTTCCAGCATCGTCGGGGTGAGCGTGAACGGGATGCGGATGTAACAGGTCGCATTTTTCGATGCCATCGAGGTTTCGACGTCGATGCTGAAGTACGGCTCGTACCCGCTACTCAACTCGTAGCCGACGCCGCCCATGCCGGCCTGCCAGGCGGAGTCGTTGAAGGCGGGATCGGTCCGCCATGCGTTGTCGATCGGTCCCGTCGGCACGAGCACTCGCTTCGATGCCTTCTCGCCCACGAGCGTGACGGTCTCGATCTGCTGGGCGGCCGTCTCGGACTCTCGCGGATCGGTCCCGTCGAGCGTGTACCAGATGTCTCCGGCGCCGGCGGTCATGGACAGCGCCGCGCCGGTCGTGGCGTATCCGCCGTGCTGGGCGGCGCCATCGACGTAGAACTCCGGAGCAGCCACCGCCGGATACAGATTGGCGCTCTTGAGCCAGCCCAGGACCTGGTTGCTCCTGGTGGGGAAGAAGCCCGTCAGCTTGTTGTTCTGGGTCTTGAGCCAGTCCTGGCGCGTGTAGGGCAGGGTCCGTCGGTTGTCGCCCCATCGGGCGGATTCTCCGACGATGGCACGGTCGATCTGATCCATCCTGGCCTGGTACAAGTCGGCTGCCGCAGGGTAGGTCAGCGGGCCGTTGTGGAAGAAGCAGCGGTGGACGATGTCTGCGAATCTCATGCGATAGTCCGCGTTGGGCGCCAGCTTGGCATGGATGCCGTCCGGACTCTCGCCGACGTCGTTGCCGCCCTCGACGGTGTGCTCGGCGTCCCACGAGTGGAACCGCCACTTGCCGTCGGTCGTGTTGCGGTGCGTAGCGTACCAGTTCTTGTGGGGCCAATCGTGGTTGCCGGCGTACCAATTCGCCAGAAGGTAGGCGATGTAGTCGTCCACGTCGAGCAGGTTGCAGAGCGACTGGTATTTCGACGCATCGGTCGGACTGGCGGCCACCGCGTTGGCGGCGGCCAGCAGGGCGTTGTAGTTGGTCCTGGCATTGCCACCTGTACCGCTGTTGATGACGTTGCCGGCGTCGTGCTTGATCGCGTCGTACTCGTCCTCGTCGCCGCCGAAGATCTCCGCCGCCCAGGCGTGGTCCGGCCGCTCGTGGATATAGTACATCCCCCAGTAGAGCCCGTTGAGGTAGATGTGGGCGTACGCGCCGTGAGGGGAGTGGCCGCCGATCACGTTGTGCAGGTCGGCGACGTACTGATCCTGGATATACGTCGCGGTGTCGCGCTGGCCTGAATCGGTGGCATGGAGCCAGGAGTGGTTCAGAACCCCGTCGAGCACGAGGGTGTTGCACTGCTGGACGGGAGAATCGGGGAAGAACGAGAAGTCGAGTTTCGAGGGTCCGCCCGTGGGGGTCCCGTCGTCGGTCTCTGTCTTGAAGCGGGGACGCATCGAGAGCTTGAAGGTCTTCCAGCGGTCCAGGCTGGTGCCGCCGCCGCTGACGCCGCCTTGCATGGCGATGGCGCAATTGGCCTGGATCGTTTCCCCGGTTGCTGGGTCGATGTACTCGAACGACGCGACGCGTTCCGTGCCATCCTGCGACTGATTGATGTAGATGCCCTTGGAGCCGAACCAGTCGTCGATAGGCATCACCAGGGAGATCGTCGGGGCCGCTTTCAAGTCGTCGCGGATCGTGCTCGCGTAGAGACCGCTGAAGAGGTCCGTGCCATTCTGGCCGACGACGTCGGGGTCCATCTGATAGTCCCCGGTTGCGCCGTTGCCCCACGATGTCGGGCACCCGTCGGGCGTGACTTGGGCTTTGCTCTGCGGGTCGGTAGCCTGGTTGATGACGTCGTCGAGGAAGATGTACGTGTGCGTGATGATGTTCGTGGGCAGGCAACCGGGCTTGTGTGCGACCGCCCGCAGGCACGTGGTCGTGCTGATGGGGATCGGGCCGGTGTAGAGCACGCCGGTGGGGAGGCCGAGCTTGAGGTCGAAAGGGGACGTGCCGTCCAGCGTGTAGTAGACGGCCGCGCCAGTGGTCGGCGTCGTCACCGCCACGAAGAACGGCTCCGCGTAGAAGCCTCGTTCATGGCTGAACGCGATGCCGGCGACGCGGCCCGAGTAGGTGACGATGTTGCGTGCCCTCGGGGTCGGCAGGCCCATGTATCGCCAGTCCTCAAGCTGGTCCGGGTTTCGACCGTACGAGACATCCGGGACCTGCTCGTCGAACTCGACGCGGTCGAGCACGGTGGCGCCGTCGGTGTCGAACAGGGCGATCCGATCCCCGGCGGCGCTGAGCTTGAACCCTGCGTGCAACCCGGCATCGTCGGTATCCCCGTCGAGCCAGATGAGCAGGAATCCGCCCGGCGCCACGGTGGTCTCGGCCGGCCGGCCAAGCGGGATCTGCCATTGGGTCGGGTCGTCGGGATTGTCCGTCAGGTATAGGCCACCGGCATCAACGGCACTGGTCCCGGCGTTGTAGAGCTCGACCCAGTCGTCATACTGGCCCTGGGGATCCTTGGCGGTGCCGCTGTTCGATGCCATGACCTCATTGATGAGCAGGGCAGGCGAAGCGAGCGTCTCGATGTTCGTCGGGCTGGCGTCTTCTCCCTGTCCGATAATAGGACGGGCGCAGGCGATCCACGCCAGCACGAAGAATGCCACGACGAACGGCCTAACCCTCATTGCGCGCTCCGCCTTTCAACTCTTGCGCAGCCCCAGACTGATGAACACTTATACCCTATCCCGACCCTGCCGAACGGGCCGGATGTTGCTAACCTATTTTAACAGATTTAGGTCCCCAGGGCAACCTTTGATCGGTCCTGGGCAGTGGGATGGGTCCAGTCAGATTTGCGGGCAGCAGAAGCTTGACCGTGCGGATTCGCGATGCGCCCGGCGAGCCGGTTCGTAGTGACGCCGTGAGGCGTTATCTTCCTGGCTTGTGAAGATAGGCCCTGACGGGCCCACTACGAACGACTTCCGCGTGTGCTGCCTATCCAACTGCCAGCGTATCTTCACAGACGTGGTGGGATGGGCCGTGCTCTTGCGTAGCGCGATGTTGTGTGCTTCAATCGACGGAACGTTGATTCTGTCGCGTTTCCTGTCGCGATTCGCGGCTGGGTCGCGTCTGATCTACTCTTGCTGCTCGGGCTCGCCGGCCTCAGGGGCTCGGTCTTTCGTGATCTCCGAGATCAGAGTCGTCGCGTAGCAGCCGGCGTCGAGCTCGAATCGCAGCTCCAGGTACGGCCCGAGGTCATCCTGGCCGGCGGCCAGGTCCGCGTTCTTCGGGTGGAACCGCAGGGGACGCCGCCCCCCTCGGGCGCCCAGGCGGCTCATGTGGCCCGATTCGTTCTCGCCCAGGGCCTCTGCGTCGAGGAGGGGATTCTCGATCTCGCCGGCGGGACCGGTCAGACGGGTCGTTCGCTGGCCCAGCAGGGGGCCGGTCGGGCTGATCTCGAACCGCTCGCACCGGGGCTGTTCCACCTCGACCTGTTCGACGCGGAAGCACGCGCCGTTGTCGTGCTTGTAGGCCATGTCGCCGACGAGCAACTTGTCGATATTCGGCATCCGCTCGGCCAGCACGCGATTGAACAGGTCGGACTGGTAGGCGGAGACGAACAGGCCCTGGAGATGCTTGTCCACGGTGAACAGGCCTCGCTTTCTTTTGCCCTTGCCCGTGATGATTGCCCGCAGGGCGCGACGGTGGTTGGCGAACTGGCCGGGCCAGGACTGGAGGGCCTCCTCGTAGCGTCCCTCTTCGTACAGGGTGCGGGCCTGGAGCACCGTGGGTGAGTCCGCATCGGGGTCGGGCCGGCCCAGGAACTGGTCCATGAACTCCTCCGCGTCGTTGCGGGCGAGGGCCCTGCCCAGGAGGTGGTTGTTCCGATGGTTGCCGAATCGCTGCGGGCCGAAGTAGTTGGGCACGCCCCTTCGGATCAGGACGGCCAGACCCGACTCGGCGATCCTGCGGGCCTCCTCCAGGGGCAGCGCGAGCTTGCGGATGCGGACGACGAAACGATTGCCTCGCAAGTGGCCGGGTTTGAGCTTGTTCGTGTGCCGGCTGGTCTTGAGAACCTGTACTTGGGCCAGCGAGAGCAGTTCCAGACGCTCCGGCTGGATGTGCTCGATGGAGATCCACTGGCGGGCGACCGCGTGCGCGTCCTTGAGGCCCGCCGTGCCGATGTCCCGGCGCTGGATGTTCAGAGCCCGGGCGATACGGTCCAGGGCCTCGCGGGTGCCGAGTCCCTTCTTCTCGATCTGGGCGTAAACGTGCGTCCCCGACCCGCACGGCTCGTATGCCGGCAACTCCTCGACGAAGAAGTCCTCCGGACGGGTCTTCACGACCCCGCCCACGCCGGGCAGGTCCTCGGTCAAAAACGGCAGTGAAACAGGCATAGGAATTTACTATTTGCGATTTACGATTTACTATTTGGACCGGCGCAAGCCCCAAGGGACGTGTTGCGCCAATCGAAACGCAAATAGTAAATCACAAATCGTAAATCGTAAATAGAAAATGCTGTTCAAGCGAAGACGACGAAAGAAGCTGGCGGACGGACCCTTTCCCTCCGAGTGGCTGGCGATCCTGGAGGGGAAGGTGCCGCTCTATGCGGGACTGTCGGAGCCCGACCGGGCCGAACTCCGGCGGCACATGCTCGTCTTCCTGGCGGAAAAACGCTTCGAGGGCTGCGCCGGCCTGGAGATCACCGACGAAATGCGGGTCGTCATCGCGGCCCACGCCTGTCTGCTCCTGCTGCATCGCAAGACCGACTATTATCCCGGCTTGAAGACGATCCTGGTGTATCCGGATGCCTTCGTGGTCCCGGATGTGCACCATCACATCGGAGACATGGTCCTGGAGAGCGACGACGTTCGCCTGGGCGAATCGTGGCCCGACGGCTCGGTGGTCCTGTCGTGGAACGATATGGTGGACGATGCCGGCGCCCGGGACGGGCAGAACCTGGCGTTGCACGAGTTCGCCCACCAACTCGACAGTTCCGGCGGGCGGGGCGACAGCACGCCGGTCCTGCGGGACCAGGCCAGCTTCGACGCCTGGGCCCGGGCCCTGGGGGAGGATTACGACCGATTCCGACGGGCAGTCCGGCGACGCCGGCCGGAGGTGCTCGACGAATACGGCGCCACCGACCCCGCGGAGTTCTTCGCCGTGGCGACGGAGAGCTTCTTCGAGAATCCCGGCGGATTGCGCGGGGGCTACCCCAGGCTCTACGACGAACTCCGCAAATTCTACCAGCAGGACCCGGCCTCCTGGGGACCTGCCTGACGGGCATCTTTGCCGAAAAAGCGTTGAAATCGGTTGGGTGTTCTGCTATCCTCTATAGGCTGTCCGCCGGATAGGTCCCGTCGGGCGGTGGTTTCGGTCACTGAGTTGGCACCTGAAGATCGTTCGATCTGGTGATTTGAGGACGGAAGGACACTATGGAAAACGGACGTCATAGCAATCGCAAGAAGAAGAGGAGCCAGGGATTCCGCTCTCGTCGGCAGACCGCCGGGGGGCGCAAGGTGCTCAACCGCCAGCGTGCTCTGCGGTCCGGGCGCAAGAAGCGAAAGCCGGGTCGCGGCCACAAAGCGATCACCAAGCAGTAGTTTTGCGGCTAGCCGCTTTTCCACAGATCCCGGCCATCCATCATTCGAATCTCCACGAAAGGGCGGTGGCTCATGGTATCCACAAGGCGAATCCAGATCGTTGTCCTGACGGTCCTGGGCGGGGTGTACACGGCCTGTGCCGCCGACTGGCCGCAGTTTCGAGGGCCCGCGAGGGATGGCACTTCGCCCGAAACCGGACTCCTGAAGCAGTGGCCCCAGGAAGGCCCAAAGGAACTGTGGTCTTTCGGGGGACTCGGCGACGGGTTCGCCTCGGTCTCTGTTGCCGATGGCGTGGTCTATACGACCGGCATGATCGGCGGCCAGGGGCATCTCTTTGCATTCGACCTGCAAGGGGGACTCAAGTACAAAGTCGCCTACGGACCCGAGTGGACCAAGTCGGGCAACTATCCAGGCACCCGCACCACGCCCACCCTCGACGGCGACCGCCTGTACCTCATGAGCGGCCAGGGGCGAATCGCATGCCACAAGGCCGCTACCGGCGAGCACCTCTGGCACATCGAGACGCTGGGCAAGTTCCAAGGCAAGAACATCGAGTGGGGGATCTCGGAGTCGCCCCTGATCGATGGCGACAAGGTCATTTGCACGCCCGGCGGCCAGGATGCAACCGTCGTGGCCCTCAGCAAGATGACCGGCGAGACGATCTGGACCAGCAAGGGACTCAGCCAGCTCTCCGCTTATTGCTCGCCGGTCTTGGTCACGCGAGGGCCCAACCGCCTGATCCTGACCCTCGTCGAGAAGGCCGCGATCGGGGTCGATGCCAATACCGGAAAGATCTTCTGGACCATCCCGCACGAGGTCAGCTACGATATCCAGGCGGTCAGTCCGGTCTATCAGGATGGGCTGATGTGCATCACCAACGGCTACCGCCACGGCACTCACGGCTTCCAACTCTCGCCCGACGGGACGAGCGTTGAGCCGAAGTGGTCCGAGAAGTCGCTCGATGTCCACCACGGCGGCGTCGTCCTCGTCGATGGCAGCCTCCACGGCGCCAGCACCGGCGGGAGCTGGACCTGTATCGAGCTGGCTACCGGCAAGGTCAAGTTCACCGACAGGCTCGTCGGTAAGGGCTCGGTCATCTGCGTGGACGGTATGCTGTACGGCTACGGCGAGAAGGGCCAGGTCGGCCTGATCCGGATCAAGCCGGACGGTTACGAGCTGGTCAGTTCCTTCAAGGTGACCAAAGGCACAAAGGAGCACTGGGCTCATCCCGCCATCAGCGACGGCCGCCTCTACATCCGCCGCGGCCAGGCCCTCATGTGCTACGACATCAAGGCCCCGTAACGCGGGGCGCGAGACGTCCGGCGAGCGTGGAAGAACGGCGGTGCCCTACTGCGGCTCTCGGTGCGACCCGCGCGTTGCCTCTATCCTCGCATCGATACAAGGTCCGGCTGCCGAGCCCGGCCGCTCGTAGAGCCTGTGCATGACCCGGGCAGACTCCCGAATGAGTTTTCCGGGGATCATGTGCCAGTAGCAGGCAATGCCCCAGATTGCTCCTACGAGCACAAGGATCTCACGACTGATGCGAAAGAGGCACGACAGGAGTATTCTGCGAGCATTCATCTGGGGATGGACATGGCTCAGCATGATCAGGGTTCTGTACTTTCCGGAGAGAAAAGATAACCAGACTCGTCGCATTTCGAGTTCGTGACGGTGGTGATATACCACGGGTTCCCTCTGTCGGATCACAGGATATCCCTTTTTTGCCAGTCTCTCGAACCACTCCGTATCCTCGCCAACGGCAAATCGTTCATCGAACGGGTTCTGGGCCGCCAACTGAGCCCTGATTCCCACGTTGCTCATCGACCATGCCCGCGAAGTCGTTATCACTTCCTCGCCCATGGCAAACCCATGAATCTCAACCTGCGCGGACAGATGCTCGACCCAATCGGGAGGGAGGCTGCAATCGCTTTCCGTGAACAGCAGTATCCTCCCTCTCGCTCGACTCACGCCCAGGTTCCATGCGTGCGGGATGCTCATGGCCCCGACGATCGTGACGACCTCGAAGTCACTGCAGTTCTGCTGATCCAGGTCTCCAAGCACGTCTTGGAGTTCGTGTGCGTGTCGTGCAATGACAATGACTGAGACTCTCGGCCTGCTGGAACCAGCGGGCTGGTTGTTTGGAGAAGAGTCTGATTGGGACGGGTGCGCGTTCATCTTTCTCCCATCGGCTCTCCTATGGCGAACGAGTCCGGTCCTTGTCGATCTGTTTTGCCCACCTTTGACCTTGCCAGTCGGAGATTGGTTCTCGCGACTTCCGTGGCCACACACACCGCCAGCACGGGAAGTCCGACGAGATAGCGTCGCCAGAGGCGTCGAGGGGACTGCAGCAGTCGCCACACCCACTCGAATCCCGCCCGTCGCAGGAACAGGGGGGGCGTGCGGACCCTGCCGGTCATGACGTCGAAGAGACCTCCCACACAGTAAAAAAGAGTGCCCGGCATCGCATGATGCCAGCGGAACGCATAGTATTCCTGTCGTGGTTGGCCCATGGCCATGAGGACGACATGCGGATCGGCTCTTGCCAGTTTTGCCAGAATCCCCTCTTCCTGGAAATGCGTGAAGTACCCTGAGCTGCAGAAGGCGACGGGCAGATTCGTATTCTGTCGAACGTACGCCGCCGCAGCCTGGGCAACGCCTTCCTCGCCTCCAACGAATGCTACGACAAGGCCCTTTCGAGCGAATTCCCGGCAAAGGTCGAGGTAGCAGTCATTGGCTGTGACTTTCTTGACGTGCTGATGCAGGATCAAAGACGCTGCGAGGGAGGCGCCCATTCCATCGGCATAGCAGATTGCACACTGACCGAGCAGGTTTCGAAAAGACGGCTGGCGTTTGGCCTTCACCAGGGTATCTGCAGTCAAGTAGGAAATGACCGCCCCTTCTCGGGCCTCCGCAGCACGTGCAACGCTACCCACCAGAGAAACGGCATCCGGGACCAAGTCGACGGGAACGCCGAACACCTTGCCCCTTTTCGGGTGGTTGCCATGGTATTGCGCATGGACCATACCGCTGGGATTGTTCATCTCCCTGCCTCCACCTTCGGGTCTCAACACGCTGCCCTGAAGGGCTCATGCTGCCTTCTTGACATCCTACCATTCTGATCCCTCCATGTCAACAGAAGATGGGACAAGTGAAAGGCGTACCCTGGTCTTCCGGCGGACAGGGAAACGGCAGTCCGAATGGCAAAAGGGAGCAATACGGATTGGGAATGGTTTGTGCGTGGGCAGGGACTTGTCATCCTGAAGTGCAGCCGAAGGATCTGGGCTATGGAGCAGAGGTCTCTCCTGGTCGCGGGCCAGATCTTCTGCTTCGCCACGCTTCGTTCTGGATGACAAAACCCTCGCAAACACCAAGAGCCTATCAGAATCCGCATAGAGGCAGGCAAACGCCATTCCGGACATACCTGGACGACCGCGACACGCTGCGAGATTTGCCCGTCCTACTGTTCTGCAAATGCCGCCTGTGCCGGCAGCAGGGCGGCGATGTCGCTGATTCGGCTCTTATCCAGCATCTCCTTGGCGAGGGCTTGGGCTTCGGGCAGGGACGTGGCGGTGATGGCCTGCTGGGTCCGCAGCAGGAAGATCGGGTCCACGCTGAACGCCTTCACGCCGATGCCCAGGAGAAACGGCGTATACCGCGTATCGTGGGCCATATCGCCGCAGATGGATACGTCGCAGTCGTGCGACAGGGCGGCGCGGGCGACTCTCGCCAACGTGCGCAGGACCGCAGGGTGGTGGGGGAGGTAGAAACTCGCGACGTTCTCGTTCGTGCGGTCGGCGGCCAGCATGAACTGGATCAGGTCGTTGGTCCCGATGGAGAAGAAATCCGCCTCGCGGGCGAACTCCTCGGCCAGATCGACCACCGCGGGCAGCTCGACCATCATCCCGAGCGAAGGCTTGTCGTTGTGTTCGAGGCCCTGCCTGGCCAGCGAGGCGATCGAGTCGTGGACGACCTGCCGGGCCTCCTGGAACTCTTCGAGCGAGGAGATCATCGGGAACATGATCCGCAGGTTGGCGCCGACGCCCGCGCGGAGGATGGCGCGGACCTGCTCGGCGAAAATGGCCTTGTTCTGGAGCGAGAAGCGGATGGACCGCATGCCCATCGCGGGGTTCTGCTCCTTTACGTCGTGGTAGTAGGACAGGATCTTGTCGCCGCCGGCGTCGAGGGTGCGGAAGGTGACGGGCTTGTCCGGCATGGACTCGACCAGCTTGCGATAGATCACGTACTGCTCGGCCTCCGACGGGAACGTCGAGCGGATGATGAACGGGAACTCCGTGCGGTACAGGCCGATGCCGTCGCAGTGGAGCTCGACCGCGACTTTGAGGTCGGTCAGCAGGTTGATGTTGGCGGTGAGCCGGACCCGCGTACCATCAGCGGTCGTGGTGACCGGCTTCATGAGCTTTTTCTGATCGTCCAGGGTGAGCCGGGCCCGCTGGCGGGTCCAGAACTTGTTGAGCACCGAATCGTCGGGATCGACGAAGACATTTCCGACCTCGGCATCGACCAGCAGGGGGGTGCCGTCTCGCACGTTCAGCAGGTCGAAGGTGTCCGTGATGACCATGGGCATGGCCAGGGACCGCGCGAGGATGGAGATGTGCGAGGTGACGCCTCCGCCGACGAGGATCACGGCACTGGCGCCCTCGGTGGAGAGCTTCAGGAGGTCCGAGGGGAACAGCGCCCGCGTGACGACGACGTGGTCGCGATAGGCGTCGCCCTGGGCGGTTGTGCTGACCAGGTTGTTCACCAGGCGGACCGCCAGGTCCTCGATGTCGTTGGCCTTCTCTTGCATGTAGGCGCTGTCGCTGGCGAGGAAGGTCCGCATGTACCCTGTCGCGACTTCCGACACCGCCGCGGGGGCGTTGACGCCCGACTCGATCTTCGCGGTGATCCGCCCGACGAAGTCGCGGTCCTTCAGGATCATCAGGTGGGCGGCGAAGATCAGCGACGCGGCGTCGGACAGCTTGTTCTCGACCTGCTCCTGCAGTTGCTCCAGTTGGCTCTCCGTGCGGACCACCGCGGTGCGGAAGTCATCGAGCGTGTAGGTCCGAGCGTCGTCCCGCCCGGAGAGCGTCGCCAGACCTCGCTGCTTATCGAGGACGACGGCGGGGGCGTACGCGAAGCCCTCTGCGGCCATCTTGCCCTTGACGAATCTGAGCTCGGTAGGCGGGCCTTTGGGAGTCTCCGCCGCCGGCTCGTGGATGCCCAGGATGAACTGGGCGTTCTCGATGATGTTGGCGAGCTGGGAGGCGACGGTCTCCAGGGCGGTGACGTCGGAGGCGATGAAGCACTGGCTCGTGTCCCGCTGGACGACCAGGACGCCCATCTTCGAGATGCCTCGCGCGATCGGGACCGCCAGGAAGGCGTTGTATCGTTCCTCGAAGATGCCGGGGAAGAACTTGTAGTTCGGGCTGCGGCTGGCGTCCGCTTCGCAGACCGCTCGCATCTCCTGGAGGGCCAGGCCGGTCAGTCCCTGGCCCAGCTTCAGACGCACCTGCCCGACGGACTCGGGGTTCAACCCTCGCGTCGCCCGCAGCGTCAGCTCCTTCGCCTCGGGGTTGTAGAGGTAGATCGAGCAGACCGCAGATTGCGTCCGCTCGGCCACCATCTCGACCGCCTTGCCCAACAGTGTCTCGACGCTGACGCTGTTGCGGAACAGGTGATTCAATTCGTTGATATCGTACAGTAGTCGTTCACTATCCATGGTCTCTTGACCTGCTATCGTCTTCGTTGCGTGCTTGGTCCTGTTGTCTACTCGGTGTTCCCCCGACAGGTTCGCATTCTGCGGGTTCACCCGCGGGACGAAGCCAGACTACGCGCAAACCAGCCTCGCTGCAAGAGCGAGCCTCCAGTTGCGTGTATCCCCCTTCTGACTCACCGGGCCAGGCGGAACAGGCGAATCTCGTTGGATCCGTTGGGACGGGCCACCTCCGCGTACACCCACAGTTCGTCGCCCACCCACATCCAGTGCGAATATCGCCAGGTGTGGAAGCGTTCGCTCGGCGTCGTGCTCGCGACCAGAGGGGCGTCGGGCGTCAGGTCGGTGACGTGATGCAGGTCGAATGTGAAGCCGACGCCCGTCGCGATATTGTAGACCGGGTCGTACCAGTCGCAGTTGGAGCCTTCGTAGAGGAACAGCCAGCCGACGCCGACCGGCAGGACACAGGCCGGGCGGACGTAGAAATCGTGCCAGCCGGTGAGGTCCATGATCGACTGGTACGGACTGCCGACCGGTTCCCAGCGGTCGCCGTCCTGGCTGTGGAAGTGGTAGATCCGCTCGGTTCGCCGCATGGTGCCGATGACGTAGCAGTGGTATCGCCCCTCGGCGAAGAGGATGAACGGGTCCTTGTAGCCGTCGACGATCACATCGCGCTCGTAGGATGGACTCTGCGGCTGGATGACCGGCTTTGCGGAGGCCGGCTCGAACCGCGCGGGATCGTTGGCGTCGTCGAACTTCAGGATCGACCAAGGGCCGTCCTTCCACGGGCCGCAGGCGTAGAGCTTGAATCGGCCCGTCCGGGGATCGGTCAGGAGAGCGGGGCGCTCGAAACCGGGGATGGGCACATCCTCCCGGCGAATGCTGAGGACCTTCGTGAAATGGACGCCGTCGTCGCTGCGGAGAATGCGGATCTCATAGCCTCGCAGGCCGCGAGGGGCGTCCGCGGTCCGCATCCGACAGGCGAGCCAGAACGTGCCGGTCTTGTCCCGAACCACGGACGGCGCCCCCGCCCACCACTCGGGTTCGTTCTGGTCCGGTTCCACGATGACCTTGTACTCGCGGAGCGCCGTCGGGAGTCTCGCGACGAGATCGCCGACGGCATCGGTCGAGTTCTGGGCGGAAGAAGTCAGCGAGAGAGTCAGCAACGCAAGAACGATTCGTGTGCTCATTTCTTGTACTCCTCAACCGGCCAGAAGACCTGGTCGCCGCCTTCGGGCGAACTGCCCCATTTGCTGGCGAGTCCGCCGTCATCGTCGAAGTCCAGCCCGCAACCGTAGAGAATGAACGAGTCGCCCGCTGGTTTGTACACGAGCGGCTTGCCGCTCCAGGGATCGAGGGGGACCGCTCGAATGTATCTCGCGCCGGCAAGCTCCTCCAGGCTCGCGGGCCAGACGCCTTTGTCCTTGTGGAATCGCAGCAGGCCCATCGTCGTGACCAGGGCCTCGCCGGATACCCGGATTCTATGGTGCAGCTCAATGGTCCTCGCCAGTGTTGCGTCCGTGGTCATGAACTGGAGGAAGTAGTTGCCCCTGGCGAGTCTCGTCAGTTCCTGTTCATGGCTCGTCCCCTTGGCTCGGAGTTCCCAGGGGGATTGCGTAACGAGTTCGTTCGCTCTCTGGACGAGGCCCTTCAACGTCCGGAGCGTCTGCACGCGGCTTGGGTGAGCCCACGCGATGTAGAGGAACCTCAGATAGACCCCGTTGGCCACCAGCTCATTCTGCGGGGTCTCGATTCTGCGAAACTCATCGTAGAAGATCCCGGGGATCATGTGCCCGTTGCCTTTGCCGTTGTCCGTGAAACATCGTTGGATGGCATCCTGGAGCAGGACCTCGTCGCCCGCGAAGCTTGGCGGCTTGCTGCCAAGGAGGGTTTCCTCGAACTGGATCTGGGCCTTGCTCAGAAGGCTGGAATCCACCTGCATCCGCGAGAGCACGTCGAGCGCAGTGCTCATGGCCAGTCCGTTCAACGCCTGGCCGATGTTGATGTGCATTCTGCCGCCAGTGTTCAGGTGGCGAGCCATTCGGCATACTGTCACGATACAGTCGAACGCCCCGGCGAGGTCTCCTTGAATCGCCAGCGACTGGGCTTTGCAGCGCAGGCAGATTGCTGCCGTGCGGAAGCTGCGGAGACTCAGTCCCTCCATGGACACGGGATCGAAGAAGTTCACCGTGGACAACTCCGCCCGGAAAGCCCGCTGTTTGCTGGCTTGACGGAGGGCCTGCATCGCCTCGTCGCAAGACGCGACCCACGAGTCCACAGTCTTCCGCACGATGCTGTTGGGTTCATATCGCCACAGGGCGCCGACCGCCCAGATGTCGTCCGTGGTATCGGGCAACAGGGCGAAGGCCGCCCGATAGCCGGGGGCCGCGTTGTCGTTGGGATCGAGGTCCGCCGCTTTCAGGCACTCGTTGTACTGGGCCGCATAGTTGACCGAGATCGTGGGTTTGGCGGTCACCAGCAGGACGATCCTGACCGCCAGGTACGCGACGGCTGCGATCAGCACAATGAGAACCGCCAAGATTCTTCGTCGTCGCTTCGACACGCTCTTCACGACCATGCATACCTCCGATCCGCGATCATCCGCGACCAGGCATTATACGTTCTTCCGTGGCGGTTGCCTACCTGCTCATTGAGGACTCCGGACGGATGGACCCGTCCCGTATAATTCCGTCGGACGGTATTCCCTTGCGGTCCGTCCTGGCATACAATGACAGACCCGCGCGTCGTGTGTTCGCTGTGTTTGCGCGGGGCAAGGGCCGGGACTCTTTTGAGAGGGCTGCACTATGGCAACGCGAACGTTCTTCGTCTGTGCTGTTGTGGTGTCGATCGGACTGGCTTCGTTCGTGGGGGCGGCCGAATCTCTGCGCGAGCCCGACGTCATCTTCCTGCCCACGCCGCACAACGTGGTGGAGAAGATGCTGGAACTGGCCAAGGTGACCAAGGACGACGTGGTCTATGACCTCGGCTGCGGCGACGCCCGCATCCCCATCAGGGCCGCGAAGAAGTATGGCTGCAAGGCCGTCGGGTACGATATCGATCCCCAGCGCATCGAGGAGTCACGCCGGAATGTCGATGCCAACGGAGTCGGCAACCTTGTGGCCATCGAGCAGAAGGACATCTTCACCCTGGACCTCAGCGGCGCCAATGTGGTGACGCTGTATTTGCTGCCCAGCCTGAACGTCAAGCTGATCCCGCAGTTGGAGAAGCTCAAGCCGGGCTCGCGGATCGTCTCGCACGACTTCGACATGAAAGGCGTTACGCCGGACCGCGTCGTCATGGTGCCGGACGCCAGGGACTCGAACCGCGTGCACAAGGTCTACCTGTGGACCGCCCCCCTGAAGAAGGAGCCCGTTGCGGGCCCGCGTGTGCCGGACGTTGTCTACATTCCCACGCCCCCCAAGGTGGTGGAGAAGATGCTGGAGCTGGCCAAGGTGGAGAAGAAGGACGTGGTGTACGACCTGGGTTGTGGCGACGCTCGCATCCCCATCGCCGCCGCGAAGAAGTACGGCTGCAAGGCCGTCGGGTACGATATCGATCCGCGGCGCATCCAGGAATCGCGGGAGAACGTCGAGAAGAGCGGCGTCGGCAAGCTCGTCACCATCGAGCAGCAGGGCCATCGCATGAAACGGAGTGGAAGAAATTTTGGAATGTTAAGATAGGCA